>NZ_CP180546.1:1287996-1931995 GCF_047778055.1 Neptuniibacter sp. QD34_54 | reverse complement strand
TTACGTTAGCGACGCTAAATTCGAACACGGTAACCTCTGCGAGCATCAGAAGTTCAGCGATCACAGATCCTAATACAGTTTCAGTGTTGGCATTTAACGACACTGATATAGAAACCAAAGCTGTTGCCGCAACGCTTTCGTTAGCCGCAGGTTCTTCAGCAGCGGTAGGTGTAAGTTTCGCAGTCGTAGAATCCGTTGCCAACGTTGGTGGCACCACAGAAGCAGTAATAAACCCATCCACCATAACCTCCGCCGATGATGTCTTAGTTGAAGCAATAGATATTAGTGAAGTGGATACGCTGGTTGTATCTGCCACCATTGGGGTTGCGGCATCATCAACTGCAGCGATCGACGTATCGATCTCTGTGAGCTTAGCAACCGTCAATGTAACCAATGATTTATTAGCCACAATTCAAGGCTCTACAATAGATGCGGATAATGTCACCGTTAATGCCCAATCTTTCTTAGGAGGAGATAGGGCAACTGTCACAACAAAAGGTATTTCAGCGGCTTTATCCGTTACTGCAAGCGGCAACTTCTCTCTATCAGGAGCAGGTAGCGGTGCTTCAGTGACCAGCAACATGAGTAATACGATTGCTGCTAGCGTCATCGATAGTGATATTGATGCGAGCACGCTCTCCGTGACTGCAGAAGATCGAGTACTCTTAGATACCTTGACCGTCGCTGTAGCAGCGAGCGTAGCTGCAAGCGGTAACATAACCGTTGCTCTATCTGGAGCTGTTGCGGTTTCTACGGTTGATTTCGATACATCTGTTCAGTCAATAATTTCTGGCTCTGATGTCGACTTAACTTCTGCTGCGCCTACTATTTTGTCTGCCCGTTCAGATAGTGATGTAGTTACATTCTCCGTCGGTGCAGCACTTGGTGTATCTGCAAGTGGCAGTGCAGCTGTTTCAGCATCGGTTGGTGTTGCTGTTGCGACGGTAAGTGCCGCCAATCTTACAGAATCATTGATTACCAATAACAGCACTTTTGATGCACCAGGGGATCTAACGGTTCGTGCTAAAGATGTCACTAATATTGATACAGATGTTGTTGCAGCTAGCGTTGCAGTGGGTGCATCGGGTGGTGTGGCTATATCAGTTGGCTTGTCTACCTCTGTTGCAAGTAATACCTATAGCGGCACTGTTCGGGCAGGCATCGAAAACTCTTCGGTTGATATCGGAGGAACTCTAACTGTCGAGGCTGAATCTGAAGCCAGCGTAGATGTTTTGGGTGTTGCAGCCTCTGTTACTGTCGCTGTATCAGGTAGTTTCTCTTTAGCTGCTGGTATTAGTGCGGCTGTAACTGAAAATACCGTCGACGGTTTGGTCGAATCCTATATTGAGGATGCAAGCGGATCTCATTTCATTGAGGCAGGTGGCGATGTGATTGTTACCGCTGTCGATGATCTGTCTGTGACTTCAGATGCCGCAGCAGTAACACTATCTGTTAGCGGTTCTTATGTAGGTGTGGCTGTCGGGGTATCTGCAGCGACTTCTGAAAACACCAATAACAGCATTACCCGAGCTGAAATAGATAACTCAGATGTAACCTCTGAAGCCGGAACCGTCACCTTACTTGCTCAATCTGAATCTGATCTGGATGCATTTGTAGCCTCTGTTGCGGTCTCCGTTTCAATCTCTATCGGTTTTGCAGGTGCAGGCGCCGGGGGCTTTGCACGTAATACATCCACTTCAACGGTGAGTTCACGAGTCAGCAATGGATCGAATATAACTTCCGCAGGTAATGTCGTTATCTCAGCTAACGATATCTCCGACGCTCAGGCCGATGTTATTGCGTTCGCCGTATCGGTGGGGGCATTAGGTACCTCCGTTGGTGTTTCACTGGCTGAGAACTACATTACGAATACCGTGATAGCCGCTGTAGAAGATAGCTCTGTTACCGCATTGGGTGCTGGTACTATCCTGATCGATTCAGATGCGACTCAAGAGATTGATGCCAACAGTTCAGTTGTTTCAGTTTCCGTCGCCCTCGGAGGCCTCGCGGGTGCAGGTGCGTCTGCAATTACTGACATAGATAGTGAAGTAGAAGCATACGCTCGGAATTCAACCTTAACTGCTGCAGGTAATTTGGTTCAGATTGATGCCGATAGCAGCCATATAGCCAATGCCACTTCATTTGGTCTAGCAGCTTCAACAACAGCCGGAGTTTCCGTTGTAAACGGTAACGCTAGCGTTGGTGGTGCAACCCGAGCTTATGCTGATGGTGATATGACCGTCACTGCTAGTGCGATGGATATCACCGCTGACTCTATTGCCAGTGCTTTACCTGATGTCACTTCAGTAGCTCTATCGCTTGGTGGTGCAGGATCAGGTGCAATCGTAATGGCCACTGTAGATCGAACTACTGAAGCCTATATCGGCGGACGTGCAGGAACGGTTCCATTAGGTAGCACCAACGTAATGTTAATCGGTGGACCGCTTAATATTGATGCTAATTCAACATTTACCGCTACAGCAGCGCCTCTTAATTTTGGTTTAGGCGCAGGCATAACTGTCGCAGTTACCATCACCGAAGCGATCATCCAAGGTAATACATTGGCTTACATCGGAGAGAGCAGTTCAGTTACCGCTTCGGACATCTCTATCACAGCTGCCAGTACAGAAGTTGCTACTTCTGAAACCATAACCATTGCTTTAGATGCCGCTGGTGCCGCAGTGAGTGTTACAAGTGCAACCTCACAAGTGCTAAGCAATACTGAAGCGTTCATCGGCACTCGAGTGGGTGAACTATCATTAGGTGACCCAACAACAGTTACTGTGACCGGTAGTGGCGATCTAGTCATTGATGCTACAGCCAGTCGAACCGCCATATCAGATACCTTAGGTTCAGCACTTACTCTCGGTGTGCTAGCAGTTGATGTATCACTACCAACTGCAGAAGTCGGTGGCAGAACCTTAGCGGGCATGGATGGTCAGGTTACTGTGATTGCAGGTGATATTGATGTTGTAGCTACAGCATCCAATAAAGCAGAGGCAGAGGCACTTGTTCTTTCACTATCTGTAGTCGGTATTGGTGGTTCTGGTGCAGATGTATTGGCGATTATCAATGAAACCGCCGATGTTGAAGCCGTGATCGGAGCCGATGTAACTCTTACCGCCGATGAAATTCTGTTGGATGCTCATCATATTGGTAACAACAATCTCGCAACCGCCAAAGCATTAGGCGGAGCAGGCGGACAGTTGGGTGGTTTAGCTGTCATGCTAGCTGAAGCCTATGTCGAAGGAGGTGTTAAAGCCGAACTTAATGGTGACGTTTTGGCTTCTGATTCTGTCACCGTAACCGCTTCAGGCAGAAACCTAGCTCAAGCAGATACATTGGCAGTTGCTATCGGTGCAGGCTTTGGTGCATCCGGTACAGGTACAGTTTCAGAAATAAGTGATACAGCAGATGTTGTCTCCAGAATAGGTTCTACGTCATCCATTACAACCACCGGAGCGGTTTCAGTCACTGCAACAGGTGATAATGACGCACTTAGTAACTCCGATGCAGGTTCTGGCGGTACTGTTGCCGTTTCGGGCTCAGCATTAGGCGCAACCGTTGCAGGCGCAGTTATTGCTGAACTGAACGGGGATCTCTTCAATGCGACTGCAGTCGATGTTATCGCCACCGGTGATAACTATGCAAAAGCTGATGCTTTGGCGATCTCTGTGGGTATCGCAAGCGGTTCTGGTGCGGATGCATTCGCTGAAATCACATCAGATGCAGATGTCCAAGCTAAAGTAGGCTCAACTTCGCAGATTACCGTTCCCGGTGCAGCGATCAACGTCTTAGCTACTGGTAGCAATGAGGCACAAGCCAGCGCGGTAGGCGGTGGTATTGGCGGTCTATCGATCAACGTTATGCTTCCAGAGGCGATCGTCGGAGGCGGTGTTTTAGCTGAATTTAGTGGCGACATTATTGGCGGGGCAGCGTCTTTACTGAATGTTAAAGCTCTAGGTGATAATTGGGCAAATGCTCAGACAACCGTGGGTAATATTTCATTACTTGGTGGTGCTGGCGCTAAAGCTATTGCAGAGATAAGTTCTACAGCAGATGTAGAAGCTCGAATTGGTTCAGCAGCCACAGTGGTAACATCTGGTGCAGTTGTCGTAGATGCTCGTTTGCAAGGCAATATGAATCTTGCAACGGCGACGGCTCTTGGTGCTGTCGGTGGTGCATTAGCAGGTGTTTCTGTAATGTTGGCTACCGCTGAGGTCGGTGGCGCAGTTATTGCGGATGTAGATGGAGATGTAACAAGTTCATCTTCAATCACTATTGAAGCGGTTGGTCGTAATCTAGCCGAAGCCCATACCTTGGCCGGAGGTTTTGGTGCTTTTGCAGGTGCCGGTAGTGGTGTAGTTGCAGAGGTTACAGAGTTTGCCGATGTCATAGCATCTGTCGGCTCAACGGCATCACTCACTACGGCAAATACTCTAACTGTTCGTGCTACCGGAGATAACGATGCAATATCAAACTCTGATTTAGCTTCGGGTGGTGCTGTTTCTATTGCGGGCGGCGAATTGGCTGCTCGGGTTGGTGGTGCAGTCATTGCTGAGATGAATGGCGATGTGAATGATGCTAACACTGTTCTGGTTAAAGCCGACGGTAGCAATGTTGCTTTGGCAGATGCTTTAGCCATCTCCCTCGGTCTATTCAGTGGAGCTGGTGCAAGTGCCAAAGCAGAAATCACTTCCGACGCAGACGTTCAAGCCAAAGTCGGATCTACAGCTCAGTTTAATACGCCGAATGCCAATATCGATGTGCTAGCCACCGGATATAATCATGCCGTTGGTACTGCTGTAGGCGGCAGTGGCGGTGTAATTTCCATCTCTGTCATGCTTCCAGAAGCCCATGTTGGCGGAGGTGTGTTAGCTCAATTCGATGGTCAGACAACCGGTGGTTCGATATCTACCCTAGATGTTAAAGCCCTTGGTCAAAACATCGCAGATGCATCAACTACGGTAGCCAGTGTATCGCTTGGTGGCGGTGCAGGTGCGCAAGCGATTTCTAGTATCACGGCAGATGCTGATGTAGAAGCGAGAATGGGTTCAGCCGCATCTATCGCAGCAACAGGCACGGTTGTCGTTGATGCCCGCTTGCAAGGCGCAATGAACCGAGCAACTGCAACCGCTGCCGGTGGAGCTGCAGGTGTATTGGCGGGTGTTTCAGTCATGCTCACCACTGCGCACGTCGGTGGTGCTGTTATCGCTGATGTCGATGGTGATATTACTAGCTCTTCTTCAATCACAATCGAAGCGGTGGGTCGTAATCTTGCTGAAGCGCACACATTGGCAGGTGGTTTTGGTGCCTTTGGTGGTGCCGGTAGCGGTGTTGTAGCTGAGATTACGTCTGATGCTGATGTCATAGCATCTGTAGGCTCTACCGCATCACTTACAACAACTAATGCTTTAAATGTAAAAGCTACCGGAGATAACGATGCGATCTCCAGTTCAGATCTTGCTTCTGGTGGTTTGGTTTCTATAGCCGGTGGTGAATTAGCAGCCCGTATTGGCGGCGCGGTCATTGCCGAAATGGATGGTGATGTTTTCGATGCTAATACGCTAAATGTCCTCGCTACCGGTAATAACTATGCGGATGCAGATGCGCTCACCATCTCTTTAGGTTTGTTTAGCGGAGCAGGTGCGAGTTCAGTTGCAGAGATCACCTCTGATGCTGATGTTGAAGCAACTGTCGGTTCTACCGCTCAATTGACCGTACCAGCAGCCAATATCGACGTTATTGCCACTGGTTATAACAAAGCAGAAGGTGTCGCTAATAGCGCTACAGTCGGTGTGATTTCAATTTCTGTGATGTTGCCATCTGCAACCGTAGGCGGAGGCGTCTTAGCACAGTTTGATGGTGATATTGTCGGTAGTGCCGCATCAAGTTTAGATGTGAAAGCTTTGGGTCAAAACATTGCTCTAGCAACTGTCACTATGGGTTCAATCAGTTTAGGCGGCGGTAATGGTGCCCAAGCCAACGCCATTATCACTAGTGATGCAGATGTAGAAGCTAAAGTGGGTTCTGCCGCTTCGATCTGGACATCCGGCGCAGTAAAAGTTGAGGCGTTACTGCAGGGTGCTCAAAATCTTGCCACAGCTAATGCATTAAGTCTGGCTGGCGGGTTATTTACAGCATCGCTAGTAGGCGCAAAAGCACATGTAGGCGGTGCAGTTATCGCTGATATGGATGGTTCAGTCACTGCCAATTCCTTACTAGTTAAAGCGGATGGTGATAATACTGCAGATGCTGACGTAGTTACCGCAGGCTTAGGTGGCTTTACTGTCAATGGTGCGGCTGCGTTTGCAGAGGTGACTAGCTCTGCCGATGTTAACGCGACGGGTGGTACAGGCAGCAACGTACTTGATATTAATGGCTCAATTACCTTTATCGCTACCTCTGATCATGATGCTACTGCGGATGCTGATTCAGCCGGTGGTGGATTAGTCGCGGTCGGTGTCTCTATACCAACGGCTAAGGTTGGAGGTGGCACTAAAGCCGAAATGAATGCTGATGTTGTTGATGCAAATTCATTAACTGTATCAGCCACCTCTGATAATGACGCGCTAGCCACTTCCGATGTGATTTCTATCGGTCTATTTGCCGGCGGTGGTGCAAATGCAAGTGCGGAAGTCACTAATAGCGCTGATACTGATGCCAGTATCGGTTCAGGCTCTCTGATTACGATTCCTGGCTCGGCTGTAAACGTTACAGCAACGTCAAATAATAATGCCGTTGCTAGTTCAGGTGCTGTAGGTGTAGGCGCAGTGGCGGTTAGCGTATCTAGTCCTAGCGCTAAAATCTTTGCTGATACCTCAGCAAAACTTCTAGGTAGTGTTGGTACAACCGTTGCCGGGTTAGATACAGATGGATTACCGACTACGTATGGCTTTGCGGGTGCATCCTCCATCACAGTTAATGCCGTATCAAACGATACTGCTATAGCTGTCGTCGAATCTTTTGGTGCTGGCATAGTAGCAGCAAGTGCATCTACAGCAGTATCTGAAGTTGACCCTACAGTCGTTGCCGAATTTGGATCAGGCAATATAACCGCTTCTGGAAATGTCTCCCTTACAGCTCAATCAACCTCTATATCTGACGCATTTGCAGATTCTTCAGGTGGTGGGGCAATAGATGTAAAAGGCCTTAACACTAGCGCCAAAGCGAACCCAACGGTTACTGTTATCGTAGGTAGTGGCTATGTTGAGTCAGGCAATAATCTAACGCTGAGAGCAGTCCATAGCTCTGCAGAAGTTAAAGCCGATTCTACAGGTTCCGGAGGCGGTGTTGTCTCGGTTGGTAATACTAATGCTACATCTGAGTCTAATCACACTGTGCAAGCCCTTGTCGATGCAAATATCCTTCGCGGTAATGACATCATCATCGAGGCCAGTGCCAATACCAACGCCAATGCTATAGCAACTAACAAAGCACTTGGTGGCATTGTCATTGGTAACACAGATGCAACCGTTACATCTGATAGTCATGTACTTACAGATATAGGCTCTGGATCGATTATCGCACAGCGTGATGTTCAAATACTCGCAACCAGCATGCAAACCTTAACAGCGCTGGCTGAAACCGATGGTTCATTTGGTTTGGTAACTGATTCAGATGCTGATGCTGACATTGTCGTTAATCACGATGTGATCCTAACTTCTGACGCGACCATTAAAGCTAATAGAACTGTTCTCGTTGAATCTCGTACTGGTTTAAATGCAGATGTTACTGCAAACGCGGATGCTACAGCCGTAGCAGGCTTCGCAGATGCCGATGGATCGCTCACAATAGGCTCTGCAATTGATCCAGTACTCAATCAAGTCATATTGACGGGTAATTCAGACATTGAAGCAAATAATGTCGCCGTGGCTGCGCGCGCCGGTAGTCAAACCAAAATAGATAACAGTACAGGGGATGTCGTTGTAGATAACAGCGGTTTAGTAAAAGAGTGGACCGCAAATGTTAACTCCGAAGCCGATACCAAAGCTTATCCTGTTGCTGATTCAACCGCCGATGCGCATATCCAATCTTGGGACCTCGTCGAAACTATCTTACATGACGGCTCTTCAATCATCAGCAATACGAATATCGTTGTAGAAGCGCGTCACGACAATTCCCAAATGCATGCCGATGCTGTTGCTAAATACAATGACTACGACAACGCGCTAGCCAACTTTATCAGTGCTGTTGCCTCAGTATTTAATCCTATTCCTGTTGATGTGCACTCTGACGCAAGCTCTACCTATAACAGCCTTACCCGCGTTAGTGGACGCGATGGATCGTTCTTAAAAGCTAAAGATATAGATGTTAACTCTGAAAATATCGCTACGATCACTGCTGATGCTGACAGCATAACTAATTTGCCAGATCTAGAAGTGTGTATTGGGGTCGATGAATTAGAAGTATGTTTCAACGTTTTGAGTGTAGATATTGATGAAGATGAGACTGTTAGTAGTACACCAGATCGCCATATATTCTGGGAGTCTCATGTAGTATTGCTCGGAGAACCTAATCCAGAGCTGGTTATCGATGAAAACGGTGTCATTGTTAGCCTGACCAATATTGAGTTCTTGGGTAGCAATACCGGCAAGGTCGTTGGCAACACACTTAGCGCTGCAAATAACCAAGTTATCCTCGACGACATTATCTACAACGAAGCCGGTAAATTAACCTTCTTTGCCAACCACGTGAACGGAACTGATGGCATTATCTGGGGTAATAGTGGATTAGTAGAAAGTCAGCGTACTTGGGACAGTGTCAGAATCATCAATGATTCTGAATATGACCTCGTTATAAACCATATAGATACCCATGATGGATCGGCTGCCGTAAATATTAAAGTGGACGATATCCGCTTTAATCCAGCTTCTGTAAACAACGTATCCTTAGACCCAGTAACACCAGGCGATACCTTCGAATTCGATCTAGATATCACTTACCCTAGAACCTTAGTTGAAATCAGAAACCGCATAGCTGGAAATAATAATGATAGCGATATCATACTCTTAGGCGGCATTGATAATGTTATCGGTGATACTGTAATTGAGAACCAACGCGGGGATGTCAGGGTTGATGAACGTGATTTGGTAGTTCAACAAGGCGTACTTCCAACGGCTATTTTCGATGAAGGCTTAATCAGAACCAATACGCTTGATGTCGATGCTAGTGGCAATATAGGTAATCAGAATGCCAGTGATGGCCGCACGCCATTAATGGTGGAATTGGTCAGAATTATCCATGCCACCAGTAACGATGTTACACCAGCACTTGAAGAGATCCACCTCGAAGCAGATGCCGGTAGTGATACTGTTCTAGATATTACGCTTCATGATCGTTCTCAAGATCCAGCAGAAACAGACAATCTCGATATAACCATCCACCGGATTACCGCAGGCGATGATGTCGATGTGATTATCAATGACTCCAGAGCCGGTGATGATTGGGCACCTATCGATGGTGTAAATGTCAGCACCTACGATCCTCCAGGTCTGTTCGATCCTGACGGCCGTAGTGGTATTTACTGGGATCACTTTAGTCCAGATGTTGAGGGAGAATCCCTATACAACTGGGTCCGTCAGACCTATGGCACAGGTCACACTGAAGTAGACTCAGTCTATACCTTCACGGAAGTACGCGCTGGTGATGATATAGATATTGGCCATGTTGATAGTAATGACGGTTACACAGGCGCAGAAAACAGAACATATCGAACCACTTCGATCACTGGTGCCCCATACGGTTCCAATGTCACTGTTGATGTCACACCAGATACAACAATTGATTTCATCATTAACACAGATGTTGATTGGAGCGGCGGCACACCACCAGACGGTACGCCACAGATATTCTTAACCACTAATGGTGAGATCATTGCTGATGAGTTGATCGGTGATATGTTGGTTGGCCACATCCATTCGACCGAAGATGATGTCACGCTAAATTCCGGTGCAAGAATCATCGATGCCGATACCGATTCAGGTGCGACTACAACAGTCGATGTTTCTGGTGTAAACATTACCCTTAATTCTGGTGTTATTACTGGTGAAACACCAACACCGAGCCAAGGTGGCATAGGTACTGAAAGTGACTTCTTAGAGATCAATGTTGATCGAAACGACGGTTTCGGGGTGCTTAATGCCTTCGATATAAATGCGCCGTTCAATGGCGGCATCTATATCGATGAACTAACGGGTCCACTAGAGTTAGATACAGTTCACAGTGACGAAAATGTATCACTCAGAACAACTGATGGCTCAATCAGAGATGCAAGAAACGGCGGAGCAGGTGATGAGGCAGCCAATATCCTAGGTCAAACAATAGATCTTGATGCTAACGGCGATTATTCCGATATCGGTAGTAGCTCGAATGATGTGGAAATCAATTCCCGAATTGGCTCAGCTGCAAACGTCGACGATGTCGGTCTAGAAGCAACCGATAATATCTACCTTACTGAAACAGACGGCGATTTGAGTCTTGTTCTAGCCCATACCTATACAGGTGATATTCGTCTAACGGTGAGAGAATCTGCCGATTTAGATGAGCATCTGATCCTACTAGAATCTGGCAGCGCGCGTTTTGCAGAAAGTGTAAGCCGTTTACCGGGTTTAGATCCCGATGCTCCACGTAGCGTTCTAAATGGTCAGATCTTCGCAGAAGGTGGTTCAGTACTTCTATTAGTCGGTGACAATGTCGATCTACATCAGAATAGCGAGATTCTAGCTAAAGAAACTATCGACATCTTCGGTGATCATAACAATGCTGATGCCACTTATGGTACCAATATGACACTAAGGGGCCGAATCATTGCTGGAGCTGATGTCACTTCCGGCGATCCGGTTGGCACAGCAATTCCAACTTATACCGCGCCCGTTTATCTGACCAATATCTGGGGTAACGATGATTCCGATTACATTCAATTTGGTGACCCCTCAGGCGTTAGCGGTAATACTGAGCAGGGCGATGATGGCTATATCTTCCTCGGTTCTAAAACACGCGTTCACGGTAGTGCTGATCTAGATTCGCTAATCGCAGATGGCGAAGACCGGATGGTGGTCTACTTCTTACAAGACACATCAACCACAACTGGACCAAATACCGTATCTGATGCAGAGCACACATTAACGCTCGACGGTCAGGCAGGCACCGATTATTACGAAGTTCACTCTCTGGGTAGTAACGGTGAAGATGAACGTAATTACGTCATCAATGTACTGGATACAGGCGCTGAGAATGATGGCGTAGACGAACTCAGTATCTTTGGCTTTGATAGCCCTAATAGCGGTTCTGACATAAATGGCGTTGCTTACGCGACTGACGATATTTTCTTAATGCGTGCAGCAGCCTTCCTTCCAAACGAAACTACGGATCGTCCTGGATATATTGCTATCTTGCACGGAAATCTTGCCGAATACGGCGATGTTATTCAAAACAACGAAGATAGTGATGAAGTTCAACGTATCAACTATGACACCGGTTTAAATGGTCGTTTACTGGTTGAAGGTCGAGGCGGTAATGATGCCTTCTTCGTTGATGATACTACTGTGATTACCTCCATTGATGGTGGTTCTGGCGATGATCAATTCCAGATCGGTCAGATCTTCGGTTCGCAACGTGATACTGCAGACGGTAACTTACTCGAACAGGATGTGTTCCCAGATCTAGTAGCGACCACAAGAGGTTGGTTGTCTGCTGGTGCTACAGCACCACTGGTAGCACAAGGTGGTAGCGGCAACGATGAGTTCCGCGTCTACTCTAACCAAGCAGAACTTCGTTTAGAGGGCGATGATGATAATGACCTATTTATCGTTCGCGCCTTTGCATTAGCTGCTACAGTCGACTTTGACTTCGATAATAGCGGTGTCATCGATAAAGCGGACCTTGAAGCCGGTGCTAAGATTCTTCAAGATCTTCAAGATGGCGTGATCACCTTTGCTCAATTGGACAATGGCGTCGCACTTGAAGCGGCATTACCAACCGATGGCGGTGGCAATCCAGTCTTCGACGTTAACGGTGATGGCGGTATTAACTTCCTTGATCTTCTACTTACTGAAGATCCAACTGATGATGTTATTGTTCTCGATGAAGAGGGCGTTGCTACACCTCAGATCGGATTAGGCTTCTCGGTGGCTCAAGCACCAGATATCAGAGCAGGAGGTGGTCAGGATGAGGTTCGATACAACATTAACGCGCCAGTTTCGGTAGAAGGTGGTGCAGGCTTCGATAAACTGGTCATCCTCGGCACTGAATTCCCAGATGACATAGCCATCACCAAAGATGGTATCTACGGTGCTGGCTTAAATGTTCGTTACTCCACCATTGAGGTAGTTGAAGTTGATGGTCTTGAAGGCGATGACGAGTTCTTCGTTCAATCCACAGCATTTGGTGTCGCTTACCGGGTAATCGGTGGTTTAGGCTCTGACACCATCAATGTTGGCGGCGATGTTGTCGAAGATATTGTTACCCGCGAGCTTGAAGGCGTTTCAGGTGCAGTTGATCATCTAGTATCTTCCGACGACCCTCTCTACAACGGTCTTGTGGTTGATGGCTTCGACTACAACGTATCTACCGCACTTGAAGGTCTAGTCGTCATTAATGAAGAGGCAGCAGGTGATACAAGCTCCGGTCAAAGCATCGTTAGGGAAGAGCTGCTAGAAGCGGATCAATTCAGCGACTTCTACACCGTAAGACTCTCAGAAGAGCTAGCAGCCGGTGAGGTCGTTTATGTAACCGTATCAGCAGCGCGCTCCACTCAAGAAGAGAGAACAATCGATCCTTCAACTGGACAGCCTTACGATCTGAACCCAGATCCATTAGTAGATGCCCTTGGCGATAGCATCTGGCTATCTACTACCGATCCAGGCGCACTAGTCACTGACGCTGATTTCCAACGCTCTGTGATGATCAATGGTGTACTTACTCAGGTTGATAACAGAGCGGTCGTACTAACCTTCGATCACACCAACTGGAACCTTGAACAGTCCGTTTATATGTTTGCACCAGATGACCAACGCTCTGAAGGTGATCGCGTTGTTGTCATCCAGCACTCTGTGATCTCTAACGTTGATATCTACGATGCGGCCGATGTCCGCAATGTCGAAGTGACTGTGCTTGATAACGATACTCCGGGAGTACTGATTACAGAGATCGATGAAAACGGCTTGGTAGACGGTCAAACAATCGTGGTTGAAGGCGATGCAACGACTCAACTTAACGATCAAATTCGACTACAACTAGCGATGCAACCAGCACCTGGCAGTGAAGTGGTGGTTGATATTGTATTGAATGACTTCGCCGATAAAGCGATCAAATTCACCAATCCTGATGCTGATAGCCGCCTCGAGCTATTTACCGACCCTGTCTATGACGCAGTCAATGACCGCGTCGTTATCGGTCAGGCTACCTTTACCTTCGTTGATGGCGTGGTAGACCCTGATTGGAATGATGCTATTAACATTGGTATTGAGGCGCGCGACGATTACGTCAGAGAAGATCTCCAGCTTGCTGTCGTAGAGTTTGAACGTAACGATGACACAACAGATGCTGATTACATCTTCCCGAACTTACGTTCCGGTTTACAACTTCTTGATGTTGAGGTTTACGATAACGAAACCTCAGGCGCTGTAGTGATCGAAAGCGGCGGTTCAACTCAATTAATCCGCGATATTCCAGCAGGTAGCGGTGAAACCGATACTTATGAACTCCGCCTAACCCGTGCACCTACAGGCGAAGTCCAAGTTGCTGTACTCACTGATGGTTTAGCCGATGTAATCGAGATCGATGGGGTAGCGATTACACCGGAAGATTACGCAGCCATTGGTGGATTGCAGGCTAATCAGATCTTTAATGGTCATATCATCTTTGGTAATGATGGTACCAATCTCACACTGACAAGAGGCACAGGCTCAGACTTTGGTAACTTTGCTGATGAAGGCTTCTACGGTGCCAGCTTCGATGCTGAGGAGCTGTTTAACGATATTGTTACCTTTAGCGATGATGGAACAAACCTAACCTTATCAAGAGCTGCAGGCGACTTTGCTGCCGATGGTTTTGCCGCAGGACAAACCATTGCTATTGATGCCACAGGTGCAGGGGGCTTCTCAAACAACAACGGTAATTATGAAATTCTCTCTGTTAGTGCAACAACCATTACTCTTACAGCGATGGGCGCATGGACAGAAGATGGTACTTCCGTCGACGCCACTGCTATTAGTCACTTAATCCCTGTAGCCGGCCAGTCCATCAGAATTGGTGGCAGCGCTAACGATGGCGATTATGAAGTACTCTCAGTCTCTGAAGATGGTCAAACGCTTACATTAACTACAACAGGAACCTGGGGTACTCCAGGTGAATCAGCCGACCCAATTGTGCTTTCTGATCTCGCTGAAGCCTTTATCTACTCTGGAGAGGTTAGTTTTGGCGAAGAGACCAATCCTGACTTCTTCCCAGGCCAGTTCTTAGATAGAGGCCTGGAAGGCGAGCAAGCAGGCTGGTTATCTGAAGGCTTCCTCGAAGGCATGTGGGTTCGTATCAGTGATACCAATGGTGTCGAGGTCGACGTAGAAGCCAAAGTTCAGCTGATTCGTGGTGACAACGACGGTCAGGATAGCAAACTGCAACTGATCCACGTGACCATTGATGGTGTTGAATCTGACCTAGACGCAACTTGGCTAGGCGATGGCGTAGCTGATGATGTGACCGTTGTAAGAATCGCACCGCTAGCAACATTCACTGATGCAGATTACTACAATATGCAAACTGTCGAGTTGCAAGCGGATGATGATTACACCGTGCCACCAACACGCGAAGGCGTGAAAATATTCCCAGTTTCAAACCATCTTCTATCTAAACTCAGAGGCCCATTGGCGGTTGAAGGTGGACCAACAGGCGCTGATCGCTCGTTGACCAATGGTATCAAACTACCGGGTGAAACAGACGACTTCTTGATCGCCATTGGCGCTCAGCCTCCAGAAAGTCAGCAGATCGATGTCTTGAATATATTTAATGACTCAAGCCAAGCTGATGGTAGTGGCATATTAACTGAAACAACCCTTCAAGGCTTCGGTATGGCTGAGGATCTCGATTTCGGTCCAGTCAGCGGCCCAACCTTCGGTGAAGGTTCGGGTGGTGGCAATATCGTCGTTCCAGGAGGTATTAGCTTCGGTAAAATCAATCTAGGATCTGAAGGCTTCGGTACTAACGATTCCGAAAGTAGCATCGAAGTATTCAATCTAATGCTCGGCGAAGGTAATGACCGTTTAGAAGTTACCGGTACGCTTAACCCAACAGCCTTTGTTTCTGCTGAAAACGCCTTTACCTCAGAACCTGATCTAATCAACGGCGGCGGCACGATTACCCTTGCGGGTTATGACTGGAAAGCACAAGGTTTCTTACCTGGGCAAGAAGTCACTATTGATGGTTATGTCGGTAGCTGGACCGTAGTTGAAGTGCTAGATGCCATTATTCAGGTTACTGATGGCAATGGTGGTACCGTTGACGTTCAGGATCCAAACGACAACTCAATCCTTGTTCTTGCAGGCGCTACACCAGTACCGCTATTCGATGGCATAAGTGACATTCGTCTGACTGCGGTTGATGCTTTGGTGATCGAATCGCTCGTGCTTGATGTTGCAGGCAATAATGAAGGTGGCGTTCTTACACGTCAGGACGGCCAAAACTGGGAAGATAATGGTTTCTTAGAAGGTCACTTGATCTCCCTGGGAGGCTTTGATTCAGCAGTTCAATACCGAGTATTGGATATAGATGGTTCAAACATGACACTTCTCGGTGAAGAGCTTGCAACAGAGCAAGGCCGTGAAGAACTAATTTGGGTGCAAGGCCCGCACGGTAGCCTCACAACCCTTCATGGTGGCGGTAACCTATTCATCGAAACTATAGGTGACTACGACGCAACAACCGTTGATGGCGATAATATCTTAACTCGCCTCGATGGCCGTAGCTGGCAAGATGATGGTTATGCAATCGGCCAGCTAATTCAAGTAGGTAGTGAAGGTGAAACCCGCGAAGTCTTAAGTTTTGCTGACGCAGATGAAAGCCTCAACCCAGGCGAGCAATTCGCAACCTGGGGTGCAGACTCTGCAATGATACTTTCAGGCGCATCATTTGCTGGCGGTACCATTAGTGATATCAATCTCCATCTATCGATCGCTGAAACAACCGTAACTGAAGTCGAACAGGTCGAACTAATCGTTGATCGCCTAGTACGCTCCGATGGAGGCAGCTGGATTGATGATGGATTTGAAGCAGGTCAGGTTATTTACTTAGAGGGCATAGCAGGGGGCTTCACCGTAGCAAGTGTCACTGCTGATCAAATGTACCTCCAAGGCGCAGCGATTCACGAATGTGCGCTTGAATCCACTACAGTGACTATTACTCGAACAGATATCACTACTGATGTTGGTTCAGAGATCGGTGGCGATCACTTTATTGTCTCTGGCGGTGCAGGCCCTGATAGTCCTCTGGTCATCTACGGTGATACTAGCCAAGACGGTGTTTGGTATTCCGGTCACTCGTTCGATCGACTAGGCCAAGAGTTTGGTGATAAACCATTTGATATGTTCCCACACTTACCAGATGGTCAGAACGAGGATAATGAATGGGTATTCCCACTTGCGAATCCTTACAACTTTGCTGGTCACGACATCATCGATGCTTCGCAGCTATTTGCAGGTGTTTCTGATCAGAATATGCCAACCGTTGGCTTTACTGCTTACGGTGGTGCAGGTAACGACCTGATTATCGGTAGCCAAGCAGGTGATCATCTAGCGGGCGGTTCTGGTAACGATACTATCTTGGGCCAGCGTGGTGTTGATCATATCTACGGCGACAGTGGTATTAACGTCAACATCTTTACCAGAGCCCTAGATATAACAGCTACTGATACCAATCCTGCACCTTCTATCAATCCTAACCTTGGCTCAAGTGATCAAACCTTTGCCCCTGTAAGAATACCTTATCCTGTCAGTGACAATTTGATCGCTGGTCAGGACACATTGCAAGGCGATGGACGTGTAGATGGTATAGATGACGGCATAATTGATAGCCAGAACATCATATTTGGTGACCATGGTGAGGTTGTACAGTTTGTCCATGATCCAAATGAGCCAGATCTAGATGCGCTGGTACCAATCCCAGTGGGTGTTTTACCTCTATTACAGAAAATCCAGACCACTGAACTCAACACAGTGCTAGAAATCAACGCGCTATCACCGCAAAACGGCGCAGATGACATTATCTACGGTACATCCATTGCTGATGTACTAATTGGTGGTTCTGGTCATGACATGATTGATGGTCGCGAGGGTGATGATCTGATCTTTGGCGACATGGTTAGTCTCACCCGTATGGCTGGTGATGATGGCGTAGTCGTCGATGGTGATCTACTGGACGATATTCTTAATGCACGCTTCCAGACTCTTGCGGGCACTTTGATTTACGCTCGCACTGACCGTGATCTTCCTGACGGTGTAGATCCTCTCTATGCCTACGGCGATGGTCTGGGTCAAACACCATTGAGCGGTGAATCATCTGGTCGGTTATTAACTGACGGTTTACTTCGTGACTACCGTGATCCAAATGGTCCGCAATGGTGGGCTGAATATGAAATTGATTACGCTGAATATCATAACTTTGCGATCGATTCTGGTCTGGCTGGAGTTGGTAGCTTTGGTAATGATTACATCGCAGGTGGTGCAGGTCATGACACCATCTTCGGTCAACTTGGCCACGATATAATCCAAGGTGATGGTTCTATCGATAGCGCTGTCGCTGCAGAGGCTCATATAGGCGCTGCAAGAGAAAGAATGGGAGCGGAAGACCCAGTAGGCCCACTCACCGTTATCGCTAGCACAGAGCTTGCTAGTGATGGTGAAGATTATATCGAAGGTGGTGGCGGTAAAGACGTTATCTTCGGTGGCTTAGGTCAGGACGACCTTGTTGGTGGTTCTTCAACTCACTTTAGCCTAATTACTCCAGACCATCGCCCAGATAAAGGCGACATGATCTTCGGCGGAGCCGGTACTCAAATCGATAGAAACAACGGCTTTAATATCGATGAAAACGGTGACTTTACTGAACTAACGGATGGCACCCCTAATGAAGGTCGCCATAGCCGTGATTCAGATACCATCATAGGCGATAACGGCGATATCATCAGACTCGTAGGTGTCGACGGAATCGATGTAAATACCTTAGGTAACCACGATTACCTTGAATACAATTACGATCAGAATATTACCGATGAAGTTGACCGTGGCGATGAACGTATTATCGTTCGCGGTGTACGCCTACTAGATTACACGCCGGGTGGTCCTGACTTCAAACCTGAACTATTCGAGTTAGATAACCCAGGCGATCCTGCTTACCGAGAAATGTTTGGTGACTCAGTTCATACCAGTATCTTCGCCAAAGTGGATATTGGTGGTAATGATGAGATCCACGGTGGCACTGGTGATGACTTTATCTACCTCGGCGGTGGTAATGATATCGCCTTCGGTGATGCTGATGATGACGATATCATCGGTGGCTGGGGATTCGATTGGATCTCCGGTGGCACAGGTATCGATGGTATTTTAGGTGATGATGGTCGCATCTTTACCAGCCGTAATACTGCTACAGACGGTCGAGAAGAAAGCCTTTACGGTGTAGAACTGCTGCTAGACCGTGATCCAGATACGCGTACTAGTCAGGGTGACGTACTGAATGAATTCATCTACACACCAGGACAGGTACAGACAGAAACTATCAACATTGAGTTCGAACTGAAAAAATCAGTCGATCTAACCCCATTCGATCTAGCGCCGGGTATTGATGATCCATTCTTCAATCCAATCTTTGCAGACGACATCATCTTCGGGGGTCTAGGTAAAGACTTTATCCATGGTGGAGCAGGTGATGATGCGATGAGTGGTGCTGAAGCGCTACCTGAGTCGTACGCGCCTGTGATCGATGAAAATCTTGAAATCGAGTATCTAATCCGCACTGACTTCAGTCGCCCTTACAATCCTAATGACATCTTGCTGTTCGGTGATGACACAGACCCATGGAATGCGCCTAAGCCTGTACAAAGCAGATTGGGTGAATTCTATCTCTACGATGAATACGATCCACGTCGTATTATCCTATTCGATGGAAATGATGTTTGGAAAGGAGATGTATTAACAGGAGACCTAAAACATTACTTCTTAAATGCAATGGATAACGAAGGTGCTACTGAAGCGGGTTACATTGAGTTCGCTCCAAATGGCACCCCAATCGGTGATCTGGTAGATCGTGAAAGCGACGGTGATGATGTTCTATTCGGTGATCTAGGTAATGACTGGATTGTAGGCGGTACAGGTCGTGACCATATCTACGGTGGTTGGGGCAATGACCTTATGAACGCCGATGATGTAACAGGCGGTTCAGGTACAGGTTATGATCAAACCAACGGTCTGAATGATGCACCTGATACCCATATCGTTTATGAAGATCGAGTCTTTGGTGGTGCAGGCCTCGATATTCTCATCGGTAATACCGGTGGTGATCGCTTAATCGACTGGGTAGGCGAATATAACTCCTACATTGTGCCTTTCGCGCCATTTGGTATCGCTACGGTAAGTCGTCAAGTTCCACCTCACTTGTATGACTTCCTTTGGGCGCAAGCAGCAAGTGATGGAGCGGATATCACCCGTACAGCCGATGTCGGTACACAAAATTCCACCAGCAGATATAGTAACGTCGCGCACTTACAGGCTGAACCTTACGGAGAAATGGGCTTAATAACTCAGAAAGACCACGGTCTATGGCAGGATCAGACCGGCGGTCCAACTGATCCGCAACCAGGCAACATTCCAGGCGGCCGTCGTGATGTACTCCGCAGTGCCGACTTTAATGACGGTTTAAATAGCCAGTCACAAGGCTTCTACACAGATAGCGGCAGTTTCGAAGTGCAATCAGGTAGTTTGAGTGTTTCTGCCGAATCACTCGGTGGTGATGCAGTCAGTGTCTTCTATATCGATGATGCACTGCCAAGTTACTTTGAAATAGCAGCAACTGTAAGTACCGAGAAGCCAACAGGGGGTTGGAAAGCAAATGCTTATCTAATCTTCGATTATCAAGGGCCAGAAGACTTTAAATTTGCCGGCATCAATGTCTCCAACGACAAATTTGAAATGGGTCGCCGTACTGCAGATGGCTGGATAGTTGATGTCCAATCTCCGGTACAAGTAAAACCTGATCGTAACTACAACTTACTCCTCGCAATCAACGGCACAACCGCAACCTTGGTTGTTAATGGCAGCGAGTACTTTACTCATACCTTTGATCCTAGAGTCGATCCTGATGGCTTCGTTTATGGCTTGAATAGCGGGTTAGTCGGTGTAGGTTCTGATAATGCCCGCGGCACCTTTGATAATGTGGCTGTTCAGGTACTACCACCAGAAATCACATTTGAAGTCACCGAAGCGTTTAACGCCGGTACCAATAACTTAACATTCGAACCAGTCGACCCAGCCAAATGGACCGTCATTAACGGAACCTATACAGGAACTGCAGATACTAATGAGCACGTCATTAGCTTAGTTGATCTCGGACTCAGTAACGGTTTTGATGTTTCTTCTGTTCTAGAACTAGCAGCAACACTAAATACCGAAACTAATGGTGGCATCATCTTCGATTACTATGGCGAGAATGATTTCAAATTTGTCGCTCTGGATGTAGATAGCAATGCTCTGTTTGTAGGTCACCACACAGAAGCGAGTGGTTGGGTCGTCGATGATAGCTATGAAGTTTCTGGCGATCTTCAAGCTGGCGATGATTATGATATCGATCTCTCATTCAAAGGCCTGACAGTCACCGCAACGCTAAGCGAAGCTGGATCTGAATACGACATTGCACGAGTCGACTTTGCATTTAATGCCCAAGTATTGGACGGTCGCTTTGGTCTTTACAGTAAAAATGGCGAAACTACATTCGATGATGTGGTTGTACGCACCGATGACCCTGAGCTTGAACAGCCAGTTCAACCGGAACTGACTATCAGTGACTTCGAACTCATAGAAGGAAACAGTGGTGCAACTGCTGCGATCCTAACGGTCAGCCTTTCTGAATCGCTCACCGAAACTGTTACTGTCGATTACAGTACCGTAGATGGAACCGCGACCTTAGGCGATGGAGACTATCAAGCGACCTCAGGAACGCTAATCTTCTTAGCCGGTGAAACCAGTGCTGATATTACGGTTCAGGTTTATGGTGATACTAACGAAGAGAGTGATGAATATTTCACTGTAGAGCTATCCGACGCTGCTGGCATTGTAATTGGTGATAGTTCAGGGGTGATTACCATTACAAACGATGATCAACCGGCAACTAGCACACCTGAGCTATCAGTCAGTGATCTGTCAGTAAACGAAGGCAACAAAAAACATAAAAATATCAGTCTAACTGTTAACCTCTCATCTGCACCGACTGAATCAGTCAGCGTAAACTGGAGCACTGCGGACGGTACCGCAACACTTGCTGATAATGACTATCAAGCCGCATCAGGCACACTAACATTCGCTGCTGGGCAGACCAGCGCAACTATTAACTTGAGAGTCTACAGTGACCGTTCAAGAGAGAGTGATGAAACCTTCACTGTTAACTTTAGTAATCCAAACGGAATAGAACTCACTGATAATCAGGCTGTGATTACCATATTGGATGATGACAATAGAATGGAAGCTAAACATAGCGCTCCAAACTCTATTGAAAACCCAACATCGGTCACAGGCGATCAGTTAGCGCCAATCGTTGATGAAGCGATTAGCCGCTGGATAGACACCGGTGAGCTCAGTGAAGAACAGCTTGAAACATTGCAAACCATCGATGTTCGTATTGAAGATCTAGAAGGTAACACGCTCGGTGAGGCTCAAGGGGCTGATACCATTGTGATTGATATTAATGCAGCTGGCTTTGGTTGGTTTATCGATAGCACCCCAGAAGAGGACAGTGAATTTATCGTTAAAACATCTGAAAGCTCACTACGTGCTATCGGAAACGATGAAGCAGCTCAATCAATGGATCTACTCAGTGTTGTTTCTCATGAAATAGGCCATCTACTTGGCTTCGATCATGATACAACTGAACATTCAGAATTGATGGCCGAGCATTTGAGTACCGGCATTCGTCTACTTCCTGATAGTCACGATGAGTCCGAAGACTTCCATACAACCATTCTGGCAGCAGATGAGTTACATGGAACTGAGGTTGCACACCTTGCCTTGAGTGGCCATCAATTGCTCAACATGATGGTTCCTGAGGATGTTCCTGGTATCGAGCAGATCAAATCAGAAGGCAATGTAGCAGCTAGGGATATAGCTTTCACTAAAGGTAATACTCCAAGTGCAGGTGATCTAATTGGGCAATCATTCACTCAGACTAGCCATGACGATGATGAGCTAGAGCTTCCATATATTGATTTCAGTGATTCTGATAATGAAGGCTCAGATAATGTTTCTGAAACGGATAATGCAGATACAAGTTTTGTATCCGAATGGTTATTCGATGATAGAGAATTGCCGGAAGATGTGGGGCATAGTCAGGGTAAACCTATGATTGGTTGGGGCAACTCACCTGTAGTGCCAAAACCTAGCAAGAAACAATAGTTATATTAAGCATTACGAAAGCTATTTATCTAATTGTTTTAAAACAACTATTGGATAAATAGCTTTTTGTTTTTTGAGAGCTTTAAGATCCACGTCTATACTTTTCCTACAGCTAAGAATGCTAAACAGAAGCGGCAAAAAAATTTATAGCAAAACACTCTGTTTAGTTTGTGGGGGCTGATAATGTTTCATAAATCAGCTGTTGGCATTCAACTCCCTTAACCTCTACCAGTGCGCTTAGTCCATGTTAGGAAGGTTATATTGTGGGAACCGACGAATACCGAATCGAGCAACCAGAGGATGGTAGCCGAGAAAATTCAGAAGCATCCGCTGTTTCTGACACCTTTCTAAACCCCAATTATTGGGCCAAGCTCACACAAACAACCTCGCGAGAAGCCTACGTATCGACATGGCTTGCACTGCAATGCCAGTTGATCGAAGAGGTACATGCTGGCGTTGTAGTTATGGGCGAGCCAGAAGAAGGACCATATACGCCAATCGCTCATTGGCCAGAAGATAGCGAAGCTAGTTTTGATATGACAGTCGTGGCTGAGCTCGCTATGAGCGAAAGAAAGGGCTCAGTCAGATCAAGCAAATCATCCCATCATCACACATCGCTTGCTTACCCTTTACTGGTTGATGAACAGCTTTGCGGCGTGGTTGCACTCGAAGTAAGCGAAAGAAATCAAAGACAATTAAGTTTAGTTATGCGCCAGCTCCAATGGGGCTGTGCATGGCTTGAAACGCTTGTTCGACAAACCACACTAACCTCTAAAACCCGTTTGGCTTTGGCCCTAGAACTTGTCGCTGTGAGTTTGGAATCCAAGCGCTTTCATGCCGCTGCGACCGCTTTTGTTACAGAACTGACCTCCTGTATGGACTGTGAATGGGTTGGTATTGGCTTTTTAAAAGGTCAGCACATTAAATTGAGTGCATTTTCACATAGTGCGGAATTTGAAGAGAAAAATAACTTAATGCGCTTGATCGCCAGAGCGATGGATGAAGCACTCGACCAACAAGCGCTATTAGTCTATCCAGCGCCTTCTGATACTGCTCCACGGGCACTCAGATCTCATGAAGACCTCGCAAGGCAAGACAGTGTCGGCCATATCTGTACGATTCCGATGGGAAATGCGGGTGATCCGATTGGCGGACTGACATTGGCCAGAGCTAAGGGCCAGAGTTTCACAGAAGATGAGATCGATTTCTGTCGGTATGTTGCGCTGCTCGTTGGCCCTGTATTAGATGCACGTAGAAGAGATGATCGTTGGATCGGCAGTAAGATATGGGATTCGCTGACTGATACATTGCCGCTTTTTGTGCGAGAAGGACATACCGGTTTAAAACTCGCCCTTATTTCTACAATGTTCCTAGCTGTGTTCCTGAGTATTGCAGACGGAACTTACCGGGTATCTGCCAATGCCAGTCTAGAGGGTTCTATTCAACGCGCGATCACCGCCAAATTTACTGGTTACATTTCTAAATCCGATATCAGAGCAGGCGATATCGTGAATAAAGGCGATCTTCTGTTTGCCATGGAAGATAAAGATCTCAAATTAGAACGCGTTAAATGGAACAATCAAAAACAACAGAGACAGCGTGAATATGTAGAAGCCCTCGCCAATGGCGATCGTGCACAGATGCGCATCCTCCGCGCCCAAAAAGATCAAGCGGATAGTCAGATAGCACTGATTGATACCCAGCTAAATCGAACAGCTGTTACAGCTCCCTTTGATGGTGTAATCGTCAGTGGTGATCTGAGTCAGATGCTAGGCGCGCCTGTAGAGCGAGGACAGGTGTTATTCGAGTTGGCGCCACTGAATAGCTATAGGGTCATTTTAAAAGTGGATGAGCGTGAATACTCTCAAGTCAAAGAGGGGCAGTTAGGCTCATTAAAACTAGCAAGCATGCCAAACCAGCTGTTGAATATGGTAATCGTAAAGAAAACACCCGTAGCAATTGCAGAGGATGGACGTAACTATTTCCGAGTAGAAGCCTATATAGACGGAGGAATAGAAAGATTAAGACCCGGTATGGAGGGGGTCGGAAAAGTAAATATAGGGCAGCGTAAACTCATCTGGATCTGGACCCACGAGTTTACAGAATGGGTAAGGTTTACAGTTTGGTCTTGGTGGCCGTAGGCGGAGAAGACTATGGCTGACAATCTATACAGTTCAATGTGGTACCGCGTAGCAGAGCTTAAACCACATATTCGTAGCCACACTCAAATCAATCGACATGAGTACCGAGGGCAGATTTGGTACATCGTCAAAGAGCCTTCGTCAGGGCAGTACCATCGTTTTACTCCAGCAGCCTACCATTTTATTGGTTTAATGGATGGGGAGCGCACTGTAGACCAAATCTGGCACCTAGTTGCTAAACAACTCGGTGACGACGCACCTACACAAGACGAAACGATGCAGTTTCTCAGTCAACTGCATACCGCCAACGTCCTCCAAACTGACGTAATACCAGACAGCGAAGAGTTATTTAATCGACACCAACGTCACGAAAAGGTTAAATGGAAGCAAAGACTCATGTCGCCTTTAGCGCTTCGCTTTCCTTTATGGGACCCAGATAACTTTTTAGCCAGAACACTGCTCTTTGCCAAACCTTTGTTTGGTCTTGGCGGTTTATTAATCTGGCTAAGCGTAATTATCGCGGGTGCTGTCCAAGCAGGTATTCATTGGTCAGACCTAACTGAAAATGCTATCGACCAAGCCATTACTTATAACAATCTATTTTTACTTTGGCTGATCTACCCATTAGTTAAGGCCTTACACGAACTGGGGCATGCTTACGCAGTAAAGGTGTGGGGCGGCGAAGTCCATGAGATGGGTATAATGCTGCTGGTTTTAATGCCTATACCTTACGTTGAGGCATCCTCCGCGACTGCATTCCCAGAAAGGCATAAACGCGTCGTGGTCAGTGCCGCAGGTATAATGGTTGAGCTATTTTTAGCGTCTATCGCTATGTTTGTCTGGTTAAACGTTGAAGCTGGAATCGTTAGAGCCATTGCATTCAATGTCATGCTGATAGGCGGTGTATCGACCCTGTTCTTTAACGGTAATCCATTACTGCGGTTTGATGGCTATTACATCATGTCAGACCTCATAGAAATTCCTAATCTGGCAACCCGTTCTAAAAAATATCTGGCTTACTTGACTCAACGTTACCTTTTTTCAGTTACTGATCAGCACTCACCAGCAGAACGCGGTGAAAAAGGGTGGTTAATCTTCTACGGCATCGCATCTTTCGTATATCGCATGTTTATCATGTTTGTCATCATCCTATTTATAGCAGGCGAACTATTCTTTATTGGTGTGTTATTAGCAATATGGGCGCTAACTACCCAGATAGTCCTGCCGCTATTTAAGATGCTGGATTTCCTATTTACTCACTCTCGCCTCAAGCACAAACGATCAAAGGCCATTACTTATTCAGCTGTCGGGCTAGCCAGTTTGTTTATCATGCTATTTGTTATTCCAGCACCTTCTAAAACCCTTGCAGAGGGTGTTATCTGGCTACCGGAAAAGTCCCATGTCCGAATGCAAGTGGATGGTTTTGTTGAAGAACTTTTGGTTCACCAAAATACGATAGTCCAAGAGGGACAGCCCTTAATTCAATCTCACGATCCTTTTCTTGAAGCTCAATCGGCGCTTCTTAAAGCACAAAGAAGGGAGTTAGAAGCACGTTTAGTACAGTTACAGTTTGCCAATCGCTCTCAAGCGCTAGTTATTAGGAAAGAGATTGAAAGCCTTGAGGCAGAGCAAACCAGAATTGAAGAACAACTTGAGTCCCTCACCGTATACAGTGGCGCGACAGGTTTATTTATTGTTCCTTCTGCGATCGACTTGCCCGGACGATTTATTAACCGTGGCGATATTATTGGTTACGTACTCGAACCTACAACCACACGCATCCGCACTGTTGTCAGTCAGAATCAAATCGGACTAGTAAGGAATAGAACTGAAAAAGTAGATGCATGGATTGAGAGTGCAGATAAACTTCCGCAAGAAGCACAGATAGAGAGAGAGGTACCAGGCGGAATTTTCAAATTGCCTTCTAAAGCATTAGGTAGCACCGGAGGAGGTAAGTTTCCTGTCGATCTCAGTGACCCAGATGGCTTAAAAACGTTAGAACGTTTCTTCCAATTTGATCTGCTTCTCCCAAATATTGAAGAGATAGGGAATATAGGAGGTCGTGTAAATGTGCGATTTGATCACGGTTACGAGCCATTGGCATTTCAATGGTATAGACAACTCAAACAGCTGCTGTTGAGTCGTTTTGAAATCTAGCGCCTCACTGCGCCCCGGTGTAATTCTGGGGCATTACCCACAAAAGTCATCCTGCCAAAACAGCAGGCTAGACCGCATTGCTTCACAAATAGAAGGGAGCTTGCGCCAGCTTGTTCCTGAGTTAAAAGAAAAGCGCTTCGATAGTTTTATCACGCAAGTAAACTGTCATTCAGAGCCATTAACGGCAATGAGCGATGATCAGTTGGCGAATTTATGTAGAGAGCTAAAGGAATCTCTAAGCGTAGGTGGGCTGACTGATGATTCGACCGCCCACTGCTTTGCCCTTATTCGTGAGGTTTCTGAAAGAACCTTAGGGCTTCGGCATTTTAATACTCAAATCATGGGTGGCTGGGCCATGATCAAAGGCAAGATAGCCGAAATGCAGACCGGTGAAGGTAAAACATTAACAGCAACATTGCCTGCGTGCACAGCGGCCCTGAGTGGAATTCCAGTACATATCATTACAGTTAATGATTATTTAGCGCAAAGGGATTCTGAATGGATGAAACCCATTTATAACGCCCTAGGCCTAAGCGTTGGTTTGATTAGTGAAGGAATGACACCAGAGCAACGCCGTGCTGCTTATTTGTGTGATGTCACTTACTGCACGAATAAACAGCTTGTATTCGATTACCTAAAAGATCGAATCGTTATGGGCCATAACAGTGGCCGCCTCCGATATGAATTGGATGATCTCTGCAACGATGGTAAGCAGCAGGGCAATGTTCTGCTAAGGGGATTATGTTTCGCCATCGTCGACGAAGCAGATTCCGTCTTAGTCGATGAAGCCAAAACACCTCTAATTATTTCTAAACAAACCGATAATCACAAAGAGTCACAGATCTACGAACAAGCATTGGAGATGGCTGCAGAACTAGAGCCTACAGAAGACTTTAAACTCATAGATCAAGAACGAGCCATTGAGCTTACCAAGAACGGAAAAGCCAAACTTGATAGCTTTGGCGATACCTTAGGTGGCTTATGGCGAGGTAAAAAAAGGCGCGAGAATTTAATTAGGCAAGCGCTAAGCGCACTAAATTACTTTATCAAAGACACTCACTATCTGGTAAAAGACGGCAAAGTTCTGATTATTGATGAATATACAGGCCGTGTTATGCCTGACCGTTCATGGGAACAAGGTCTTCATCAACTGATTGAAGCTAAAGAAGGCTGCCCCATAACCTCTCAGCCCGAGACATTGGCACGTATAAGCTACCAACGTTTTTTTAGACGCTACCTGCACTTAGCTGGCATGACCGGCACTGCAAAAGAGATCACCGGAGAGTTATGGGCTGTGTACGGCTTGGGCACTATGGTAATTCCATCAAATAAACCACAGATCAGAAAAAACATGGGCTGGCGAGTGTACGTAAATAATGATCTTAAAAACAACGCCATATTAACTCGAATTTATCAGATGAGAACTGAAGGTCGGCCAGTATTGGTTGGTACACGGTCTGTAGCAGCATCTGAAAATCTTAGCCAATTATTACAAGAGCTCGATATACCGCACAAAGTTCTGAATGCACGGCAGGACCTAAATGAAGCAGAAATCATCGCCCAAGCTGGCATGAATGGTCGTGTAACCGTTGCAACTAATATGGCTGGACGTGGTACAGATATCCATTTAGAAGAAGGCGTGATCGCTTTAGGCGGCCTGCATGTCATTGCGACAGAGCAACATGAAGCCAGCCGAATTGATCGTCAGTTATTCGGCCGTTCTGCTAGGCAAGGAGATCCTGGAAGCTACGAATATATCCTTTCATTAGAAGATGAAATTGTGACTAAGTTCAGCCCTAAATGGATCTGGAATCTACAATCACATACAGCATCCCCTAAAAGCCACTTTAGAAAAATTAGCGTCTTAATTTCACAAAAGATCGCTGAGTATAAACACGCACAAGTTAGAAAAGAGCTTCTTCGAATCGATGAACATTTAGGGAATATGTTGTCATATTCCGGCCAACAGGAATGAGGAAATTTTATGAAAAGCCTCTTGCTTCACTTGGGAATAATCATGGCTATAAACCAAATACCGAGTTCATATGCAGATGATAAATTGGAAGGATTCGATTGCCTCATTAAGCCTCATTCATTAGCCGATGTGAGTACTAGGGAGCAGGGCGTAGTTGAAGCGCTATTAGTAGATCGGGGCGATCTAATCACTATGGGTCAAGAAATAGCCAAGCTAGACGCAGATATTGAGGAAGTAACGGTTAAATTAGCAAAAGCTAGAGCAAGCATTACTGCTGAGGTATCAGAAAGGAGAGCAGATCTCAACTTCGCTAGTAGGGAGCTTTCAAGAATCAAAGAGCTACATAAAAAGAGAGCAATTTCAGCACAACTATTAGATGAAGCGCGGACAAATTATTCAAAAGCTAACTTACAGCTTAAACAGGCTATAAACAGACAGGCTATAGCAGAAATTGAGCTAGAACGAGCTGAAAAATTTTATGAAAGAAGAATTATTAGAAGTCCATTAAATGGAATCGTCGTAGACAGAAAGATCTCATTAGGAGAATCCGTAGATAACCGTCCCATTCTTCAAGTCGCTGAAGTAGATCCGCTGAATGTGGAATTGATCGTCCCAGTCGATTTTTACGGGCAAATTAACGTAGGAATGGAAGCGACTGTTCTACCAGAGTACCCAGGCGCAACAAATCATTCTGCGGAAGTTGCCGTGGTCGATAAGATTGTTGATCCTGCCAGCGATACTTTTGGGGTGCGCTTAGAACTATCAAACCCAGGACTAACTATTCCGAGCGGGGTGAGATGCAACATCACATTCAATCCAAAAGAAACCGAGGCTGTCTCCGCTATTGATACATCGGAATAGAGCTGTTTTAGCTGAGTTTTAAGAATATTTGTAAGAGAACATAAGCACAAAGAATAACCAATAATTAAAGGCAAATGACCTGACTAAAGCTTATCTTCAGCTATAGTTATCGAGGGCCACAAAACAATAGTTACAAGATGTTCCCTACGGCATAAAAATGGACGTTTATAACGTTAAAACACACAGCTGCCGTTTGTGATGATTATTAATGGCCCGTTGCCATTCACAAATCAATATCACGGAGGGAATGTCGTGAGTAAGCAATTGTTGTTTTATACAAATGCAGTGCCTGTTTCCAGTACCAAACATCGCGATTGGTCAGTCAAAATCGGTAAAAATTACGAATACGCTAAACTGACCAACTCAGTTCCACTAATGGCTGTAGAATTTCCGAATGCAGCGCAAGAATATCCTATAGTTTTCGCTCAAGCTGGCTCAGATGTACTCCCTGTTGCCATATTAGGCGTATCAGATGAACGAAATATGTTTGTTGATGATGAAGGGAACTGGAAAGCTAAGTATATCCCGGCCTTCGTGCGTCGCTATCCTTTCGTCTTTTCGACCACAGACGACGGCGGAACATTGATGCTATGTATTGATGAAAGCTTTACTGGCTTTAATCAGGAAGGTGTTGGGGAACGGTTATTCGATGCGGAAGGGCAAAGAACACAATACCTAAACGGGGTTTTATCCTTTGTCGAAGAATACCAAGCACACTTTAAGCGTACTCAAAGCTTTGCAAATAAACTTAAGGAATTAGATCTGTTTGAACCGATGCAGGCCAAAGTGGCTTTGGATACAGGCCAACAAATGTCTTTAACAGGCTTTTTAGGTATTAACCGTGCAAAATTAAACGCACTACCTGGCGATACACTATCTGAGTTGGCGCAAAGTGGAGAGCTAGAGATGATATACATCCATCTCCAGTCTATGAAAAACTTCTCATTAATGATTGATCTTGCCAAGAGTTCAAACAGTGAAGAACTACAAACTCCCGTGCCACCGTTAGATGCAAATGAACCCAATGAAGGGGAAGCGTTAAATTAAATAAACTTAATCGTTAAACGCTCGGGTAAATAGATGTTCTTCAGAACCAGGGGCGGGGATATAAAGCGCTGCAGGACGGCCTTTCCCGCCTTCAGGTTTACCTTCTCCTACCTCTTTTAATAGTTCCGCATTAGCCATACGGCGTCTAAAGGATTTCTTCTCTAGTTTCTTATCCATCAGAATCTCGAAGGCCTGCTGTAATTGCGTTAGAGAAAAGGGTGCTCTGATAATATGAATAGGCAGTACAGTATAGGCAGTCTTATTCTTCAGTCTTTCTCTCGCTGTATTGATTAAATCATGGTGATCAAAAGCAAGGTCTAGCCCTGAAATCTCGCTAATTGGCCACCATTGAGCGTCTGAAACGGCATCAACAAAGCTTTCTGTTGGTGCATAAGGAATTAAAGCCATATACAGCGTAGTCACTGACCAGCCACGTGGATCACGTGATACGTTTCCAATAGTACTGACTTGCTCAAGATGCGGTGCATTTACGCCCGTTTTACTCAAAAGCTTACGTTTAGCCGTAATCTCAATAGTTGTGTCTTCTTTTAAGTCTACAAAACCACCGGGTAGAGACCATTTTCCAATTTCCGGAGCATGAGCGCGCTGAACGAGTAAGATCTTTAGCTGATTTGCATGCAATGTATAAATAGCGACATCTACCGAATAGATCGGAATATCAAATTGCTTAGTATCGTACTGACTTAAGTAAGCTTGATCTTCAGTAGATTTCATAATTTCTTAAAAACTCGCAGCAAAAGTTGACTTTGGTGGCATAAAGCCAATAATAAAAGGGCGTAGCAAATTACGCAACACAGATTCTGATGGGAAAGACCTGTCAGCTAACATATAACGGCAAGGAGCTTGCTGTATGCAAAATAGATATGACTTTGCGGTCTTTATTGGCCGTTTTCAGCCTTTCCACAATGGTCACTTACAGGTAGTGCGCGAAGGATTAGCCGCAGCGGATAAACTTATTGTATTAATCGGTTCTGCTTGGCAGGCAAGAAATCCACGAAACCCATGGAATCACTTCGAAAGAGAACAGATGATCAGGGCATGTCTGAGCGAAACAGATAACGAACGATTAATCTGCTTACCTCTAATGGATGTTCCTTATAACGATGATCTTTGGGTTCGAAATGTACAAGCCACAGTTAATGGCTCGGTTACTGCACATCATACCAAACCACATCAACCAGCTTCGATTGCTTTAATTGGACACAAAAAAGACCACACTGGTTTTTACCTGAACCTTTTCCCACAATGGAAAAATATTAGCGTTGAAAACTATGCAGGGATTAGTGCGACTCCGATCAGAGAGCAATACTTTAGCCCATTAATCAAAGATTTACTTAAGACTTGTGATAATGAACTTTTACCCGCTGAGATCAGTGAATGGCTAATTAATTTTGCTGAGAATAATGAAGCCTACCAACAGATAGCTGACGAAATTGGCTTTGTGCAGAAATACAAACAAGCGTGGGAAGCAGCCCCGTATGCACCGACATTTGTTACAGTCGATGCTGTTGTAATCCAATCAGGTCATATTCTTCTGGTAGAAAGAAAAGCAAATCCAGGGAAGGGGCTATGGGCCTTACCGGGAGGATTTGTTGATCAGAATGAACGGCTTTTGGATGCTTGTTTACGAGAGCTTCGAGAAGAAACTCGATTAAAAGTACCAAGCCCTGTGCTTAAAGGGTCGATAAAACGTCAAGAAGTGTTTGATGAACCTAACCGTTCTGCAAGAGGCCGAACCATAACACACGCTTTTCATATTGAACTAGAACCAAACTCTGCGCTTCCTAAAGTCAAAGGAACTGACGATGCCAAATATGCGCGCTGGATTCCTCTAGGTAATTTAAAGCCACAAGAGATGTTTGAAGATCATTATTTCATAATCCAAGAACTACTCGGAACAAGCTAAAAAGAAACAAACTTATGCATAATAAATAATTGTTGATTTATAAGTGGCTATACGCCACTATATAATCATTAAGTGATTACAAAGCACTTAAATATTCAAAATAGGTAAGCAGGGATTCTGCTTACTCGGAGTAAAACAGTATTGGATAGACCGATGCTGTCACACATAAGACAGGAGGAACTCCGTCATGAAAAACCTAATACTTAATACAGATTCCTACAAAACGTCACACTACGTTCAATATCCTCAAGGTACAGAATTCGTATCTAGCTATATTGAATCTCGCGGTGGTGTTTATGCAAATACGATTGTATTTGGCCTTCAGGCATTCTTAAAAGCCTATCTAAGCAAGCCGGTAACTAAAGACGATATAGATGAGGCAGAGATAGTTCTTACAGCTCACGGGGTTCCTTTTAACCGTGATGGTTGGGAATATATCTTGAGTACCTACGATGGTTATCTACCTCTAGAGATTCAGTCTGTACCAGAAGGCACTTTATTACCGACCAATAACGTTATGGTTCAGGTAAAAAATACCGATCCTAAATGTGCCTGGCTCACTAGTTATATCGAAACTGCTTTATTAAGAGCCATTTGGTATCCAACAACCGTAGCGACAGTATCTAAAAGCTGTAAAGAGATTATCAAAAGGTACTTGGAAGAAACGGCTGATAGCACTGATGGCCTTGCATTTAAGTTACACGATTTCGGTGCAAGGGGCGCAAGTTCAGAAGAATCTTCAGCGCTAGGTGCAGCTGCTCACTTAGTCAATTTTATGGGCACTGACACAGTTTCAGGCTTGTTGGCAGCTAAGCGTTACTACGGTGCCGATATGGCTGGATTCTCGATTCCTGCGGCTGAACACAGCACCATCACAAGCTGGGGAAAGCCAAATGAATCTGCAGCCTATAAAAACATGCTTAAACAATTTGGCGGTAGAGGTAAGCTACTGGCCGTAGTAAGTGACTCATACAATCTATGGAATGCCATCGATAATATCTGGGGTGATGAACTCATCGAAGATGTTAAGAATATGGAAGGAACATTAGTTGTTCGCCCAGACTCTGGTGATCCGGTTGAAATCGTTTCAGAAACGATTGAGCGTCTAATGGCTAAGTTCGGTAGCCGCTATAACAGCAAAGGTTACCGAGTGTTACCGGACTGTATTAGGGTCATACAAGGTGACGGTGTAAACCTAGAATCTATTGCAGCTATTTTAGAAGCATTGAAAATTCGTAAGATAAGCGCCGAGAATATCGCTTTTGGTATGGGCGGTGAGCTTCTACAAAAAGTAAATCGTGATACCCAGAAGTTTGCGATGAAGGCGTCAGCAATGCAGATCAATGGTGAATGGCAGGATGTTTATAAAGATCCGATCACAGATCCAGGCAAACGATCTAAACGAGGACGCTTAGCGCTTATTAAAAATGCTAATAACAATTTCTTAACCATTCGAGAAGATGAACTAGGTGCAATGAACAATGAGCTAATCACTGTTTATCGCAATGGCGATCTTTTAAAAGAATGGTCCTTTGAAGAGATTCGTGAACTAGCAGAACAACAGTCCTAATATATCTCTATCTACTTACCGAAAGAGCAGCGTGCGCTACGTTGCTCTTTACGGTACTTAGCTCCCAAATATTCATTTTACGAAGCTCTCCGCACGATAATTTTAACACCGCATATAAGGTTATATGCTCAATACGTATCTACACAAAGTAGGCGATAGCCATAGTTACATATACAAACACTCTATTTAACATAATATATATTATGCGAAGTATAATATTCAAAGATAACAACACCTATGAGCCTTGCAAGCACTTGCTTAATAATTAATAAAAACAGCTTCTAATGCCTGAAACATAATGGAATCTAACGACATATAGCCCTAATAGGAACACCTTAAGTCCAGCCATTTGCAGTGATTAGCACCCAGCCCCGGCTAGAGAAAAAACACCCTAAACGAACACTAAAGCAGAAATACAAAATGAAAATAAGAAAAGAAAATTACGAATGCGTAACAGGCGTTTCTGCTGATTGATAGCTACATAATAGCGCTGGATGAAGGTTTATGAGCTCGCCTGTCACATCAGACTCGACGATTAAGACAGATGGCTCTGGCGCCATACAGTGCATTTTAGCCAGAACCTCATAAGGCTGATACTTATGGAGTTTACAGCTATTGGATTCGTATAGATCAGCATCAAGCATTACGCTATCGCCTACAGAAATTTCATTCCAAAGAAACTCGGTTTCTAAGTGCAACTCTGTAAAGTCCAGTACGCTCATATCGGCAACCTCGTTTAAGAGAGTTACCTTAAGCTTGGACGATGTTGTGACGAATTGCGAGGTGAACTAACTCAGAATTGTTGCTAATTTTTAATTTTCTGAAGATGTTTGTGCGGTGAGCATGAATGGTTTTAGGGCTCAAAAACATCTCTTCAGCGACTATAGCTACCGTCCGCCCCTCAGCCAGCAACGAAAATATCTGCAACTCGCGTTTCGTAAGACTGCCTAAAGATGATTCACCAGAAGAGTCTCCATTGATTCGTGAGCGTATCTCTTCGGTAATGTACTCCTCACCCTTATGAATTGCCTTAACAGCCTCTAAAAGCTCATCAGGAGCACACCTTTTAGTCAAAAATCCTTTAGCCCCTGCATTAACAACGTGAGCCGGAAAAGGATCCGTCTCCATTGCAGTCAATACAAGCACCTTGGCTTTTGGGTCTCGCGATATAATACGCCGAATAGCCTCGAGACCACCGTTGAGGTTATTAGCTGTAGCATCTTCAGGATTTGAATCTGCTGGCATATTGAGGTCCATAATGACCACATCAGGCTCGTGCTGGGTGTACATTTCGCACGCTGATTGTCCATTATCTGCCTCCCCAACAATTTCAATGCTTTCATCAGATATCAGTAGGCGCTGAAATCCAGCCCTAACTAGAGGGTGATCATCTACAAGCAAAATTTTAATTGGGGTCGACATGTTCGCTTCCTAATAACCAGGCTGCCAATAGATAATTCAGCTTAATTCTTCAGCCTAATCATCTGATTTCTATGAATTTATTATTCTATATATCGCTTGAAGGCGCTATTGCATCAGCACCTTTATATACATCAAAACTTTCAATATCCATAGCTCCAGCATTCGATATTTCTTCAACTGGAATATGGGCAGGCAGAGCAACTAGCTCATCACTATAACCTACAAGCTGTACGCCTTCTTTCTTGCAATGCCTAAGGACCTTTTCTAGCGCCTTAACAACTGCCACTTGCCGGCCATTAAGTTGTTCGCGTGCTATTCTTGGATCTTTGGGCTTACTTGTTACCTGCTTAATAGCATAGCCATCATCATCAAGAAGCTGGATTGTTACATTCTTTAGCTTTACTTTAAGAAGAAGAGCTTTAGCTTGCTTGAAGTCTTGCTCACTATTACAGCACACAGCATCATCAAGTCCACACTGATGCAAAGCATCAATAATTTCTTGATCTTGTGCCAATTCTGTTAAAACTATATCCATTTCAGATTGTTACCTATAAATAGATAGAAATTAGTTCGCCAGTAGTGAGCGTTATTTTATTAGAGATATAGCCGCCAAGCCATGAATCAATTTCGCACAAAGCTTAGTGAAGATTAACATCGTTAATAATATATAGCATCACTACTTTAGGATTTTAAGAACCCGAGAGTAGTTGCTTTAATTTTATGACCTCTAGCTGCAACTCGGCCTTCTCGCTAGCAAGAGTATCAACAGCCCTATTCAGCCTTTTATTCTCTTCCTGAAGCGTACGATTCTCGACCTGGACCTCAATGTATTGATCAATATTAGAACTTCCCTCAGACATTATCTCTGCCTGCTTCAACTCCCTAGTTAGTCTAGATATCTCCGACTGACTCTCGATAAGCTGCGTTTCGCACTCCGCAATCTTAAGAAGACCCTCGCCTTTCTCATTAGAAAGCCTTTCATTATCTTGTAATAAGCGAAGACATTGCGCTCTTAACTCCTTTAGCTCTCCATGATCAACAGAAGAAGCCTTAGATAACTGCCTCGATCTCTCAGCAAATTCGCTTTCTAAAGCACTTCTCTGCGCATCAAGCTCCTTATTCGCATAAGCAAGCGCCTGCTGCCAAAGCTTGTGAGCACTATTAGCAACTGGTTCCGGAAGGTTCGGTGTTCGCCCGACCTCATCAAGCCGCAGCCCAAGCTCAGACCACCAAATGTTTAAGGCTTTGTTGATGGTTGTAATTGAACCTGTACCAATACGATCCCTGATATTTTGCTGCGTCGGCTTTACACCTTCACGCAAAAGCTTATCAGCAGCCTCTTTAACCAAATCTTGCGTATTGTGTTTCATATAATATTCAATATGTATTAAATAATACGTATTATTATAACCCTATATAACCTTCTTTCAATTTTTATATTGCCGTAAATGCCAGATGAGCTACGCTGAAAGTAACCCTAACTGCATGATAAGGAAGTACTATGAAGGCTAAAATAGCGATCAACGGTTATGGAAGAATAGGCAGAAACATCCTACGCGCCTTTTATGAATCTCACCTAGGTAAAAATTTGCAGATAATCGCCATCAACGATCTTTGCGACCCTCAGGTAAATGCGCATCTAACTCAATATGACAGCATACACGGTCGTTTCAGATACGATGTTCTTGCCGAGAACGACTCCTTAATCGTCAATGGAGATACCATAAAGGTCTTCAGAGAAAAAGACATCAGCGCCCTACCCTGGGACCAACTTGATATAGATATTGTATTTGAATGCACCGGCCTATTTACCGACAGAGCATCAGCATCTGAGCACATAAAGGCCGGCGCCAAAAAAGTCTTAATATCAGCACCATCCAAAAATGCAGATGCCTGCATCGTTTATGGCGTCAACCAAGACTCAATTCAGCCCAACCACACAATAATCTCTAATGCATCATGCACAACAAACTGCCTTGCACCGCTAGCAAAGATCATCAACCACCACTTCGGCATCGAATCAGGCTTAATGACAACCATACACGCCTACACCAACGACCAGCATTTAATGGATGCTTTTAGCGGCGACTTGTATAGAGCAAGATCAGCTACCAGCTCCATGATTCCAACCAAGACCGGCGCTGCCACTGCTGTAGGACTCGTTTTACCCGAACTAGAAGGAAAGCTCTCAGGCATAGCTGTGCGAGTCCCAACTTCAAATGTATCTTTAGTAGACCTAAGCGCAACACTAAAAAACCACTGCACAGCAAGCGAGCTAAACGACTTAATCCAAACAGAATCAAACCAAAGCTACAAAGGAATTGTTGCCTATAATGATAAGCCCCTCGTCTCTATTGATTTCAATCACCGTCCCGAATCTTGCATTTTCGACGCAACGCAAACCATAACCCATCAAAATACGATCAAAATTTTTGCCTGGTACGACAATGAATGGGGGTTTTCAAACAGAATGCTCGATACCGCTCAACTTATGCACAAAATCTCCAACTAAAAGCCCATAAACAACAAAGCCCCTCACACGGAGTGAAGGGCTTTATTTTTCCAGCTAATACAACTTAGTAGATTATTACTTGAGATAATTTATCTGAGAGAGATACAAATCCTGAGAGCTACAACCTTGAGGGTTGCTTACCTTAGCCTGCAACGCTGCTTTTATACTGTCAGGAACCTTATCCACCTCTGTAGCCGTAACAGCCTGATAATGCTCCTGAACTAGATATGTTGGCGAATAACGCGATACCTGAATATAGGTTATCCCTCTCTCAGTAATTGATGCGTAACTAATTCTAGAAAAGCGGTTTTTATTGATATCACCAGCGATAAATCCACTATCACAAGCAACAGAAAGACTCTTACCAGCCGCTGTTGATTCAAACACATCAGTAGGATCAGCCCCTGCCAACACAGCCTCTACTTTTTGGGCGTCACTCAGAGAGCTCTTCGAAGTATTGCTTGTTGCTACAGGTGAACTCGGTGACTGAGCAAGATAATCCATATCAAGCGCCTTGATTGCTTGATATCCAATCACCCCAGCTACAGCGAGTATAAATATACCTTTTGGAAGATCTGTCATAATATCTCTGAACTCCCTTTCCTGCGCGTTGTTTATATCCCTCGACATCGTTTAATTATAGCAACGACTGCCTTATTGATTGCCCGATACCCTTAAGCAAAAACAACAAACCTTATTTTTAACAAGGTTATTCACTTAACATCAGCAATAATAGACCCATATTTAAACAATTCAAGATAACTAAAACCTATAATTGAGGAGACTATAACAATGATTTCAAACAGAACTAAAAAGACCATATAAATCACACAGATAGAATGCAGCCCTAGTAACATGAAAAATAAACAAGTTTAGGCAGCATGACGACATGACACTATGAAATAAGGTCAAAGAAAATGCCGACAGGTATGCAACAAGAGCGAAAAAAACAGTAAAGACAGAACTTAGGGAATGTAAAAAGCAGGAAGAAGATCTAGAGATTTATTACCACAAGTGGTGCCCGGGACCGGACTCGAACCGGTACACTCTTGCGAGCGGGAGATTTTAAGTCTCCTGTGTCTACCAATTTCACCACCCGGGCAAGGATGGAGGCGCGGGTCGGAATCGAACCGGCGTACACGGAGTTGCAGTCCGCTGCATGACCACTCTGCCACCGCGCCTCAATATTGTTACTTTAGAATTTGGAGCGGGAAACGAGGTTCGAACTCGCGACCCCAACCTTGGCAAGGTTGTGCTCTACCACTGAGCTATTCCCGCTCTGCTGTAACAATGTGGTGCGTATTATAGAGAGCCCCGATTATAAGTCAACACATATTTTATAAAAAAATCTGCTTAATTATTAACCACTTACATCTGTTCAGATAAAGCAGGCCAAGAAGCTCTAAGGTACTGATACATAGACCATAAAGTTAATGCTGCTGCTAGATACAGTGCAACAATCCCTGCTATCGATATTGTCGTGTAGGGCTCTGTAACGATCATGAGCATAATCGCCAGCATCTGTAGTGCTGTTTTTACCTTACCGATATAAGAGACAGCTACACTCGCTCTCTGTCCTACTTCAGCCATCCACTCACGTAGAGCAGATATCACAATCTCTCTACCGATAATTACGATCGCCGGAATTGTGATCCACCATGACGCATAGCTTTCAACTAATAGAGCCAGAGAAATAGCTACCATTAACTTATCCGCAACAGGATCCAAGAAAGCGCCAAAGGGAGAGGTTTGATTCAACTTCCTCGCTAAATAACCATCTAACCAATCAGTAAAGCCAGCAACAGCAAATACCACACCTGTAGCAATGGGCGCCCAGCTATAAGGCAAATAGAAGATCAGCACAAAGACAGGAATTAAAACAATACGTAGAGATGTAAGTATATTGGGTATATTCATCTGGCATTCAAATATCAGGATGGAGTGCCGCATAGATTTCTTCGGCAATTGTTTTGCTTATGGTAGAGACTTTTGCAATTTCTTCAACACTGGCGCGCTCTACTTCTTGGATTCCACCAAAATGTCTTAGCAATTCTCTTCTTCGTTTAGGCCCCACACCGGGAATATCCTCTAAAACTGAGCGTTTTCTAGCCTTACCTCTACGAGCACGGTGTCCTGTAATGGCAAATCGATGTGCTTCATCACGAATATGCTGAATTAGATGTAAAGCTGCAGAGCTACTCTCTAAAACAGTCTCTTCACCCGTATCTCCCGAAATAAGAACCTCAAATCCAGCCTTACGAGTTGGGCCCTTAGCAACACCAATAACTAAGACGCCGGATATACTTAGTTCGTCCAGCACTTCCATTGCTTGAGTGACCTGCCCCTTACCGCCATCTATTAACAGGATATCGGGTAATTTACCCTCTCCTTTCTTAAGACGCGTATAACGCCTGAGTAAAGCTTGATGCATTGCTGCATAGTCATCACCTGGAGTAATCCCTTCGATGTTAAAATGCCTGTAATCTGATTTAAGCGGCCCATTCCTATCGAACACTACACACGAGGCAACTGTTGCTTCACCTGAACTGTGACTAATATCGAAACACTCTAACCGCTGCGGAATCTCATCAAGATCCAAGAGACTTTGCAGCTCTAGATAACGGCTATAGATATTCTTTTTGTTAGCTAAATAACTACCTAACTGCTGCTCAGCATTGGTATTTGCTAGTTTCTGCCATGCTGCTCGCTCACCTCTAACCGTATGCGAAAGCACTACCTTTTTATTTGATAACTCTTCGATCGCTTGCTGCAAGCAATCTTTATCTTCAACCTCGCTTGGCAAAACAATATATGCCGGTATTTCACGCTGCGAACCCAAATACCACTGCGCAACGAAAGCCGACACAATTTCACTAGAGGTTTCTTCTATAGATACCTTGGGATAGTGCGCCTTGCTTCCGATAATTCGTCCGCCACGGATAAACAGCATATGTATACAGACCCCGCCAGGCTGGACTGAACATCCAATAACATCAGCCTCTCCTTGCATTCCGGTTACATACTGCTGCTCTTGCACTTTTTGCAGACTGATCAGCTGATCCCTATAAAGTGCAGCCTTTTCGAACTCAAGGTCAGCGGAGGCGCTTTCCATCTGACTAGCAATCTCATCCATAACCTTGTTGTTTTTACCATCTAAAAACATAGAGGCATGGCGAATATCATCTTGATAATCTTCTTTAGAGATAGCTTTTACGCAAGGCGCTGTGCATCTTTTGATTTGATACTGAAGGCAAGGGCGTGATCTATTTTTATAAAAACTATCATCGCACTGACGAATCTTAAATATCTTCTGAAGTAGATTAAGACTGTCGCGGACTGCCCCACCGCTTGGAAATGGGCCAAAGTATTTACCGCTTTTACGCTTTGCTCCTCGACTAAATCGTACTGCAGGATAATCGTCTTTATCTGAGATAAAGATATATGGGTACGACTTATCGTCACGGAGAAGGATATTATAGGGCGGCCGATGCTGCTTAATCAGGTTTTGCTCAAGCAATAACGCTTCAGTTTCACTATTAGTGATAGTAACCTGAACGTCAGCTATCTTCGCAACCAACGCACGAGTCTTTACGCTGAGACCTGAAGAGCGGAAGTAACTAGAAACTCTGTTTTTAAGGTTTTTGGCTTTTCCAATGTACAGAAGTTCATTGTCTGCATCGTACATTTGATAGATTCCAGGCCTTTTTGTGAGTTGCTTCAAAAAGGCGCTAGCATCAAATGTTTCTGCTGGGGTATTTTCTGACACTGCTTACTGTTCTACCTTGGACAATAGCTTACGGTTATCCATGTATTCATGCGTAGCAATTCTATGAATTTCTTGCAGAGTCTCCATAGTCGACTCAGTAATACCGGCCCCACGAGAAAGCGATACCTCTAGGTAAACACCGATTTCTGCGTAGTAGCAAAGCTGAGCATCTGTACTTTGTGCTTTACGAAGTTTAGTTAATGAGATTTGTGCACCATTAACCAATATATTATTAATGTCTGATTCTGATAACAGAACATCACGGTTTTGTTCGCTTAAAGGGACGTTATTATCTGTTGATCTGGTCATCGTATACCCTTATTTATAATCCCATCGTGTTTGCAGCATACTTTAAGCATTTCAACAGTTGATGTAAAAAGGAAAGTCTTAGATTACGACGAATCGACTGCATATCAATTAACCCAAAGACAAGAGCGCTCAACATGGAGAATGATATTGACTGGGTTTTCAATAGCCCTTCTCTGATAAACACGCCGAAAAGCCTTACCTCTTTTCAAGACCTGCTAGAGCACGATAAATCTAAGTCAGTAGCGATTAATTGCTCAACGTTCATAGCAAGAAATCTTGGCGGATATTATGAGAATATAGTTAACTTTATTCTTAAGAATGACATATATCTTACTGATATTAAAAGAAATATAAAGATTTTTAAGGACAGAAGAACACTTGGCGAATTTGATTTTATTGGCCGCTCCCTGACCGGGGATTTCCATCTAGAATGCGCAATTAAATACTATTTAAGAGTAGGCTCAGGCACCAAACTTCACAATTTTATCGGTCCGGGAAAGAGGGACCGGTTAGATATTAAGTATGAGAAGATGATCGAACATCAACTCAAACTTTCTAAAACAACTCAGGGTATCCATGCATGCAAAAGTGAAGGCTTGTCCCCTTCCATATTTGTCATGTTGGTACAGGGGTATCTCTTTCATCCTTTTGCTGAGTTTGGCACTAGGACAGAATTTCATCCCGCAATCAATCCAAGTCACCTACAGGGCTGGTGGCTTAGACAGAACGCGCTTAGTCATATTAATGACTCAGACTTTTACACAATCATGATCAAGCCCCACTGGCTCATTGCGGATCAATCGAATCTTTTAGATTATGCAGAATTAAAGACAGAGCTATCAAAAGCTGACCGCCCCATACTAGTGGCTAGACTTGATAAAACAGGAAAAGAATTAGATAGAGGGTTTGTTGTGCCGGACGATTGGTAGGAAAAATTAGCCGGGTTGCTCAATTGAGGTTCCCGGCAAAGCTACAACTTACTTGTCTGCAGCCGCTGCATCTTTAGCAATCATATTTTTGATTACTTTAACGCCAACAAATGTACCAATGATCATTGCTGCAACAATCGCAAGACTTGGAGCAACAGAGATTAGGTTATATTTATCCATAGAACTGTCCTAGATATTTTGTAGTAGTAATAAAGAAATATCGCGGGCAATTATATAGAGCCACCAGCCTGTGTCTATCCACCAATGGCCCATAAAAACCATAGATCAATTGTGGTTATTTCTTTCTGTCGCCCTCTAAACGTATGAGAAGGCTCGAGGTGTCGCAGCGCCCACCACCCATTTGTTGAACATCAGCATAAAATTGATCTACCAATGCAGTAACAGGCAGTCTTGCACCATTTTTTCGGGATTCATCTAGAACGATATTTAGATCTTTACGCATCCAATCAACAGCAAAACCAAAGTCAAATTCATTATCAATCATAGTTTGATGGCGATTAACCATCTGCCAAGATCCAGCAGCACCATGTTGAATTACATCGAAAACTTGTGCAGCATCCAAACCTGCAGCTTTGGCAAAGTGAACTCCTTCAGCTAAGCCTTGCACCAACCCAGCTATGCAAATCTGATTTACCATTTTCGCTAATTGCCCAGAGCCCGCCTCTCCAAGCAAACGCGTAGATTTTGCATAACAATCCATAACTGGCTCAACAATAGAAAAGTTAGCAGCATTACCGCCAACCATAATACTTAAAACGCCATTCTCCGCACCTGCCTGACCTCCTGATACAGGAGCATCGAAGAAGCCTACGCCTTGCTCTCCTGCCAGCTCCGACAGCTCTCGGGCAACTTCAGCAGATGCTGTAGTGTGATCCACCAAAATGGAACCCGCTTGCATTGTGCTTAACACACCCTGCTCGCCTGATGTCACAGCCCTTAAATCATCATCATTGCCAACACAGGTAAACACGATATCTGCCCCCTGAGCTGCCATTGCAGGCGTTATAGCAAAACTGCCTTTATAGTCTTCAATCCATGCCTCTGATTTAGCAGTCGTGCGGTTATAAACCGTAACATCGTGACCTGCTTGCGCTAAATGCCCTGCCATCGGGTATCCCATGACACCCAAACCTATAAATGCAACTTTCATTCTTATTATCCCATCTAGATTGAACTGTTTTATTCTTTATAGGCTCAGAGTATAAAGGATGAAACAGCAAACACCATCTCGTACTTTTTAAATTGCTATTTTGCTATCATCCGCACTGTATCTATCGAGAGCAACGTATGTCCTTCTTAAAATCAGCACTTATTTCCATTTTCCTTTTTGCCACTTCTGCCACTGCTGTAGCACAAAGCGAACTCTATAAGTTGAGCTTTCAAAACACAGATCACGAAACGGTTTCTTTAGCGAATTACAAAGGAAAAGTCGTTCTACTTAATTTCTGGGCAACTTGGTGTCCGCCTTGCATCAAAGAGATGCCATCCATGCAGAGACTCCAGGAGCATTTTGCCGATCAAGACTTTGAGATTGTGGCGATCAATGCCGGTGAGGATTCTGTATCTGTTTCCAGTTTTTTAATGGAACTTGATACCGAATTAACGTTTACCATCTTACTTGATGAGAAAAATCGTTCTTTTAATGAATTTGGCATTAAAGGACTGCCGATGACATTATTGTTCGATAAAGAAGGAAAGCTGATTGATACAATTCTTGGCGGTAAAGAGTGGGACCACCCTGAATCAATTGCTTTAATTAGCCAGACATTAAAATAAGCCATGGACCGATGATCCATGGCTTAAATAACTTATTCAGCCAATACTGCAGCTGCTGCTTGAGCTGCAACACCAATTTTAATTGGTGCATCCATCTCAGCAAGTGTGTTTTCTAGAGCGTCTAGGCACAACATAACATTGCGCTGAGTACATGCAGTACCCATCAAACCGATACGCCATACTTTACCAGCCAAAGCACCAAGGCCCGCACCGATCTCTAGATTGTAATTTTTCAGTAGCGCTGTACGCACAGCAGCATCATCAACGCCATCAGGTATGATGACAGAGTTAAGCTGTGGCAGGCGACAATCTTCATCAACTAGGAAACCGATACCCATTGCTTCAAGACCCGCACGTAGTGCCAAATGCAGCTTCTGATGACGAGCCCAAGCATTTTCAAGGCCCTCTTCCTCAAGCATTACAAGAGACTCATGCAGCGCATATAGAGAGTTCACAGGCGCTGTATGGTGATAAGCACGCTTTCCGCCACCACCCCAGTATCCCATTACAAGGTTCGTATCTAAGAACCAGCTAGGAACAGAGCTTGTACGGTTTTGGATAGCCTCAACTGCTTTCTGGCTAAAACTCACTGGAGAGATACCAGGAGGACAAGAAAGGCACTTCTGTGTACCGGAGTAAATTGCATCAATACCCCAGCCATCAACGTCAACTTCTACACCGCCAAGGGACGTTACAGCATCAACAATAGTAAGAGCGCCGTTAGCCCGAGCTAATTCACAAAGTGCTTTTGCATCAGAACGGACACCCGTAGATGTTTCCGCATGGACAAAAGCCAAAGCTTTAACATTTTCATTGTCTGCAAACGCAGCTTTAACCTTTTCAAGATCCACAGGCTGACCCCATTCATCTTGAACAAGAATGCATTCGCCACCAAAACGCTCTACATTCTCTTTCATACGACCGCCAAAAACACCGTTTTGGCAAACGATCACCTTATCACCCGGCTCAACCAAGTTAACAAAGCACGCTTCCATTCCTGCAGAACCAGGTGCAGACACAGGCATTGTTAATTCGTTATCAGTTTTGAAAAGGTTTTTCAGCATCACTTTGATTTCATCCATCATGCGGATAAATTCAGGATCAAGGTGACCGATTGTTGGGCGAGCCATCGCCGATAGAACTCGAGGGCTTACATCTGATGGTCCAGGGCCCATCAGGGTACGAACAGGTGGGTAAAAAGAGGTAGTCATTTAAGGCCCTTATAATTGCTACATGTTACAAAGGCCTTATTTGTATCAGTTGGAAGCCAACTCATCAATCATTGCGATGATCATTTCTGCAGAATGTTTAGCTGCAGTCACAAGAAATTGGTCGAATGACACGCCAGACTCTTTACCTGCGATGTCTGACAAAGCACGAATCACGATGAACGGCGTATTAAATTGATGACATGTTTGAGCAATTGCAGCAGCTTCCATTTCAACCGCTTTCATTTCAGGGAACAGCTTTCGTTTTCGTTCTACACGCTCAGGATCGTTCATAAACTGATCGCCTGTACAGATCAAACCACGTGTAGTAGTCATTCCGTCCATGCGCTCAATACAACGTTCAGCGACCTTTGCCAAAGTCGCGTCTGGAGTAAATGCTGCAGGCTGACGTGGCACTTGGCCATATTCGTAGCCAAATACCGTTAAATCCACATCGTGATGACGAACTTCAGAAGAAATAACGATATCACCAACATTGAGTTCTGGATCATAACCACCAGCAGAACCTGTATTGATAACACAATCAGGTTTAAATGCCTGAAGAAGAATAGTAGTTCCAATAGCCGCGTTGACTTTACCGATACCAGATTTAAGCAAAACAATATCGTGTCCATGTAACTTACCTGTAAAAAGTAAGTACCCAGCTATTTCATGGTCTTCTCTCTCTTCCAGTGCAGCTTTTAATAGCTCCACCTCTTCATCCATTGCACCGATAATACCGATACGAATGTTGCCGTTTTTCTGAGAAAGTAGCGCGGAAATGCTTTGTTCTTGGGTCATCAATGTTTACCGTCTAAAAAGGCCGTAATTACCATCTTAATAATGCGCGATTAGAGCATAGCTTTTATAAAAAACCTAGCCCCAATCCCCATGAATACTGGCTTATGGCCGTTAAATTGTGCTCAAGCCTCAAAAAATAGATATTAATTGATTTAGTACAGGCTATTGCTAAGGCTCAGTTTTACCTATTGGGTACAATCCTGACCAACCAAAGCCGCTAAACAATTGATCACAATATTCATCGACTGGTGCAGTTAGTTTTAGAGCTTGTTCTGTTACAGGGTGAATAAACTCCAGCTCAGTCGCCATTAGCATCAAGCGCTGAAGATCGAATTCCTGCTTTAAAGCTTTGTTATGTTTATTGTCACCGTGTTTGGTATCACCCGCGATTGGATGAAAGATATGCTTCATATGACGACGGATTTGGTGCTTTCTTCCTGTTTCAGGCTTAACTTCCACCAGTGAATAGCGGGATTTTTCATACCGTCCTACTGGCATATCAATTTCAACAGTCGCTAAACGCTTATAATTTGAAACCGCTTCTTGGGGTTCTTTATCTTGATTTGCGTGCTTATCAGCTATTTTATCTAACTGCTCTTTCAGCGCGTAATCAATCACATCCTGTTCTGGAGTGTAGCCACGACACATACAGAGATAAGTTTTACTAATCTTTCTTTCTGCAAAGATTAGATTCATTTGTTGCGCTATCTCTTTGTTTTTACCAAATAAAATAACCCCAGAGGTTGGTCGATCTAAACGATGAATGGTGTAAGGACTACCACCATCGAAATAGCTTTTCAGCATGGATGCTAAATTAGGTGTACCACGAGGTGCGATCCAACTTGGGTGAACCAACAAACCAGAAGGCTTATTAACTGCAATTAAATGCTCGTCTTCAAAGAGAATATCAAGATCAGTCATAACAAAGGTCGTTTTAGTATGAGCGGGAGATTCTACCCCCCACTAAAACTATGTAAAGGGCTTGAAAAACCGACTAAAATACTTATATATAGAGAAACTTAATAGGGAAATCTTTTTCGAGGATATCATGCGTAACGTAAATACTTACGATGCTCGTTCCGAACAGTCCGTGCTGCAGACGAACAAAGTTATTCGTAACACATACATGCTACTAGCCATGACAATGGTTGTAAGCGCTATTTCTGCTGGCATCTCTATGATGCTTCAGATGCCGTTTTTTGTTTATATCGGCAGCTTCATTCTTAGTTTTGTAATGCTATTTATCTTAAACAAGAAACAAAATAGCGCTGCAGCTATTCCTTTGGTTTTCTTGTTCACTGGTATGATGGGCTTTGGCCTTGGGCCACTGATCAATAGCTATCTTGCAATGGCAAATGGCGGCCAGATCGTAACAACAGCACTAAGCATGACCGCCCTAACCTTTTTCGGCCTATCTGCTTACGTTCTAACAAGTAAGAAAGATTTCAGCTTCATGGGTGGCTTCTTGGCTGCTGGTATGATGGTTGCTCTGATTGCAATGGTTGCTTTGTTTGTACTGCCTTTATTTGGCGTACAGCTAGGCGCACTTCATTTAGCATTCTCTGCCCTTGTCGTGCTGCTAATGTGTGGCTTTATTCTTTACGACACTAGCAACATCGTTAACGGCACATACACTAACTACGTTATGGCGACTGTTAGCTTATACCTGAATATTTATAACCTATTTATCCACCTACTAAGCCTTGTTGGCTTCTTAAGCGACGACTAAGTAGTTCGTAAATATATAAAAAAGCCCCGCTTTCTTTGATAAGATTGCGGGGCTTTTTCGTTATAGGCTTTAGCAATCCAATGAAATTCTCAATAGTCATTCAGGCCTCACCCTCTAGCAGTCAATCGGCAGCGACAGCATTACGTTATGCTAAAACACTCTTGCAGCAAGGCCATGAGCTGTATCGAGTGTTCTTTTATGCCGATGGCGTTAATCTCGCTAATTCTCTAATCGCCCCACCACAGGACGAAACCCATTTACCTAGAGAGTGGCAAGCCTTGGCAACCAAATACGATCTAGACCTTGTTGTGTGTATTGCAGCAGCAATAAAGCGAGGCGTACTAGATGACAATGAAGCTAAACGCTATGAAAAACCGTGTGGAAACATTGCTAAAGGCTTTGAACTCTCAGGTCTTGGTCAGTTAGCAGAAGCTATTGCCGTTTCAGATCGCGTAGTTACATTTGGGGCTTGATGATGAGTGATAAAAAATCTGTATTAATCCTAAATCAACATGCACCTTACGGTACAAGTTTCGCACGCGAGGCATTAGATGTTGCTTTAACCTGTTCTATTTTCGAGATGCCCATCAGTTTGGCATTTTTAGGGGACGGTCTGTTCCAACTCCTTAAAAGCCACAACACTGAGCAAACAGGCCATAAAAATATTGAATCAATGCTTAGCGCACTGCCAATGTACGATATTGAACAGATATTTGTTTGTGCTGAAGATCTTGCAGCTAACACGCTCTCAGAAACTGATCTTGGTTTGCCTGTTCAAATAATCACTCAGAACGACTTAAGCAAACTACTTGAAAGCCACGATACTGTATTGACGTTCTAATATGATTTTACATCTATTAAATAAATCTCATAACAACACGCAACTTTTAAACAGAATGCTTGCGAGCGTTAAAGACAACGACACCGTTCTGGTAATTGAAGACGGCGTCTATGCCGCCCTATCTGCTAACGCAACACTTTTCTCAAACTTACCTGAGAACTGTAAACTCTTTGCCTTAGAGCCTGATGTAAGCGCGCGAGGTATAACTGATAAGTTAAGCACACGCTTTACACTGGCAACAGATGAGCAGTTTGTAGAACTAAGCTGCAAAATGAACAAAGTTGTTAGCTGGTTTTAATATGACTATCGAGTTTGATGAAGAAGGTTATCTCAGAAACCTAGATGACTGGGATGAATCAGTTGCTAATTCTATAGCCGAAAATGAAGGGCTGAATTTAACCCAAGATCATTGGGAGGTCATTCATATTATTCGTGACTTTTACGAACAATATCAGCTCTCTCCAGCTATGCGACCTCTAGTCAAAGCGGTTTCACTTAAGCTAGGTAAAGACAAAGGAAAAAGTATCTATCTAATGAAGCTTTTCCCTGGCAGCCCTGCGAAATTGATTGCAAAAATTTCCGGCTTACCTAAACCTGATAACTGTCTATAGCGGTTAAATAAATTTACTCCATCCAGCTGAAATAATTACTTTTTTTGATCTGTACGGTTTAAACCGTAGCATTGCTAGTCTATGCTTTAACAAAACACTATCTCCCTACTTTTAAGCATTTTAAAGCTGTGGGATACTCGAAATATAAAAAAGCACTCTTTTTACCTTAAGAGTCCTTAGTTGTAGCAAACAGGATAGGTAGAACATTATGGGTCTAGAAGCAGCAGCTGAACACCTTAAATCGTTACAAGCTGAGCAAGCTTTGCACCAAGAAGCAAGTGATACTAAACGCAGCAATCAAGAAGAAGTCATCTATCACCAATGGGCAACCTTCAAGGTCGATAATGAGTTGTACGGCGTTGATGTAGTCCAGGTTAAAGAGGTACTTCGTTACAGCGAAATTACCCCAGTGCCTGGTTCAGACTATTTCATTCTGGGTATCATCAATCTGCGTGGTAATGTTGTAACTGTTATCGATACACGTCAGATGTTTGGCTTGAGCCCACACGAACCCGATGATGATACGCGCATTATCGTTGTTGAGTACAATGAGCAAGAAGTTGTTGGATTAGTGGTTGATAGCGTTGACGAAGTAATTAATCTTCCTCAGAACGATATCGATCGTGCGCCTAATGCTACTGGTGAAGAAACCACAAAACGTTTTGTTCAAGGCGTATGCTACTACAACAGCATTTTAATTATTCTGTTAGATCTCTTAAAGATGCTACAAAGCGTCACCCCAATGGAAACGACAGAAGAGTTCTAAGCCCGATAAAAATAAAAAAAGCTGCAAATGCAGCTTTTTTTGTGCCTTATATATTTAAAGCTTTTTAAGATAACCTAACCAATATGTACAGCAATTTGTCTGCAAGATGAGCAATGGCGATGCTCCCAACAATATACACCCTGCCAAGTACCCAAACATAACCGACCATTCAAGACCGGGATTGACAGAGAAGGACTCGTCAGAACACTCTTAATATGTGCCGGCATATCATCGACCCCTTCTAACGTATGGGTATAAAGGGAATCTCGTTCGGGCACCAAACGGTTTAGCCAAGCCTCCAAGTCCTGCTTAGCACTCGGATCTGCATTTTCCTGAATAATTAAACTAGCGCTAGTATGCTGTATGAGTAACGTACACAACCCTTCAGTTATACCGCTACCTTCAACCAATTGTTGCAACTCGCGCGTAAACTCAAATAGCCCTTGATGGCCTGTATTAACTGTAAGTAGCTTTACCATAAAAAAAATGCCCCTTCAGATGAAGAGGCACTTTAACAGATTAGTAATCGTTAAAACTACATTACCCTGTTTGTTGTCATGAACTTATCTTCAGCATCAGGACCTGCATTGTCAGCATACAGAGTTACGCCTGAGCGTAAGCAGATAGATAGATTCTGATGAGAAGCTTCAGTTTCTTTTGGTAGCAAGTGGTCAACGATCTGCTTTTCATCAAGCAATTCTTGCTCAGTCGCTGTTAAACGTTGACGGCTGAAATCGTTTACATCAATATCGTGAACGATTTGGTAACGGCCGTAATTACAGCGTACAGGGAATGAGTAGAAGATACCTTTCGCGATACCATAACTACCGTCACTCAGAATACCCATACTGATGATCTCACCCGGTTCTGTACCAAGCACCCAATCACGCATCTGATCAACAATCGCTTGTGCTGCAGATGCGGCACTAGAAAGGCCGCGCGCTTCGATGATCTCACCACCACGCTTCTGCACTTTAGGGATAAACTCATCTCTGTACCAAGCAGTGTCGATCTGAGACATAGCAGGCTTACCTAGGATTGTTGCCTGATGTAGATCTGGATATTGAGTTGGAGAATGGTTACCCCAAATCATGATTCCACCAATATCACGTGTTGTAGCACCACAGTGGTTCGCTAGAATGCCTTTAGCGCGGTTGTGATCCAAACGAGTTAAACAAGTAAACTGCGATGGGCTTAAGTCCGGTGCGTTGCGGCTAGCGATAAGTGCATTCGTATTTGCAGGGTTACCTGTAACAAGTACTTTAACGTCACGGTTAGCGAAATCATTTAGTGCTTTACCCTGACGAGCAAAAATAGCAGCGTTTTCTTCCAATAGATCGCTACGCTCCATACCTGGACCACGTGGCTTGGCACCTACTAGTAATGCATAGTGAGCGTTTTTAAAACCATCTTCGACATTGTCATGCAGAGTGATGGTATGAAGAAGTGGGTATGCGCAATCCATCAATTCCATTGCGACACCACGAAGTGCATCCATCGCTTGCGGTAGTTCAATCAGCTGCAGAATTACAGGCTGATCCTTACCCATCATTTCACCAGCAGCAATCTTAAACAGCAAACTGTAGCTAATAGCACCTGCGGCACCGGTTACGGCTACTCGAACTGGACGTCTCATTGCTTTTTACCCCTAAATATTGGCAATAAAATCATTTAATACCAAAGTATATAAGTTGTAAGCAATTATGTAAGTACTTCTCTAGTACTCAATATGAACTCTTTCAATAAACCGAAGAAGTATTTTTATAGACCACGACTAGATTCCGAGCGTAGGAATACACTACTTTCAGAATTTAATGCACCATCGATCATTGTAAGTAGCTTTTCCTTATCACGACCTAAAATTCCTTTGAGCACTAGATAATTAGAGGCATGATCACTTCTAAAAATGGTTTTATCCAAATCAAGATGACTGATAAAGGTTTGCATCTCTTCGATCAACTGGCGTTGGTTACAGAACTCAAAATCATCACCGAACGACTGTACAAACTCAGCCTCACCTTGATGAAAAAATAGCACCAAGGTCGCTAAGTAATCCGGCTGAACCTCATTGACCAATCGCGCTGAATCAATCGCATGCTGGTGAGAGTATTTTACTCCACCCATACCATTAATTATCATCACAGACGATTTGATACCGGCCGCTTTAATCTTTAGCAGAGCCTCCTTAGTCGATTCAAAAGTTTCACCCTTCTCTATTTTCTCAAGAATCTCATCATTACCGCTCTCAGCACCTACATACAGAAGCGACAAACCTAATTCACGTAACTCAGATAACTCTTCGACGGAGATATTTAAAAGATTACGAGGCAAGCAATAAGCTGATACACGAGAAATGCTTGGAAGGTACTCTTTAATGACTAGCAAGATCTCTTTCAAGCGCTTAAATGACAAAGCCATTGCGTCGCCATCAGCGAGAAACACCTTTCGAACAGCGCCTAGCGCGGCAATACAACGAATGACTTCTTCAGTGATATCAGCAATAGTTTTAGGACGGAATTTTTTTTGTGGTGCACGATACATTTCACAGTACGTGCACTTGTTCCAACTACAACCATTCGTTACCTGCAGGATCAGTGAATGAGCTTCACTTGGCGGCCTAAAAACAGGATCGATGTAATTAATTGGAGGATATTGAAACATTCTGATCCGCCTTATTAAAAAGTCGGTAGAAATTATCAGTAGTTTGCTGAGCAACTACATCAATGGAAACACCCTTAAGATCTGCAATGCACTGAGCCACTTCAACCACGTACTTAGGCTCATTTTTCTTGCCTCTATGAGGCACAGGTGCCAGATAAGGGGCATCAGTCTCGATAAGAATGCGCTCTAAAGGGATCGCCTTAACCACATCGCGCAACTCACTGGCATTCCGGAACGTAGTGATGCCAGAAAACGAGATATAGTAATTCATATCCAGTGCAGCTTTTGCCATCTCTAAGCTTTCAGTGAAACAGTGCAGCACCCCACCGGATTCTTGATTGCCATAAGCCTTAATCATATCCAGTGTATCTTGACGAGCATCACGCGTATGGACAATAACAGGAAGCTTTAATTCGCCTGCAGCAACTAGATGAGTCTCAAAACTTTTCTGCTGAGCCTCTTTAGTATCTGTTTGATAGTAATAGTCCAGACCCGTTTCACCAATAGCGATAACTCTCGGCTGAGAGGCATGCTCAATTAGCTCCTGAACACTCACTTGCTCCTCAGCAGCGGACAAGGGATGAATACCAACCGAAGCGAACACCTTTTCATACGGCTTTATCAGCTCATACATTGAAGGAAATTGCGACATTGCGATAGATATACAAAGCATCGCATCGACCTTACGGTCAAAAGCTGCCTGAAGCATATCTGAAAAATTATTATCGTAGGGAGACAGGTCTAACCTGTCCAAATGACAGTGAGAATCGATGAACATAAATATTTAGATAGGAAGGATTTACACTACAGAGCGTTTGTTTTTTTCTCTGAGTTTAAAGTTCCTGCCAGATAGGTCTCTATTTTGTTAACTAGGGTAGTATCATCAGCGGAGAGTTGAATACCAATACCTGGTGTTCGACCACCTTGTGCGCCTTTTGGGGTAACCCAAATCACCTTCCCTGTAACCGGTATTTTGTCGCCTTCATCCATTAATTCAAGCAACATAAACACCTCTTCGCCTAGATGATAAGAGCGTAGAGTAGGAATAAATAATCCGCTATTAATGATGTACGGTAAGTAAGCCTCGTATAGCTCTTCCTTTGTCTGAATATTCAAAGACAAAATGCCATGACTTAAACGTGGTACAGCAACCATATTGAACCTTTATCCTTAATTGAGCAGCGCAGCCCATTCCAATAGTATATTTTCTAACAATAACTGCTTATTAGGGTTTTGCCTAAGCATTATTGCTCTGCGCTCTTCGTGTACTTTATCCGCTAATTTAAAGATTTTAACTGGGTTGGTTTTTTTAGCAACTGCATTCAGCATATTACGCGCATCATCCTGCCTTAATAACTCAGGACTTTGACATACCGAACCACGAGCAGCATCAGATAACAAACTGTAAAACCACCCTAGCAACATCTCTAAATCAAGCTTTTGCCAAGATTGAGCAACCTCAAGCGCTGTTCTTCTTTGTTTAAGTATATCCGCAAGTCCGCGAATTAGCTGTGCTCGATGCTCATTTAAGCCTTTTACTATGTATGACAAGGCCTCTTTAGGTGCTCCACGATTGATATGCAGTATACTTTTAGCCTTCTCAGCATCAATCTCAGCAGCAGCCATCAACCAGTCAATTGCGTCTCCTTCAGAAGGATTATGGCACTCCACATGCTGACAACGGCTTTTAATGGTCGGCAACACCTGACCCATTTTAGAAGTAACCAGCAGAATAATTGTATCAGCCCCTGGCTCCTCTAACATTTTCAAAAGCGCGTTGGCAGAAGCGATATTCATAGCATCGGCAGGATCAACAACCACTGCACGATAACCACCTTGCTGTGCGGTACTGTAGATGAATTCCCCTAATCCACGAACTTGATCAACCTTTAACTGCTTACCCTCTTCTTCTGGCGAGAGAATAAAGAGATCTGGGTGACTACCAGCAGCATTAAGGTCACATGACTTGCAATGACTGCATGCTCGGCCCTGCACAGGACTTTGACATAGAAGAGATTGCGCAAACGCTGTTGCAAAAGCCGCTTTACCTATACCCGGCATGCCATGAATTAGCAATGCATGAGGCAAACGGTTTTGATCATGCAACTGACTTAGATGAGAAAATCGCTCATCAAACCATGGAAACGGCTTTAACAGTTCAGGCATTATCAGAACCCACAAACGTATTTACAGCATCTAAAATTTGCGCCTGTACTTCAGGAATACTCTTAGATGCATCAATTACACTAAAACGATTAGGCTCAGCTCCTGCTCTAGATAAGTACATGTTGCGAACTTTATGGAAGAAATCCAACTTTTCCTGTTCAAAGCGATCAGGCACACTTCTTTGCGAAGCACGTTGTAAGCCGATTTCTACATCTAAATCCAAAAGCAACGTCATATCAGGATGAAGACCATGCTGAACGATTCTCTCTAGCATCGCGATATGCTCAAGATCTACATCTCTTCCGCCACCTTGGTAAGCATAAGTCGCATCGGTAAATCGATCGCTTATAACCCAAGCTCCACGCTCAAGCGCAGGACGAATCACATTTTCGATATGCTGGGCACGCGCCGCAAACATCAGCAACAATTCTGTGTCTTCACTAACACGCTCATCACGAGGAGAAAGAAGTAGTTCACGTAACTCTTCTGCTAACGGTGTTCCGCCTGGCTCACGGGTTAGAATAATTTCTATGCCGCGGTCACGTAGTAGCTGACACAAATATTCAATATTTGTTGATTTACCAACCCCTTCAGTGCCTTCAACAGTGATAAAGCGACCTTTAACGCTTGTATTCATAATTTTGGGTCCTATGGCGAAGAGCGATAATCTTTACGACGCGTAAGCTGATAACGCCTAACTGCATTGTTATGCTCTTTCAAAGTCGCTGAAAAATAATGACTGCCATCGCCTTTAGCAACAAAATAAAGCGCTTTACCGTCTGCAGGATTAAGCGCTGCTTCAATGGCTTCCTTACCAACCATGGCGATAGGTGTAGGCGGTAGCGCCGGTATTACGTAGGTGTTGTAAGGCGTTGGCTTTCTTAAATCTTTACGACGAATATTGCCGTTGTACTCATCTCCCATGCCGTAAATAACGGTCGGGTCAGTTTGCAGGCGCATGCGTTTATTCAATCTACGAACAAACACACCAGAAATAATCGGACGCTCATCCGCTCGCGCTGTTTCCTTTTCAACAATGGAAGCCATGATTAAAGCCTCATAAGATGACTTGTATGGCAGTTTGCTGTCGCGTTTTTGCCATTCATCTTCCAAAATCTTTTGCATCATAGCGTTAGAGCGCTTTAATACCGCCAGTGCTGAACCGTTCTTCTCGATACTGAACGTCTCCGCTAGAAACAAACCTTCTGGGTGTTTTTCAGAAACGCCGAGCTGCTTAAGAAGTTCTTCTCTACTTAAATGGCTAACATCGTCTTTAAGGTATTTATGCTCACTAATCGCGTGAATCATCTCTTTGAAATTACTGCCTTCAATGATCGTAAAGCGATAATTTTTAGATACGCCCGATGTAATTACCTTTAGGAATTCAACCGGCGTCAAACCAGCTTTTAACTCATATTCACCGGCTTTAATCTTATTCGCCAGACCAGATTGTCGGCCGTAGATCTTGAAATAATGGTTATTAACCTCTCCATAACTTTCTTTAAGATCTGCAACTACTCTATTGAAACTACTACCTTTTTTTACTTCAAAAAGAGCCTTCTCTTTAACGGGAAGTGATGCATTAAGGAAAGCATTGTAATCATTCCATAACCAATAAGCCCCTGCCGCACCCGACACAATAAGGACAAACAAAACAGTTAATATTTTTTTCAACAACTCATTTCCTTAGATAGCAATAACTGCAGATCTCTGGTGATAGGGCCGATATTTAAAGGCTTGCCATCGATCGTTATAACCGGCCAAATACCGATCAGACTGTTACATATAAAAACTTCTTCTGCACTATCAAGTACTGATTCAGGGTATCCCCCTTCGATAACCTCAACTGATAGCTCGTTAGCTAATACGATCAGGCGATCACGCATAACCCCTTTCACACCACTTAAATCTATTTTCGGTGTGTAGAGCACGCCGTCTTGGACCCAAAAAAGGTTACTCATAGTGCCTTCAACAAGGTTACCATCTAGATCGGATACAAAACCTTCAGCGATATCTGGATCAGACCACTCAGATCTTGCGAGAACCTGCTCTAGCCTATTTAGATGTTTGATCCCTGCCAAAACAGGATTAAGACCTAATCGCTGCTGACAGAGCCTTACAGAAACACCTTGCTGTCTTTGCTGAGCGAAATCAGCTGAATCCGAAAGACTGATGATACGTGCAGGCACACAAGTGGCAGGAAGCTTATAGCCTCTTTCACCTAAACCCCGCGTCACTGTTAGCTTTAATGTTTGATTACCGGAGAAGCTTAAAGCTTGAATATCATTCTTTACGGCTTCTATTGTCCCTTCAGGGAATTTCAGGCGATCCAAGCCAATCTGTAAACGCTCCATATGCTGATCGAACAAGTGTGGCTTACCATCGATCACAGCAATAGTTTCAAATAAACCATCGCCGTAACTTAGACCGCGGTCATTTATAGATACCTGATCGGCTAAAACGCCATTAATCCAGTACTTAGTCATAAATCAGATCTGACGGAATACCAAGGTTCCGTTGGTTCCGCCAAAACCAAATGAGTTAGAAAGCGCCGCTTTAATCTCACAAGGCTGAGCGGTATGTGGAACGTAATTTAGATCACACCCTTTAGATGGGTTATCTAAATTAATAGTAGGCGGCGCAATTTGATCTCTGATCGCTAATGCACAGAAGATTGCTTCAACAGCACCTGCAGCTCCCAGCAAATGACCAATCATGGATTTAGTCGAGCTCATCCTGACATCAGCAGCTGCATTGCCCAACACCGATTTAGCCGCATTAGATTCAGCAATATCACCCGCTGGCGTAGAAGTACCATGAGCATTGATATAATGAATCTCGTCTGGTGCTACAGATGCATCGTTAATAGCGTTTTGCATAGCCAGGGCTGCACCCGCACCGTCCTCTGGAGGCGCAGTCATGTGATAAGCATCATCACTCATCCCAAAACCTGCCAATTCGCAATAAATTTTAGCACCACGCGCTATAGCATGTTCGTATTCTTCAAGTACAAGCACGCCCGCACCATCTCCAAGCACAAAACCATCACGGTCTTGATCCCATGGGCGACTGGCTGTTTCAGGAGAATCATTACGCGTTGATAACGCTCGTGCAGATGAGAAGCCGGCAATACCTAATGGCGTAGTTGCCATTTCAGCGCCGCCAGCCAGCATTACATCAGCATCGCCATACTGGATCATTCGCATTGCCTGACCAATATTGTGCGTACCAGTAGTACAAGCGGTCGTAATAGCAATATTAGGGCCCTTAAGACCGTATTTGATCGCTAGGTTGCCACCGATCATATTGATAATACTGCCCGGCACAAAGAATGGTGAAACACGTCTAGGTCCCGTTGTATTTAGGATATCAACGTTTTTCTCGATCATCGGTAAACCACCAATACCTGAGCCTATTGCACAACCGATACGCGGAGCATTAGAGTCAGTCACTTCTAGTTTCGCATCATCAATAGCCTGCATACCCGCAGCCATACCGTATTGAATGAATAGATCCATCTTACGGGCCTCTTTCGCACTCATATACTGAGTAACATCAAAGTCTTGAACGGATGCCGAAAACTGAGTTGCAAAAGGAGAAGAATCAAAGTGAGTGATTGGTCGAGCACCGCTCTTACCCGCAAGTAAATTATCCCAAGTCTCTGAGACAGTATTGCCAATAGGGGTAAGCATACCGATACCGGTAATCACAACACGTCTACGTGCCATCTTTGATCTCCATATTCCACACAAGGAAGTTCTATATAAATCAGGAATTAAACTATGCGCCAATTCTAACCGAACTGACTTAAGCATTAAACGTTATGCATCTTGCAGGCAAAAGAAAAGCCGCTCTATCAAAGATAGGCGGCTTTTCGAAATTCTTGCTTGTAGCGAACGATTACTGGTGTGCGTTGATGTAATCGATTGCAAGCTGAACTGTAGTGATTTTTTCAGCTTCTTCGTCTGGAATTTCAGTTTCGAATTCTTCTTCCAGAGCCATTACCAACTCAACTGTGTCCAGAGAGTCTGCGCCAAGATCTTCAACGAAAGAAGCTTCTTGAGTAACTTCTTCTTCTTTAACACCTAGCTGCTCTGCGATGATCTTTTTTACGCGCTCTTCAATGTTGCTCATATCTATTCCTATCTTCTTATTAACACCGCATTCAAGTACGAAATGCGGTAAGAAATTTTATTAAAGCATCCCGGCTTTATCAAGCCAAGATTGTAAATTCATTCTCTACCTGACGGCACATTATCAACAATTGGCAGAAAAAAACAATTCCTTATACGGGTATTTAACCCATATACATGCCACCATTGACTTGAATCGACTCACCAGTCACATAACCGCCGCCTTGACTGGCCAGAAAACCAACAACAGCTGCAATTTCTTCCGGTTGACCCAAACGATTCATTGGGATCTGAGATTTAAGCGCATCTTTGTGCTCATCTGCCAATCCACTTGTCATATCTGTATCGATAAAACCAGGAGCAACACAGTTAACTGTGATGTTGCGAGAGCCTACTTCACGCGCTAGCGCACGAGTAAAACCTTCCATACCTGACTTAGCTGCAGCGTAGTTTGCCTGACCAGCGTTACCCATAGATGCCACTACAGAGCTTACACTGATGATCCGACCCCAACGAGCCTTGGTCATGCCACGTAGACAGCCCTTAACAAGACGGTAGATTGAGTTAAGGTTCGTATTCAATACAGAATCCCACTCATCTTCTTTCATGCGCATCAAAATATTGTCGCGCGTGATGCCTGCATTGTTAACCAGTACCTCAACAGTACCAAAATCATCCTGCACTGCTTTTAGTACAGTTTCAACCGATGCGCTATCAGCAACATCCAGCACTAGACCCGTACCTTTAACCCCTGCCTCAGCAAGGTAAGCAGAAATAGCCTCTGCACCCTTCTCGCTTGTAGCTGTACCAACAACCACTGCACCTTGACGACCAAGCTCTTCAGCAATCGCTTTACCGATACCGCGAGTAGCGCCAGTTACTAGCGCAATCTTACCTTCAATACTCATTTATAAATTCCTTGCGCTACAATTATTGACCTAACGCTTTTTCAAGGCCCGCAGCATCACTAATTGCTGCAACACTCAAAGGCTTATGAACTTTTTTGTTCAAACCAGATAGCACCTTACCTGGACCACACTCTACAGTGCTTTCCAAGCCTTGCTCAACCAAACCCTGGATTGTTTTAGTCCAAAGTACAGGACTATATAACTGAGCAAGTAGATTTTCTTTTAATTCTTCAACTGACGCAGGAACGGAAGCAGTTACATTTTGAACCACATCAATTTCTGGCATATTGATTTCAATCTTAGATAGCTCTTCAGCCATCTTATCAGCCGCTGGCTTCATTAGAGCACAGTGTGATGGAACACTTACTGGAAGAGGAATGGCACGCTTAGCGCCCGCTTCTTTACAGTTCTCAATCGCACGATCAACTGCAGCTTTTTCCCCTGCAATAACAATCTGACCTGGGCAGTTATAGTTTACCGGAGAAACCACTTCGCCCTGCTCTGCTTCCTGACAAGCTTTCTCGATAGCATCATCAGCCAATCCTAGAATAGCTGCCATAGCACCGCTACCCGCAGGCACGGCTTGCTGCATAAATTCACCACGCAGTTTTACTAGATTCACACCATCAGCAAAACTGATTGCACCAGCACAAACTAACGCTGTGTACTCACCCAAACTATGACCTGCAACTACAGCTGGTTTAGCACCATTCTGCTCCTGCCATAAACGCCATAGCGCAACACCTGATGTTAGAAGCGCAGGTTGAGTCTTATCAGTTTGATTAAGATCTTCTTCTGGACCATTCTGAACCAAGTCCCATAAGTCGTAACCTAGAACCTCAGAAGCTTCAGCGAAAGTGTTTTTAATAACTGGATGTGTTTCAGCAAGTTCCGAGAGCATCCCTACTTGTTGAGAGCCCTGCCCCGGAAATACAAAAGCAAGAGTTTGCGACATGATGTCCTCAAATCGTCAATTAATACACGCCCTATGAATCAGGCCAATCGCCGTAGTTTACAACATTCATAGGTAATTAAAACTGTGTGAAGGGTATTAGGTAAGCCTTGCTTCTATTTCACTGCAAATCTTACGCGGTATATCTTGTTCTATCTCTGCCACAGCTTGATCAAGCGCATACCCAAAGCACTGCTGATTAGCTGCTCCATGGCTTTTTATCACTATTCCTTGCAAGCCTAATAAACTTGCACCATTACGACGCGATGGATCCATCTGCCTTTTCAAATCAGCAAGCACTGGCTTAGCCAATAACGCAAGAAACTTTCGATAAAGCCCCTGCTTAAAGCTCGCTTGTACTTTTTGATTAATTAAGCGCGCCAGACCTTCGCTACTTTTAAGTGCAATATTACCTACAAAACCATCGCAAACAACCACATCAGCATTTCCGGCATACAGATCATCGCCTTCAATATAACCAACATAGTTCAAGCCACCCTGCTCCTGAATCAAGCGCGAGGCTAGCTTAACTTGCTCATTGCCCTTAACTTGCTCCTGACCGATATTCAAAAGCCCCACACGCGGACTATCAATCTCATCAACGGCGGCAGTCATAACCGAACCCATAATAGCAAATTGCAGTAGATGTTCTGCACTGCAATCAACATTTGCACCCAAATCTAAAAGATAACAATGACCTTTCGCTGTAGGCACAGATGAGATAATTGCAGGACGATCTACGCCGGGTAACATTCTAAGAATATACCGACCAAGCACCATTAAAGCACCTGTATTACCAGCACTCACACAAGCTTGAGCCGAACCCTCTTCTACAAGCTGAATAGCTTTGTACATTGAAGAATTCTGACCATTACGAAGTGTTTGAGATGGCTTAGCTGACATAGAAATAGTGTCAGGCGCATGAACTACATCGACACGACAAGAAACATCAGGATTCAAACCATTTAAATAAGGCTGAATAACATCACTGTGACCGATAAGTTTTGCTGATAAACGAGAATGACGCGCAAGGGCATCGAGTGTGGCGGGAATAGTAACGCGGGGACCGAAGTCCCCGCCCATCACATCAACTGCGATGGTGTAGTAATCTGACAAGCTTATTCGTCATCCTGCTTGTTGATTACCTGCTTACCACGGTAAAAACCGTCAGCAGATACGTGGTGACGACGGTGAGTTTCACCGGTAGTTTCTTCTACAGATAGAGTCGGGTTACCCAGAGCATCGTGAGAACGACGCATATCGCGACGGGAACGAGACTTCTTACTTTTCTGAACTGCCATGACTAAATAGCTCCTGGTTCTTTCTATTTGTTGTCGGCTTTCAACTGAGCCAACACACTAAATGGATTCGGTTTTTCGTTTTCTTCTGTCACTGCCTCGCCGAAGGAAGTGTTAATAGAGCAGTCATCATGATATGCATCATGCGGCAAACTCAGAATCAACTCTTCTTCTATAACAGACAGTAACTCAATCTCTTCACCCTCAACAATGAGGGGGTCATAACTGCGAGGTAACTGCTGAGCAGCCTCCTCACTGGCCGCAACTCCAAGATTAAAATCTGCCTCTACGGCAACCTCTACTGACTCCAAGCAACGCTGACACGTCATTGTTACATGACCTGTGGCACTGCCTGTAAGAGTTCGAATTCGCTGCTCATCTACTGCAAACTGAAGATCAACTTGTATCTCCCCTTCTTTATCAACTAATGCCTGACAAAGATTGGGCATGTCCTTCAGTGCAGCTTGGCCTGCGATTCGTACTTCCCGCTCAGCAAGTTTTCGCGGGTCTACTCGTTTAGGTAATGGACCGTTTGACATAAGCGCGCAATTCTAGGGCCCGAAGCCCGTCCTGTCAAAGACTTTGGGGTTTAATTCTACAATAAAACCGCTAATATTTGTGCCTTCGCATATTCATGGTCAAAAAATCACATGAGAAATCTAATTTTAGCCTCTAGCTCACCCTTCCGTCGCCAAATTTTGGACAAATTAAATTTGGAGTATTCATGCATTTCACCAGACATTGATGAATCGACATTAGAGAATGAATCAGCAGAGGAATTAGTTGCACGTTTATCTGCTAGTAAAGCACAAAAAATTGCTGAAGAAGCACCTAACTCATTGATTATTGGATCGGATCAGGTCGCAGTTTTAGGTGACGAGATACTAGGCAAGCCTCATACCCATGAGAATGCTGTGAAACAACTACAAAAGCTATCGGGTAATGCGGTTACATTTTTAACCGGCCTTTCTTTACTCAACTCAGACACTGGCCAGTGCCAAACAGAAGTTGTTCCATTTAAGGTTTATTTTAGAGAGCTCACCACGTCTATGATCGAAAACTACCTTCGGGCTGAAGAACCATATAAATGCGCAGGCAGTTTTAAATCTGAAGCCTTAGGCATTGTACTGTTTGACAAGCTCGAAGGCGAAGATCCTAATACACTTATCGGCCTACCTTTGATCCGATTAGTAAGAATGTTAGAGAAAGAAGATCTAAACGTTTTATAAGAAAACAACCTTATAAACATCAAACACAAAAAAGGAGGGCCAAACCCTCCTTTTTTATTCTTCGTTCACACAAAGGGTTTAACGAAGCTCATGACTCTTTGTATTGACACCTAGTTCAGCCGTAATTGCTTTCGCAAAGCTAACGCCTAACTCATCAACAATTTGCTTCCAAGGCTCCTGCTTTGGAGAGTAATCAACCAGCTTCTCAACTTTAATTACTTCTCGTGCAACGTAGCTAGAACTACCTAGTGCATCAACCAAACCAAGTTCAATTGCCTGCTCGCCACTCCAAACCAGACCAGTGTATAGCTTTGGATCGTCTTTAAGGCGATCTCCGCGACCTTTACGAACCTGATCAACAAACTGATTATGGGTTGTATTTAGTACACTTTGCCAGAACTCTTCCTCACCACTATTTCTCGGAGAATAAGGGTCCAAGAATGCTTTATGCTCACCCGCTGTATACAAACGGCGTTCCACACCGATCTTTTCCATCAGATCAACAAAGCCAAAACTGCCTGCTACGACACCAATAGATCCAACCAAACTCGCCTTATCGGCATAGATATAATCTGCAGCTGCTGCAATATAATAAGCACCAGAAGCTCCTATATCTGTAATAACAGCATACAGAGGCTTATCAGGGTAGATTGCACGTAGACGTTTAATTTCATCATAAATATAACCCGATTGAACTGGACTTCCGCCAGGACTATTAATGCGCAAAATTACTGCTTTAGCGTTTGGCTCTTTAAATGCTTCGCGCAGCGACCAGATAATATTATCTGCACTAGCTTCATCATCTGAACTAATGACACCTTTCACTTCAATGATCGCAGTATGAACCTGCGGCTTAACATCAGTTGCAATATCTTTACCTGCGAAGAAAATGCCCAAGAGCGCGAAAAGATATACAAATGTAAGTAACTTAAAGAAAATCCCCCAACGACGAGCACGACGCTGCTCCGTAAACAAACCATTTAGAGTTTTCTCAATTAATTTCCACTCTTTCTTGCTCGCACCGTCTTGCTTAGCATTTTCTACGGCGCGTTCCAGCTTACTTCCTGTTGCTGCTGAAGCCTCCTGCTGCTTTGGAGCTTCATTTTGTTCAGATTCATTCCATGGATTATCAGACACACACTTCTCCTGTATCAGGCAAAAACACCCTGATTTTCTAACCAATTTTCCAATTCTGGGAACTCATGTACTTCCAAAACTGGGTTATAACCCTTTAATCGATCCAAATGATGGGCACCATAGCTCACAGCAATAACATCCATACCTGCTTGCTTACCCATTTCTAGATCATATTCAGTATCGCCTATCATAACAGCCTCAGAGGCTAAGACACCGGTTTCTTGTAGAATTTCCTCTAGCATTAGAGGGTGAGGTTTCGAGATAGTTTCATCGGCACAGCGAGAGGTTTCAAATAAATAACCTAAGCCAGTTTCAGCAAAGACCCGGTTTAAGCCTTTCCTACTCTTACCGGTCGCCACAGCCATCCGCATGCCTTTACGATGCATCTGCTCTAAACTTTTCTGCGCACCCGGAAACAATGGCGAAGGCGTAGATTCATCACCCAAGAAATATCGGCCATAATTTTGTCGCATCAGTTCTATTCCATCTTTATCAACATCAGGAATTAGAATTTTGATCGCTTCCGGTAAACCCAATCCGATTATATTCTTAACGGCTTCATCGGCAGGGATACAAAAGCCGCTATCTTTTGCTGCTAGCTGCATGCAAGAGACGATTTTAGCTGCAGAATCGATGATTGTGCCGTCCCAATCAAAAATGAGTAGCTTGTACACTCAAACCTCTTAACTAATTCATAAGAAAGGAACTTATGTTTATATAGAAGTAACAATAAAGGTCAAGATCAATAAAACAGCTATCTTATTAGCCTTTTCTTAAGGTAGCGCTTGCCTTGTAGCAATTGCATAACGTATATTTTGCAGACATTTTAAAAAAGCCGACCTTTATGCAATTAAGTCGATTTACAGATTACACCCTTCGCGTTTTATTCTATGTTTCTACTAACGATGATCGTCTAGTGACGCTAGCTGAGATAGCAGGCTGCTATGACATTTCTGTAGAACATCTACGTAAAGTTGTACACGCCCTTTCCAAAGCGGGTCATTTAGATACCTATAGAGGAAAAAAAGGCGGTATAAAACTGGCGAAGCCACCAGCAGAAATAAATATTGGCGAAATTGTCGCAGATGCAGAAGGCAGACAGCCTCTGATTAATTGTGGACAGCAACACTGTCGTCTAACAGGTTTCTGCACACTCCAGCATGTACTAGGCGATGCTCAGAAAGCCTTTATGCAGGTCCTAGAGCAATACACACTGGCAGATATGCTAAATAATGACGCGATGCGTGATAGCTTAATAACAACCAAATCCGTTTAATTAGCCATCGCTATCGCTAATTCTTCTTTCTTATAATTGAGCTCCAACCAAGGGAACAGATTGCGCTCTTCGAATCGCACATGTTCCTTTAATAACTCGGCGAACCGATTTACTACGCTTGAATCATCTCCAGCCAACATGCTCAACAATTGCTTGTGATCTGCAACTAGACGATCAGCTAGTGACTCTCCTTGACCTACGAGTAGTGGTAGCAAAGAACGCTCTTCTTGATCGAAATGCGGCTTTAACTCTCTATACAAAACTTCTCTTTTAGCCTGCCAGTATTCATCAACCTCTCTATCAGCTTCTTTTCTTAACTCATTGATATGCTTAACAGTAACTAAAGCTTTATGATGATCATGACTTAGTGGAATTAGTGCCTCTACTCTTTTCATTCCTCTCTACCCTCACAATAATATGTGTAAATCGATTATCTCAGGATTATTCGAATCACACCAAATTTCATTAAATTTTGTAATTTCTTCGAGCAATCGCTTTAAGGTGTATTTAAAATACATTATAGTATTTATTAATTCATTACAAATACATTTTATGTGAGGACTTATGGTTATTTGGAGCAATACAGAGCTAGTTGTCTACTCCCTTGTGCTAGGTATGATCTTATTTAAGTTCTGGACCGTTTGGCATGTATCTAAAAAAGCGCAAGCCACTATAGAAGGTCGAATGATTTTTTTGTGGGGAATTGTAGGCATGAGCACATTTGTTTTACTCGCCAAAACTTACATTTCTTACCAAATGAGCACTATTTAAAAACAAAAAAGCCCGCTATAAGCGGGCTTTAAAAAAATCGCTAACAGAATTAGTCTTCAGAAAGCTCTAGTTTTTCAGCTGAAATAAGTACGCCGTTGTTGTCTGCATATACATACTGACCCGGCTTGAATGTCACGCCACCGAAGGTAACGTCTACGTTTAGCTCACCAAGACCTTTCTTTTCAGTCTTCATTGGGTGGCAACCTAGCGCCTGCACACCAATGTCTAGATCACTGATTGCGTTAACATCACGGATGCAACCGTAGATGATGATGCCTTCCCAGCCGTTTTTAGTTGCTTTTTCTGCAAGCATATCGCCAAGCATTGCGCGACGCATTGAAGCACCACCGTCGACTACAAGTACTTTACCTTTACCAGGTAGAGCAACCTGCTCACGAACCAAAGAGTTATCTTCAAAAGCTTTTAGAGTAACAATTTCGCCACCGAAACGCTCTTTACCACCAAAGTTACCGAACATTGGCTCAACAACCTGTACCTGGTCTGGGAACTGATCACACAGTTCTGGCAAAAGATCTTCCACAATATGCTCCTTAAACTGGATAACTGCACCTAAGAATAGATGCTCTCAAAATCTAAAGAAGGTATATTCGCCGATTCATTGTGCAATTGCACTACTCTTTTGGGCTAGGATTGAAAATGAGTTTAATTCTTAATAATAAGGCACTTCTACATGCCATGGTTGGCGTAAGCGCATTACTACTATTAACTGGTTGCTCGCAAAAACGACATAGCTTCTGCCATGAAGACACTAGTCATTGTGAACCGCCTAGCCCGCCGTCTCTTTCAACATCATCGAACGAGCCGACTGAAACCGATGGTAACGAGTTAGTAATCAAAGCTTCGTATAGTAATGATCAGCTCCAAAGGACAGCCTCCAAGAGGCCTGTTCAAGTTATAGAAACCCTACGCAATCAGCCTAATAAAGTAATAAATAATCCAGCTCAGGTTATTTTTACAAAAAGAGTATCTCAATCAAACACTACTATCGGCAGTTATACCATTCAACTAGGCGCCTACAAGCTTGAGTCGAGCCGTCAAACTGTCATTAAGCGCTTTAAAAATCCACAACCACTTAACCAATTCTCAATGCCTAATGGTTTGCTTGGCTTATCTTATGGCTTATATCTATCAAAAGCAGAAGCTTTAGAGATGGCTCAATCCCTTAAACATCAAGGCTTCAATGATCTACTCATTCGTAGAACACCATAAAAAACGCAGCTTTAAGCTGCGTTTTTTATTTAACTTATAATTACTTATCCTTCAACAAGCTAAGCAGCTTCTGAATCGGGTGCGGCAATTGTTGATCATCAATACGCTTCACCTGACTACGGCAGGAATAACCTGTCACAAGTAAACGATCTTTGTTGTCTGGGTTATTCACCACTTCAGACCAGCTCAATTGATAGATCTCACGGGACGTCTCAACATTCTGAGTTTCGTGGCCGTACGTACCGGACATACCGCAACAGCCTACTGCTTGAATATCCAGCTTTAAGCCCATCGCTGCGTAGACTTGCTGCCACATACGAATACTAGGTGCAGCATTGGTCTTCTCAGTACAATGAGCCATCAACTTAAATTCAGTTGTAGAGCGGTTAGCTAGATCGAAAGCGCCCAGCTTATCTTTTTGATTGCTCAACCACTCTTGAATCAGCTGAACCTTTGGCAGATCTTTCTCTGGAATAACATAACCGTATTCCTGACGGTAAGTCAGTGTCATCGAAGGATCGATACCAATCATTGGTACGCCCGTGTTATCTAGCTCTTTTAGCATAGCGCTGTTAGATTCAGCCGCTTTTTCAAAGGCTTTCATAAAGCCATGAACATGCAACGGCTTACCATTTGGCTTAAATGGCGCTAATAAAACATGAAAACCAAGCCCAGAAAGCAGATCAACAAGATCCAACACCAACTGTGTTTCAAAGTAACTGGTAAATGCATCCTGTACGATGATTACCGCGTTACTACGTTGCTCTTCACTCAAACTCTTAATTAGCTGTGGCGAAGCAAACTCCACCCCGCGTGCTTTCAAGCCAGATATCAAACTATTAGTACAGATGGTAGGACTATCAACCATACCTGCATGCTTACGGAAAATCGCTTTGAGCGCCTTATTCTGCATCGCCCAGTTATACGGCGCAGGGAACTTGGACAACCAAGGAATCATGTACTCCAAAGAGCCAACCATATAATCCTTCGCAGGACGTAGGTAACGACCGTAGTAGACCTCTAAGAAGCGCGCACGGAAATCTGGAACATTCACCTTAATAGGACACTGACCAACACAAGACTTACACGCTAAACATGCCATCATGGATTCGTGGACTTCATGTGAGAAGTCGTACTCTTCCTCTTTTTTCTTGGCTAGGGTGTTTTTGATGCGCTTTGGTAGAGAAGCGATAAAGGAGCTTGCTTTAACACGCTTAGCTTCTTCAACAAGATCAGTACCATTTTGCTCCATCAGGCGTAGCCATTCACGAATCAGTGAAGAACGACCTTTTGGCGAGTTAATACGCTGACGGGTACCTTTCCATGAAGGACACATCGCGTCATTTGGATCATAGTTAAAGCACGCGCCGTTACCGTTACAGAACATGGCTTCTTTATACTCTTCACGTGTTTCTGAACTGATCTGGCGATCAAATTGACCACGCGTTGGCACTGCATCGATCTTAAGTAGCTCAGCACCATCAATTGCTGGCGTAGCGATCTTACCCGGGTTCATCTGGTTACGTGGGTCAAATCCACCTTTGATTCGCTGTAGTTCAGGATACAATTCACCAAAGAACTCGGGTGCATACTCAGAACGAACACCTTTACCATGTTCGCCCCATAACAGACCTTTGTATTTAACAGTCAACGCTACCACTTCATCCGTGATATCACGAATTAAAGATTCCTGTAGCTGATCTTTCATATCGATAGCAGGTCGTACGTGCAACACACCCGCATCAACGTGACCAAACATACCGTACGCTAAGTCTCGATCATCCAGAACCTTACGGAATTCCATGATGAAATCAGCAAGGTTCTCAGGTGGTACTGCTGTATCTTCCACGAATGGAATTGGACGTTCTTGGCCTTTAGCGTTACCTAGAAGGCCAACAGCCTTTTTACGCATCGCCCAAACTTTGTTGATCTCACCGGCACCATATACAACAGAGAATCCAAAGCTCTTACCAGCCTGGCCCGCAACAGATTTAAGATGCTCTTCTAATCGCGCAACATCGGCTTTTAGAGATTCCTCATCATCGGATGTGTACTCAACTAGGTTGATACCACTGATCTCCGGCTCACCTTCCTCTTGCGGGAAATAGGCACTTACCGTGTCCCAGATAATATCGCCCATAGCAAGATCAAGTACTTTAGAATCAATAGTTTCTATGGATGTTGGATTCCATTCCATTAAGTCTGTAGCGTCACGCAAAGATGATTCAAAACTGTCATACTTAACGTTAACCAATGCAGCGAACTTAGGGATTGGTAGAACATTCAACTTAGCTTCAGCAATAAAAGCCAAAGAGCCTTCACCGCCACACAATACTGAATTTAGATTAAAACGCCCTTCCTCATCGCGAATGTGCGCGAGGTCATACCCGGTAAGGCAGCGGTTTAATTTAGGGAACTTGGCATCGATCAGATCTTTCTTCTCGGTGAATACTTCATCTACCAATCTGTGCACTTCACCGACACGATCATCTCGCTGCTTTATCTCAGCCAGCTCTTCATCAGAAATAGGTTTAGAGTTCCAAAGCTCACCGCCTAAGAACACTGAATTCAGTTCTAGCACATGATCACGTGTTTTACCGTACATTACCGAGCCCTGGCCACTGGCATCGGTATTGATCATCCCGCCAACTGTTGCACGGTTACTGGTAGAAAGCTCAGGCGCAAAGAAGAAACCATATTGTTTTAGTGCACGGTTAAGTTGATCTTTTACAACACCGCCTTGAACACGAACCCAGCGCTCTTCAGCATTAATCTCTAAAACTTGATTCATGTGCTTAGAGACATCAACAATCAAGCCATCGGTTAGCGACTGACCATTTGTACCTGTACCGCCACCACGAGCACTCAGCTTTACTTCGGCAAAGCGGGACTCATCTGCTAATTTGGCAATCAATACCAAATCATCTGTAGATTTCGGGTACAAAACACCCTGAGGCAGCATCTGATAGATACTGTTGTCTGTCGAAAGAACGATACGGTTTGCGTAATCCTGATTTAGATCACCAGCAAAACCCGCTTTCTGTAACGCTTCGATAAATTGAAGGTAAATAGCTTCGGTAGTTTCGACTTGGGAAAGACGAGGGATCATAATACTGCCTCTATAAATGACCGTACCTCAAGAGCAGTGCTCAATTGCTCTCATGCAGTCAAATGCTCAATTTGTGATATTGGGCGCAATAATGCAGAATTATCATTTATCAATCAAACGATAAAATTCGATAGATTAATTGATAATGACGAATAATATCTCCATTCGACATCTACGCGCCTTTGTTGAAATCGTAGCTTGCGGCAGTTTTACCCGTGCCGCAGATAACCTGCACCTGACCCAATCCACTCTTACAGCAACAGTAAAGCAGCTTGAAGATCAGGCCGGCTTAAAGCTTCTAGACCGCACTACACGCCGCGTTTTGCTTACTGGCGAAGGCGAAAGTTTTCTCCCTGTTGCAGAAAAATTGATCTCAGATTTTGATACTGCTTTTAATGACCTGCAAGCCACCGCGACACAACAACAAGGCCAAGTAGGTATAGCCGCTTCGCCATCAATGATTGGTCGTGTACTGCCTTCGATAATCAAAACTTACCACCAGCAATATGAAAAGATAGGCATCTATCTTCGAGATGACAACGCGGGCGGTATAGAACAGCGCGTACTAGATAATGAAGTGGACTTCGGCATTGGTGGTAACCACTCTCACCAGTCAGAACTTAAATACCAACCAGTATTGAGCGATCGTTATGGCGTAGTTTTACCACTCGACCACCCTTTAGCAACATTTAAAGAATTAGACTGGAGCCAAGTCAGTGAGCTTGATCAAGTTCACTTAACTGAAGATACCGGCACACGTACACAACTTTTAAAACTACAAAAAGAGAATAACCTGGACCTAAAACTACAAGGTGCCTTAATTGAAGTATCAACCCCAGCAGGCTTAGCAGAGATGGTTAAGACAGGTATTGGCATATCCCTTTTACCTGCCCTTGCAGCGAGTACCAACGCTTTTGATCAATTAGTCTTTGTTCCACTAACCAACCCAACATTAAAACGTGAGATCTGCATTCTCACAAGAAAAGGCCGTGCTTTAAGCCCCGCAGCAGACAGCCTACTTAAGCTGATCACCAGCCAATTTGAAACTACGAGCCTACCAAAATTTGTCGAGATTAATTAAGAAAAGGAATTATGGAGCAATTTATGAATCTTCATAATTTGAGAGCTCGATAAGATTACCGTCAGGGTCACGCAAATAAACCGAGATAATATTACCTACTGCTCCTGTGCGATTCACTGGTCCTTCTAGCAAAGTTACATTGTGATCTAGCAGATGCTGAATCACCTCTTCGATTGGCTGCTCAACGATAAAACAGAGATCTGCACTACCGGACTGAACGTAATCTGCTTTAGGCTCAAATTCATTCCCCAGCTCATGCAGGTTAATCTTTTGATTTCCAAAAGCGAGCGCTATCCGGCCTCCCTTAAAGACAACCTTCTCCATACCTAACACCGCAGTATAAAACTCTACAGCGACATCTATGTCTTTCACGGTTAGGACAAGGTGATCAAGACGCTCAATCTTCATAACACTGACTTCTTTAAGTCTTATTAATCTTCATCCTGCATTGCGAATGAGAAGATCCCAGCTTCAAGCCCAGCTAAACGAGCAACAATACATGACTCTTCTTCATCGGTTAGAACCAATGAATCCTCATTGGGAGTGAAGAAATACTTATCCTTAAAAACATCAAACTGAATCTTACCGAGGATACGACCTGTCTGACTAATACAATCCAGCTCTTGCTCAATTGGAAAGAACAAAACCATCAAACACTACCTTTCATAAAACTTCTTTGCGCGGATGATAAGCCTTGATAAAGCTATACTCAATGCAGTCATGTTCTGTTGTATCAAATCGCTCATACCTTGCTCAAAGCATAAACAGGAAAAACAAAAGACGTATCCACTTAAGCGTTATAACGGCACCTTTTCTTATAATTTGCAGAAATATATTGAAACAGAACCCACTCAATGAATAGAATTGCTGCCTTATAATTCACTCATGTTTAATAAATACAAAGTATTTCCTTGTTAAACATAGAGTTAGCTCAACTTAGTAGATTCAGACCGTATGAATTCTTGTTTCTGACACACCGTTTATTGACCCCGGTCAATCGGTTTGTAAGAAATAGCATCTATATTGGCCTTCGACTAAATTGAACAATAATAATAAATAAATGCGTGGTTACCGGTGAAGAAGTCCGCTACATCTATTCGTAGTTTCCTACTCCAAAGAACATTTATCTTTTCTGTTCTTGGATTTCTAGTTCTTGTTTCTGTTACTCATTATGCGTTCACTAAGAGCATTGAAAAAAATGCCAGCGTCATGGCCGAGCGTATTGCAAAACAGACATTTAATTCTATGTATCTGGTCATGAGTCAGGGTTGGAATAGACACCAACTAGAGCAATTCATGAAACAGATGGAGAAAGACAATAAAGACAGCGATCTAAGCGTCTCAATCTTTCGTGGTGATCTTGTAACAGAACGATTCGGTGAGATGGAATCACCAGCCCTGTCTGATACGCATCGTCAAGTGCTTGAATCTGGTCAATCGCAACTGGTTTCCACTGACGATAGCATTAGCTACTACTATGCCCTTAACGCCAAAGAAGTTTGCACCCATTGCCATACCAATGTAACCGATGGCGATACATTAGGCATGATCGAAGTAACTCAAGAGTTAGATAAGTCACTTTTAAATGCCAATAAGGAACTTATCCTAACACTGATTTTAGTTTCCCCATTGCCGCTTTTACTCGCATTTTTAGCCACGCGACAAATCACATCTCGAATAGATAATTCCATAGAACAACTTGCCGATAGTATCGATAGCATTGAGTCAATTTCAGATCTATCTCGACTGGAAGAAGGTCGTGACAGGTTAGCATTCCGTGAGTTACAAGATATATTCTCCCAAGTAAAAAACCTCTCCTCCAAACTTAATGATATAGCGGTAGATAAAGAGCTACTTGAGTTTGAAATAAGGCTCTTAGAAAAATTTGTAATAACCTCAGAAGTAGTTCGAGACTGGCGCGAATACGTAAACTTCCTAATTGTTGATATCAATAAGGTCATGAACGTTTACACTATGTTCTCTATCTTTAAGGTCGATAATGAAGTTTTTGACTTAGAAGTTTTTTGGCTACAACCGCCAAGTGATCGCACTCGACAGTCGATGGAACAGGCAATTATGAAGCGTCTTGCTCAAGATGGCTCGCCATTCGAACTTATTGACATCAATATTCGCCACAATATGGTGAATGAGCATGCAGAACCGATGGATCTAGATGATGATGCGATTGAACTTCAATGCAAATCTCTTCTGGTAGAAACGCCTAAGATTGGCGGTATAGTCGGAATCGGCGTTCACTCAGATACCATTCAAGATACAACGAAACTTCTTGTCCTTGAAAGCATTCTATCTACCCTGCTTAACGTAGTCGGCTCTGTCCGTGCAATCTATAAATACACCAAAGATCTCGAATACTATGCAACGCGTGATCCACTAACCAACCTCTATAACCAGCGTATGTTCTGGGAATTATTGGATTATGAGTTAGACCGTGCAGATCGCCATGATTATAAAGTAGCGCTATTGTTACTTGACCTAGATAACTTCAAGAGCATAAATGACGGCTATGGTCATAGCTGGGGCGATAAGCTCCTAGCAGATTTCTCCGAAGCATTACAAAATGCATTAGGCAAAGACGCTATCATTGCCCGCTACGGTGGGGACGAATTTGTGATCGTATTACCAGAAAGCGATGTTGCTCACGCAGCGCAGGTGGCTGAAACCATTTTGCTTACGAGCCGCAACCATTCTCTATATTACGATTCAAATACTTTCCTTAAGTTAACAGGCTCTTTAGGTATGGGCATCTACCCTGATCATGCCAAAAATAAAAAAGACCTGTTTATGTTCGTTGATAATCTGATGTATCGAGCGAAGAACTCGGGCAAAGATCAAATCGCACTGCCTAATGAGAACGAACTAGTCGATATCTTTAAAGAGATGTCAGACAAAACCGTATTAGTAACGCAAGCGATTGAGCGTAAAGAACTGATCCCAGCTTTCCAACCGATTGTCTGCTCTAATACTGGTGAAATACATGCGGTTGAAGTGCTAAGTCGCATCAAGCTTTCAGGCGACAGGCTCATGAGCGCTAGCGAATTTATTGAGATTGCAGAGTCTATTGGTAAGGTCCACCAGCTTGACTATATCGTGATGGATAAAGCTTTTGAGCAAGTCAAAATAACAGGCTACGAAGGTAAGATTTTCATCAATCTGTCTCCACGCTCGATCATTATTAGTGACTTTATCCCAACCATCAAACGGCTTGCTGAAAGTCACGCAATCAATCCAGAAAGTGTTGTATTTGAAATCACTGAGCGAGATACGGTCAAAAACATCTCTGTTCTAGAAAGCTTTGTAATGAGCCTTAAAGACAAAGGATTCAAATTAGCAATTGATGATTTTGGATCAGGATTTTCTTCATTCCACTACCTAAAACATCTACCAATCGACTACGTAAAAATAGAAGGCGAGTTCATTGCCAACATGGCTAACGATGCTCGAGATATGGCCTTTGTAAATAGCATCTCGCATCTATCACAAGAACTAAATGTCGAGACTGTTGCTGAGTTTGTAGAGAGTGAAGAGGTATTAGAACTGGTAGAGAAAGCCGGCATCACCTATGCCCAAGGGTATCATTTAGGTAAACCAAATCCCGATCTAGAAGGCATTTTAAAAACGACTGAAGTTTTCGTACGCTAAAAACTCAAACAGCCTGCCAAAAGCTTTTGGTAGGCTGAATACTTTGTAATATTCCAGGTTTTCGTTAACTAAAAGTCTTGATATACAGCGCCTCAACTTTATCTCTTGCCCATTGAGTACGACGCAAAAATTTGAGAGAAGACTTGATTGAAGGATTATTGTAGAAACAGTTGAGTTTAATCTTTGCATCTAAACCTTCCCAACCATAATGATCCACCAAACGAGTCAGTATTTTCTCTAACGTCAGACCATGCAGAGGGTTATTGGGTTGCTCTTGGCTCACTGCTAATTCCTAGTACATAAAAATATACAGTCATCTTATCAGAATAACCCCAGAGCATGATGATTATTAAAAAGAAAAGGATCCTTAGGTTATTGCCCTATCTATTGATGTGGGGCAAGAAGCATCGGTTATAGAACAAGCAAGAAAGCTTGATCAACAAACCCAACCAACTTATGGTTGAGAATCTTGCTCTAATATCTCAAATTGATAATCAAAACATCAAAATAATGACCCTAAGAATAAGTATTAATAGACCAAGCGATAATGCCTATATATTAGCGCTTCCTCTATTCTGTATTGAATAAAAAAATTACAGCGCACTCAACGCCACAAACACAAATTCAATACCTACAAAGCTACATTGAAGTCATTCGATAGCAGTACGGAGTTTACGTTTGATTAGCAAAAAGATCCGCCAAGTTTTTTCTGATTTATCCCACTCTCCACTTGCGCAAAAAACTTTGCTACAGATGAGTATTCGTCTCTCTGTTGTCATCACCCTTGCCGCTATAATCAGCTATGCACATATTTTTGGCATTTTGCATGATCAAGTCGAAGACAGCCTCCGAGTTTACATCACCGAGCGAGGTGAGAAAGAAAGTCAGATTTTCCTCAATGCCCAGCTCAACCACCGATTATTTGAAGAACAATTTTTAAAGCAATGGCCGGAGCGCTCTAAACAAGCCGAGCCCCAAGATTTTGATCTTTTATTTGAAAAACGTTCTGATCAAACCCGTAGACTAAGCAAAGAAGCTTTTACTGGCATTCACCGCCCTGATGGCACCATTAGCCAGCATATCAGCGCATTTATAGGTACCAATGCGCCGAATAGCAACGAGTTCGCCAATAAACTGCAGTTAAGTTACCAATTAATCGACCGCTACGCCGATGCCTTTACACAGCACTATGCCAATCTTTATGTCTCGATGCCGGAAAACGTTAATATCGTATACTGGCCAAATATTCCTTGGGGTGAACAAGCAGAATCGAACCTAGATGTAACCATTGAAGAGTGGGTATATATCTCTACCCCGCAGAACAACCCTCAGCGTGATCACGCCTGGACAGGCCTGTATTTTGACCCAACCGCAGATGAATGGATGGTTTCCCTTGTAACGCCTGTCGATCATAACAACAAGCATCTGATCAATGTTGGTCATGATATTCTGTTAAACGATTTATTCGACAGCGTATTCAATGATAAATTATCAGGCACCCATAATTTTGTTGTAAGACACGATGGACGCATCATCGCGCATCCAGATTTAACGGATGCACTTAATCGCACTAAAGGCATCTTACATGCAAATGACAGTGGTAATGACTCCATTGCAAATCAAGTCCACGCTGTACTCGCTCATGCTCAAACTCAGAACCAGTCAACCTTTATACTAGAACCAAATTCTGCAGATGCCTTGCTCGCTGTCACCAAAATCGCCGGTCCAGATTGGTATTTTGTAACCGTTTATCCGAAATCTCTGCTCTCCTCAACCGCATTGCAAACCGCCTACATAGTTTCAATTGCAGGCATATTGTCACTGCTGGTGGAATTACTGATTCTTTTTTTCATCCTCAAAGGCCAGGTACTTTACCCTCTGGGCGTCTTCAGACGTTTTTCTCGTGCCATGCGAGACAGTAATTTTGATGCAATTAATGACGTTAAACACAGCGCAATTCCAAAACGAAAGGATGAAATGGGTGAATTAGCCACCACCATGATTACAATGGCTGAACATATCGAGCAGCACCAAATGCTGCTCACCGATGAAGTGAATACGAAGACACGAGAGTTAAGCCAAGCACACGAAGTCCTGAAACTAGAAGCACGCTCCAGAGAAGAAATTACGCGTTTGCTTCAAACTATTGCCAAAGATGTTTCTGGCCTCCAAGGCCTAACTTATTTTGAAACTTTAGGTGAATTTCTCTCAAACACACTCGATGCGGATATGGTTATCATTTCTAAGCTATCTGAAGATAAAGAAAGTATTAATGCCCTCGCCGCTTATATCGATAAACAAAAAATTGACAACCTTAGTTATCCTCTTGCAGGCACGCCCTGTGAAACTGTGATTGAAGAAGGATCGATGGTTTTTAATGGTAACGTCCAGGAATTGTATCCAGAAGACGAAGACCTATTTAAGTTAGATCTACATTCCTACATTGGCACCCCAATGTACGACGCACATGGGCAGGTTATCGGTCATTTAGCGGTTTTAAAACGTAAAGAATTTGAGCAAACAGGAAAGACACAGCTTATAATCGATTCGGTCACATCAAGAGCCGCCAGCGAACTCATTCGTAATGTTCATGAGCAAATCATCAATCATCAGGCACGAACAGACTCCCTTACTGGGCTTTACAACCGTGCAATGTTTATTGATCTGATGTCACAAGCAATTCACTCTGCTGCTCGTCATGAGCGCAAACTTGCAGTTATCTTCGTCGATTTCGACAATTTCAAATTGGTCAATGATCAGCTTGGTCACAGCGAAGGCGATAAGTTATTGATTGAGGCGACAAACCGACTCAAACAAGCTCTACGTAGTGAAGATATCCTAGCTCGCTTTGGGGGCGATGAGTTTATCGTCCTGCTGCCACAAATAGACAACAGCCAGTCAATAGAAACAGTAACTCGCCATATGCAGAAGCTACTGGCGAAAGACGTTCAATTAGACACAACCTCATTAACGATTTCATGCAGCATGGGTGTTGCCATCTACCCTGAAGACGGAACAACCACAGACACACTAATTAACCATGCCGATACAGCAATGTATCGCGCGAAAGACTTAGGCCGTAATAACGTTCAATTCTTTACGGAAGATATGAACGTGCGTATGGAATTACAACGAGAGCTTGAACACGACCTGCGCCTAGCAATCAGCAAACAAGAATTCCAGCTCTTTTATCAGCCAATTATCAACATCCGCAGCGGAGAAGTCGCTAAAATCGAAGCCCTAATCCGCTGGCAGCACCCTCAACGTGGATTGGTATCCCCTGACCAGTTCATTCCATTTGCAGAGCAAAGCGGGCAAATTATCTCAATCAGTGAATTTGTATTGAAACAAGCTTGTAGCGACCTACCCAAGCTAAAGCAGCACTTTAAATCACTCGAGCGCCTATCCATCAACTGCTCAGCCCGCTTATTTCAAAATAAATCATGGGTGCAGGATATCAGCGAGACGCTAGCAGCGCACTCGATAACCTGTCAGGACATCGAGCTAGAAGTTACCGAAAGTTTGTTTATGGACAGCCACGATCAATCTGTCATTCAGACATTAAACGATATTCATAATCTTGGGATTAGCATATCTCTGGACGACTTTGGCACCGGCTACTCCTCCCTCTCCTACTTAAAACGTATGCCAGTCGATTGTCTAAAGATCGACAAAAGCTTTATCAGAGACGTACTCACACAACCTGAAGAGAAGCGATTGGTTGCTGGCATTATCGACCTAGCGAAAAACTTTAATCTAGAAGTAGTTACTGAAGGGATAGAAACGCGCGAGCAATATCAACTGTTAGCCGAGATGGGTTGTGACCTTGTACAAGGCTATTACTTCTTCAAACCTACGCCATTAGATCAGCTACTGACTGGAAATGTTGAAAAGAAATGAGGGAGAACAAGAGTAAACCTACAGGCCGTGGTGAGACCACAATAAGAGAGCCTCAATATGTGTTTGCTGTAAGCGATTGGCTTATCAGCCAACCCAGACAAAGCGAAGTAGGCGCACTTGCTAAGTTATTAATATTGGCTCAATGGCTAAGCGGCGTGTTATTTCTCTTGACTAGAGAACGGCTCATATGTGTTAAATGTAAGGCTACTTCAAGAAGCCTTTTATCGTTTTCCATATAAAGCTATTAACCGTAACAACATAAGCAAATCCAAACGTGGTAAACCCTGGAACCATAATTAACCAAACATAGAACGACTCAACACTATGTAGTGAGAAGACAGTTCCTGTAAGCACTAATGCTGCTATAACGATGACAACCGAAAAGACCTCACCAGTTATTAACTGTTTAAGGCTTAACTTTCTCTTCCTTGCAATCCTAACAATCCAAAGTGCCCCTATAGTGGCAACAATACCGAATGCTAGAAACTCTACATTAAACAAAACAGCTATCAATAGCGTGTAGATAAGGCCGATAATGATAATTACGTGATTTGCCTGCATGACATTTAACGCCGCCATATGAGGCGCACAAATGCTTGGCTAAATTAGCGACGAAGGAGCGCAAGCCAAGCGTTTTGCGTCCAACTGCCATAATGGCCTTGTTATAAATCGATTACTCTAAGCCAACCCTTAATATTTTTCCGTTTTTAATTACGACTCTCAAACCATGTTCTACATCGAAGGTACACTCATATTCTAAATGAAGTTCTCCACCTTCATCTTCAGGAAAAATGAATACTCCTGGTTCAGTGACATAGTTCCACACTTCATTAGGCACGGACAGCATTGGCATTAGCTCGTCAGCATACTCCCCTAAACCTATATGATAATCAGGTAAGACTCTCTGGTAATATTGGAAAATTGCTTCCTCAATTTTAGGGAACTCAAGTTCGATATTATTGTAAAGCCAGTTGATAGAATCTCTATGTAACGGCTCTATTTCACCAGAACCAGATAAACCAATAGTAAACAAAACACTTTCACCGAAAACAGGGAAAGATATTTCACCCTCAAAGTCGTGTCCCGTTGATTTTAATTGATCAATTATTTTGTCGGCTACTTCCATATTTACCTAGATTTATAACGCTCAGCTAAGTGGCGCGCAAAGCGCGTCGTATTTAAGCTGCTTGTTAAATGGCATAGCCGCCAAGCCTATTAATAGTAAATGCGACATACTCTCCAATAACCTTTGGGTCGTTGGTATGAAATACATCTTCTTCTATTAATACCCCACAATCGACCATGACAGGGTTTATAGCAACAACTTTGCCATACGCTCTGTATTTCCAACCTTGTATTTGCTCAAGACACTTTTTCCTTTTTGGATTTCCTTGAAACAAGGACTCCCACGATTCACCTTCATTAACCATGTTTGAGAACTCAAACTCAAAGGCTTCTCCAACTTTAGGCATAGTTCCAACATCATGACTGATTTCATCCATCACGCAGTACTCACAACCGTCTATTTGAATAGATGCCTCAAGATATGTGCCTTCTGAAGAAATAAGAGTCGCTTTCATAGTTGCTATTTAACGCTTAAAGCAGTTGCGCGCAGAGCGCGTCGAAATGGCTTTTCTTGTTATGAGTTCTGCTTAATTTCATCCAGAACCTCCTGTGCATTTACAACATAATGGGTAAGACTCTGCATACGCTTTAGGGTTTTACGTATTTCTTGGACGTGCTTATTTATTTCTTGATTTACACCCTTAATATTATCCACCAAAAACTCTTCTTGAGACTGATGCTGAATAGACGCTAAAAATTTAGAATCATGCTCTATTTGTTCTTTAGACCGTCTAGGTGCTCTAATTCTGGGATTAGGCATATTATGAATAGTATGCTGTAAGGACAAATCAAATTCGTCATGTAACGACGCTATAACAACGCCATTATCTTCCTCTAAAACAAATTTACTTTTGGCTTTTTTGTTTCTGCTCATAGCATCCTTGACTCATAACGCCCGGCTTTGGGGCTGACTTGTAGCTGCGAAGCAGCGGAAAGGCAGTCCCAGCCACGCAGTGGCGACAACAGCCGCTTGTTATGTTTTGTAGCCATGAATGACCACACCATTTTCATCCTGAGCTATTGGAAAGCTGCCGACTTTCTCCAGCGCCTCTAAGAATGCTTTAACATTTAGTGGCCTCTCAGTTAAAGGCGCATTTTTGTATGCACGGTAAGAGTACACATTTGGAATTAGGATAAACTCGATATGTTTGTACTCTACAGGCCCGCCCGCACCTTCAACTGGATCATCGATAGCGGTTTCCCATAGTTGCTGTACCGATGGTGCATGCCCATAAAATACGTTATCCGTATCGGTAAAATGGTACTCGATACCCGAGAAATCAGAGCCATACTCTGCCATGACCGTAAATAGCTTGCGCCATTTATGGTTTGACATTAATGCGGAAGAATACTTCTCCCTCAACGCGTTATCTTTGTGTGCGTCCATACTCTCTCGCAAACATAACGCCCAGCACAATTGAAGGAGCGCAGCGACGATCGATTGCTGCTTTTTGTTACACGGCAACACCCCATAACCATTTAAACACTCCTAACGCGTTGAACCTGTTAATTTAAAGCTAATGCACCGCACTAGCTACTACTGTAATTTATAGCTATGGCACACCAGAAAATAGAGACGGAGGTGCCGAAACTACAAAGTCCCTAATAGCACCAAGAACAGAATGATTGAGATATGAAGCAGCACATTCCTTGATGCTGGCCTGCTAACTACTAGCAGGATTTACCTGATTCGAACTGAATTTACTTAAAAAGCCTTTTGCCTTGTAACGCTTAAAGCTGCCGCGCAGAATGCGTCGGATGCCTTGCCTTGTTATGCGTACCATTATTCTACTTCCACTACGCTTTCGAAGTAGATTTTATAAGGGTACTGATTTTCTGAAGTGGTAAGTTCTCTACAATTAATAACGAAATTACCTGTCTCCCCTTGATTGAAATACCCTCCGCCACTTACTGTATGAGCGTCACTCGTACAGGAACCTAAAATAAATTCACCATCCATAATATCTATCCGTACTCGAACAGATTTATAAAGATTGTCACTCTCATTTTTTACATTACCAACTACAGTAAACAGCTCAGTATCTGAACGCTGCTTATGCTCTAGAATTTTAAGATCGGATACGCTGTCACCAGCATAGTGAATATAGTTAGGCCCAAACAGATTTTTAATTTTATATCTGTACTGATCATATACTGCGATCATTAATGTAACGGAAACAGCTGCGCCTAAACCGAAGAAGAACCCAACAATAGATTTTTGAAAAATTTCCTTAAACACTCACTACTCCATCAGTTCGCATAGACATAATGACTCCCACGAGGTGCTGACCTCCGTCCTCTCGTGGGTTAGCTGAAAGCCAGAGCCATACTGTATCTGTTACCAATACATAACGGAGGTCAGCATGAATAACAGTAGCATAGTTTTTATTGGCTTAGACACCCATAAAGAGTTTGTCGAAGTAGCCTATGTCCAAGATCAACGACAAGCTGATATCGTTCATCTCGGACGTATATCCAGTAGCAAATTGTCGATGACTAAACTGACTCGACAGATGCAATCAAAATACCCAAAAGCCACATTGCACTTCGTCTATGAAGCTGGCCCCTGTGGCTATTGGGTGTATCGGTTGCTCACCAGCTTGGGGTTCCCCTACTATGTTGTAGCACCTTCTCTCATTCCCAAAAAGCCAGGGGAACGTATCAAAACCGATAAGCGTGATGCCATGAAACTGGCGAATCTACTACGTACCGGTGACCTAGATCCCATCTACGTTCCAGAACCGGAAGATGAAGCAATCCGTGACCTTTCTCGTGCCCGTGAAACTGCCATGAAAGACCTGAAAGATGGCAAATACCAACTCAAGGCCCTACTGCTCCGCAACAATATCAAACCCACCGTGCAGGATAACTGGTCACAAAAACACCTGCGGTGGCTGACAGAACTCATACTACCTTACCCAAGCCAGCAAATCGTTCTACAGGAATACATACAGACCATAACTGAACGGATCAAACGCTTGGAGCGGCTGGATAATGAGCTAATCCATCATGTCAAAAACTGGCGATACTATCCTGTTGTAAAAGCAATACAGGCGATGCGTGGGGTACGTCTGTTGGTTGCGGTGGGTGTGATTGCAGAGCTGGGCGATCTCACCCGCTTTGATCATCCCCGTAAGTTGATGAGTTATCTCGGCTTAGTCCCCAGCGAACATTCCAGTGGCGGGCACCGCAGGCAAGGTAGTATCACTAAATGCGGTAATGGCCGAGCCAGGCGTCTATTAATCGAAGGCGCACACAGCTATCGCTACAGCGCCAATATCTCAACCGAGTTACAGAAGCGACAGGAGTGTCTGAGTAAAGAGATCGTGGATATCGGCTGGCAGGCCCAACTCAGGTTGTGTCGGCGCTATCAACGCTTAATGAAACGTGGGAAACACTATAACGTGGTTGTCACGGCAATAGCGCGGGAGATGGTGGCGTATATCTGGGCGATTGCCAGAGAAGTGGTTTTATCACCAGTGGATCCAGCTAAACGGTTATCAAGGGTCCCTGCGTAATGAGAGGCGTTGAGCGAGTGCATCGGATCAGACCACGGCAGTGGCATAATCTCCGACGGCGTTAGGCAGGCAACTGCACCCGCAGTTGATCCACGAGCATAGACTGAAGAACGGTGTCACGACGGAAAAAGTAAGGTAGGCACTGCTTACTGAAAAGTGAGTAACCCACGAATACCAGCATGAAAACCGACGAACTTACCGGCCTCATTCGATGCGCTCACTCACTTTAATTGAAAGAAGGGCTTAACAGATAAAGCAGAAATCAGTGTGCCTGTACTTGACAGTGGGAGTCATACCAACGCCGCCATAAAGGGCGGAGCGCATGCGACGTCCAGCCCGTAGGGCGATTTTTGATGGCCTTGTTATACGGCATTACTGGAAACACCTTTTTATGAAATAACCACATACCCATGCAAGACCGAAAAATAATAACGCGAACGCAGCTAGTCCGGCACTTGCACCAAGCAGCTGCAAAGTAATTTCTTTTTCTGTAGTAACTAAACCACTTACAACTGCCCACACAATACTAAGACCAAATATGCTGAAAAGAATGAAACCTATGAGCATTGAAAAGAAGACCAAAGGCTTCTGTAGCCTTTTGAATTGAATGCCTAATAGGATTGCTTCGATTAGTCCCATTGCAAGATCTTTATTGCCTTATAACGCCCAACACAGCCGAAGGAGCACAGCGACGATCGGATGCTGTTGCTTGTTACACGGCAACACTCCATAACCATTTAATCACTCCTGACGCGTTGAATTGATTAATTTAAAGCTAATGCAGCGCACTAGCTACTACTGCAATTTATAGCTATGGCACACCAGAGAATAGAAATGACGGTGCCGAAGCTACAAACTACTTAACAGCACCAAGAACGGAATGATTGAGATCTGAAACAGCACATTCCTTGATGCTGGCCTGCTAGCTAGTAGCAGGCTTTTCCTGATTAAAACTGAGCTTACTTTAAAAAGCCTTTTGACTTGTAACGCCCAACATAAAGGGCCGCAGCGCAGCTGTGGTCCAAGCCCGAAGGGCGACTTTTGATGTTTTTGTTATGTGCTTTCATGTTTAAAGCTACTTCGTATGAGGATGGACAAACCAATTACGCTAGGCACCAATATTATCGATTCCGCAAAACCAGCTAACAAAATGCTCACTCCCCATGTGGCCCACACTCCAAGATAAATCAGCAATGCTCCGTGAAAAAATATTGAAAACAGCCACGAGCAGGCCCTTCTTTTGACTGATTTCTTAGGTAATGTAGCCACTAAGTAGATAGAGAATATGTAAACAAATGCAATTCCTACTGCTTTCAAGAGAAACGGATTTGATAGGATCTCACCTGACAATATCTCTGGTAGTGAAATAAACACCAAAACTACAAGGGCAATCACGATATAAGACCCTCCTACGATGTGTGAAATCCATTTTGCTATCTGTGCTTCCATATCTTTAGTTCACATAACGCTCAGCTAAGTGGCGCGCAAAGCGCGTCATTACTTGAGCGCCTTGTTATGTTTCTTTTACGCAAACACCTAAGTATTCAGCTAAATAAAACCCGCCAACACAATACAAAAGCGAACAGAGAAATACTGGCCTCCACATCTTTGATTCTTCACTAAGGTGCTTACCTGTAAAGATTAATAGCACTGGCCAGTACCAATCCCATAATAGATTTTTACTCTTACTGTTTTGGTTGCTCTCATCAGAAAAAATGATCATTACACTTGAAATGAAAGCAATAAAAGCGATTAAGAAGCTCCACATCACAGCTTCTTCTATTGAATTCTTGCAAGCTGAGGAAGATAACCCTGTACTCATTACTCAGTTCCTTGAGACATAATGCCTAAAGCTACCGCGCAGCATGCGTCGGATGCCTTTTCTTGTTATGTGTTTAAAGTGGGCCGCGTTCATTTACGTCCCACCATGTTACTTTGCCGCCATCTATTACTGAGAAGTAAATTTCATTCATTTTATTTTGATAAATAAACGAGACTTTACACTGTGATGACCGTTTAGAATCAAACTTTAGAAACTCTGTAGGTAATCCCTCTCTTTCTAGGTGCTGAATTACCTGTACCTTTGCAAAACTTCGATCTTTAACACAACCGCCTGATAGGTATGAATTTGCTATTAGCCCGATAACTACAGGTACTGATATTAGTGCTCCGAGCAATAACTTTTTCACCGCAATTTACCTAGACACATAACGCTCAGCTAAGTGGCGCGCAATGCGCGTCATTACTTGAGCGCCTTGTTAGCTGTTTTGTTTGGGCACAATTTGAATATGGAAGTTTTTATACTTCGCCGTAAGTGCCTGCCTAGTAATAAAAATGCCCACATACACTGTTATTGCTAAGTTGACCGTAGCAAGAGATACCGCAAGAACAATGAATGGCAAACCTAACATTCCAACAACCATAGAAATTAGAAAGTAGGAAACTAGGGAGATTAAACCCGCGCCGACAAAATAGCGCCAAGTGCACTGCCACCATATAGGAAGTGCTACTTCGTAAAACGATAATTCCGAAGAGAAGAAATTCTCCTTAGGCGAAGAAGCAGTGATGGAATATCCCGCTTTCTGGCGGTATTGAAGCTCACTCTTTATTGATTCTGCACGATCGGGATATTCTTCACTATCAACACCGTCCAGCGCCTCAAGTAATTCCCTAATTGAATAGTTTTTATAATCTGGAGGATTCATTCCTTACTCCGATTAGACAGCTAACGCCAACAACACTGGGCGTGTTTTAAGTTGATTGAGTGAAACGAAAGCAGCTTAAAACCGCTCCTGTGCTTGTTTTTGTTAGGTGAAGTGCACAATATAGAACATGTACATTAACACCAGCTCCAACATGAAGACTATACCAGCTGAGTACCAGCCAGCATTAGCCATAAATTTATTGCTCCCCTGATAAAACGCACGCTTACCTACATGCACAGAATAACCAACCAGAGAAGCGCCAAACCCGGCAGACCAACTGAAGCCACCCTCAGGGAAGCCGAGAAAAATAAACCAAAACAACATGCCCACAATGAGTGCCGAAAGTAAGCCCAAAATTACGGCGTGCATCTGTAATATTTTAGATTTACGTTCATCAGATCCGGCTAATGCTGCAATAGCACCCAGGAGGAGAACCAGATCGAATGGGATTAAAGGTAAAACCTGCCAAAGATTGGCAGATTCAAAACCAGCCGCACCCGTGAGTTTTAGAACAACTACAGGAATATGGGCTAAACAAACAAAGACGCCCAGAACCAAATTTATTATGAATATTTTCTTGAGGCTCATTTATCACCTAACGCTTGTGGCACGGGCAGACGCGCAGCGGCTGTCCTAGCCAGCTTTGCTGGCGGATGTGCCCACACTTGTTATAACCCCATTCCAAATAATAAGTTGAGAGATAGTTCGGTTATTAAGACTATTAGGGCAAGAACTTCTATAGAAAATACTAACTTTAGTTTCTTAGATTCAGCTTCAAGCTCTGGATCGTCAAGCCCTTGCCACATGTTCTTGTAAAGAAAACCAAGCAATGGTGCATTATGGTTTGCAAATTCGCTTGTAAAAAATGTGGGATAGCCGAGTTTTTTGTACATTTCAGGATGCCTTTCCTTAAGGATAGAATAAATCCGTTTACTCTTTTTAAAGTACACAATACCACCAAGAAATAGCACCACCCAAACGGGAAAAAATGTAACTAGTGTCATAGTCTATCCGAGGTTATAACGCCCAGCACAATTGGAGGAGCGCAGCGACGATCGATTGCTGCTTATTGTTAAGCGGCTGCTAAATTTGGCCATAAAACGAGCCTCCAACGAAAGTGATAAAAACTAAGACGATAAAAATTAATAAATTTTTGCCTGCCTTCGCTCTGTATTGAACACCATCTTTATTCAATGCATTAGGCACGAGAAGTGCATTAAAAACATTAAATCGGGTGTAACGGTTTTTAGTCATAACCTCTGGGTTACTGTTGCTCACAGCTCTAAAGGTGAAATATATTCCCTTGGCTAAGCAAGGAACACCTACAACCAAAACAATTACAAACCACAGTACCGAAATTACTAATTCTACGATTTCCATATACTGACGCTTAACGCTCAGCTAAGTGGCGCGCAACGCGCGTCATTACTTAAGCGCCTTGTTATGAGTTTTAACTGATAGGAAACCTTCCTCATTAACGACAGGTATTGATTGGTTCCCAACCTTAATGTGCAAATTCGGTCCTTTTCCTTCCAACTTGTACCAAGTACCTAAGTAAGCTAATTCGTACGAAGAATTTCCAGTTCTGCCCTCTGGATAGATTGTTCTTAAATCCATTTCCCCATCCATACCATAATCTTCATACTCAATTCTTTGCTTACCTTCTTCATCAAGAGTGGAATATATAAGCAGATCAACAACACCATCTCCATCTGAATCACTTAGCTGAGCCACGAGTTTCGACTTACTAGAGAAAAAGGCAAACCCAGGCTTGTCTTTGTGAGCTACTAACCAATAATTCTCTTGATCAAATTGACGATAATCACCGACTCCAGAGAACACAAAGCCCTCCTTGTACCACTGAAGATAAAGTACAGCGGAAAGAGTAACCATAAGCAGAGCAATAATTACATTTTTGACCATGGTTGGTTACCTGAACTCATAACGCCTAACACAGCCGAAGGAGCGCAGCGACGATCGGATGCTGTTGCTTGTTACACGGCAACACTCCATAACCATTTAAACACTCCTGACGCGTTGAATTTTTTAATTTAAAGCTAATGCGGTGCACTAGCTACTACTGCAATTTGTAGCGATGGCACACCAGAAAATAAAGATTGAGGTGCTGAAACTACAAACTACCTAACTGCACCAAGAACGGAATGATTGAGATATGAAGTAGCACATTCCTTGATGCTGGCCTGCTAGCTACTAGCAGGGGCTATCTGATTAAAACTGAGTTTACCTTAAAAAGCCTTTTGACTTGTAACGCTTAAAGCAGCCGCGCAGTATGCGTCGGATGCCTGTTCTTGTTATAAGCTACTGATGTGTAGCCCATTTGGGGAGCCCGCAATTTGAGCACTTATTGCCTCCTAGCGGCGAATTAAAATTAGAATACTTGGATTGGCAACTTGGACATTTGAAATTCATTAACCGATATCCAGTAAACCAAAAAACTGGAGCCCAAATAGCAAGGGCTAACAATCCAGAATTGGCTAAACCAAATAATGAGTTCAGTACAAAATTTAATAAAGGGCCTATAAAAAGCCAACCTACCCAGGATGCATAAAATAGATTCCTTCTTAAACGAAAATCTTTCCAACTTGCTTCAAAATCCACTTCCATGGGCACCTTGCTTATAACGCCCAGCACAATTGAAGGAGCGCAGCGACGATCGATTGCTGCTTTTTGTTACACGGCAACACCCCATAACCATTTAAACACTCCTAACGCGTTGAACCTGTTAATTTAAAGCTAATGCACCGCACTAGCTACTACTGTAATTTATAGCTATGGCACACCAGAAAATAGAGACGGAGGTGCCGAAACTACAAAGTCCCTAATAGCACCAAGAACAGAATGATTGAGATATGAAGCAGCACATTCCTTGATGCTGGCCTGCTAACTACTAGCAGGATTTACCTGATTCGAACTGAATTTACTTAAAAAGCCTTTTGCCTTGTAACGCCTAACACAGCTGGAGGCGCGCAGCGACGATCGGCTGCTGTTACTTGTTAAATGTTCACTTTTCTCCAAACTGTTTCGTAACCCAGCGGCCCTGAATAAGCTTTGCTTCCACAACTCCATTACTGCCATCCTGTTGGTAATAAAGAATTCGATCATAAACTCCATCTCTGTCTGTATCGTAAATATCTACTGCTGTAACTTGTGGGTTGTTAGGTTCGTGTACTGAAACAGTATTTGAATTATTAGATACATGATTGGTTACGACTGGCTTCCCTTTTTTACCTACCATAATGAAAGATTCATTATTTTGCGGAAATGTATAAATATCCCACGAACCGACTTGCTCTTTCTCAAGTTTAAATTTTTCTTTAGTAATGGGATCAGTCCCTTCTTGAATGCCCGCGGAGTTTGAAACTGCTGAGCTTAAAAGAAGAATCAATGGGATGAGTACTCTCATAGCTTCCTTGTACATTTAACGCCGCCATAAAGGGCGGAGCGCAAGCGACGTCCAGCCCGAAGGGCGATTTTTGATGGCCTTGTTAAGCATTACTACCACCACTTTGCGAAACCTTCTAAGTGCTCAATATACTGGATGACCATGTCATGATCAGAGCCTCGCTTGAACTCCATGTGGCCTGTACCAATTTCACTGTCTATTAGGTGAACTGACAAATCAATTTCTTCTTTAGTGAATGAAAGCACTATTTCTCGATCTATATCGTAGAATTCGGCTTTACAAAAAATCCCGGCTTCTAGCCCTTTTAGTTGAGCAAGAAACTCATCAAGAACAGAGCACTCAAACCAAATATCCTTAGCCGAGTAAGAAAACACTCCTCTAGAAAATTCAAGTGTAAGTGCTACTTCACAGCCAATTGATGGCAAGCGATCTTCGATTTCACTAATTTTAATTCCAAAACCAAACGGGTTCGGTAATTCGATATCGTAGTTCATGCTTCTTGATGCTTAACGCTTTTGTAATGGGCCGTATTGCTGCGAAGCAGCGCAGTTTGCGGTCCAGCCCAAAGGGCGATTATTAACAAACTTGTTATATGACATTTACGAGTAAAACTCCCAAGGGCCAAAAATTAACAATGCCAAGCCTAAAGTAAGACCAAAAAATATGCCCCATTGAATTGTGAATGCAGTCCTATGCTTTGACCACCAAGGAACAAACCCTCCCATAGCTAACAGCATCCAGATAAATGCCAGTACCATTAGCCATTTTGAGAAAACTATAGATACAGCGAATCCTGCAACTACCGAAAGGCTGAACGTTTTCCATGTATTCTTGTTTACAATATCCATATGTGTATTGGCATATAACGCCTAACACAGCTGGAGGCGCGCAGCGACGATCGGCTGCTGTTACTTGTTATATGTTCCATCAAGCAACTCCTTTGCTGATTTGATTTCATACTCAAGCAACATACCTATCATTAAAGGGCTATTCCCCTGTTCTTGCTCTACATAGGACAAGTGCTTTTGCAATTTTTGCTTATAAATATCCAACGCTTGTTCCTTATTATCACTTTCCTTATAAACATTGATAGCTAGGTACTCTCCCAATGAGTGCCTGAAATTTTGAGTACGTGCTAATTCAGAGTTTGACTGTTTAAACCCTACTTTTAAGGCTTCTTCATACTTAGCATCATGCGTAAACATTCCAGCTAGGAAGCAAGTAGAACCAAACACAGCTAAACCAATATATTGATATATCTTCATAGATTCATTAGAACCATATAACGCCTAAAGCTACCGCGCAGAATGCGTCGGATGCCTTTGATTGTTAGGTTTATATTATTGCTAAGGCCACATAGAGCAACACAATGTCTAGAGCTAGACCTATCCATCTTATGAATGTATTACCTTTGACAGCTGTAGCTATATAACTTTCTAAATATGTGGTTTTACCTAAACAAAACCTCTTAACTTCTAAAGCAGCAAAAATACCAATAAATGCTGATACCAAAGAATTTCCATCGAGGCTTCCTAGTTGATAAGTTCGAATGGCTATTGCAACGATTGCCACATGAATTACAACGTAAAAGAAAATAGTACCCAGCATTCGAGCTTCTGGGTTTTCCCCCATGGAAATATCAGTTGCCAAAGCAAGTGCTTTACCTTGTTTAGTTCTGGGTGCTAATACTTCATCTGACTGATCATCAAATGCCACCCCTTCTCGAACAGCTCTTTTCCGTTCAGCGATTTCAATTGAATTAAGCTCTGCTGAAGATGAACATTTAGAACAAAAATTATATTCACCAATATTCACAGTATCGCAAACTGCACACTTCCAATTGTAATCTGCACTCATGCTAAACCTAGACATAATGACTCCCACGAGGTGCTGACCTCCGTCCTCTCGTGGGTTAGCTGAAAGCCAGAGCCATACTGTATCTGTTACCAATACATAACGGAGGTCAGCATGAATAACAGTAGCATAGTTTTTATTGGCTTAGACACCCATAAAGAGTTTGTCGAAGTAGCCTATGTCCAAGATCAACGACAAGCTGATATCGTTCATCTCGGACGCATCTCCAGCAGCAAATTGTCGATGACTAAACTGACTCGACAGATGCAATCAAAATACCCAAAAGCCACATTGCACTTCGTCTATGAAGCTGGCCCCTGTGGCTATTGGGTCTATCGGTTGCTCACCAGCTTGGGGTTCCCCTGCTATGTTGTAGCACCTTCTCTCATTCCCAAAAAGCCAGGGGAACGTATCAAAACCGATAAGCGTGATGCCATGAAACTGGCGAATCTACTACGTACCGGCGACCTAGATCCCATCTACGTTCCAGAACCGGAAGATGAAGCAATCCGTGACCTTTCTCGTGCCCGTGAAACTGCCATGAAAGACCTGAAAGATGGCAAATACCAACTCAAGGCCCTACTGCTCCGCAACAATATCAAACCCACCGTGCAGGATAACTGGTCACAAAAACACCTGCGGTGGCTGACAGAACTCATACTACCTTACCCAAGCCAGCAAATCGTTCTACAGGAATACATACAGACCATAACTGAACGGATCAAACGCTTGGAGCGGCTGGATAATGAGCTAATCCATCATGTCAAAAACTGGCGATACTATCCTGTTGTAAAAGCAATACAGGCGATGCGTGGGGTACGTCTGTTGGTTGCGGTGGGTGTGATTGCAGAGCTGGGCGATCTCACCCGCTTTGATCATCCCCGTAAGTTGATGAGTTATCTCGGCTTAGTCCCCAGCGAACATTCCAGTGGCGGGCACCGCAGGCAAGGTAGTATCACTAAATGCGGTAATGGCCGAGCCAGGCGTCTATTAATCGAAGGCGCACACAGCTATAGCTACAGCGCCAATATCTCAACCGAGTTACAGAAGCGACAGGAGTGTCTGAGTAAAGAGATCGTGGATATCGGCTGGCAGGCCCAACTCAGGTTGTGTCGGCGCTATCAACGCTTAATGAAACGTGGGAAACACTATAACGTGGTTGTCACGGCAATAGCGCGGGAGATGGTGGCGTATATCTGGGCGATTGCCAGAGAAGTGGTTTTATCACCAGTGGATCCAGCTAAACGGTTATCAAGGGTCCCTGCGTAATGAGAGGCGTTGAGCGAGTGCATCGGATCAGACCACGGCAGTGGCATAATCTCCGACGGCGTTAGGCAGGCAACTGCACCCGCAGTTGATCCACGAGCATAGACTGAAGAACGGTGTCACGACGGAAAAAGTAAGGTAGGCACTGCTTACTGAAAAGTGAGTAACCCACGAATACCAGCATGAAAACCGACGAACTTACCGGCCTCATTCGATGCGCTCACTCACTTTAATTGAAAGAAGGGCTTAACAGATAAAGCAGAAATCAGTGTGCCTGTACTTGACAGTGGGAGTCATACCAACGCCCAAAGCAGCGGCGCGCGTTAGCGCGTCCAGCCCGCAGGGCGATGCTGCCTTTGCTTGTTAAGTGTTTTTGTACAGTTTTGACCATGAGTTCCAATCGTCTTCGTTACGTAGATAAGCCAAGAGAGGAAGATGCTCCATTTGATTTGGGTATGGAATAGCTAGCATCTCCTCTTTATAGCTGCGATGGTTCTTCGAGTAATTTGCAATAATGTTGGTTAACACAACGCCTGCTACTTCCTTAGCCTCTTCGCTCGGCTCACCATCGAATATAAAACGAGCAATAAAGTCTTCACCGTCTGGAGATAACTGAAACGATACAGCCCTAAAGGAAGGCGCGACCTCTCCAAGAAGCGCACTTTGGGCGTACTGCAATAATTCTATATCGTACTCAGTTCTCATAGACACTTAACGCCTAACACAGTTGAAGGAGCGCAGCGACGATCGACTGCTGTTTTTTGTTAGGCATTTAATGTAAACCATACTGCACCACCACAAATTAATAGATAAAGAGAGCCAAATAAGTAACCAAAGATCATGCGCAAAACAGTCGTTTTACCAGCGAGGAAGCACAAAATTGAAGCTGCCATAAAGCTTTGAATAATTCCTACATACACAAGTTCAATTATCTCGGGTTTTGAAAATGAATGAATGACAACAGCCCCAAACACACTAAGAATAGCCTTTGCTATTGCGTAATAACGAGATCCTTCTCTTCTCGATAAAAGGTGAAAACCAATTACGCCATCAATAACAATACTCATTATGCTTGCCGATCCAAGGCCTAAATGGAGAAATAATATCCCTGTTGAGAGAGCGGCTCCAAGGAATAACAAACCTGCTGGATAAAAAGCACTATTATTAGGTGGAATTTTGGGTTCAACATGCGACGCTTTATAACAAGGAGCGCATTGCCCATTATTACGTTCTGCCGTTGAGGGCAGAATTAAAGATTCGCAATTAGAACACTGAACTTTTTCCATACTTGATGCCTAGACATAATGACTCCCACGAGGTGCTGACCTCCGTCCTCTCGTGGGTTAGCTGAAAGCCAGAGCCATACTGTATCTGTTACCAATACATAACGGAGGTCAGCATGAATAACAGTAGCATAGTTTTTATTGGCTTAGACACCCATAAAGAGTTTGTCGAAGTAGCCTATGTCCAAGATCAACGACAAGCTGATATCGTTCATCTCGGACGCATCTCCAGCAGCAAATTGTCGATGACTAAACTGACTCGACAGATGCAATCAAAATACCCAAAAGCCACATTGCACTTCGTCTATGAAGCTGGCCCCTGTGGCTATTGGGTCTATCGGTTGCTCACCAGCTTGGGGTTCCCCTGCTATGTTGTAGCACCTTCTCTCATTCCCAAAAAGCCAGGGGAACGTATCAAAACCGATAAGCGTGATGCCATGAAACTGGCGAATCTACTACGTACCGGTGACCTAGATCCCATCTACGTTCCAGAACCGGAAGATGAAGCAATCCGTGACCTTTCTCGTGCCCGTGAAACTGCCATGAAAGACCTGAAAGATGGCAAATACCAACTCAAGGCCCTACTGCTCCGTAACAATATCAAACCCACCGTGCAGGATAACTGGTCACAAAAACACCTGCGGTGGCTGACAGAACTCATACTACCTTACCCAAGCCAGCAAATCGTTCTACAGGAATACATACAGACCATAACTGAACGGATCAAACGCTTGGAGCGGCTGGATAATGAGCTAATCCATCATGTCAAAAACTGGCGATACTATCCTGTTGTAAAAGCAATACAGGCGATGCGTGGGGTACGTCTGTTGGTTGCGGTGGGTGTGATTGCAGAGCTGGGCGATCTCACCCGCTTTGATCATCCCCGTAAGTTGATGAGTTATCTCGGCTTAGTCCCCAGCGAACATTCCAGTGGCGGGCACCGCAGGCAAGGTAGTATCACTAAATGCGGTAATGGCCGAGCCAGGCGTCTATTAATCGAAGGCGCACACAGCTATCGCTACAGCGCCAATATCTCAACCGAGTTACAGAAGCGACAGGAGTGTCTGAGTAAAGAGATCGTGGATATCGGCTGGCAGGCCCAACTCAGGTTGTGTCGGCGCTATCAACGCTTAATGAAACGTGGGAAACACTATAACGTGGTTGTCACGGCAATAGCGCGGGAGATGGTGGCGTATATCTGGGCGATTGCCAGAGAAGTGGTTTTATCACCAGTGGATCCAGCTAAACGGTTATCAAGGGTCCCTGCGTAATGAGAGGCGTTGAGCGAGTGCATCGGATCAGACCACGGCAGTGGCATAATCTCCGACGGCGTTAGGCAGGCAACTGCACCCGCAGTTGATCCACGAGCATAGACTGAAGAACGGTGTCACGACGGAAAAAGTAAGGTAGGCACTGCTTACTGAAAAGTGAGTAACCCACGAATACCAGCATGAAAACCGACGAACTTACCGGCCTCATTCGATGCGCTCACTCACTTTAATTGAAAGAAGGGCTTAACAGATAAAGCAGAAATCAGTGTGCCTGTACTTGACAGTGGGAGTCATACCAACGCCGCCATAAAGGGCGGAGCGCAAGCGACGTCCAGCCCGAAGGGCGATTTTTGATGGCCTTGTTAAGCATTACTACCACCACTTTGCGAAACCTTCTAAGTGCTCAATATACTGGATGACCATGTCATGATCAGAGCCTCGCTTGAACTCCATGTGGCCTGTACCAATTTCACTGTCTATTAGGTGAACTGACAAATCAATTTCTTCTTTAGTGAATGAAAGCACTATTTCTCGATCTATATCGTAGAATTCGGCTTTACAAAAAATCCCGGCTTCTAGCCCTTTTAGTTGAGCAAGAAACTCATCAAGAACAGAGCACTCAAACCAAATATCCTTAGCCGAGTAAGAAAACACTCCTCTAGAAAATTCAAGTGTAAGTGCTACTTCACAGCCAATTGATGGCAAGCGATCTTCGATTTCACTAATTTTAATTCCAAAACTAAACGGGTTCGGTAATTCGATATCGTAGTTCATGCTTCTTGATGCTTAACGCCCAACACAGCCGAAGGAGCGCAGCGACGATCGGATGCTGTTGCTTGTTACACGGCAACACTCCATATCCATTTAATCACTCCTGACGCGTTAAATTATTAATTTAAAGCTAATGCAGCGCACTAGCTACTACGGCAATTTATAGCTATGGCACACCAGAAAATAGAGATGACGGCGCCGAAGCTACAAACTTTCTAACAGCACCAAGAACGGAATGATTGAGAGAAGAAACAGCACATTCCATGATGCTGGCCTGCTAACTAATAGCAGGATTTACCTAATTAACACTAGGCTTACTTTCAAAAGCCTTTTGCCTTGTAACGCCTAACACAGCTGGAGGCGCGCAGCGACGATCGGCTGCTGTTACTTGTTATACGCTTAACCACCCCAACCACCATCTTTATCATTTATTGGCTCTGTAATTTCCGGCAAAATACTTAACCGTAAACCACACTTTGCACACCTACTTGTATGGCTATGACCCCAAACACCAGGTATGTAGCCGAAAATAGGGATACCCCAATAGAATCCATTGCACCTAGGACATTTTGAGAAACATGTTCGGTACATTAAAAACAAGAGAAACCAAAAAGTAACAGTTTCCAGAACCAATATTGGTGGGAACGCTATTCCCAATGCTCCAAAAACAAGCAGCATAAGTAAAAGAGGCATGAAGTAAGATCGACATGTCTCATTTTTTCTTATGATCTTTCTTAATCCCTGATAGTACTGAGCTTCATTTTCCATAAGGTGTATAACGCCTAAAGCAGCCGCGCAGTATACGTCGGATGCCTTTTCTTGTTATGAGTTAAGACTTTCAGGAATGTATTCATTAGCTTCCTTATTCCATGGAATATGAAACTTTGTAGGGCTACCTGACCGGTTCAATGTGATTTCCAATACAGGATTACCCATAAAGCTGATATTTCGAACTTCTGAAACTATTTCCCAGCCAATAAAGCGGTTGATTCCTAAACGGCTAACCAAAATTCCGTTGGCTGTTGGAGCCGCGTTTAATGCAACAGTTTTGCTTGAAAAAGGTACGACGCCCAATATATTCAAGCCAGCTTTATGGTCAGATGGATTAGCCCCTTCTCCAAAGCCTGCTAGAAACTTACGAAACGAAATTAAGCGGATAAAAACACGAAATAAAATCAAACCAGCCGTAGCTAACACCCCAATAACAGAGGCTAAAAATCCACCTGCACCAACCGTATACGCCAACAGCCCTAGAGCTAAGGCAATAGATGGATATGCTAGCAACTGAAACGACATGGGTATCTTTGGAGTATTTTCGATGTCCATAAGCTACTCATAACGCCCAACACAGCCGAAGGAGCGCAGCGACGATCGGGTGCTGTTACTTGTTATGTTTTTGTACATGCTAAGTCCTGTGCCACCGCCAATCTAACTTGATTCATTTTACTTAGCCCATGCAGATAGGGCTTTAATTCGTTTCTCTTTACTTTTGGTGACTTGGAGTCATCGTACTTGTCGATTTCTACGTCGACTAGATAAGAGCCACTGATTAATACAGTGTATAAATCTTCAAGCTGCTCAGAAGTCCAGTGGAGAACGTAAGCATTTTGAGTAATATGGCCTTCATCCTCTAATACCTGCCGCAACTTTGATTCTGGGTGTTGGAGCGCCTCGCTAGATTTCAACAACTCTTCGCGAAAGTCTCTCTCCATTTTACTTCCGATTAGCTTCATCTACTCGATATCTCGCGAAACATAACGCCGCCAGCACAGGCCGGAGCACGCAGTGCGGAGGTCCAGCCCCGAAGGGGCGATTGTGCCTGGCCTTGTTAGGTGCATTCGCTAGCTCTCCATTTCAATGTCTTCGATGTTTCCTTCTTCATCGAAAGACACACTAACTACATAGTCTGTAACGTCGTCGGGTAGCGTGAAGTATAGACTTCTTCGTCATCCCATTTCGAGCGTAGAACCAATAGACCTATGACTTGCTCACTCGACGGACTCTCAGTATTCAAGTGCTTTTCCCAGTATGTTCTAGGAAGCTCATCTATATGATGAGAAACAAATTCATAAATACTGTATTCACCCTGCTCGGTTCCTGATGCCTTTCTGATACCTTCGAGAGCTTTCGCTTCATTGCTCATTCAATCACCTAACGTCCATGTAAGCGGGCGCCGGAGCGCCAGCGTAGGGAACCAAAAGCGCAGCTTTTGGCGTTCCGATTGACATGCTTGTTATGAGTCATGTGTTCCAATAAGCCTCGTACTCGTATAAAACCGCCTTATTGGGCCATGGCTCTTCAGCAGTTTCTGAAAAATACTTCTTCTTTTCTTCGGCACTTAAGGGGCGCCACGATGTACCTCGTTTTACTCCATGGCAGATATCTACAGATATAGGGTATTTTTTCAGCGCTATTTCTTGGGCATCGGAAAGTGACTTACCATTAGCTCCGCCCTTCGAACAAGGGTTAGCAAGCTGAACCCCATCATCTTCCCAGTCGCAAACAACGCAAATACTGTAACTGCCATAATTTTCTTCGAATGTTTCGAACCCACAAACAGGGCACGGAAGATCAGTACTCATGGGTAGACTCATAGACATAATGACTCCCACGAGGTGCTGACCTCCGTCCTCTCGTGGGTTAGCTGAAAGCCAGAGCCATACTGTATCTGTTACCAATACATAACGGAGGTCAGCATGAATAACAGTAGCATAGTTTTTATTGGCTTAGACACCCATAAAGAGTTTGTCGAAGTAGCCTATGTCCAAGATCAACGACAAGCTGATATCGTTCATCTCGGACGCATCTCCAGCAGCAAATTGTCGATGACTAAACTGACTCGACAGATGCAATCAAAATACCCAAAAGCCACATTGCACTTCGTCTATGAAGCTGGCCCCTGTGGCTATTGGGTCTATCGGTTGCTCACCAGCTTGGGGTTCCCCTGCTATGTTGTAGCACCTTCTCTCATTCCCAAAAAGCCAGGGGAACGTATCAAAACCGATAAGCGTGATGCCATGAAACTGGCGAATCTACTACGTACCGGTGACCTAGATCCCATCTACGTTCCAGAACCGGAAGATGAAGCAATCCGTGACCTTTCTCGTGCCCGTGAAACTGCCATGAAAGACCTGAAAGATGGCAAATACCAACTCAAGGCCCTACTGCTCCGCAACAATATCAAACCCACCGTGCAGGATAACTGGTCACAAAAACACCTGCGGTGGCTGACAGAACTCATACTACCTTACCCAAGCCAGCAAATCGTTCTACAGGAATACATACAGACCATAACTGAACGGATCAAACGCTTGGAGCGGCTGGATAATGAGCTAATCCATCATGTCAAAAACTGGCGATACTATCCTGTTGTAAAAGCAATACAGGCGATGCGTGGGGTACGTCTGTTGGTTGCGGTGGGTGTGATTGCAGAGCTGGGCGATCTCACCCGCTTTGATCATCCCCGTAAGTTGATGAGTTATCTCGGCTTAGTCCCCAGCGAACATTCCAGTGGCGGGCACCGCAGGCAAGGTAGTATCACTAAATGCGGTAATGGCCGAGCCAGGCGCCTATTAATTGAAGGCGCGCACAGCTATCGCTATAGCGCCAATATCTCAACCGAGTTACAGAAGCGACAGGAGTGTTTGAGTAAAGAGATCGTAGATATCGGGTGGCAAGCTCAGTTGCGCTTATGCCGTCGTTATCAACGTTTAATGAAACGAGGGAAACACTATAACGTAGTTGTCACGGCAATAGCGCGGGAGATGGTGGCGTATATCTGGGCGATTGCCAGAGAAGTGGTTTTATCACCAGTGGATACAGCTAAACGGTTATCAAGGGTCCCTGCGTAATGAGAGGTGTTGAGCGAGTGCATCGGATCAGGCCACGGCAGTGGCATAATCTCCGACGGCGTTAGGCAGGCAGCTGCACCCGCAGTTGATCCACGAGCATAGACTGAAGAACGGTGTCACGACGGAAAAAGTAAGGTAGGCACTGCTTACTGAAAAGTGAGTAACCCACGAATACCAGCATGAAAACCGACGAACTTACCGGCCTCATTCGATGCGTTCGCTCACTTTAATTGAAAGAAGGGCTTAACAGATAAAGCAGGAATCAGTGTGCCTGTACTTGACAGTGGGAGTCATACCAACGCCGCCAACAGCGGTAGATTGTAGCAGAGTGTTTTTGCAATAAAATCGCGAAGCGATTGCAACAACGCGGCGCGAAAAGCTGTCCGCTTTGCTTGGCTTTGTTAAGCATTTATTGGTCGCCCCATTTATTTGCGTCTAGTTTTGCCTGCTGTAGCCAGTGATTGAAATTATCAAATCCGTAAGACCTATTTGAACCATCTAAAACCAACATTACTACAGTTGGATTGCCAGATTTATCATTACCGTCAAAACAAGCCGCATCACCATCACCAAGCTCTAGTGATGCAAAAGGGATTAAATTATTGCCAATCTCTTTGCCTAAATTTAGCAACATTTCACCCAATTCAGATTCACAGTTAATTTCAATCCAAGGGTATAGACCTTGAAACACCTCGGCATTGAAATCATTGGGGTATTCAAACCCATTGGGTAATTTCTCAGTACTATATTTATGGCTCATAATCTTAGGTGCTTAACGTCGCAATGTGCGGATTTTAAAAGTGGAGGCCGCTTTTTGGCCGGAACTTTTAGAATTCCGAACCATTGCCTTGTTAGGCGCGGGCATTTGCGTACACCACTAATTGTTGAGGTAAGTATTCAGTGTCGCAGTGGACGTTAAAGCCTTTATGTACTGCAAGTGAGGCAATACCCAGCCCCATGAAGTCCAATGCAAACTGGTTATACTCCATTCCGCCATACTCGCCCAGCTGATCGCCAAATTTCTTATCATCTTTTCTGGAGGCAAAACTCTCTTGCGCTTTGCCTATATTAATATTCAGTGCCTCAGCGTCACCAGTGACAATATTTTTGTACATTTCAAAGTATAAACGCTGCTTTTCCCACCGATATATTTTGGTTAATTTAAATAGTGCTTTTTCATTTTCCTCTATTACTGATAGGTTCTCTAATATGAACCCAGCAATCATTTTTGTATGAAGATCAAAGTGACTACTTCGAATAAACACTAGTTCCTCACTGAGCACGAGTGATGCTAGTTTATGAGCCAAATCAAAGCGACCAGTTATCAAACAGAGGAAAAGAGGGATGTCTAAGCGGGAAATAGGCAGCTCACATGGAGGTACTTTTAATAAGTACTCGGCAGCTTCAGCTCCCTCACAGAAAATATCAAATACCGCTTCTAAGTCTTCACCCTTACGGGCTTTGAGCATTCCAAGTACTAATGAGTCCCTACATTTTCCATGTGCAACACCAGGGACTCCCCTCCAATTTTTCTCTTTAAGTAGTTCAGGCAATCCTTTGGTAGAACGTTCCAGCATTCTGGAGCATCTCATCTCAATTCTATCTGCGATCTCTATATCCATGCGATCTCTTGCCGCCTAACAGCTAAATATACGACAAGTGAAATGTAGAAAGGCGACACTTTGTCGTATATCTTCAATATTAATATTTTAGAAGTTAGGCATAACCTTTTGATATTAAATACATATATTTAAAATCTCAGAATGGCTAATTTGTAGAAAAGCGACAAAGTGTCATGTTTCCACATCAAAATTGAAAAATGACCATTGATACGAATCATTCTCATCAATCCATTAAGGTAGGTTAACCTACTTCCTTGGTTTCTCTATGTTTGCACAACTAAACGCCACATGAAATACTGACTAAAAAACCAGTACAAGGATGTACAATGGCCTCTCCATTCATTCAGTCGCTTCGCGAGCATATTCGCGCTAGAAACTACAGTAAAAGAACCGAAAAGACTTATATTCATTGGGTTTTAGATTTTATTAGATTCAATAATAGAACCCACCCAGAGCAATTAGGTGTTCCTGAAATCGTACGCTACCTTGAGTACCTCGCAGTAACTCGACAAGTATCCCCTTCCACACAACGAACAGCTTTAAATGCACTTATCTATCTATACAAACAATATTTCGGTAGGGACGAATCACTGCTACAACTTGGTTCATTTAAACGTGCATCTAAGCCAAAAAAATTACCTATCGTCTTAACACAAGAAGAGTTAAGGAGAATTTTCCACCATTTACATGGTGATTATCTTCTATGCGCAAAGCTGATGTATGGCTCAGGATTACGCTTGATGGAAGCTTGTCGGATTAGAATCAAAGATATTGATTTTAATAGACTATCAATTCACATATATGAAGGAAAAGGAAACAAACAGCGAATTACCACCTTATCAGAGCTCTGTGTTACAGAACTCCATAAACAGATTAAATACAGCAAATTATGCTGGGAAGAAGATAAGGTCTCTGAAGAATGGTCAGGTTGTTATCTAGCCCCTGCTCTCGCAAGGAAGTATCCAAATGCTCCTTTCGAATTCGCATGGCAATATTTATTTCCAACAAAGAAACGCTTAGTCGATGAACGTAATAACAATGCTATTCGCCGGCACCACATCCACGAACGTTCCATGCAACGCGAATTCAAACGTGCGGTCGTTAAGAGTGGGATAAACAAACCCGCAACCTGCCATAGCCTTCGCCATAGTTTTGCAACACACCTCTTAGAACGCGGTGCGGATATAAGAACGGTGCAAGAACAGCTTGGGCATAGCGACGTAAGAACTACTGAAATCTATACCCATGTGCTTAATCGCGGTGGTCGAGCTGTTATTAGTCCATTACAAGATCTATAGAAATATATTTATGAGGGCTAGATTGAATCTAGCTCTCTGTTCAACCTGCCATCGAATACTGCTCTTCCAACCTACTCGTACCCAACCCACTCATCTTCTTAACTTTAATCTGCACTGGGATGCGCTCTTTCATTGCTTCAATATGACTGATAACACCAATCATCTTGCCTGATGCATTTAGGCTATCCAACGCATCCAATGCCGTATCTAAGGTTTCACTATCGAGGGTACCGAAACCTTCATCCAAGAACAGTGAATCGATACTGGTTTTCTGACTAACAAGATCTGACAGGGCCAATGCTAATGCCAAGCTGACTAGGAAGCTTTCACCGCCTGATAATGTTTTGGTATCGCGCACGGTATCTGCTTGCCAGGTATCCAGTACTTGAAGCTCTAGAGCACCCGATTGTTTTCTCTGCAGCATATAACGACCATGCAGACGTTCTAGCTGTTTGTTCGCTAGGTGAACCAAATGGTCGAGTGTTAGGCCTTGAGCAAAGCGGCGGAATTTATCTCCCTTTTGAGAGCCAATAAGGGAGTTCAAATAGGAAAGATCATCATATTCTTGTTTTGACTGCTCTACCTCAGCAAATAGCTGCTGTTGCGATTCACGGCGATTTTCGTTGTCTTGTAGCAGTGCGGTACCTTGACCTTTTTGAAGTAAAAGCTGTTTAATCTGATTATCTAACTCAGCCAATTCTAGAGCGACTTGCTCACCATCTATATTTTCATACTGTTTTTCTGATCCAGCTTGCTGTAACGCTTCCAGCTGTTGCTCAGATTGTTTAAGCAAAGCTTGAGAATGCTGCTCAGCTTTGGCGATCTCTTCGCTTAGCGCTTTTAACTGCTGCCTCTCTTCGTCAGAAATTAGGGCATCGAGGAGTGCCTGCTCAGAATCAAATGGACTACCTTCTAGCGCTTGTTGCCATTCAATTTTCTGACTACTAAATTCAGTTTGGAGTAGACCCAGCTGTTGTTCTTGCTCAGTAATCATTGTTTGCAAACGGGTTAGCTCGGTTTCGTGCTGTTTATGTGTAGCTGATACCTCCTGGTGGTTCTGCTCAGTTTTGTCTATCTCTGCAAGCAAACATGAGCGTTCATCGGCAACTGATTTATCACCAAATAGCGTCCTACGCGTCGCTTGCTTTTCTGCCAGATCCTGTGAGAGATCATTAAGACTGTTTTGCTGATCAGTACAGAGTGCAGTTTGCTTTTCTAGCGATTGGTTAGTCTGAGTTAACTCAACCGCCGATGTTTCTTGGATGCGATTTAAGGTTTCAAGGCGCTGCTGTAACTGCTGTAAGTTAGCGATTTGGCTTTCTAGCGTATTTAACCAATCCGTTAGCCCTTGTTCGGGTAGCGTCAGTTGTAATTCAGCCACTTCTTGAGATAAACCTTGCTTAACCACAGCGATCTGCTCGTTAAGCTCTTGCAGACGCTGTGTATCTTTAAGCTGCAACTGAGTTAGGTTATCACACTCTTTATTGGCCAATTCTAAGTTGGCTTGAGCTTGCTGTAAGGTCTGTTCTGCCTTATGGATCCCTTGCTGTTGTTGATTGATCTGCTCACTAAACTGGCGCAGCTGTTGGATTTCAGCTTTCTGATTACTAAGCTGCTGCTCGAATTGTGTAATTGCATAATCTAGCTGTTCAGTCTGGTTGGGCTCGAAACCAAAACCACACAGTTGCTGTAAAACTTGCCACTCTTGCAAGAGCTGCTGTAACTGCTCATTAGTCTGCTGCAGGCGGGTTTGAAGGCCAACTATCTGTACGGTCGTTAATTGGTTGTAGCGCTCTCTTAGTTGAGTACCTTGAGTCTTCAGCTGATCACGCGCTTGTTCAGCCATCACAAAGCGCTGCTCGGTTTCGCCCATATCTAGAGGTTGATAATCAGCCACTAGGGGATGCTCTTTTGAGCCGCACAGCGGACAAGGCTGATCCGGTTGAAGCTTAGCCCGCTCTGCTTCGAGATTTTGTATTTGGCGCTCTTGCTCTAACAGTCGCTTTAAATCTTTGAACTGCTGATCTTCCCTCTGATACTGCTCACGAAGATTAGTGAGATCGCCTTCAATTTTCTGAGCAGTAACCTCCAGCTGACTTAACTCATTACTGCCAACAGTTTGCTCACTTTGCAGCTGGATATACTGAGCAGATAGATTCTTCGCCTGAATAAAGCTTGCTTGCAGCGATTGTTGCTGATTGTACTGTGCTTCTATATCAGTCAGTACACGGCCATTTAATATAGATTGAAGCTGCTGTTGAGCATGCTGAAAGCTACTATTTAAGTTTTCTTTTTGTTTTGCACTTTCAGACAGATGTTGCTGTAACTGCTCAGTTTTTTGTTTTTCCGTATCTATTTGCTTTTGTAAGCCTGAAAGGTGATCTGTCAGGTTTTTAACTTCAGCGGTATGTTGATGTGTTTGCTCTAGCTGACTACGCCATAAAGGGATACGCTCTGCAGCACCTTCAAGATGACAAAGTTCGGCTATTTGATTTTCAAGCTGCGAGGTTTCAGCCTTGGCTTGATTAATTTTGTCGTTAATCTGTTTTTGTGCTGTTTTCTGCTGTTCTAATTCAGACTGATGCTTTTTCAGTTCATCAGTAGCGCTCTCTTTTAATTGAATAAGCCGTTCACACTCAGCATCCAACGGCACTACTTGCTCGTTAATCAGCGTTTCTTGTTCTGATTGATGCTGTTTAGTCTGTTTTAGTTTTAGCTCTGCTTCATTAAGAGATTGCGCTGAACTTTTATGCTGATCGGTAGCCGACACTAATTGAGCTGCATTTTGCTCTTTAATCTGTGCAAGATCGTTAAGCCGTTGCTTTGCACTTTGATAAAGTTGGTACGGAGCTTTTAGTTTCTCAGCCGGTTCGCACACTGCTAACTTATCTAGAGAGCCTTTAGCCGTTTCTTTACGCTGCTTAACGCCTTCCTGTTCAGTCAAAGCGCTTTGTTTTTGTTGCTCAGCTTTTTGCAGATCAGTCCACCAGCGTTCCTTTGATTGCTGTTCGCTCTGCTCTTTCTCTAAGGTTTTAAGTTGTGCACTAATCGCTGATTGTTCGGATTTAAGCTCAGCAATCTTCTCATCCGATAACAACTCAACACCTTTAGCCTGTGCTTCCAGTTGTTTGAGGTGGTTATCTGCCTCTTTAAACTGCTCGTATACCTTCTCTGATATCAAGCTGTAGATAGCCGTACCGGTTAACTCTTCCAGCAATCCGGCTCTTTCATTTGCATCAGCATTGAGAAACGCTGCGAATTGGCCTTGAGACAGCATCATGGATTTAGTAAAGCGGTCAAAGTTTAAGCCGCTGATTGTCTCGATTAGCTCATTCTTCTGCTTAACCTGTGAAGCAATGATTTTACCTTCACCGCTTTCACCTACCTCTGCCAATTCAACTTTGGCTTCTTGTAGATTACCGTCGACCTGATCTCTGGAACGACGTTGACTCCAAAACGCACGATAGCATTTACCTTTTACTTCGAACTCAACTTCTGCAAGCGCGTCCGCTGTACCGCGGGTCATAAGCTCATTCGTGCTTTTAGAGATAGTCCCTAAGCGTGGCGTACGGTGATACAGGGCCAAGCAGATCGCATCTAAAATAGTCGTCTTACCGGCACCTGTTTGGCCTGTGATGGCAAAAAGACCATTATCGATAAACGGAGATTGAGTAAAATCGATCTTCCACTCACCCTTCAGTGAGTTAATGTTTTTAAAACGCAGCGTTAATATTTTCACAGGCTATTCTCCTCTGCTGTATCTGGAGCTAAAGCAGAGAAAAGATCGTCTTGATCGATCTTAGTGTCATTTAGCTGTTTAGCCTGCTCAACTTTTTCCGTTTTGCCTTTTGCGTGCTTGTTTTTAACTGCAATGGATTTTGGCTCATCGGAAGAATCACTCTCTAAAGAAAACAGATTTAGAGTGTTATGGTCTTGGTCTTTTTCCTGTCCAAGCTCTTCTGATTCAGAAGCACTATTAGATTCTTCGACTGCAGCATGCTCACTAGGATATTCTAAATCCTCTGATTCCAAGTGTTCTTCTTGCTCTTTCTCTTGCTCTGGGCAGTCTTGAGCAAGAGAGAACTGTGTTGTAGATAAGAACTCATCCGCTGGCTTAGTTGCAGGAAGATCATTTTCAGACTCTACAGTCGTTACGATCTGGCAGAAGCGATCTTTAAGTCGTTGAATACGGTTTCGTTCGGCTTCGGATTCAAAAACCTCATCGTTAAGCCTACGCGTGAAAACCTCGTAAGCATTCAACTCAGAGAGCGTCTCTTTCTCCTTGCCGACTAAACCTCGCTGGATCTGTTTGCGCGCCCTTCGTAACTGCAGAACCTCAACGTTAAGATCTTGAGTTAGTTGCTCAACACGTTGTGTAAGATCGTTCAGGTAATCTTGGGTTTGAACCTCAATCGATAACCAAACAGGAAGTTCATGCTGTTCAGCTTCAAGTTCATCCAACTGCGCTTTAATCGAATCAAGATCACCCTTGATGCTTGCCATTGGCTGGAAGGTCGGCACTAAAAGCGGTGTTATCTCTTTTAAATGGCTTTGTTCAAATTCAACCATCAATACCTGCTTTTGCGTACCGATCTCATCAAAGCTTAAAGGGATTGGTGAGCCGCAATAGCGAATATGTTCAGACTTAGCGACTAATTGCGGGCGGTGAATATGGCCTAAAGCGATGTAATCTGCTGGTGGGAATGCACTGGCTGGAAATGCCTCTAGATTACCAACATAGATATCGCGAACAGACTCGGAGGTTTTAACACCCATTGCCGTTAAATGCCCCGTAGCAATGATCGGGATCGACAGTCCAAGGTCTTTTCGCTTTTGATCAGCCAGATCATAGATGGCTTGATAGTGTTCTGCGATTGCTGTGCCTAACGAATGCGCTTTATCTTTTGCCGATTGATCTGCGGCACTTTGCATCACATCACGAGGACGAATATAAGGAATTGCACACAGGATGGCAGCCGGTTCACCTGAGCGATGATTCAAGGTAATAATCTGCTGCTCAAGTTCTGATTCAACACTCGCTATGACTTCTGCATTGAGATGTTTGAGCAGGCCTTTGGATTCATTCAGCGTAGAAACAGAGTCATGATTACCGCCTAAAACCACTAACTGACAATCGAGTTTATTTACTTCGATAACCAATTGATTATATAGCTCGCGAGCATAACTTGGTGGCGAACCTGTATCGTAGATATCACCTGATATTATTAGCGCATCTATTTGATTTGATTGAATTTCACCTAATAGCCATTTAATAAACTCTTGGTGTTCGGCTAATCGACTTTTTCCAATAAAGTGCTGACCTAAGTGCCAGTCAGAGGTGTGTAAAATGCGCATTAAGTAAGGCTCGGCAATCCATAGATACAATGAAACTTCACCTCCATTGAGGTGAAGCTCATATTATATTGTTACCGCTTTTAGCACCATCCATAGTCACTGTAATATGGTGGTGTTAGTTAGGTATTTATTCAGCGGTTAAATACTGTATTAATGCCTGTTCAGCATTAGCACAGTGATAGATATCTTCGTGCTGTTTGAGCGATTGGTAGGTAACTTCAAAGACACTGTCGCTAATCACTAGCACAAGGACATCGGTCTCATCCTCGTCATCAGCGCTAGCCTCCTCTGGCTCATCGGTATCGAATTGATAAAAGCCCGCCTGCGGTATATCCATCTCCTCTTCGAAACCATCGAGATAGTCCTCAATAGACATCTGATGAACTTCAAGCACTTCATCAGCACTGAATTCGACAATCGAATAAGTTTTGGGTACTGAAAGGAAGTCCCGTTTTAGCGCATAACACAGCAGCAAACTTTGCTTGCGCCCCTCTTGCCTCAGTAGGTAACGAACATCAGATTGAGGTTCTACTTCTGGCGCAGACAATTTATTGATAAGCGAAAATGTAATCACGGATTAATCTTCCAAAACGTAAGCTGGCAGATCGGCTTCTGCAGGAACAGGTGTTGGTACGCCATCATCATCGATCGCGACAAACTTAAAAATCGCCTGTGTTACTTTTTCACGTTTACCAATACGACTACGGCGCACCCAAGCTTCAACGTGAATCTGCATCGATGTACGGCCTACTTTTACAATTTCCGTATAGACACCCAGTACATCACCCACTTTTACTGGACGGATGAAAGACATGCTATCTACCGCCATAGTCACTACACGGGTTTGCGCGCGCTGGCCTGCACAGATACCCGCCGCAATATCCATCTGCGATAACACCCAACCACCAAAAATATCTCCTGAAGGGTTGGTATCACCTGGCATGGCCATAGTACGTGTAGTCAGGCGGCCCTTTGTAACTTCTTGTGTTTGGTCTTTCTCAGACATAATGCATTGTCCTACTTCTTAGATGGAGGTCTGTTATTCCAATATGTACTTATTACTATACCTTGGTATATAAGGTTTTGCGTAAGTTGTTTTGAATCCTCAGCCTAGAAAGCAACGCTTCAACCTTTTACCTACATGCAGTTATTGGCATAATACGTACAAAATTTATCTCCTTACTCGCTCCTTAAGAGCGCAGTCATCTATAGCGGATCTAATATCGTGTTAACCACAGCAAATATCACCATGCAGTTTGGTGCTAAACCTCTATTCGAAAACGTTTCAGTTAAATTTGGCGAAGGTAATCGCTACGGTTTAATTGGCGCAAATGGCTGTGGTAAATCCACATTTATGAAGATCTTAGGCGGAGACTTAGAACCAAGCGCAGGCAATGTGTCCAAAGGGCCAAACGAGCGTATTGGTAAGCTAAAACAGGATCAGTTCGCTTACGAAGAATTCAGCGTGATGGATACCGTTATTATGGGCCATGAAGAGTTGTGGGCTGTTAAATCAGAACGTGACGCTATCTACGCCAACCCAGAGATGACTGAAGAAGATGGCATCCGTGCAGCAGAGCTCGAAGGCGAATTCGCTGAGATGGACGGCTATAGTGCTGAATCACGTGCAGGCGAACTGCTTTTAGGTGTAGGCATTCCGACTGAGCAGCATTTCGGCCCGATGAGTGAAGTAGCACCTGGTTGGAAGCTTCGTGTCTTACTTGCACAGGTACTGTTCTCAGAACCAGACATCATGTTGCTAGACGAACCTACCAACAACTTGGATATCAATACGATCCGTTGGCTGGAAGGCGTTCTTAATGAGCGTAACTGCACTATGATAATCATCTCGCACGACCGTCACTTCCTAAACAGTGTGTGCACGCACATGGCTGATTTGGACTACGGTGAGTTACGTGTTTACCCAGGTTCTTACGATGAGTATATGACTGCATCGACACAGGCACGTGAACGCCTGCTTGCTGATAACGCTAAGAAGAAAGCACAGATCGCTGATCTTAAGAGCTTTGTGAGCCGCTTTTCTGCCAACGCATCTAAATCTAAGCAAGCAACGTCACGTGCACGTCGTATAGAGAAGATCGAGCTAGAGGAGGTGAAACCTTCAAGCCGTCAGAACCCATTTATCCGCTTCGAACAAAACACCAAACTGCATCGTCTAGCCGTTGAAGTAGAAGGTTTAGGTAAATCTTTTGATGAAGAGCTGTTTAAAGACCTTAATCTAATGGTAGAGGTTGGCGAGCGCATTGCTATTATCGGACCTAACGGTAGTGGTAAAACCACCCTATTACGCTGCTTGTATGGTGACCTTCTGCCGACTGCGGGTGAAATCAAATGGTCTGAAAACTCAGAATTTGGATACTACGCACAGGACCATGCTGCTGATTTTGAAGAAGATAAAACTCTGCTTGATTGGATGGGTCAATGGGGCCAAGAAGGCGATGATGAGCAAGTTATCCGTGGTACGCTGGGGCGTTTATTGTTCTCTCAAAAAGAGATCAATAAGTCGGTTAAAGTGATCTCGGGTGGTGAGCAAGGCCGTATGTTATTTGGCAAGATTATCCTTCAGCGCCCGAATATCATGCTAATGGATGAACCGACCAACCACTTGGATATGGAATCAATAGAATCCTTAAACCTTGCCCTAGAGAACTACCCAGGTACGTTGATCTTTGTCAGCCATGACCGTGAGTTTGTATCCTCTCTAGCAACCCGAATTCTTGAGATCACGCCAGATGGCATTGTCGACTTCCGCGGTGGTTACGAAGACTACCTGAAGAGCCAAGGCGTAGAATAAACCTAAGCGCTAATGCAGAAAAAGCCTGATTGCAGTTAACCTCAATCAGGCTTTTAAATTTTTACCCCTAGCATAAATTACTTTCAATTCTTTGGTGAGCTTTATGATTATCGTCTGCCCTAGCTGTAATACATCCAACCGTATTCCTGATGACAAATCACATGTCGATGGCAAGTGCGGTAAGTGCAAAGGCCCTCTGCACACCCATCAACCAGCTGAGCTAGATGATCAATCTTTTGAAAAGTATGTTGGTAGCAATGAGTTACCTGTCATCGTAGATTTCTGGGCTAGCTGGTGCGGCCCATGCCAGATGATGAAACCCATATTTGAGAAGACTGCAGCTGAATCTGAAATACTGCTCTTTGCAAAAGTAGATACTGAAAAGGCACCACGGACTAGTCAGAATATGAATATCCGCAGCATCCCTACCCTTGTGATGTTTCAAGCTGGCAAAGAGATCGATCGTGTTGCAGGCGCACTCTCAGAACCTCAGCTAAAGCAATGGATTTTGCAAACCCTACAGAAGGCGTAAGAGTACTCTATGGAGCTTTCAAATCAGATCGCAAAAGAGCTAGGCGTCAAAGCACAACAAGTTAATGCAGCAATAGAGTTATTGGATGGTGGCTCCACCGTCCCGTTTATTGCGCGTTATAGAAAGGAAGCTACCGGTGCGCTAGATGATGCACAATTAAGACAGTTAGCGGCTCGTTTAGATTATCTTCGTTCGCTATTGGCTCGTAAACAAACGATCACCGAGAAGCTCCAGCAAGATGGCGTATTAACACCAGCGCTCCACCAGCAGATTAATCAGATAAATAGTAAGACTGAGCTTGAAGAGCTATATCAACCATTCAAAAGTAAGCGAAAAACCAAAGCTCAAATCGCTGTTGATGCTGGCTTAGATAAATTACTAGATCAAATCATTCAAAAGCCTGATCAACAACCTTACGTTTTAGCCAAAACTTTTATCTGTTCTGATAAAGGTTTCAGCTCCAAGGAAGATTGTTTAGACGGTGCGCAAGCCATCTTAACTGATCGTCTGTTAACAGACCTGAAGTTGCAGGCTGAACTTAAACTGCGTGTGTGGAATGAAGCCAAACTAAAGGTATCTGTTAGCAAAGGTAAAGAAAGAGAAGGTTCAAAATTCCGTGATTACTTCGCTCATAGTGAAGCGATTAAATCCATCCCTTCACATCGCATGTTAGCGATTTTGCGCGGTATCAATGAAGGCATACTGAAATCCGCTTTAGATATGGATGAAGACCGCTTTAAGAATTTCCTATCCAAGATGACAGGTCTTCCTCACTACGGACCTTCAGGGAAATGGCTCACTCAAGCGGTGCATACAGCCTGGCAAAGTCGTATCAAATCTAAACTCACTAAAGATCTGATAGCAAAACAAAAGGATTCCGCTGAAACTGAGGCAATTAAAGTCTTTAGCCGGAATCTTCATGACCTTCTGCTTGCAGCACCTGCTGGTGCTAAAACCACCTTAGGGCTCGACCCAGGCCTTAGAACGGGTGTAAAAGTCGCCATAATTGATCCAACGGGTCGTTTGTTAGAACACACGACGATCTACCCTCACCCACCAAAAAATCAGTGGGACCAAGCCATTGATAAGCTTTTTAAGCTCAGCAAGAAACACAATGTTGAGCTGATTAGTATCGGTAACGGTACTGGCTCACGAGAAACCGATAAACTCGTTACAGAAATGCTTAAGCAAAACGATTCAATTAAGGCGCAAAAGCTTATTGTGAGTGAAGCTGGCGCTTCAGTTTACTCGGCATCTGAACTTGCTACTAAGGAGTTCCCTGACCTAGACGTATCTATTCGGGGTGCGGTGTCGATAGCGCGTCGCTTGCAAGATCCACTAGCTGAGCTGGTAAAAATTGAGCCCAAAGCGATTGGTGTTGGTCAATATCAACACGATGTAAACCAATCCGAGCTTAATCATGCACTTGAAGCAGTTATTGAAGATTGTGTGAATGCAGTTGGAGTCGATCTAAATAGTGCTTCATCTGCAATTTTAAGCCGCATCTCTGGTTTAAACTCAACACTAGCCAATAATATCGTTGCTTATCGTGATGATAACGGCGCTTTTACGAGCCGAACTCAGCTTAAAAAAGTTCCTAGACTGGGCCCGAAAGCCTTTGAGCAAGCTGCTGCCTTTTTGCGTATACAGAACGGCAAGCAGGTATTAGACAACTCCTGCGTTCACCCTGAAGCCTACTCTGCTGCGCAACGCATAGCTCAAGATAACCAACGCACTTTAGGATCAATTATTGGGGATAGTGACTTCTTAGGCTCACTTAACCCGCAAGACTACATAGATTCTAGCTTCGGTCTTTATACCATCAAAGACATCATAAAAGAGCTAGAAAAACCGGCCAGAGACCCGCGCCCAGACTTCAAAACCGCTGCTCTACAAGACGGCATCGAAACCGTTAGCGACCTTATTGAAGGGATGGTACTTGAAGGCACTATTACTAACGTGACTAATTTCGGTGCATTTGTTGACGTCGGCGTTCACCAAGATGGATTAGTGCATATTTCACAATTAGCTAACCAATTTGTGAAGGACCCTCATGATGTTGTCAAACCGGGCCAAATTGTCACAGTTAAGGTGCTTGAGGTAGATCTTAAAAGACAGCGTATTTCACTCTCGATGCGTGAAGATTAATAGAATAATTCTCATTTTAGTATTAATGAGAATTATTCATTCTCAGCGGCTTATTTTATTAAAATTCATTCACTAAAAAACTATCTTTATTGTTCAAAATCAACAACTAAGAGGAGACATAAGCCATAACTAATACTAGACTGTAACCACATAGCTTGATTGAAGTAGATTCCATGGTTACAAAAACAACTAACTTACTATGGATGCAGGCTGGTGCATGCAGTGGCGATACAATGTCACTTCTTTGTGCTGACAAGCCTTCATGGCCTGAATTCGTGCAGCAATATAAACTGGATGTCCTTTGGCAGCCTTCCCTTTCTACGCGGCCCATGCGCGAGCTTATTGCTGACATTGATCTGATTCTTGCAGATAAAAAACCGCTAAATATTTTATGCATTGAAGGTAGTTTAGCCCTTGGCCCAAACGGCAGCGGTATGTTTGATACCTTTAATGATCAGCCTAAAGCTTTTGTCATCAAAGAATTAGCTGAAAAAGCTGATTATGTTGTGGCTGTGGGAACCTGCGCCGCATACGGTGGAGTTCCAGCGGCACCGCCCAATCCCACTGAGTGCACTGGCATGCAATCTAGCCAAGGAAGTCCTGGCGGTTTATTGCCTGATTCGTTTAGAAGTAAAAGCGGCCTCCCTGTCGTTAATATATCAGGCTGCCCAACTCACCCTAACACAATCATTCAAACCTTAATTTCACTTATCAACGATTACCCTCTTCCTCTCAATGATTTTAACCAGCCTGATGCTTTCTACAGCACCATGGTTCATCAAGGCTGTACGCGCAATGAATATCATGAATACGATATTGAAGAGGAACAATTTGGGGAGGCAGGCTGCCTTTTCTATAACTTGGGTTGCCAAGGACCCTATACAACGGCTACATGCAATACTGAGCTATGGAATAACCGCAGCAGCAAAACCCGTGAAGGTGTGCCTTGTTTAGGCTGTGTTTCTCCTGATTTTCCAAGAGATGCCCCTTTGTTCAAAACAGAAAAAGTGGGCGATATTCCAGTTGCACTGCCTTTAGGTGTTAGTCGACCTCGCTACATGGCGTATAAAGGCCTCGCTAACGATGCCGCGCCAATCAGAATCATCGAACGTAAAATGAAACCTTAAGTAGTACGGTTATGAGCAAAAGAGTAAAAGTACAGCTAAACCGAGTTGAAGGCGATTTAGAATTAGAGCTCGAAGTTGAGCAAGGGGTGGTCACCAACGCCTGGTGTATCGGCACGATGTATCGTGGTTTTGAGCAGATACTTATCGGTCGAGCAGCGATGGACTCACTAGCGATCACTCCCCGAATTTGCGGTATTTGCAGCACTGCGCATCTGTATGCGAGCGTGCTTGCATTGGAATCGATGTCTCACATCACACCACCACCCAATGCAATTCGCGTAAGAAATATTTGTTTACTAGCCGAAGAGATTCAATCTGATTGCCGGCAGACATTTCTAATGTTTACTCCTGATCTTTGCCACCCCGGTTACTCCAATCTCAAATTGTACAGTCAGATAAAAAATCAGTTTGAAGATATGTCAGGCAGCATTTATCAAGATGCCGTTCGATTTAGTCGCGATATCATTGAAATTGTCGCTATCTTTGGAGGGCAGTGGCCGCACTCTTCTTATATGGTCCCAGGTGGCGTTACTTCATTACCTGATACCAATAAAGTCATTAGTGCGCTAAGCGTAGTCGACAACTATATCAATTGGTTAGAAACGAAAGTCCTTGGTGTATCCATAGACCATTGGAATCAAATCGACAGCCTAGAAAAACTTAACGAACTCACCGAAACAGGCAAAGGCGCTGCGAGTCTTTTCTATCAATTCGGTAAAAATATCGCGTTAAATCAAATTGGCGGGGGCTGTAAATTATTGATGAGTTATGGCTCCCTTATCGATCCAGATAATCCAGAAGATACATTACGAAATCGTGGTATCTACGATGCTACAACCCAAAGTTTCGAGCCTTTAGATCAAGAACAGATTACTGAGGATATCAGTTACAGCTGGTACCATGATGACCAAGCTGCACCACGTCATCCTCATGACGGTCTAACTCAACCAAAATACGATCCTGACAGCAAGCGTTACAGCTGGGCTAAAGCCCCTCGCTATAAAGACCAAGTCGTGCAAACAGGTCCATTAGCGCAGCTTATTTTAGATAAAGACCCTCTTCTTCTTGATATGTTAAAGAAGCAAGGTGGGAACACCCTCTTAAGACAATTTGCGCGCATACAACGCCAAGTAAGATCTATAACCCTATTGAAAGAACAGCTGAACGGGCTTCTACAAAATATCACTGAACCCACAATGACCCACCAACCTCTTCTTGATGGAGAAGGTATTGGTATGATTGAGGCCGCTCGAGGAAGTCTCGGTCATTGGGTAAAAGTAGAAAACGGCACCATCAGCGGCTACCAAGTAATCACACCCACCGCTTGGAACGCATCACCTAGAGATCAAAATCAACAACCTGGTCACATCGAAAGCAGCCTAATTGGTATAGATATTCCAGATATAGATGATCCTTTATCTGTCGGTCACGTGGTCCGCTCTCATGATCCTTGTTTAGTATGTACCGTACACCTACTAGGCAGTAACAAGAAACACCGTTATGGAGTGATTTGATGACGGTGATTTTATGCTTTGGAAATGAATGGCATGGGGATGATGGCTTTGGTTATGCAGTCTATAACACTCTCAACCAAACCGATTTGCCGTCAAAAGTAGATCTTTACTATTGCGCTACTAATAGTCTGACAGCTACTCGTTTGATCAAAGACACATCTCGATTAATATTGGTCGACGCCTACCAATCCGACAGCAACAATGCGGGTACACTACAGTGGTTCTCTAAAGATGAGTTCCAGACAAGCTATGCCAGAAACCTTCACGATGGAGGCTTAGAAGAGCTTATTAAGCATTGCGACATTTTGTTTGACTCACAAGAACTTGTGATTGAGATTTTGACGGTAACAATCCACCAAGTCTCAAGCTTTTCTGAGAAACTTTCTCCTATTATTGAGAACTGCGTCTCAGAGGCCTGCAATCAGATTTTAACCCGCGTGAATCAGGAGCCACACTATGTTTACTCCTGATAAAGTAATTACCCGCTTAGTTATTGAGCGAGAAGTAAGTATTCAAGGCCATATGCGCTGGGTAGCTCACCCTGAAAACAGAAAAAATCGACTATTAATAGTTGAGCATAAAAAACAGCTATATGCCCTACCTCTCTATTGCCAACACGCTCATGTTTCGCTTCTTAGAGCTAAAGTGGATCACAATGGTAAGGTAATTTGCCCTAAACATGGTTTAGCCACTGATCTTAAATCCAACCCAGGTGTTTTTACTGTCGAACGGCAAGGTAATTTTTTTATTACAGCCAACAGCTCTCTAATTGAAACCCAAACAGTAGAAACATGCGAGCAAGATGTAGATCAACAAACTGAATTAGAGGCATTAAAAACAGTCAACTCGGCATTGCAGAAGAAGGTACTATCAAACCTTGAATCTATGGACTCAATGCTGAGTGAAGTTGAGCATAAAAAGGTCGAGTTAGAGGAAAACAATCGTCACCTTCTCTCCGTAAATCAACTCATTGATAGCATTACTAATACAATGGAAGAGTTCTTGGTTGTCACCGACAATCAGGGACGAATTACCCGTGTTAATCCTTATGCAGAATCTATTTTAAATATAAAAGCAGAAGAGCTAATTGGAAGCTCTCCGGATAATTTCCTTCGTGACGAGACCCTAACTGAAATCATTGAAAGGTTTCCTGCAAGCAACTGGGACCAAAGGCCCTATTTATACCGAGCGGTTTATAGTAACGATGGATTTGAACAAGAGATTCGCTTTAGAGATCCAACAGGACGTCATAAAGAAGTCAGCCAAAAATACTTTCTTCTAAAAGGCACTTTGATTTACGGACGAGCGGGTAAAGAGGAAGGACTCATTCTTTCCGCAACAGACATATCCGTAGTAAAAGCTAAAGAAAAACAGAAGCGCCAAGCAGACATTGAGAAACATCTACAGCTTCTTCAGAGTACTTTATCTACTATTAGCCAAGGCGTTGCTATGTTTAGCGGCATAGGTGATCTGCAAACTTTTAATGATTCATTTACTAACAATATTAATGTAGATCCCGACATACTAGCGCAAATACCAGCCTATGAAGTTCTATTTAGTAACAACAAAGAGATCTTAGACCTACAACAGATACCGCCTTGCCAAAAACTCATCTCTGACAAACACCAATGGATTCAAACTTTCACAGATGGAAGAGTTATCGAATGCGAATCAGCTCCAACGCCTACCGGAGGTTTTGTAGTTACAACTCGTGATATTACACAAAGCCAAAAAAATGAAGAACACATTCGCCTACTTTCGACCACTGTTGAGCAAAGCTCCAGTGAAGTTGTCATTACCGATACTCAAGGGATCATTGTTTATGTAAACCCTATGTTTACTGAAAACACAGGATATACAGCAGAAGAAGCTATTGGAAAGAAAAGCAGTATTGTCCAATCAGGAGAAATGTCAGCTGATTTTTATAAAGAGTTATGGTCAACCATTAAGGCCTCCAATAGATGGAAAGGCGAAATACTCAATAGAAAGAAATCAGGAGAAAAATTTTGGCAGTCAATGTCTGTAACGCCAATCTTTGATAATAACGGTGTGATTAGTCATTATTTATCATTAAAAGCCGACATTACTAAACAGAAAAGAGCTGAGAAACGCTTAAGATATCAAGCTGAACATGACCTCCTAACTAATCTACCCAACAGGTCTATATTGCTACATCAACTTGAGAGTTCCATCGTTGATGCAAGAGATAATCATAAAGCGTCTGCAGTTCTCTTTATGGATCTAGATAATTTTAAAGACGTGAATGACACATTGGGTCATTTGAGTGGCGATATCCTTCTGAAGCTTGTCGCTAGACGATTGCAGCAATGCTCAAAACCAACTGATTTGGTAGCAAGGCTTGGCGGTGACGAATTCGCTATTGTACAGAATGACATTGCTTGCCTCGATGACCCCAAAACTCTAGCCGAAGAGATAATCTCTTCAATCACCCGCCCATTTAAAGTTGATGATCATCTATTACATATTGGTATTAGTATTGGAATTACTGTCTTACCTACTGACGGTTTAGACACGGGTATTCTGTTACAAAATGCAGATATGGCAATGTATGAGGCCAAAGGAATATCAGGCAGCCACTACCATTTCTTCGATTTAGAACTACAAAAAAGTATCCAACAAAAACGGACTATTGAATCTCACCTCCACCATGCAATTGAGCATAATGAACTTAACCTCTTGTTTCAGCCAAAAATAGATCTTCAATCGAACAAGATTGTAGGAGCAGAAGCCTTGCTCAGATGGCATAGCAAGGAACTTGGTCATATATCTCCAGAGGTTTTCATCCCCATAGCAGAAAGAAGCGGCTTAATCATAAAGTTAGGCTCCTGGGTGCTGAATAAAACATTAGAACACATTACAGCTTGGGCCAATGCCAATATTGAAGTACCTAAAATTGCGGTAAACCTATCTACGATTCAACTTCTAGATGCCAATTTGATATCAGATATTAAAGAAGCACTAACGACTTACCATGTACCTCCAAATAAACTCGAACTTGAGATCACTGAAACAGCTGCGATGTCCGATCCAGAACTTTCACAAGCTCAGTTAGAGGCGATTAAAGATATAGGTGTAAGTATCGCTCTTGATGATTTTGGTACCGGTTATTCCTCACTTTCGTACCTTGCTTCACTACCTGTAGATCGAATTAAAATAGATAGAAGCTTTGTAAATGACATACAGTTCTCACCACAATCCAAGGCAATCATTGAATCGATCATCCATCTTGGCATCATCATGGGGAAAATAGTTATTGCCGAAGGTGTAGAAGTAAAGGAACAACTTGCTTTGCTGCAAAGTCTAGGTTGTCACGAAGTACAGGGGTATTATATTTCTAAACCCATCACAGCAGATGAATTTATTCATTTTTTGAATAACAAGGAATAGGGCTAGACGTTTATGTTTATTGCTATGAACCGCTTTAAAATCATTCCGGGTAAAGAGGATGACTTTATTGAAATTTGGAAAAATCGAGACACTTATCTAGATGAAGTACCTGGCTTCAAAAGCTTTGATCTATTGCAAGGCCCGAGCACCGATGAAGCCACAATTTTCATCTCTCACAGCACCTGGGAATCAGAAGAAGCATTCAAGCAGTGGACCAAATCTGAAGCGTTTAGAAAAGCACATGCCAATGCAAAACCTGCACAAGGCATCTATTTAGGCCCACCTCAATTCGAAGGCTATAACAAAGCCTTTTAAAATTAAAAAAGCGGCTATTTCAGCCGCTTTTTTTAATCTATCAGTGTGTCGATAAGATCTATCATAAACTCAGTCTGTTCTTCAGTCATGATTTCCCAGCCATCTAAGTCCATGCTTTCCAGCACACCTTGGCCTTTTGGATCATTCTGCATACTCAGGAGAAACTCTTGGAATTGAGGAATTAATGCCTCTAACTCTGGAGAAACCAATAAAGCATGATGAACATCACTGATTTCACTCGCAACCAACACCTTCATCTGCTTACGAATTAGCTCCGATAGATCTTCGTACGCATCCTTCAGAAAGAATCCGGCATCAGCCTTATTGTTAATTAAGTGCTTCGCAACAATAACGTAAGAATCAACGGTATTTAACTCAGTGTTAGAACCATCAAGATCTGCAGGCTCCAACATAATCATGCCAATACGGTTTACATCAGGATCACTGGTAGCAACCAAACGGCTATTGGTCTTTAGATCTTCTACGCAACTATATTGCGCATCTGCATGGGTTGCGATGACAGTCTCATCAGATTTTGAAATAGGCCGAACAACCGCCTTAAAACCCAATTCACGCACAAGCATTGAAGCATCAAAGGGATTCGCATAAACAAGATCATACTTCCCCTCTTGAATATCATTTCTTTGTGCTTCAAAACTATCATATAGCTCTAAATGAACCGGTCGGTCTAATTGACGTTGGAGCCAAGTATTAAATATAAACCAACCGGAGATATGATCTGGAGAAAAATCCGGACTGACTGTTAAATTAAGCTTCAAGGAATCACCCTACTTCATCGTTAAATACAAGGCTTCGCTTTCTGCTATTTTTCGAAGGGAAGGCTTTCGCCTTACAGAAGTATAACCGACGACAGAACCATTACGGACATTTGGAATAACGGTAGCTTTGACCCAATAATAACTACCGTCTTTACGTAAATTCTTTACGTATCCATGCCATTTTTTACCTGCCTTTAGCGTATCCCATAAGTCTGCAAACGCAGCAGCAGGCATGTCAGGATGCCTCAAAATATTATGATTTTGTCCAATCAACTCTTCCTGAGTATATCCAGACATTTCAACAAATGCCTGATTAGCATGAGTTATAAATCCTTTCGTATCCGTACGAGAGACAATGAGCTTACCTTCTGGGTAAGGCTCCTCTATGTCCAGTATTTGAGCGGTGCGTGTTTCACCGCCAAAATATTTGATGACAACTTCTTGAACGCTTTCTGCATGCGATACTGGCATCAACTTCCCTAAATTTATAAAATTTTCCCAATTGCTTCTGCTGCACGTTTAACATCAAGAAAAATTAAACCCAAGCGTGCATTTGGTTTTGCTACTACGGTAAGTACAGATTCATCATTCGCATGGGTCATTAAGATATAACCTAAATCACCTTTTACAAGAACCTGTTCTAATTCTCCACGAGCAAGTTCACTTGCAGTACGCTCACCTAGCGAAAGCATGGCAGCACTCATTGCACCTACTCTATCTTCATCCAGACCAGCTGGAAGAAGAGCTGCGATCATAAGACCATCTGTTGAAATGACAGCGGAAGCTTCAATCTCGGCTGAAGTTCCATTCAAGTCACTCAAAATCGAGGTCAACATTTCTGAGCGCATATACTTACTCCTTTAATGTAAGGCATTAAAATACAGATATCTGAGAATCGATCATTGATTGATATCAATAATCAAGGTAACGCCTTGCTAGAACGCTTAATAAATCTACATAATTTCCTTGGTTCAAACGTGGCATCTGATCAATTACCAGAACAAAACGCTGATGACCAAGGTGGATCACCCAAAACCCTACTTGGCTCAAACCAACAGGGTCCAACATTCCCCATGACTCCCCCATAAAGGAAAGGTCACGGTTCAGTAATAAACTATGACGCTCGTGCAACGAGCTCAAATCCGCCGCTAACGCGCACAACGCTTCTGCATGGTCAGCATCATAACCGGTAGAACCGAGGCAAAATCCATGATCGTCGGCCAACGCGACTTTCCCTGAGCTAGATAAACCAGACAACAATTCCGGCAATATCTTCTCAATTGAATCATTGATCATTCTCGATGGATTTTTACTTAGCTGAACAAAATTTTTATCAATCAGCTTATCAAACAACTCTTTTGCTTCACCTTCATCAAGGTCTGTCAACTCCATTACCAATTCATGACTAAATGGTAAAGAGACATCAGAGCTAAGAAGCTGAAGCAATAGCGCTCTAGCATCATCCGGTTCGGAGCCTACAGTAGCGTAGAAAGCTCCTGCAGGACAGATCTGAATAAATTGATTTTGGATAGTAGCATTTGTCACAAAATAACTCCGATACCTTTCCTAACCCACCACTTCATTCCTGAAACCATCCAAGTGAATATGCACCACACATAAACGCAAAAACAACACGTTGAGGCACATCCAATATTCTTACAATATCCAGCGCGGTCATTGGTTGACCACTCCATACCTCACTAATTTCATAACAATCAGGTATGGCCTGAAATGATTCAAAATCAGGCTGCACTGTTAATTGCATTAACTTCTCTGGGTCCATTCCATTTAATAGCCGCCCTCTAGAAGTCCAAAGAGCAACTTTCCAAATAAGTGATTCTATTCTCTCAGCAAGATGTTTTGTTTTATCTTCTAGCTGGAAGTCACCCTTTGGCTCAATCTCCAACTCACCATACCCAAAGCGGGTTAAAGCGAGTTGATTTAAAAATTCATCACTAAACGTCATGTAAAACAAACGCTGGTCAGGGAATACAAGCATCTGACCCGGCAATCCAGTAATCTCAACAGGTTGATCGAGTTTAAGTGCTAGGTCAACCGCTTCTGTCATTTTTACTAACAGCGACCCTTCGGGATTAAAAAAGATACTACGACGCTCATCAGGTCGAGTCAGGTCAGCATCAGCTGCATTACCACAACATTGTAGGATTTGCTCTTTTGTTAACTCTTGCGAAGCTTTAACAGACTTATCCTGAAGCGCTTTCTCTGCCTCTTGCTCTCTTTTGGCTAACAATTCTTTCTTTTTCTTATTATCGAGTAGCTTCTGCTTCAGCTTCTTAGCTTTTTCAGCGGCAAGCTTTTTCTTTTTAGCTTCTTGTAATCGTTTCTCTTCTTCGAGCTTTTTCTTTTTCAGAAGCATTAACTTTTTAGCTTTTTTCTTAGCTAAGAGAGCTTCATGCTTAGCCTTTTCTGCCTCAAGCTCACGTTTAAGTTGCTCTTCTTGCTCCCGAATATCTGCTTCGATCTGCTGCACCAAACGATCAGATGCACTAACAACAAGATTACCTTTTATAAGCTTTTGCTTAAGAGCCTCACCCTGCCTTTTACGTGCATAATCACGGCTTCGATAGAAATCGAGATCATCGGAATTAATTTCTTTTTTTACAGGTTGAGTATCTTGATTTTCAGAGTCAGAGAAAGTTACAGAGAAGCTTCTGACGACACTCAGGAGGTCTTGAGCAGTATGCGGTTTTTTAAGTAGAGCAAAGCCATCCCAACTAACATCTCTAATACTGATAACTAAACGAAATTCAGCCGGATACTTTTCAATGATGTTTCTGCTTAATTGCTCATCACCCTCACCTTGATCCCCATTCACTACAAGGATCTGAGCTGCACTAGCAGTTACGAGTTCACAGTCGACTTCTGAAGAGAAGCAATATTCGAGCATTGCCTGATTAGGGCCCGAAAACCCGATCAATGCTATTTTACGCACGTTTTTAAGTTGACTGCTTTTCTTCAAGCTCATTGACTTCTACTACCTACCCTATCTCATCCATGCAGACTGGCTGGCTGAAATCTTCCATTTATAAGAACGGAATGATCAGTTGAAAGTTCTGACAGTGCTGATAGATCGTCTTCTTCGATAGCTCGCTGTATGACATCACGAACTTTTGGCTTCATAACCTTTCTAGCCTGTTCAAATAGACGTTGGCGTAATTTAGGTCCTTTTTTGCCTAGAACCAATAAGAAATCTGCAAAAGCTCCCTCTAGAGCATCACTATCGTAGCATGCAATAGAAAGGTAGATACGCTTTGTATGCAGTCGCAGTTCATCCGGCTCTGCAGCTACCATTCGCGTGAAATGGTACAAAATTCTACGGCCTTGATGTCCACGGTAAATAAGGTACCTAGGATGTTGTGCATCGAAAGCTGCTTGAATGCGCCCGGTATTAGGACTATCAAAGTCGGCATTCAATTCCCAGTCAGCTAATGCATCCCAAATTAAAGAACTCACAAAATGCTCCTGCTTTTATTATTGATACATCCATAAAGAAGTCGTTACAAAATAAATAACTTATTCAGGATGGTTCTTTAGTTATTGGTAATATTCCAAACAGGTGTTTGTTTTATATCTCGACCGACGCAAGAATACAAATTTATCCATAAATTAATGCACTAATTAACAGTTTTCTTTGCCAAAAGTACAACCTTATCTAAGTTCACGGCAGATTAATTTTTTTCTTTAATATCAACCTAGTAAGAATAGCTCATTTTTCACCCAAGAATAAAAGTTTTATATAAAGTCTTAGTGATTTAGCTATCAGAGAGCAGAGTGAGTTGCATGCTCGATCAGACTGCATCATTTAATCAATAACACATTCCTCATCCCAAGATCAAAAAGCTCAGCATGTGCTGAGCTTCTTATGTTGCTGAAACATTCAAATCTATTTATCAAGCAACGCCTGCACCCACTCAATCTCCTTATGACCAAACCAGCTCTGAATAATCCTTAGATCCTTATCAAAATAGACCCACGTGGGCGTACCTTGAAAACCATTATTCAGAAACGTTCTCCCCATTTGACTCATAGGCAACAAACGCTGAGCTAAGTGAGCCTTAATGCTGTTCATAACCGTCTGTGACAACCGCTCTTTATCAAACACGTTAAAAATTGATTCTGCTAATTCAGATGAAGCAATGGTAGGCATAAACCAATCCATAACAACTGGCACATCCACTTCATAGGGTAATTTCTGCTGCCCTAACTGAGCGAAATAACGTTTAGAGTGAAGTGTTAGCTCCCCTTGCTCCATCAAAGCCTTGGTCGATTTGGCGTTATTTAAATTAAAATCTTCAAAAGCGGTAGAAAGTGCAAAAAAGTTGACACCCTTATTAGCCTCTTTCAGCCTCATTAGCATAGGTAATGCTCTAGATAAGCAACTAGGGCAATTAACTTGAAAAACCAGCATTAAATTTCGTTCGGATATCTCGACATTTCCTTTAATTGCCTGACCTAACTGTAGATCCAACTGCATACACTATCCTTTCATTGCTTAGCAAGTGCAGCTACAGCCTCATCAATGCTAAGCGGCTTGTAAAAGTAGAACCCCTGGAAAGTTGAGACACGCATCGCCCTGATCAGTTCAACCTGCTCTTTAGTTTCAACACCTTCAACGACAAGCTCCTTACGAAGTTTACGTCCAATTTCGACCATACCTTGTAGGACTACTCGAGCATCTTTTTGATCAGCAACGCATTGAACAAAGCTTCGATCGATTTTGATGACATCTAACGGAAGTCTTAATAAATAACTGAGGGATGAAAAGCCAGCCCCAAAATCATCTAAACATATGGAAAAGCCTATGGTTTTAAGTGAATTGAGATGTTTAATTGCAGCATCACTTCTGATTAGTGCATTTTCTGTAATTTCTAATTGCAGCAAGGATAGATCGGGCTTCAACTCGTCAGTAAGCCTCGCTATTTCACATATAAACTCATTATGGTGTAGTGAATTAGCAGATACATTGATCGAAATAGGCACATTAATCTGAGGGTTCTGTCTGAGTATCGCGCAAGCCTCCTCAAACACATATAGATCAATATCAAAGAACAATCCCGATTGTTCGATCACAGGAATAAACGCATTTGGAGGGACTACACCTTTAATTGGATGCTGCCATCTAATCAGTGCTTCATAACCGTTAACCCTCTCTGTTGTCGCATCTACTTTGGGCTGTAAAACTAAGAAAAATTCACGATTAACGAGAGCATTACGAATATCATTTAATAGATTTAGATGATTTCTAGAAACCTCTTCATACTCGCGATCAAATTCCTGTCCAGCACCACGACGATTTTCTTTAGCTACTTTGAGTGCTACTTCTGCATGTCGCAACATCTGCTCAGCAGTTTCTTGCGAAAAATCGTCTGCAAGCTCACTAGAACTACCTACAGTTATTCCTAAACGAATTGAATTTCCTTCTACAAATAATGGTTTTGCACACTCTCTAGCAACATCACTCGCATCCAGATCAGTATCAACCATCAAGATGGCAAACACATCTGTATGCAAACGCGCTAATAACGCATTCTCACCATAGATCCTTTTAAGGTTCCCCCCCATTTCGGCAAGCACCTTGTTACCATAGTCATAACCAAGGGATTCGATAATGTTATGAAAATAGTCGAGATCAGCTAGATAGATCGTACACCGACTACCTTTAGATCTTACAAATGTGAGTGCATTCTCTATCAAGCCCAAACGGCTATACAAATGAGTGACTGAATCAAAGTAAGCTGCTTTATTAAGATGAGAGAAAAATTTAGCATTCTCTAAACCTAACCCCACATTCATACAGAAAACTTGAAGTAACTCTTCATCTACATTCTGTAATCCTCTAGCCCCTTCAAGCATGATCACACCTTCCCACATAGAAGGAGTCGACAAATAAAGACCTGTATAGCGCTCACCAATACTATGCTGTTTGCTATCAAGCACATCTTTGACTAGGTAGCTCAAGCCATCTGTATCTAGTTGCTCAAGCTTACGCCCAAAAAAATGATCATATTTGTTAGATGCAGCCACTACAAAATATTCGTCTTCTAACCCTTTTCTTAACGCCAAAGGGCCATTATGCGGCCGCTGAGATACACAGAAAATACCATCAGCATCGATGTTAAAGAGCGCGCTAATCTGCAATAACACTCCTCTAGCGAAGTCGTTCACAGACCGTTCTTTAATAAGATCTGAAGACGCATCAATAATCGATCTCAAACCCAGCTTACTGTTTTCAAGTGCACAAAGGTGCTGGTAGGAACGAATGGCCGTTGCTAAAGCTGTAAATAACCGAGATTTAGTCAGCTCGTTTTTAGTTTTATAAGCGTTAATTTCATAACGCTCGATAATTTCATTTTCAGGTGCATAGCCAGGTTGGCCAGTTCTTAGAATGATTTGTACATTATGCCGATTTAGATCCTCACGAATCTGCTCAGCCAGTAGCAATCCGGCATTGGGGGTTTCCATAACCACATCAAGTAACACAACTGCAATATCATCATGCTTTTCTATAAGCTTATAGCCCTCCTCACCGCTATAAGCATGCAAAAATTTTAATGGGTGCCCCAAGATATCAGTTCTGGACAAAGCAAGAGTTGTTACCTGGTGAACTGACTCTTCGTCATCAATAATTGCAATTTTCCAAGGCTCTCGGGTGTCCTCCACTTCAGGTTCATTCGAATCATCTATGATATTTAAAAGCACATCACTCATCATCATTATCCTGTTTCGGAGCTACCAGAGGTAACACTACTTCAAATTGAGTACCCACTTTGCTCGACACTGATATAGATCCGCCTAGAACACCAGTGACAATGTTATGTACAATATTTAATCCTAAACCAGAGCCCCCTTGCCCTAGTTTCGTGGTATAAAACGGGTCAAAAATGCGGTTGATTTTTGACTCTTCAATTCCAGTTCCATTATCGTTAAAGTAAATTCTCACGCTGTTATCAAGACACGTAAATCTTATATTGATTTCACCGTCATCGCGCCCATCAAAGCCATGCATAATAGAATTATTAAATAGATTAGTTACAACTTGCCCAAGTGGGCCAGGGTAACTATCCATCATTAATTCGACATCACCTTCAACTCTATACTTGTAGTTTGTACCTTTTAATTGGTGGCGAACAGTCATCATTACTTCATCGATAACCTCTTTCAAAGCAAATTTCCGTCGACTAGAACTCGACTGATCTGTTGCTACTTGTTTAAAGTTTTGAATAAGGTGACTTGCCTTATCTAAAGAGCTTTCCATAACTGCAAATGATTCAGCTGCCTCTCGCTCGAATTGATCCAAGAATGACTGCTTAAGCTCACCCGCTTTTATAGAGCGCATAAGCTCATCAATATTTTCTTTTAGATGACTAGACATGGTTACCGAAACACCTATTGGTGTATTAATTTCATGAGAGACACCCGCGACCAAGGAACCCAATGAAGCAAGTTTTTCACTAGCAATGAGCTTATCCTGAGCCTGCTCAAGGTTTTCAAGCGCACTAGAAAGTTTATCTCGCTCTCCCTTAAGACTGGCTTGCATCTTCTCATCAGCTAATCGAAGCTCATCTAGCTCCGTTAACTCAGCCTGAAACTGCCTCAAACTATTGATGATGTCGCCAATTTCATCATTACGATTACTTTCAGCGATCTCAAAATCTCTCTCACCACCTCTTAGTTTATTAATGGATTCAGATATCGCTGTCATAGGCGCAAAAATAGACCGCTTCGTGTAGGTTACAATCGCGACTAAAAGTGCGACACCGCCAACGAGTGTAAATATCAGGAGATAGTTAACCTTATTTGATAGGTCAACCAGATCATTCATACTATTTTCAACTCGGCGCCTAGCATGGGAAGACATTCCTTCCAGAAGCTCTTCCAACTCGCCAAATGCGTTATGCTCTATATCTTCAATAGCCGCTAATGCGTCAATTCTGTTTCTAGCTGCATAGATTTCGAAAACTTCGGCCCCACCACTTTTAAGCTCATTAAACAACCGCTCTACTTCAGCTATGCGGACTAATTCATGAGGTTTTTTCTCTAAAGGCTTTAGGCTAGCAAGGAAGGATTCGAATTGAAGAGCGTTACCAAAGAAACTCTTACGGGCATTTTGATCTCCTAATACAAACCTATCTAAGTCGGCAAGCATATCCCCTGCCTCATCAACAAGCTCTAGGTAATATCGCACAGAAGGCAAATCATCATTAATAATCTGATCTAAATCGTTAGAAGAGCCAACGTCTGCAATCTCCTCTTCTTTCATATCGTCGAGAAGATTTTCGAGCGGACCACCGACCTCCCGGATAAGCCGGTTAATACTTCGAGTAGCTTGCTCCTCAAGAATGGGATCAAATCGACTAAAGACCCTTTTTTCAGCGTTCTCATTAGCCGTGGCAATTAAACGATCGACAGTGATCATTTTCTTATAGGCATCACTAATGGAGGGTATTTCCTTTCGATATTGGTCAAACTCTTCTTTATTCGCAAAATATTCTTGCTTCTCTTCAGACTCACCCAACACATACTCAAGCAGATTAGAATTCATATCTCCTAATTCATCTTGCATAGCTTGAGTATAGAGTGCGACAGGCATATCCCTTGTTGTGACCTCTTCACTGGACTCACTCACCTTGAGACCAACAACAATCTGTACAACAACAAAGACAGCAAAAACAACTGACACAGCTAATAAGCTGAGGTTAATACGGGTAAGAATAGAACTGCGTTTCATAGCCTCCCCCCACTGAAAGTATTCTCAGTATAGGATGCGTATTTCGAGACTGCAGAGACTAATACGAATTTTTAGATTAATTAGATCCTAAAACGAAAAAAGCCTGCTTAGCAGGCTTTAAATAATGATGAACAAACGCTCAAAGTTATAAATCAGGCAGATCATAATGAGATAAAAGCTCATCGATCTCACTTTTATTACCACATTCCTGTACTTGCCTAACTACATCTGGAGTTAGATGGGGCGCAAAACGCTGAATAAAGTCAAACATGTACCCACGCAAAAAAGTACCTTTTCTGAAACCAATCTTAGTCGTACTCGGTTCAAACAAGTGACTTGCATCTAAACGAACCAAATCACTATCTTGACGCTCATCAAAAGCCATTGAGGCAATAATGCCTACACCCAAGCCAAGACGAACATAAGTTTTGATCACATCAGAATCTACAGCAGTGAAAACAACTTTTGGTTCCAACCCTTCTTTGATGAAGGCGTCATCTAATTTTGACCGACCTGTAAATCCGAATACGTATGTCACAATCGGCTGTTCGGCTAAATCAGCCAGCGTTAACTTAGAAACTTGAGTTAAGGGATGACCTTTAGGAACAACTACAGAACGGTTCCAGCGGTAGCAAGGCATCATAATTAAATCACTAAAATGCGCCATGGCTTCAGTCGCTATCGCGAAATCAACTGAACCATCAGCCGCCATCTCAGAAATCTGCATCGGTGTACCTTGATGCATATGAAGGGAGACTTCAGGATACTCCTTCATAAATCCAGTGATAGTAGGCGGAAGCGCATATCGGGCTTGAGTATGGGTAGTTGCAACATCCAAACTGCCTTTACGCTCATCACTAAACTCTTGAGCAACCTGCTTGATACTTTCAACTTTCTGCAGAATTTCTCCTGCAACAGACAGAATAGCCTGACCTGCTGGTGTGACACGGGTAAGATGCTTACCACTACGGGCAAACACCTCAACCCCTAGCTCATCTTCGAGCAATCTGATTTGCTTACTAATGCCAGGCTGTGATGTATATAGGCTTTGAGCTGTGGCAGAGACATTAAGGTCATGTCTTGCAACTTCCCAGATATAACGCAGCTGCTGCAATTTCATCAAACACTCCAGATAAACTCAGTAGATATGTAATCGTTTAGTAATAAAAAACGACTCTAATATAACAGTTTAGAATAAAATCTATCCTAATGCATCTAAGTTATAAAGGAATTATAAGCGGCTATTTAAACGCCTAATTTCTTCATCTTGAGTTATTATTTTTTTCTCTAAACTAGATATCTTAGCTAGCGCTCTTACCAGCTCTTCTTCTTTATCTTTGAATTGATTTCTGACACTAGATTCACGGCGTGATTGCTCATTAGCAATAGCCACTTGTTTCTGCCTAGCCTTTCTCAACTCCTCATCAAGCTCTTTAATTTTGCTTTCTAACCTCTTGTTTTTATTGGTTTCAGATAGAAGCTGAGTATTGATTTTAGATAGATCTCTATTCTGGCCACTACTATCTTGCTTGATCTTTTTGAGTTCGTCTTCGAGGCTTTTTATTTGTGTTTTCTGCGTGTCATGTTTTACATCTTTACGCGCTAGTTCAGCTTGTAAATCATGAATAGACTTAGTCAAAGCCGATTCCTTTTTACCCACTTCATCACGCAACTTTTCTAATGCGCCACGGTAATAGCGAACGTCAGCATCGGCTTTACTTACCGCATCAAGCGTATGTCTTTGCTCATCTTTAATACGCTGATCAAATGTTCGCTTACTGTCATCGTGAGTTTTTCGTAGATGAGTAAGCTCTTGTTCAACGTTAGATTTGGCCTGCTCTTCTTGCTTACGCTGAGATGTTTCCGCCATTAAGTTAGATTTCAAAACCTCAATCTCAGCTTCTAGCCCTTTAATCTGAGAATGAATCTCTTCATTTCGGCTGATTTGATTACGAAGTTTGTCTTCTAATTCTAATAATTGACCACGAGATGCTTGTAGAGATTCATCTGCCTCACGGCGAACAACATCAATTCCAACCTCTTGACGGTGTTTCTCTTCGACAAACTTGCTACTCGCCTCTTGAACAGCCTGCTGCCATACACGTGCAAACGCTTGCCCCAAAACTTCCGGTACGTCCGGAACAACGATAGACGATGCGGAAACAGATAACCTTTCTGGCACCAACTCCCACCAACTATCAAAATACCCTTCAATCTCTGCTGGTTGGTGACCAAGAGACTCTGCAACAACTGATAATGTTGGCTGAACACCCGCCATTAATAATCGATCAGCAGTTGCATAAGTTTTATCTTTTAATTCCATATCACTCATACAGAGAAACCTACTTACTATTAATACTTTTAAAACGTTTTACGGCTTTTTGTAACTGCATATCTAATGGTGCTTTGACTATCTTTCGCCCACCAGAAGGTAATGGGAAACGTAATTCTGCCGCATGAAGAAACAGGCGTTTAAATCCATGCTCTCGCATTGCAGCATTATCTTCATCTGGCGTGTACTTTTCATCCCCGACAATAGGATGGCCAGCAAATTGACAGTGAACTCTAATTTGGTGTGTACGACCGGTTATCGGTCTAGCCTCAACCAAGGTAGCTTGGCGACCAAAACGCTCAAGGACTTTGTATTCAGTTAACGAAGCCTTACCGTCTGCTGCAACTTTGACAACACGTTCGCCTGATTTAAGCTCGTTTTTACGTAGAGGTGCATCGATTTTACGCTTTCGCTCATTCCAACTACCAATGACTAACGCGTGATAAATTTTAGTGATAGTGCTTTTCTGCAAAGATTCATGCATTAATTTAAGCGCACTACGCTTTTTAGCCATCATGATACAACCTGATGTATCGCGATCTAAGCGATGGACTAATTCTAGAAACTTGCATTGAGGACGCATCTGACGAAATGACTCGATCAACCCCAAACTAATACCACTGCCTCCATGAACAGCGATACCAGAAGGCTTATTTACCACAATGATGTCGTTATCTTCGTAAAGGATAGACGATTCTAATTTTTCACTGAGCTGATCACTAACTTTAGCTGGCTCTTTTTTATCGGCTAAACGTACAGGCGGGATTCGAACTAAGTCATTTAGCTTTAGACGATACTCCGGCTTTACGCGTTTTTTATTTACTCTAACCTCGCCTTTTCGAAGGATTCGGTACACAAGGCTTTTAGGTGCGCCTTTAAGAGCAGTGATTAAAAAATTATCGATCCTCTGCCCATCATTATTTTCAGTTATTTCTACGAAACGAACCTTGCTTGCTTCTTGACTGTTTTGCTGTGACATATTTGATATGAAAACCGATTACCGAATTGATGCACTAGTTGATAGCTGCTATATTCTAGCGCTGCTGCAGTCTGTTGGCTTTATCTTTTTTCACAGGTGCCGTAATACAGACCAAATATCACAGTTAAATACGCTGTAGATGCCGTCAGCAACAAAGAATTTAATTAAAAAGCTTTTCACCCAGCCGAGTATGACCGGTTGGAGGTAGAGACGTACTTTAGCCAGGAACCTGCTTTTAAGAAGCAGTAACAATTAGCTAGAAGAAGAAATAGGCTACTGATTCCTCTACCGTGGACGATTGATACGCCGATTGCGTATTAATAAAAATTACCATCAGATTAGATGGCTTTAATCCCTGCGCACCATATTGCTGCAGGCTTGGCTATTATAGCCGCCCGAAACATAATTGATCGGGTAAATGCCTTATATACTGCATGTGAGTCCAAAAGACGGGTACCCTCTGGGCACTCTGGCTTGGCGAAAAGCGTTCTATTAAGAGAACGTCATGAAAAGAATGCTTATCAATGCAACTCAACCTGAAGAGTTGCGTGTAGCACTGGTTGATGGCCAGCGCTTATATGATCTGGATATTGAATCCGGCTCAAGAGAACAGAAAAAAGCCAACATTTATAAAGGCAAAATCACCCGCATCGAACCAAGCCTAGAAGCTGCGTTCGTAGATTACGGTGCTGAACGCCATGGCTTCCTACCGCTTAAAGAAATTTCTCGCGAATACTTTATCAAGCCACCTACTCGCGGCTCACGCCCAAACATTAAAGAAGTGCTGAAAGAAGGCACTGAAGTTATTGTTCAGGTTGATAAAGAAGAGCGCGGCAATAAAGGTGCAGCACTAACCACCTTCATTAGCCTTGCCGGTCGCTATCTTGTTCTTATGCCAAACAACCCTCGTGCAGGCGGCATCTCCCGCCGCATCGAAGGCGAAGAACGCACACAATTAAAAGAAGCACTTTCCGGCGTTAATGTTCCTAAACAGATGGGCATTATCGTTCGTACAGCAGGTGTTGGCCGCACAAGCGAAGAGCTTCAGTGGGACTTTGAATACCTTCAAACACTATGGACTGCTATTAAGCAAGCCTCTGAAGAAAAGCCTGCTCCATTCCTAATCTATCAGGAAAGCAACGTAGTAATCCGTGCCGTTCGAGATTACCTACGCTCAGATATCGGCGAAGTTTTAATCGACGACCCACAAGTTTTCGAAGATGCTAAAAACTTCGTTAAGCAGGTAATGCCTACTTACGAAAACAAAATTAAGCATTACTCCGAACAAACACCATTGTTCAATCGCTTCCAGATTGAGACTCAGATTGAAACCGCATTCCAACGCGAAGTAACACTTCCGTCTGGCGGCTCAATCGTAATTGATCCTACAGAAGCACTTGTTTCGATCGACATCAACTCCGCGCGAGCAACACGTGGCGGTGATATCGAAGAGACAGCTCTTCACACCAACCTTGAAGCAGCTGACGAAATAGCACGCCAATTACGTCTGCGTGATATCGGCGGCTTGGTTGTTATCGATTTCATCGACATGACACCAATCAAGAACCAGCGTGAAGTAGAAAATCGCCTGAGAGATGCCCTAAAACTTGATCGCGCTCGCGTACAAATGGGACGAATCTCTCGCTTCGGCCTACTTGAGATGTCTCGTCAACGCTTACGCCCTTCTCTTGCAGAAACACGCGGCGTTGTATGTCCACGCTGTAACGGCCAAGGCACTATCCGTGATACGGAGTCTCTTGCTCTATCCATTCTTCGCCTTATTGAAGAAGAATCTGGTAAGGACCGTACAGCTCAAATCCGTGCAATTTTGCCGGTTACTGTAGCAACATACCTACTCAACGAAAAACGTCATGCGGTTCATGATATTGAACTTCGCCAAGATGTTCGTGTTGTTATTGTTCCTAACCCGAACATGGAAACACCGCACTACGAAGTTGTTCGTTTACGTGACGATCACACCGTTGCGACAACAAATGACGCTAGCTACACGATGCAGCCAGAACCAGAAGAAGCTGAGTCACTAGAAGCTGCAGCTACCTCCCAAGCTACAGCTCCTCGCGAACAAGCAGCTGTGCGCAGCGTTACTCCTAAAACACCTGCACCAGAAGCCGCAACAGAAGCACCTAAAGCAGAAACACCTGCCCCAGCACCAGTTAAAAACAATGAGTCCCTTGGCAGCCGTGTAGTTGGCATGTTCAAGAGCCTCTTTGGTGGCGGCAGCTCAGAAACAACAACTGAGCAAGAGCAGCCTAGTGAAGAGAAGAGCACTTCACGCCCTAAACGTAAGCGTAATGAACGCACTGATTCAAGCCGCAAGCGTCGCCGTCGTGACAATGATCGTAAGCGCACTCCAAAGCAGAACGATGAGATCATTACCGTACAACCAGAGCCTGATCAGCCTCTAAACCAAAACGAAGATAAGCCAAAGCGTCGTCGCCGCAAACGTAAAGGCGAGAACGAACAGGTAGATTCCAAAAGCAAACAGGATCTGAGCAACACAGACTCTCAGAACACTGAAGAGCAAGAAGAAGCACCACGCAATCCACGTCGCCGTGGCCGTCGTCGTCGCACCACTGAACGCTCTGCTAAACGCACTAATAACGTAGCAACAGAAGTTGAAACTAAAGAAACAACACAAGTTGCTAAAGCTACTAGTGATGAAGCAAAAGCTCCAAACACAGCAAGCGAAAGCCCTGAAGCTAAAGCACCTGAAGCAACATTTGAAACAACGCCAACTGAAACTACAGAAGCAACTGCGACTGAAACTGCAGAAGTGACTGAAACTGTAGAAGTAACTGAAACGGCAGAAGTAACTGAAACGGCAGAAGTTACTGAAACTTCAGAAGTCACTAAAACTGCAGAAGCAACTGAAACGGCAGAAGCAACTGAAACTACAGAAGCAACTGAAACTACAGAAGCAACTGAAACTACAGAAGCAACTGAAACTACAGAAGCAACTGAAACGGCAGAAGCAACTGAAACTACAGAAGCAACTGAAACTACAGAAGCAACTGAAACTGCGGAAGCGACTGAAACTGCAGATGCAACTGAAACTGCAGAAGCAACTGAGACCACAGAAGCAACTGACACCACAACAGCAGAGCCAGAAGCCAATCAAAGACCTGTTCGTAAACGTCGCACTCGTCGCGCACCTAACGATCCGCGCGAAGTTCGCAAACGTCAAAACACCGAATCAGAGTCAACTGAGAAATAATTTAGAAACAAATAAAAAAGGGGCTACTTAGCCCCTTTTTCTTTGCCTGATATAAAGACCCACCAAGCAATTAATACAAAATTACTTCTTCTTAAAAATATCCAGCAACTTCTTCTTTGAATCAGTTTCTTTTGAGGGTAAAGCCTTTTCGAATCTTTTCTGTATAGATTCTAACTTTTCTTCTTTTTTCTTGTGTTTTGCCTTCTCTCTAGAAGCATCCAAACTAACAACTTTACCTGACATAAATCACCCACCGCTTAGCGTCTGTCTTGCGACTCAGTTCCACGTTTTTCGTGAGAGTCTTGAGCTTCATTTGGTTGTTTAGGTTTTTGCTCAGCTTTCCACTGATCCAGCTCATCAAAATAGATATCCCAGACACATTGAGAACACCCACTTTCGCAACACTCAAAGTCCCCAGGGGGAACTGGCTTTTCTTTCGAACTCATATAAACCTCACTCACAAGTTCATTCTACAAAAGAAAACACCTATTGAAATTGCAATTAAACCTAAAGTATCACACAAGCACTCAACACAAAAACTGCAACAAAAGTAAGCTATAAATAGTAGTCGAACTACAAAAAAACTAACGAGTTAGCGCTTTTTTGCATTGCAACAAGCGCAAAATTAAAAAAAAGTTGTAAAAACACAACAACATTAGCCATAAGTACATAGGCCAGACGTATGACTCAGCGTCTAATTTCAGTATAATTCTGTCACTAAATTACAACCATCGGGTTTAAAAATAGTGGAGAAAGGCGGCCACAAGCCACCTTGATTTAAACCCTTGGCCGCACTGCCATAAAACTTTGGGGATTACAATGACTACAAAAAAACAAACCATCTATTACACCCTAACCGACGAAGCACCATCCTTGGCGACATGTTCACTTCTGCCAATTGTAAGAGCTTTCACTTCTGCAGCAGACATCGACGTAAAAATCACAGATATCTCTTTAGCTGGGCGCGTACTGTCCGCCTTCCCTGAGAAGCTTACTGCAGAACAGCGTGTTGAAGATGGCCTAAAGTTTCTAGGCGAACTAACTCAAGATCCGGAAGCAAACATCATCAAGCTTCCAAATATCAGTGCTTCAATCCCTCAGCTAAAAGCATGCATCACTGAGCTTCAAGGCCAGGGCTACGATATCCCTGATTATCCAGAAGATCCAAAGACGGATGAAGATGTAGACGCACAACAGCGCTACTCAAAAATCCTTGGTTCTGCAGTAAACCCAGTCTTACGTGAAGGTAACTCTGACCGTCGCGCACCAGGTGCAGTAAAAGCTTTTGCTAGAAAATTCCCACACTCTATGGGCAAATGGAGTAAGGCTTCTCGTACACACGCCGATTACATGCGCGACGGAGACTTCTTCTCTAGCGAACAATCCCTAACTATGGAAGAAGCCGGCACAGTTCGTATCGAATTCGTAGATCCAGCTGGCAACGTTGAAGTTAAAAAAGAAGTTAGCCTAGAAAAAGGTGAAATCTTCGACAGCATGCGCATGAGCTGCAAGGCCCTACGTGAATTCTTTGAAGAGACTCTGCAAGACGCTCAAGAAACTGGCGTTATGTGGTCACTACACGTTAAAGCTACAATGATGAAGGTTTCCCACCCTATCGTTTTCGGTCACGCTGTAACTGTATTCTACAAAGAGCTATTCGATGAGTACGGTGACTTCTTCGAAGAACTTGGTGTAAACCCAAATAACGGTATTGGTAGCGTATACGATAAGATCGCTGATCTTCCACGCTCCAAGCGTGAAGAGATTGAAGAAGCGATTCACGCATGCCACGAACACCGCCCAGAAATGGCGATGGTTGATTCTGTAAAAGGTATCACTAACCTACACGTTCCATCCGACGTAATCGTTGATGCTTCTATGCCAGCAATGATCCGTAACGGTGGCAAAATGTGGGGCCCTGATGGTCGTCCAAAAGATACTAAAGCAGTAATGCCAGAGCGCACTTACGCACGTATCTACCAAGACATGATCAACTTCTGTAAAACAAACGGCGCTTTCGACCCAACTAAAATTGGTACAGTTCCAAACGTTGGCTTGATGGCTAAGAAAGCAGAAGAATACGGTTCTCACGACAAAACTTTCGAAACTGAAGCAGGCACAATGCGTGTAGTAGCTGCGGATGGCACTGTTCTCATGGAACACGAAGTTGAGAAAGGCGATATCTGGCGCGCATGCCAAACTAAAGATGAGCCAATCCGTGACTGGGTTAAACTAGCTGTTACTCGTGCTCGCCAGTCCGACACTCCTGCTATCTTCTGGCTAGACCAAGAACGTGCGCACGATCTTGAATTAACTAAGAAAGTTAACGAATACCTAAAAGATCACGACACTGACGGCCTAGAGATTTACGTTAAATCTTACAGCCAAGCTATTCGTTTCACTATGGATCGCATGGTTCGCGGTAAAGACACTATCTCCGTTACTGGTAACGTACTACGCGACTACCTAACCGACCTATTCCCAATCATTGAGCTTGGTACTTCTGCGAAAATGCTATCAATTGTGCCAATGCTTAAAGGTGGCGGCATGTATGAAACTGGCGCAGGCGGTTCTGCTCCTAAGCACGTACAACAGGTTGAAGAAGAGAACCACCTACGTTGGGACTCCCTAGGTGAATTCCTAGCACTAGCTGTATCTCTTGAAGATCTAGGCATCAAGCAGGGCAACAAACGCGCTGCCGTACTTTCTAAGACACTAGATGCAGCTACAGGTCGACTACTAGAAGAGAACAAATCGCCTTCTCGTAAGACTGGTGAGCTAGATAACCGTGGCAGCCACTTCTATCTAGGCCTATTCTGGGCACAAGAAGTAGCCGCTCAAACTGAAGATCCAGAACTTGCAGCAGACTTCAAAGAGCTTGCTGAAACTCTAACAAGCCAAGAAGATCAGATTATATCTGAGCTTGCTGAGTGCCAAGGCTCCCCAGCTGAGCTTGACGGCTACTACCACGCTAAACGCGACTTGGTTAAAAAGGTTATGCGTCCAAGTACTACACTAAATGCAGCACTTGCAGCAGCAACTAAATAATTAGCGATCCGCTAACAAAAAACCCGGCTTAATGCCGGGTTTTTTATTATCTACAACAGTCTTTACTATACTCATAGGCAAAGCGCTAAAACCAGCTCAGTAGCCCAATGAGAAATCTATTCAAACGATGCTCATTAGCATGCTTCTTTATAGCACCTCAGATTGCTATAGCAGACAACATTAGACTGACTACACATCAGCTCCCACCTTATAGCTACATACAAGACAAAATAATCACTGGCACGGCTGTAGAAGTCGTCAAATGCGCCATAAATAAATTACCAGGCTATTCATTAGAAATAATTATTACGCCCTGGAAGCGCGCACAAAGCATGGCAAGACATAAGGCTGCTGAAGTTTTTTTGCCGCATCGCATAACCTTGGTCAGGACAGATACGCGGTTATGTCACAGATCATTGCCGAACAGAAGTGGACTTGGTATTTGCTGAAAAAAACACACTTGATCCATCGACAGACAACTTTAAGCAGAGAGGCGTAGTTACCAGCTTCTTAGGGGCCAATATGCAAAAGTGGCTTTTACAAAATGACTTTCAAACCATTAATAACCCACCACAAGGCAATAGAAAACTGCTTTCATTCCTTCTTAGTGGTCGTGTTGATGCAATCTTAGCGAACGATCAGGTTATGAATAGCTTGATTGATGAACTTGGACATAAAGAAAAAGTTAGAACCGCCTCAATCGAACAAACCTCTTGGAGTGTATTTCGCTGAAAGCTTTCTAGCATCACAACCCTTGTTTTTAGAACAATTCAACCTTATTCAGGACGGGACACAGACAATAAAAAAGCACGCAAAAGCGTGCTTTTTTGAACTAACATAGAATTCTTATGAAAGGTTCGCAATACGGTTTAAGCCTGCAATAGCCGCAACTCGATAAGCTTCAGCCATTGTTGGATAGTTGAACGTCGTGTTGATGAAGTACTTAAGTGTATTCGCTTCACCATCTTGAGCCATAATCGCCTGACCGATATGCACAATTTCTGATGCATGCTCACCGAAGCAATGAATACCGAGAATCTCCAAAGTATCACGATTGAAAAGAATCTTAAGCATACCAACTGGCTGGCCGTAGATCTGTGCTCGCGCAGTGTCTTTAAAGAAAGCCTGACCTACCTCGTAAGGCACACATTCTTTTGTTAGCTCTTCTTCAGTTTTACCTACAGAGCTAATTTCTGGAATTGTGTAGATACCAGTAGGCACTTCATTGATATAACGGAAGTCTTCGGCAGATAACATATCTGCAGCTGCAGCACGTCCCTGATCAAGCGCAGCAGAAGCAAGGCTTGGCCACCCTACGACGTCACCCGCAGCATAGATACCTTCGCAAGCGGTACGGTAGTGATCGTCAACTTCTAGCTGACCACGACTATTAGCCTCTAGGCCGATGTTTTCTAACTTAAGCGTCTCGGTGTTACCGCTACGGCCATTACACCATAGGAAAGCATCTGCGCGAATCTTCTTACCGGACTGAAGCGTAAGCGTAACACCACGCTCATCAGCAACAACACTTTCATAAGTTTCGTTATGGCGAATCTTCACAGCATTGTTACGAAGGTGATAGCTCAATGAATCAGAGATCTCAGCATCCAAGAAAGACAGTAGACGACTCTGACTATCAACCAAATCAACTTTTACACCCAAGCCGCTGAAAATCGAAGCGTACTCAGAACCAATAACCCCAGCTCCATAGATGATCAATGTACGAGGCGTATGGCTTAACTTGAGAACTGTATCAGAGTTATAGATACGAGGGTGGTTAAAGTCGATATCAGCTGGCGTATAAGGACGCGAACCTGTTGCAATTACAACGTTCTTAGCACGCAGTGTCTCATCACCCTTAGAGGTACCACGTACAATAATTGTATTCTTGTCTTCAAATTCAGCTACACCGAAGAAAACATCAATACGGTTACGCGCATAGAAGTTTGTACGCAGCATAACCTGGCTGGACATAACTTTCTCTGCACGCTTTAAAACCTTAGGAAAGGAGAACCAACGTGGCTCACCGATATCACGGAACATAGGGTTAGTGTTAAATTCTATGATCTGCTTTACAGAGTGGCGAAGCGCTTTAGATGGGATTGTACCTTTATGCGTACAGTTACCACCTACGGCCTCCTGTTCTTCGATAACAGCTACTCGACGCCCTTTTTTCGCGGCGTTCATTGCTGCACCTTCACCAGCAGGACCGGAACCTATCACAATGACATCATAGTCATATACCGCCATCATTTACCCCTATCTTATAATTATATCTTATTGTTTCAGCTGCTCTTTTTATTAAGAACAGCTTACTCTTAGTTACGTAGCTCTCAATTATTCTTTAGATTTAACTTCGTAACTTAGATCTGCAGATGCTTCTTCTTTAGCTTGTCTATCTTGCTCTTCTTCACATTTTTGAGGGTCATCGCCGCAGATACTGCACTTACCTTCAATGCCGACATTCGCCAAACCACCACAAGAACCACTAATAGGCTTTCGACCCAAAATCACGCCAACAGACATGGCGACTATGACACATAACAAGATGACAAAAGATAAGATAATTGTGCTCATAATTAAAACCTATTGAACCAGATATTTTTTAAAACCAGGAGTCATTTTCTCAACAAATCCACTCTCGGCCTTAATGATAAAAAAAGCTTCGATACCGTTCTCAAGCGCAAATGCTTGCGCCCTCTCTTCGCCCATAACCATCATCGCTGTGGCATAGGCATCAGCCTCGGCACAACTCGGCATCAGCACCGTAACAGATGCTAATCTATGGGTAATCGGACTGCCAGTCGACGGATCTATTGTATGAGAAAAACGAACACCATTCTCTTCAAAATAGTTTCGGTAATCTCCCGACGTAGCTATACCTACATCTTTAACTGCGATAATTCGTTGCACCGAGCGATCAAAACCTGCTGTCGGAGACTCAATAGCAATCTTCCATTCACTACCATCAGGCTTTAACCCTTTAGCTCGCAACTCACCACCAATTTCAACAAGATAGCTTTCGACACCCCGCTCCTCTAATAAAGTCGCAAGCACATCTACACCATATCCTTTAGCAATCGCTGATAGATCGATATAACTAGCCTTCTCTTTGGTTAGCGTTTTGCCATTAAGTTCCAAATAGTTATATCCAATCTCTTGCTGAACCTGTTGAATCTCAAGCTGGGACGGCGCCTTAATTATACGCCCATCCGGCCCAAAGCCCCACAAATTTACAAGCGGCCCAACAGTTACATCAAACGCACCTGCAGAAAGAGTACTGATATCAATAGATTTGGACAAAAGGAAAGCAAGCCCATTAGAGAGCTCAACAGAACTACCCTCAGGAAGCTTATTAATAATAGAAAGTTCAGAATCATCAATGTAGGTCGACATTGCTTGATTTACTTCTAGCAAGGCCTGATTGAAAACTGCTGGATTGATAGCAGGTTGATTCTGAATAGGAATCCACTTGACCGTATAAGTCGTCCCCATTGTTAAACCTTGATGAGATTTAACCTCAGGAGGCTTTTCCTTACAGGCTGATAACAAAGCCAATAAAAACAAAATGGCCAGCAGCTGAGCTGCCGGCCATTTGTAGGCTTGTCTTTTGACAAACATATCTTACTTAACCACCGAAGTCATCAAGGAAGATATTCTCACGCTCTACACCCAAATCTAGAAGCATCTGGATTACAGCGGAGTTCATCATTGGCGGTCCACACATGTAGTACTCACAATCTTCAGGCGCTTCATGGTCCTTTAGATAGTTTTCATACAATACGTTATGGATGAAGCCAGTCATACCATCCCAGTTATCTTCTGGCTGAGGGTCAGATAACGCTAAGTGCCACTTAAAGTTATCATTCTCATCCTGAAGCATGTCGTACTCTTCGTTGTAGAACGATTCACGCAAAGAACGTGCACCGTACCAGAACGAGATCTTACGTGTAGAGTTCAAACGCTTAAGCTGGTCAAAGATGTGTGAACGCATTGGCGCCATACCAGCACCACCACCGATGAATACCATTTCGCTGTCGTTATCAGTCGCGAAGAATTCACCAAATGGGCCGTATACAGTGATCTTATCACCTTCAACAAGGTTAAATACGTAAGAAGACATGATACCCGGTGGGTGATCCGTACCCGGAGGTGGAGACGCGATACGGATGTTAAATTTAACAACACCACGCTCTTCCGGGTAGTTCGCCATAGAGTAAGCACGGATTGTTGGCTCAGTTACAGTAGACACATACTGCCACATGTTGAACTGATCCCAATCACCACGATACTCTTCCTGGATCACAAAATCTTTGTAGTTAACAACGTGAGGTGGGCATTCAAGCTGAACATAACCACCTGCACGGAAGTCTACATTCTCACCTTCAGGCAGACGTAGAGTCAGCTCTTTGATGAACGTAGCAACGTTAGGGTTAGATTCAACAGTACATTCCCACTTCTGAACACCGAAGATCTCTTCTTCAAGTTCGATGTCCATGTCCTGCTTAACAGCTACCTGACAAGATAGACGCCAGCCTTCTTTAGCTTCACGCATTGTAAAGTGAGATTCTTCAGTTGGTAGCATAGAACCACCACCCGCGTGAACTTCACATTTACACTGTGCGCAAGTACCACCGCCACCACAAGCAGACGGGATAAAGATACCCGAATCAGCAAGTGTCTGTAGCAGTTTACCGCCAGCAGGTACTGTGATTGATTTTTCTGGATCGTTATTGATGTTAATCGTAACGTCACCAGAACTTACTAGTTTAGAGCGAGCTGCCAAAATTACTGCTACTAGTGCAAGCACCACTGCAGTAAACATGACAACACCTAGAACGATTTCAGCATTCATTGGCTAATCCTTCCTTTGTCGACCATGTTGGCATTAAAGAGATACACCAGAGAAAGACATGAAGCCTAGAGACATCAAACCAACAGTGATGAAGGTAATGCCCAGACCACGTAGACCTTCTGGTACGTCGCTGTATTTAAGTTTTTCACGGATACCCGCAAGCGCTGTAATAGCTAGCGCCCAACCGATACCTGCACTTACACCGTAAACCACTGACTCACCGAAAGTGTAGTCACGCTCTACCATGAACAGTGCCGCACCCATGATTGCACAGTTAACTGTGATCAAAGGTAGGAAAACACCTAGAGAGTTGTATAGAGCTGGTACGTATTTATCCAAGAACATTTCAAGGATCTGTACCATAGCCGCGATTACACCAATGTAAGAGATGTAACCAAGGAAGCTCAAATCAACTTCAGGGTAACCTGCCCATGCAAGCGCGCCTTCACGAAGAAGCAAGTTGAAGATTAGGTTGTTTACAGGTGTTGTGATTGCCAACACAACGACTACAGCAATACCCAAACCTAGAGACGTTTGAACCTTCTTGGAAATCGCCAAGAAAGTACACATCCCTAGGAAGAATGCTAGCGCCATGTTTTCAACGAAAATCGCCTTAACGGCAAGGCTGATTAACTGTTCCATTACACAGCCTCCTTCTTAGTATTTTTAGCTAGTTCAAACTCTGGAGCTTCTACTTGATCTTTGTAGAAAGTACGAGTCAACCAGATGAACATACCAATAATGAAGAATGCACTTGGTGGCAACAGCATCATACCGTTCGCCAAGTACCAGCCGCCATCGTTTACTAGAGGCAGAACTTCGTAACCAAACAGTTTACCTGCGCCGAATAGCTCACGTAGGAAACCTACGAAGATTAGAACCACACCGTAACCTAGACCGTTACCGATACCATCCATAAAGGAGATACCTGGAGGGTTCTTCATAGCGAAGGCTTCAGCACGACCCATTACGATACAGTTAGTAATAATCAGACCTACGAATACAGAAAGCTGCTTAGATACATCGTAAGCAAATGCTTTAAGAATCTGGTCAACAACGATTACCAATGACGCAATGATAGTCATCTGACAGATGATTCGAACACTGCTTGGAATGTGATTACGGATAATCGATACAAACAAGTTCGAGAATGCTGTTACCGCAATTACTGCCATAGTCATTACTAGAGCAGTATTTAGGTTAGAGGTAACCGCCAACGCAGAACATACACCAAGGATCTGAAGACCGATTGGGTTGTTCTTAAATACTGGAGTACTCAGTACTTCTTTAGCTTGTGACATCGCTTACGCCCCCCCTGCTTTCAGGTTAGCCAAGAACGGTGCATAACCGTTGGAACCCATCCAGAATTGAACTAGGTTCGTAACACCGTTTGCAGTCAACGTCGCACCCGCTAGGCCATCGATCTGATGCTTAGCTTTAGGGTTAGACGAATCTACAGTGCCCTTGATTAAGCCAATCGCTGGTTCCATAGAACCTGCAGGGTAAATTTCTTTACCTGGCCATAGCGCTTTCCAGTTCGGGTTATCAACTTCACCACCTAGACCAGGAGTCTCAGCGTGAGAGTAGAAACCAAAACCAACAACTGTATTCAAGTCACCTTCTAGCGCCAAGAATCCGTAAAGTGTAGACCACAGACCGTAGCCGTGTACTGGCAAGATCAATTTCTCAATCTGACCATCTTTTTCTACTAGGTACACAGGCATAACCTTAGCCTGATACTTGATAGAAGCGATATCTACATCTTTAGTCAGCACTTTACCCAACTGAGGGTCTTTAGCTGCTTTCTTAGCATCGTATTTAGCTGGAACGTCCGTAGTGAATTTGCCAGTCTCTAGATCAACGTACTTAGTAGTGATCTGAGCGAACAACTCATCTACTGATTTATTAGCATCAGAGATACCAGCTGCAGTAAGAATGTTGCTCTTACGGTCTTGATCCTTGTTTGCTACCTGCTTAGGTTTAAGCAGTACAGCAGCCGCAGATACGATTACCGAGCAGACAACACATAAAAGAACTGTAACGGTAATAGTCTTACCGATAGTGTCATTACTTGCTGACATTGCGCGCCAACCTCCGTTTGATGTTTGCCTGAACAACAAAGTTGTCGATCAACGGTGCGAACAAGTTCGCAAATAGGATCGCCAGCATCATACCTTCTGGGAATGCTGGGTTAACCACACGGATCAATACAACCATTACACCAACCAAAGCACCGAAGTACCACTTACCTTTGTTAGTCATAGAAGCAGACACTGGGTCTGTCGCCATGAAGAACATACCAAAGGCAAAACCACCCAAGACTAGGTGCCAATAGAATGGCAAACCAAACATAGGGTTTGTTTCAGAGCCGATCAGGTTAAATAGCGTAGAAGTTGCAACCATGCCCAAGAAGACACCAGCAACGATACGCCATGCAGCAACTTTAGCAATAAGTAGTACTAGACCACCCGCTGCAATCGCAAGAGTAGATACTTCACCTACAGAACCCTGAATTGTACCGATGAATGCATCGAACCAAGTGATGTTCTGCGCAAGAATTGCATCAACACCGCCAGATGCAGCAAGGCTAAGCGCTGTAGCACCAGAGAAGCCATCAACTGCAGTCCAGATTGCGTCACCAGACATCTGCGCTGGGTAAGCAAAGAACAGGAATGCACGACCAGTTAGCGCAGGGTTAAGGAAGTTTTTACCGGTACCACCGAATACTTCTTTACCAATTACAACACCAAAACTGATACCTAGAGCAACCTGCCACAGCGGAATGCTTGGAGGAAGAATCAAAGCAAAAAGAACAGAAGTTACGAAGAAACCTTCATTTACTTCGTGGCCACGCTTCATTGCAAACAATACTTCCCAGAAACCACCCACTACAAAGGTAACAATGTAGATAGGTAGCCAGTAGGCAGCACCAAGAATGATGTTATCCCACACACTATCAGGATTAAAACCCGAAATAGCGCCTGCTAAAGCAGCTTGCCAAGATGATGGTTCGGTAATGCCCATCGTGGCCATTGCAGTATTAGCCTGCAAACCAACATTGTACATACCGAAGAAAATTGCTGGGAATGTACACATCCACACCAAGATCATCATACGCTTCAGGTCGACCGCGTCGCGTACGTGAGCTGCTGTTTTAGTTACATGACCCGGAGTGTAGAAAATAGTATCTGCAGCTTCGTAAAGCGCATACCAATTTTCATACTTGCCGCCTTTGTGGAAGTGCGGCTCCATTTTATCAAGAATATTTCTCAAGCTCATGATCAGGCCTCTTTCTCGATACGCGTCAAGTTGTCGCGAAGGATTGGGCCGTACTCATATTTACCTGGGCAGGCAAATGTGCACAGCGCGAGGTCTTCTTCGTCCAGCTCCAAGCAACCTAGCTCCATTGCATGAACAATGTCACCTGTTACTAGTGCACGCAGCAATTGCGTTGGAAGAATATCCATTGGCATTAGCTGTTCGAACTGACCAACCGGAACCATAGCTCGTTCAGAACCGTTCGTAGTCGTCGTAAAATCAAACTTCTTAGAACGATTCAGGAAGGAAGCGAATACATTAAGCACAGAGAACTTATTAGTACCAGGAACAACCCAGCCCATAAATTCACGCTTGTCGCCTTCTTCAAGAATAGTGATCTGGTTTGCGTAACGACCAAGGTAAGCAAACGCACCTTCAGTAGCTGTACGACCATTCCACACAGAACCACTGATGATACGGTTGTGATCTTCTTTTTGTGCACCAGCAAGAAGCTGTTCGAAGTTCGCACCCAAACGAGTTCGTAACAGACCTGGCTTAGCAGCTCGTGGACCACCAACAGCAACAACACGATCAGTAAATAGCTTGCCTTCGGTAAATAATTTACCAACTGCAATCACATCCTGATAACCAATTGTCCAAACTGTTTTTTCCTGAGATACAGGATCAAGGAAGTGGATATGCGTACCAGCATTACCTGCAGGGTGACCACCCTCAAACTCTTCTACCGTTACACCATCAGCAGATGGAATATCAGCACCCGGTGCTTTACATAGATAAACAGTCGTTTCAGACAGCTTAGTCAGGATAGTAAGGCCCTGGGAGAATGCTTCTTTTTGTTCAGCGATGATGACAGCTGGGTCACCTGCTAATGGATTGGTATCCATTGCTGTAACAAAAATAGAGTTTGGAGTAGTACCTGGCTGAGGTACACGGCTAAATGGACGTGTGCGAAGCGCAGTCCACAAACCAGAATTCACTAGATTGTCTTGCACTTGTTCGCGCGTCAATCCAGCCAGCTCATTGGCACTATATTTGTTAAATTCAACCGCTTCATCACCGTCCAACTCAATCACTACTGATTGAAGTGCACGACGCTCACCACGGTTAATTGCCTTAACTACACCAGCACCTGGTGCTGTGTAATTAACGCCTTCTGTTTTCTTATCGGAAAAGATCACTTGACCGAGTTTTACTCGATCACCTACCTTGACGGCCATGGTAGGTTTCATACCTACATAGTCAAAGCCGACTACGGCAACGGAGTCTACTGCTGGGCCATCTGTAATAGATTGCTCAGGAGCGCCCGTGATCGGTAGATCCAGACCTTTGTTGATCTTGATCATACGCCTCACCCAATTACGTTAAATTCTTTCAGGATTCCAAAATCGATTTTGATTCCGACACGGCCTGTCCCCGAACGTAGTCGATATCTTGTAGTTATTACGAAAATGGAATTACCCCACCCAAAAATCTGGCTAAGTATACCTGAGCGACGTGTCATTTTTCTACAAAGACCCAGCAATATCAGCGCGTTCCAGCCGATTATCTTGCCTTTTAGCGGTGGAATTTATAGTTATATGCATATAACGAATAGAAATATCATACATAAGGCAAATAAAAAGCCACCCTATAGGTGGCTTTTTAATCAACTCGCTACACTTAAGCTTCCTTAGGGAAAGCTGGCAAAGTGCACTGAGCCATTTTCTGCATCATACGGATAACCTGGCAGCTGTAACCGAATTCGTTATCGTACCAAACATAAAGTACGCAACGCTTACCACCAGCGATTGTAGCCAACGCATCAACAACACCTGCAGCACGAGATCCAACGAAGTCAGTAGATACAGCTTCTGGAGAGTTGCTGTAGTCGATCTGCTTCTGCATAGAACCATGTAGCGCAGCTTCACGAAGGTAAGCATTTAGCTCTTCTTTGTCAGTTTCGCTTTCTAGGTTCAGATTAAGAATAGCCATTGAAACGTTTGGTGTTGGAACACGGATAGCGTTACCAGTCAGCTTACCTTCCATTGCTGGAAGTGCTTTAGATACAGCTTTAGCAGCACCTGTTTCAGTGATAACCATATTCAAACCAGCAGCACGACCACGACGATCACCTTTGTGGTAGTTGTCGATTAGGTTCTGGTCGTTAGTGTAAGCGTGAACAGTCTCAACGTGACCATTCTCGATACCATACTTGTCGTATACCGCTTTTAGTACAGGCGTAATTGCGTTTGTAGTACAAGACGCAGCAGACAGGATAGTATCTTCCGGAGAGATATCACCGTCGTTAACACCCATTACGATGTTCTTAACACCTTTACCTGGCGCAGTAAGAACTGCGCGAGAAGCGCCTTTAGATTGAAGGTGTAGAGATAGACCTTCTTTATCACGCCATTTACCCGTGTTATCAATAACCATTGCGTTATTGATGCCGTAAGCAGTGTAATCAATTTCGTCTGGAGAGTTAGCGAAGATCACTTGGATCACGTTACCGTTAGCCGTGATTGTGTTGTTCTCTTCGTCAACTGTGATAGTGCCTTTGAAAGAACCGTGAACAGAGTCACGACGTAGCAAGCTAGCACGTTTTTCTAGATCACGCGCTGCAGCACCTTTACGTACAACGATTGCACGTAGACGAAGCGCTTGACCGCCACCAGTACGCTCGATAAGAAGACGAGCAAGCAGACGACCGATACGACCGAAACCGTAAAGAACTACATCAGTAGGTTCACGCTCTTCCGTGCCAATTGCATCAGCAAGCTCAGCTTTCAGGAATGTTTCTAGGTCCTGACCGTTGCCTTCTGTGCGATATTTAACTGCCAGCTTACCTGCATCGATGTGCGCATTGCGTACATTCAGATTTTTAACAGCTTCCAGAATTGGAAAAGTATCTACTACTGTTAGTTCCTGCTCTTCAACCTGACGCACGAAACGGTGTGCTTTTAGGATGTCGATAACAGAACGTTTGATGATCAGACGACCGAATACTGAAGATTCGATGTTCTGGTCACGGTATAGACCACCTACTAGTGGAACCATAGCTTCAGCTAAGGCTTCGCGTTCTTTCCAATCTGTAAAAACTTGATCTTGGCTCACATGAAACTCCAAAAAGTTTTGTCAACTCGTTGGTACCCTACTAACACAGGAAAATTACTAGTATTAGTCGGACCCTAAAAATTTGGTGCGCGCATTATCCTCTTTTCCACCCTTTTGAGCAAATGCAGCATGATAGACTTTGGAACCATATATTTTATCCTACTGAATAAGACTTATATTTAGTCATTTACCCCAGCTCAAAACTACCAATTACAACTACAACGGTTAAACTACCCGCCTTACTATTGGTTAGCGCATATTAAAGGAGCAACTCTGTGCTGCAACTGAACTACTCTCTACCCACAGGCCCCGGCGATAAGAAGCAGATCGGACAAGCCTATGGTGCAGGTACCGGCTTATTAATAACAGATGCAGCAAAGCAGTTTGATGGCTTCACTTTAGTCATAACCAACGATACAAACACAGCGAACCGGTTACACGATGAAGTAAGTTTCTTCTCCAGTGATAGCAGCTCACTTGAAATTCTTTCATTCCCAGATTGGGAAACACTGCCCTACGATACGTTCTCTCCGCATCAGGACATCATTTCTGAACGTATCTCTACGCTCAACAGGCTACCCAATCTAAGTAAAGGCATATTGATCGTACCTTTAAGTACGTTAATGCATAGAACAGCACCCGCTGATTTTATTGCCGCTAACTGTTTTGATCTAAAACTAGAACAAACCATTAACCCTGAACACTTACGTAAGCAACTGGTTGATGCAGGCTATCACTCAGTCGACGCAGTTATGGAACATGGCGAGTTTGCCTTCCGTGGTTCCATCATCGATCTTTTTCCAACAGGTAGTCCCTACCCTTATCGAATTGAGCTATTCGATGATGAGATTGAAACACTCAGAACATTCGATCCAGAAACGCAGAGATCAATTGAGCAGATCGACGCAATAAATTTACTGCCAGCTAAAGAGTTTCCGTTCGATACACGTGCTATTAGCGGTTTTAAATCTCGTTGGCGTGAGCGATTTGATGTTGATTACAGACAATGTCCTGTCTACACCAACATCTCTGATGGTATGACCTCACCGGGTATTGAGTATTATCTGCCTCTATTCTTTGAAGAATGCAGCTCTCTGTTTGCTTCACTGCCTGAACAAACACAGATTATTGTCGATAGCGAGCTTGAAGCAACTGCAGAACTATTCGCCCAAGAAGTTAATGAGCGTTATGAACAGCGACGTCACGACATTACTAATCCAGTACTGTCTCCAAACGAACTATTCATTTCCACTAGTGAACTGTTTTCAGCATTAAAGCAATATGGACGCATCAGCCTATCTAACGCGTCTATTGAAGAGAAGCAAGGTCGTAGCAACCTTCCTTGTACCGAACCACCTTCACTACCGGTTAATTCTCAATTAAAAGAGCCGTTAACTGCATTACAAGGCTTTTTAACAGAGCGCGATGGCGCGATTCTATTTTGCGCCGAATCAGCAGGTCGTCGTGAAGCACTATTAGAACTGCTCGCACGTATTAATGTTAAGCCTAACCAAGTAGATAACTGGCAAATATTCTGTGAGTCTGATTATGATCTAGCGATTACGGAATACCCACTGGAGCAAGGCCTATCGATCTCAGGTCAACTACACATCATCACTGAGACGCAACTATTTGGCCACCAAGTATTCCAGCGTCGTAGACGGAGCAAAGAACAGGAACAGAATGATCAGGTTATTCGCAACCTATCAGAGCTAAATCCAGGCTCACCTGTTGTTCATTTAGATCACGGTGTAGGACGCTATCTCGGTTTACAGACTATCGAGCTCGAAGGTCAAACCAACGAATTCCTAACACTTGAATACGCAGATGAAGCAAAGCTGTACGTACCAGTATCTGCGCTCCACTTGATCAGTCGTTACACCGGCGCTGGTGACGAACACGCACCACTGCATCGACTTGGCACCGAGCAATGGACGAAAGCTAAACGTAAAGCAGCTGAAAAGGCGCGTGATGCAGCAGCCGAACTACTTGATATCTATGCTCGACGTGCCTCGCGTATCGGGTTCCAGTTTAGCGACCCTGATGAGCAGTACTTGCAGTTTGCAGCTACCTTCCCGTTTGAAGAAACACCGGATCAAGCCGCAGCCATTGGAAATGTCATTCGAGACATGACTGCAGTTCAGCCTATGGATCGCTTGGTATGTGGTGACGTTGGTTTTGGTAAAACCGAAGTTGCTATGCGCGCAGCATTTATGGCAGTACAGAGCGGCAAACAAGTCGTTATTCTTGTACCTACCACACTACTCGCACAGCAACACTACCAGAACTTCCAAGACCGTTTTGCTGACTGGCCGGTCAATGTCGAGCTGATCTCACGTTTTAGAACAGGTAAGCAGCAAAGCACCATCCTAGATAAGCTAGAGGCCGGTAGCGTCGACATCGTTGTTGGAACCCATAAACTGCTCTCTGGCGACATCAATTTCAAAGATCTAGGCCTAGTGATTATTGATGAAGAACATCGCTTCGGTGTTCAGCAGAAAGAGCGCCTAAAATCGCTTCGCTCTGAGGTCGACATTCTAACCCTTACTGCAACACCGATTCCTCGTACGCTAAATATGGCGATGTCTGGCATTCGCGACCTATCAATCATTGCAACACCACCAGCGAAACGGCTTTCCGTTAAAACCTTTGTTCGCTATAGCGACACAACTCTAGTTAAAGAAGCCATTTTGCGTGAGCTACTTCGTGGCGGTCAGGTCTATTACCTGCACAACGAAGTGAAGAGTATTGAGAAAACAGCAGAAGAGTTACAAGAACTAGTTCCTGAAGCACGTATCGGTATTGGTCACGGCCAAATGCGAGAGCGCGAACTCGAACAGGTTATGTCTGACTTCTACCATAAGCGCTATAACATCCTGCTTTGTACAACCATTATCGAAACAGGTATTGATGTACCTAACGCCAACACCATCATTATCGATCGCGCCGATAAATTCGGTCTCGCACAACTACACCAACTACGTGGTCGTGTAGGACGCTCACACCACCAAGCTTATGCTTATCTTTTAACACCGCATAAGAAGGCGATGACTAAAGATGCGATCAAGCGTCTTGAAGCGATCGAGTCCGCAGACGACCTTGGCGCAGGTTTTACTCTTGCGACGCACGATCTAGAGATCCGTGGTGCAGGCGAGCTATTGGGTGAAGAGCAAAGCGGCCAGATGCAAACGGTTGGCTTCTCCCTATTTATGGAGATGCTAGAACAAGCGGTTGAATCCATTAAAGAAGGCAAAACACCAAATATGGATCAGCCGATCAAGCAAGGTGTTGATGTAAACTTACATCTATCTGCGTTGATCCCAGATGAATATCTGCCGGATGTGCATAGCCGATTAATATTGTACAAGCGCATCGCTAATGCCAACTCAGCTACCGAACTCAAAGAGCTACAAATAGAGATGATTGATCGCTTTGGTCTACTACCCGATCAGGTTAAGAATCTCTTCAGGCTAACTGAGTTAAAACTACGCGCCGAAGCCATGAATATTGTTAAAATTGATGCTGGTAGCGAGGTTGGCAGAATCGAATTTGCCACTGATGCGAAAGTAGATCCGTTAACTTTAGTAAAAATGGTTCAAAATCAGCCACAAAAATATAAACTTGAGGGCGCAGACAAACTGCGATTCAGTTTAGATATGGAGAAAACCGAAGAACGCTTTAAAGCGGTAGAACGCCTTATGAGTGATCTGGCAGTTAAAACATCATGAAGATAATGCTAAAAGCGATATTCCTACCCTTAATACTTATTTTCAGCAGCAGCGCATTTGCTAACAGCTGGTATAAAGTAGAGGTTATTATTTTTGCCAACAATGATCCGATGGCAATCCACGAGGAATTCTGGCCAGAGATTAACGAAATTCCATTGCGTGATCGCGCCGTAGCACTTAAAGGCAAACCCGGGGCTGGAGAAAATCCAACTGCTTATCAAAGCCTACCCACCAGCCGCCACAGCCTTAAAAGCGTTAAAAATCGATTAAATAATAGCGGAGACTATCGGGTTCTTTTCCATGAAGCTTGGATGCAACCTGTATCACATACCCAGAACCCTCGTCCTATCAAAATCAGTGCAGGCCGTGTTTTAGATAATGGTATGCAAGAGCTAGAGGGACATATTGCAGTTGGTCGCGGTCGATACTTACATTTCCGCCCTGACCTTTATATTAGCCATCTTGCAGCCCCTAGTAACAAAGCACAAGAAGTGATTTCAGAAGAGACTCAGACCGAGGCCATGCTTACCATGCAAGGAGATAGCGAAGTAAAATCTGAGACAACTCAAACAACCCAAGTAATAGCTGAGACCGCTTCCTCCTTCCCTATGATTCCCGAAGTTGTGACTGCTCACCAGAATCAAGCAAGACGCATGAAATCTAAAGAGCTGCATTATATCGATCACCCTCTAATGGGCATTCTGGTCGAGATCACACCACTTTAATTCGTTCTTCACTCATAAAAAACCGGCTCAAAAGCCGGTTTTTTTTTCGGAAAGTAAATATCAATTCCCTTCAGTTGCCTTAACCAACTCAGGCAACTCGCCACTCAGGTGAACAGTCGTCGTTGGGAAAGCAAATTCAGCACCCTTCTCTTCAACAATCTGCATAATCTGCATCATGACATCCTGCTTAATCTCGTGGAATCGAATCCAATCAGTTGTCTTTGTGAAAGTATAGATAAAGAAATCTAGCGAGGATGGCCCAAACCGATCCAAGTTAACAATCAACGTTTGCTGCTGATCGATCTCGGGATGCATACGCAGCATCGATTTGACCGCTTTGATTACTTCTAGAACCTGAGCAGAATCATCGTAACGAACACCAATATATTCGTAGATACGACGATTCGTCATTCGTGATGGGTTTTCTACTGAGATATTAGTAAAAGTCGAGTTAGGTACGTACAACGGACGCTTATCAAATGTACGGATACGGGTCTGACGCCAACCAATGTCCTCTACCGTACCTTCGATCTGTTGATCAGGTGAACGAATCCAGTCACCCACTTTAAATGGACGATCCAGGTAGATCATCAAGCCACCAAAGAAGTTAGCCAGAAGATCCTTAGCAGCAAAACCAACTGCAATACCACCAATACCACCGAACGCCAGAATACCTGAGATACTATAGCCATAGCTCTGCATAATAATCAGAACAATGATGATGGAGACAATTAAGCGTAGAAGCCTACCCAAAGCCCCAACCGTAGTTGGATCCATAGGCTTTTTCATACGGTCTGGCATTACCAGAACCTGCTCCAAACGCTTCAGGAAGCGCAAGCACGACCAGGCTAAGAGAATGACAGGAACCAGCTTAGGTAACGGGTTATCATCACCCAGCACTTCAATGGCAAAGTTCTGTTCGAATAGCTGAATTAACCAATAGCCGGCAGCTAACCAGATCAAAAACAGTGCTGGTCGGCTAAATGAATTCAGAAATACATCATCCCAAAGGATTTTAGTTTTTTCCGCTTGCTTCATCAGCTGACTGATAGTTGAGCGCGCAACAAGATCAGCAACAACCGCTATAATACAAACAGCCATGGATAAAATGAGCCATGCAGAATCACTATAGTCAGGAAAATGCTCAGTTAATAACTGATTTAACATATCGATCATAACGCTACATCCAGCAAATCATTTGCAAGTACGCGAGCAGCACTTAAACGCTCCTCATCCATATTCCACTCTTTACCTCTAAGAGACGATATCTCTTTCAAAGGTTTGAAATCAGACGCTTCCAAGTACTTAAGAATATCCAATGTACCTTGGCGCTCATTACAACAAAGTAACGCCTGACAACCCGAAGCTACCGCCTTATCAGCACGCTCCGCATAACCACCTGCACTATGGGCTGCTTTCATACTCAGGTCGTCACTAAAGATAATTCCACCGAAGCCCATTTTCTTCCTCAAAGTCTCATCCAACCAGAAAGAAGAAAAACCCGCTGGAGAAGAATCACATTCAGGATAATGCACGTGAGCGAACATCATCGCCTCTAAATTATTATCAACCGCCTGCCTGAACGGCACCATATCGGTCGCCCATAACTCATCAAAAGATCGGCCATCGATCGCATCAGCATGGTGAGTATCAGCATCCGCCCAACCATGACCTGGAAAATGCTTACCCGTTGCTGACATGCCTGCTAAGCGCATACCCTCTATATACGCAGCAGAGATTTCTGTAACTGTTTCATAGTCTTCGCCAAACGCACGATTGCCGATTACCGTATTACGCCCATAATCGACATCCAAAACCGGTGCGAAGCTTAGATCGACATCAAGCTGACGCAGTTCTGCCGCCATCAGATAGCCAAGCTCTTTTGCAGCAATAACACCTTCAGAAGCCCCAGAGTATTGCTTTGAAATCGCTTTGACCGGAGGCAGCACTGTAACTCCCTTCTTCAAACGCTGAACTCGACCACCCTCTTGGTCGATACTAATCACAAGCTCTTCACGAATCGATCGCACTGAAGCCACGAGCGCCGCAACTTGTTCTGCGCTTTCTGTATTACGTGCAAATAAAATAACGCCACCGATGTAAGGATGTTTTAGAAGATCCTTTTCTTCAGCGGTTAATTCCGTACCTTCAAGGTCTAGAAACAGGGTAACTTCAGACATAGAGATTATTCTTCAATTAAAACAGATGTACCGGCTGATACTTTAGAAAACAGTTCAATCAAATCGCTGTTTCTCATTCGAATACATCCATGAGATTTAGCCACTCCCATTGGCTCAGTATCTGGGGTGCCGTGGATATAGACATAACGCTGCATGGTATCAACTTGACCTAAGCGATTATGACCGACTTCTAAACCGGATAGCCACATAATACGTGTCAGGATCCAATCACGATTAGGATAAGCCGCAGCCAGCTCTTGCGAATAAATTTCGCCTGTTTGGCGTCGACCAATAAAAACAGCATTTTCTGGAGCGTCCGAACCGATCATGGCACGAATGTAGTGACGACCTCTGGGTGTACAACCACTATTCTTTTGTTCGCCCGGACCATTGAGCGAAGTAGAAATGGAATAGCTCTGCAGCAGCCTGTTGCCGCTCGACAGTTCCAATGTTTGTCGAGCGATAGATACTCTAATACAGAGCATAGGATTACAAACGGCAGAAATAAGTTTTATCCGCTCTCGCCTGAAGGCCAGCAGATAAAACAGGAATCATTCGATGCAAGATCTGCTCTACTTCTGCGCTACCTTGGAACTCACGTTTTTCAATCGCATTGAGCGTATGGAAGTTCGACAAAGTAAAAGTAATAGAACCAAGGAGGAAATGAAGCCTCCAGAAGAACTCATCATCTTCCATTGGTGCAGAATCTTGACGTAGGAGTTTGATGAAAGGCTGAACTTTCTCACTATAACGTTCGATCAAGAAATCGCGCAGTTCTTCTTGATTCTTCATATAAGACAGCTCTAGCAGCCTCATAAATACAGATAGCGCATTAACGTTGTCGCGGTTCACCAAAAGCAAAGCGCGCATCAACATTTCTAAAAGCTCTTCGAGAGAAGGCTGTTGACCATCTGCATTTGCCAAGCGCTGATCTAATAGCATGCCGAGCTCATCGCACAAGGGTTCTAGAAACTTTTCAGCAACGGCCTGTATCAGGCCTTTTTTCGAACCGAAATGATAGTTGATAGCTGCTAAGTTAACGTCTGCTCGACTGGTTATCTGACGAACAGTTGTTTCAGCAAACCCCTGCTCAGCAAATAATGTTTCAGCAGCCTGCACAATACTTGCCGATGTTCCCTTGTGATGCATCAGTACTCCAAACCAGCGTTTCAAACAAATGAAGAATGAATTATAACGATAATCACCTGTATTAAATCAAGTCATTATTACGGGTAAATCTTTGTTTACTACCAAATTTATGAAACTAAGTATTAAGTACAACTGGTCGTTGAATCAGGTAGGAAGAATAGCAAAAAGAAATGAATAGAAAATGAAAGGATAAAAACTAAGGAGGTGCTCACTTGGAATCACCTCCCCAGCCAAATAGATTAGCGATTAATAATGTTTTGGCGCGTTAAACGGCTCCACCACTTTGTTAATACCTTATCGCTAGAATCCGCAGCCATATCAGAGATCTTGTCTTGTAGCGTTTTCTTCTGTTCGTAACGAACTTCAAAAATATCACTCTCATCTGACGCATCCATTAAGTACTGATCAGATGTCATCAACTCATCAACTAAGTTGACATCAAGCGCCTGTTTGCCAAACCAAATTTCACCTGTAGCCACCTTATCTATATCAACAACGTCGCGGTACTCGTGAACAAAGCTCTTAAACAGCTCATGCGTCTCTTCTAACTCTTCCTTAAACTTCTCACGACCTTTATCAGTATTCTCACCAAACACAGTCAAAGTACGCTTGTATTCACCTGCAGTTAGCACTTCAAAATCAATATCGTTTTTCTTAAGTAGTTTATGAAAGTTCGGCAACTGAGCGATCACACCGATAGAACCGACAATAGCAAATGGCGCTGCAATCAGTTTATCCGCCAAACACGCCATCATGTAACCGCCACTGGCTGCAACTCGATCTACACAGATCGTTAGCGGAATCTCTTTACGCTTGATACGTTCAATTTGAGAAGACGCAAGACCATACTCATGCACCATACCGCCAGGGCTTTCTAGACGAATAACTACTTCGTCCTGCGGCTCAGCCATCATCAAAACTGCTGACACTTCTTGACGGAAAGGTTCAACTTCACTTGCTTTCACATCACCATCAAAATCCAAAACGTAGATACGCTTACGACGCGGCTCATCTTCTTTCGGTGGGTTTTTCTTACGCGCCTTTTTCTCTTCTTTTTCTTTCTTCTTCTCTTCTTTCTGCATCGCTTTTAGCGTTTCTTTATCAAGAATCGCATCTTCTAGCGCTTCCTTCATATCCAAAAGCTCATCATTAAAATGAGTCACTTCAATCTCACCTTGATGACCATCTTTACGAGAACGAGAAGAAACAACAGCAATACCTGCAACAACCGCAATAATGGCAATAACAATAGTTACCGATTTAGCCAAAAACAGGCCGTATTCACTGAAAAATTCAACCACAGAGAAAACTCCGAAATAAACTATAAGTAGAAGGACCGCTAATGTATCATAAATCCCCCTTTTACCCACCCGTTTGAGATAACGTAGTAATGAGCCAAGAGATATCTGTTAGCAAAGTTGTTGAAAAATTACCGAGTCGATTTGTTTCTCAAAATGCTGTGGATCTTGAAGCTGTCTTTCAATTTGAACTAGAAGACGATCAAAACTTCTATATCGAAATCAAAGATGCTCAGTGTAACGTTTTGACGGGTGACCATGATGATCCAAATGTGACACTTATCATGGAAGCAGAAACAATGGTGAGTGTAATCAACGGTGAAAAAGATGGTATGAGTGCCTTCCTTTCTGGTCAGTTAAGAGCAGAAGGCAACATCATGTTAGCGACTAAACTTGGCAAATTATTTAGTCGAGAAAAACAAGCAGATCAATAAGTTACATCTCTTCTATAAACTTATCGATCAACTGCCTCGAGATAGTAAATTTGGGTGGAATGGTTGGCAGGTCATCAACACTAAACCAATCAGCGCTTAGAATCTCTTCACCGTCGGGCGTTATCTCACCCTCACTATAATCAGCCATAAAGCCAAGCATAAATGAGTGCGGGAAAGGCCAGGATTGACTACAAACATATTCAATGTTTTTCACCTTAATCCCTACCTCTTCCATCACCTCGCGCTCCACCGCGTGCTCTGCAGATTCCCCCGCTTCGATAAAGCCTGCCAAGGTGCTATAACGCCCAGATTTAAACTTGCTGGAATGCGCCAAAAGGCATTTTTCACCGTTGCGAACCAAAACGATAATGCAAGGCGATAAGCGTGGATATTGATGATGTCCGCAGGATGGACAAACCTTGGCAAGATCCATCTCATCCATCATCAGTTCAGTTGCACAGCGTGGACAATACTTAAACGAGGCATGCCAAGTTACCACTTGAGCTGCAGCAGACAATATAGAGAATTCATCTTCATTGTCTGTCTGCGATAAAGCTGAACGCAAATCCAACGCCTCTAAAAATAAGCGTTTACCCTCATCTTTTAAAACGGCAATTTGATAAGACTTATTAGAAACATCAGGAAGATGAAAACTGATCTCCACATCAAGTGATTCTAGCTCTACTTCGGAGAAAAGAAATCTCTCATGTTGATCACAAAGAAGAGACTCCCTGAATGCTAAAAAGTAGTTTTTCTCCTGCAACCCCAAGACTTACCTCCAAATTTTCTACTGAACATGCCTATTGATGTACGAGCTTACAACTCTATTGATGCAGCTATAAATACATTAAGCAGCGTTTTTTACAACTCCATTCACAAGTTATCAGCCATTTTAATAAAAGATGCGCCCATCGATAACCTTAGCCTTTAGATTTATAAAACCAACTGTTAGTCTATGCCCGCCCAAAACAAATAAGGGTAAACACCTATACCAGCAATAGCTGTTCTGATTATAGGAAATCATAAAAATGACCAACACAATATCACAAGCATTCGCTAGAAATTTTCTGGGAAACTCACCCGTATGGTACAAGCTAGCGATTATCGGGTTTCTAATATTTAACCCAATTCTACTGCTTACCTTTGGCCCTGTAGTTACGGGCTGGATCTTAATCTTCGAATTTATATTTACTCTGGCTCTGGCATTGAAATGCTACCCACTTCAACCTGGCGGCCTTCTAGCTATAGAAGCCATAATCATTGGACTTGCCAGCCCAGATACCGTCGCCCATGAAATAGAAGCTAACCTCGAAGTAATCCTTTTACTGATGTTCATGGTAGCTGGCATCTACTTTATGAAGGATATGCTCCTTTGGGTGTTCACCAAAATACTCATTAAGGTTAGATCTAAAACCCTGCTCGCTCTACTGTTCTCTTTCTTCTCTGCATTGTTATCTGCTTTCCTCGACGCCCTTACTGTCACCGCTGTGCTGATCAGTGTAGGCGTCGGCTTTTATGCGGTTTATCACAAAGTTGCTTCGGGGAAGGCATATCACAATCCTGATCACGACCACGCCGATGATGAAGCCGTACATGCGAATCATCATGCCGATCTCGAAGAATTTCGTGCCTTCTTACGAAGCTTACTTATGCACGGAGCTGTCGGTACAGCGCTTGGGGGAGTATGTACGCTGGTTGGAGAGCCACAAAACCTATTAATAGCTGAAAAAGCCGGTTGGAACTTTTTGGAATTTTTTTTACTTATGGCACCCATTACATTACCAGTGCTAGCTGCCGGGCTAATCACCTGTGCCTTAGTCGAAAAAACTAAAATCTGCGGGTATGGAGCACGCTTACCAAAAAACGTTAGGGATATTCTTTTAGATTTTGCGGCTGAACAGGATGGTAAGCGCACCTTGCGCGACAAAGCGGCACTCTGCATCCAAGCCCTTGTTGCCGGCTTTTTAGTCTTTGCACTGGCTTTTCATGTTGCAGAAGTAGGTTTAATTGGCCTTACGATAATCATTCTTCTAACTGCCTTTAACGGCATTGTCGAAGAACATCAGATAGGGAAAGCATTTGAAGAGGCACTGCCTTTCACCGCGCTCTTAGTTGTATTCTTTTCAATTGTTTCAGTCATTCATGAAAACCACCTATTCCAACCAATTATCGAAGCAGTTTTAGAATTACCGGTAGAACAACAACCGGGCGTATTCTTTATCGCCAATGGAGTACTTTCCGCTATAAGTGATAACGTGTTTGTCGCAACGGTTTATATCAATGAAGTCGTTTCAGCTTTGAATAGCGGCTCAATTACACGCGAGCATTTCAATTCGCTTGCCATAGCAATCAATACAGGCACCAATATCCCAAGTGTCGCGACACCCAATGGGCAAGCTGCATTTTTATTTCTACTCACATCAGCCTTAGCACCGCTTATCCGCCTTTCTTACGGCAAGATGGTTGTTATGGCCCTGCCTTACACTATCGTGATGAGCGCTGTGGCTTATACATCCCTACAGATGTATCTCTAACCAACCATGTAAAAAAAACAAAAGGCCAGCATGGAAATGCTGGCCTTTTATTATTAAAAGCAATTTAGAATTTATACTTTGAACTTAGAAACCATACCCTGCAATTGTTTTGAAATATCGCTTACTTGATCATTAGCAGCTGCAGACTGTTTAGCCCCAGCTGCGGTTTGTTCGAAACCGGCACTAATAGTTTCCAAGTCCCGAGCAATATCATCAGCCACCGCAGATTGCTGCTCAACAGCCCCCGCCACCTGAATGTTCATTTCGCTAATCGAATTAATCGCATTATGGATACGCTCTAATGCCTGGGCCGTTTCTTCGGATTGCGCCACGGTTTGTTGAGATTGCGAGTAACTGGTTTCAATCGCTTTTACAGTATCTGCCGTACCTGATTGTAAACGCTGAATAATTTCTTGAATCTCAGTAGTAGAAGATTGCGTTCTTTGCGCCAAAGTTCTGACTTCATCCGCTACGACTGCGAAGCCTCTGCCCTGCTCACCTGCTCGTGCGGCCTCAATTGCAGCGTTTAACGCTAGTAAGTTGGTCTGTTCAGAGATATTCTGAATAACCCCAATCACCACTTCGATATCTGAACTACTTTGCTCAAGGGTTTTGATGAATTCCACGGTTGTTTCAAGGTTACTCGCAAGATCCCCGATCTCTTCCAATGTTTTACTGATGGTCTGCTTACCTCTTTCTACCTCAGATAAACCTTCATTAGATTGGGTAGCCGAGTCTGTGGCATGACGTACCACCTCTTGAATACTCATTGCCATCTCATTAACAGCAGCAGCGATTGATGAGGTTTTAGTCTGTTGCTGATCAATAATATGCGAGGTTTGTTCTGATATTTGACTGGCAGAATCAGCATTAACTGAAAGGTCCTTACTGGTGCTTATTATATTACCAATAAGCGATTTCAGCATTTGAGACATTTCGCTAACAGATCGGTATATGCCTGTATCACCACTTGAGACGGTTAAATTTCTAGACAGATCACCCTCAGAAATATTTCGAGTAATCGCAGCAATATCAGCAGGTTCTCCACCTATAGGCTTACGGATTATCTTAGCGATTACCCAAGATAAAACTACACCGACAATCACTGCAAAAATTGAAAGCACAACAATCATCATGACCGTATTTTCTGCAAGTGCCTGTATCTCTGGTCCTAAAGCATCTTGGTCCTTCTTAACCGATAACTTTACGTTTTCTAAGTCTTTCGCAATGATCGGTCCAATTTTATTTAAGGTCCCATTGATTAAGCCATTTCGCTCCTCAATGATCTCAACTACCTTTCTGAAAGTAGAGATGTACTGCTCGTGCTGCTCTTTAAATACCCGTAATGACTCTCTACGATTTGGGTTTTGAAGATTTTCATCCAGCTTTTCAACAAAAGGCCATATTTTCTCTTGAAGCTCCTGCTTGGCCCTCTCCTCATCAGCATTAGCATTAGTAATAAGGTACTTAGCCACATACAATCGACCTAGGAGTAAGTGCTCTTGAACCTGCGCGGCATAGAAAGCTGCGGTAATATCATTATCTGCATAAGCCGACTTTATAATACTAGTCATCTGCTTACGCATTGATAGACCGGAAGGATCAAGCTGATTTTTAACCAAATTATTTCGCGCCCTAAACAGCTCAACTACTTTGCTAAAACCATCTTTATACTTAATTAGGTTTTGAGCGGATTTAGCTACTAACTCAGCACGTTCTGGCTTTTGAATCTCGACTTTAGCCTCTGCCATAAAGGTTTCAACTTTGGCTAAACGCGCATCGTACTGCTTGATCGATTCTTCACTGCGCTCATTAAGAAATTTTAAAACGCCTAAGCGCACCATCAGCATATTTGCCTGCAAACGACCTGCTAAGTTGGTATCTCTGGCAAGACCTCGATACTCCACTACACCGTTATATACACTGCTAACGCCTACCCAAGAAGCGGTCGAAATAACCGCAAGAAGAATGATGATCGAAGAAAAGCCCGCACTAATCTGAGCGGTTAGTTTAAGTTTCTGAAACATATAACAACTCGCTTCAAGAGACTCATCCTTAAGGCTCGTGTATATTTTGTTTATGGTTTAAACATCAGTGTAGTTCAGAAAATCTTAATGCAAGGGGATTTTTTAAGAGGAGGTATATTTAAAAAGTGTCATAACCCCATTTAACAGGAAGCAATACAGCTACAACACAGCAGAAAACCATTTATAAAAACCTAGTGGTATTGGCTTTCTCACATAATTAATTTTGATGTTTACCAATAATCTGGATTATTAAAGGCCTTAACACAGCCTAATTTCCCATTTGAAGGATCAATATCACGATCATTAAGCATCTGTGCAAGCCATCCCATTGGCTGACTCAATGGATAAGGTGGTTCGATTAACTCAATACTAACTTGTCTAAATCCAGTTTTTGAATAGAAAGCAGGATCGCCATAAGTAACCACCAGCTCTATGCCTTTTGCTTTTAACTGATCTAACCCATATCGGATCAGCTTTTGGCCAATACCTTTTCCTTGGAAGCTGCTAGCAATAGCCACAGGTGACAACATAAACCCTAGAGTTTTATTCGGAAGGGTTAACCGACTGAAGAATATAGCGCCAACTAAATTGCCATGCTCATGTGCACAAAAGCCATGAAGATCGTTTTCCGGTGTTTCATTTACCAACTTGGTTACCAACTGGCTTAGTACCCCCCCTTCTTCCTCACCAGCAGACACTGTGAAAACATCCTCGAACAGATCTACAGTTTGTTGAGTACAGCTGTGATTAAAAACCGAACATTCCATATATACAGTCCTGAGATTCTATTTTTAGTTCAGTCTAGACACTAATATCTAGCAACTAATCACTACAACCGGCCTGCCTTAATCGCCTGTCGTATACAATACTTAGCGACCATCTTGTGAAATGGCTTAATCATAGCCATATAGATCTTGCCTGATTTAGTCTTCAAGTTGACTAAGGTTGATACCGCAAACGCTTGATCCGAGGTTTTCATAACAGATAACCACATATCCATATTAGGCTCGTAAGCACCGCACACAACCTCAGTGTCTTTGACGAGTTCGATATTGAGGAAGCCCGCTTTCCTTCCCTCTTCAATCTCATTCAAACTCAGCGACATTTCAGTAGAACTCGCCGAAAAACCAAACATTTTAACAACAGCATTTCTTATCTTGAGTGCTAACTGAATACTCTTAGGCAGATAGCCAAAAATGCGATGGTAAACATCCTTAGCATTCAAGCCGTTATGACGAACAGAAACTTTAAAGGAGTCTCGGTAATAACTTGCGCTTTCCTTACCGTTGATTGTGGTTGTTGATGGAAATTCGATTTCTGAAATCATAAAAACGCTTTTTATAAAGAAAGCAGATAACGCCTAAAGCTGCCTCGCAGTATGGGGCGAAAGCCTTTGTTTGTTATCTCAATCACAAATATTGATATTGTTCGAAACAATACCATCCACATACCTATGGAATAACTCCACATCGATGTCATACCATGATTTGTTATGCGCTATTAAATTTGTATTTCCTTTTTTACTAGGCATGAATTCAAATAAGCCGGTTCCACCCTTAATGTTGTTCCCGAGTAAAATAAATTTTGAACCGTTTTCTTCATAACGTTGAGCATATAACGAGTTGGCAAAATTTAGACTTTTATAGCACTTAGGTAACAGCTGAAGGCTAAATATATAATTTTGCTCTACTGGCCCCGTTAGGGTTTCAACTCTCTTTGCTTTATGACCTTCAATGACTCCTTGGGGTGTAATTGGAACGGAGCAGCCACTCAATAGCATGGCTGCTAACACAACCGATAATTTTCGATTCATATGGTGACTCACTTTTGAGAGATAACGCCTAACACAGCTGGCGGCGCGCAGCGACGATCGGCTGCTGTTACTTGTTATGCTTTTTCTCATATTCTGCTAGATATTCAGTTACTGAGATATCACCGAGAGAACGAATTCTGTTGTTGTAAATAAAACTTGTAGATACCCCATTTGCCGGTGAGCCCATAAATAAGACTATTGCACCTTCGGGAACTGTCATATTTTCTTCTAAGGTTATGTCAGCTTTGGGGTACAAATCTCCTTCATCATAATGAACCTGAATATTTGAGCTTTGCTTATACAACTTAGAAATTGAGGCAACTTGCTTTGAGTTTTCTCCAGCTGAATAGCTAATTAAAGCTATAGCTGATGCTGTGTTCATCTGTTCTTCGGGACTAAGCTTGTTCCATTTCCTGAGGTCAGACACGGTATAGTCTTTCCCACTAACATTCTGGTTTTCAAAATATTTGAAGCCAATGAAACCACAGATAGCAACAGCTATTGAAAAACCAATACCAAAGAAAAAACCTTTTACTAAAACCTTGATCACATGAACTCCTTATAGGCATAGACATAATGACTCCCACGAGGTGCTGACCTCCGTCCTCTCGTGGGTTAGCTGAAAGCCAGAGCCATACTGTATCTGTTACCAATACATAACGGAGGTCAGCATGAATAACAGTAGCATAGTTTTTATTGGCTTAGACACCCATAAAGAGTTTGTCGAAGTAGCCTATGTCCAAGATCAACGACAAGCTGATATCGTTCATCTCGGACGCATCTCCAGCAGCAAATTGTCGATGACTAAACTGACTCGACAGATGCAATCAAAATACCCAAAAGCCACATTGCACTTCGTCTATGAAGCTGGCCCCTGTGGCTATTGGGTCTATCGGTTGCTCACCAGCTTGGGGTTCCCCTGCTATGTTGTAGCACCTTCTCTCATTCCCAAAAAGCCAGGGGAACGTATCAAAACCGATAAGCGTGATGCCATGAAACTGGCGAATCTACTACGTACCGGTGACCTAGATCCCATCTACGTTCCAGAACCGGAAGATGAAGCAATCCGTGACCTTTCTCGTGCCCGTGAAACTGCCATGAAAGACCTGAAAGATGGCAAATACCAACTCAAGGCCCTACTGCTCCGTAACAATATCAAACCCACCGTGCAGGATAACTGGTCACAAAAACACCTGCGGTGGCTGACAGAACTCATACTACCTTACCCAAGCCAGCAAATCGTTCTACAGGAATACATACAGACCATAACTGAACGGATCAAACGCTTGGAGCGGCTGGATAATGAGCTAATCCATCATGTCAAAAACTGGCGATACTATCCTGTTGTAAAAGCAATACAGGCGATGCGTGGGGTACGTCTGTTGGTTGCGGTGGGTGTGATTGCAGAGCTGGGCGATCTCACCCGCTTTGATCATCCCCGTAAGTTGATGAGTTATCTCGGCTTAGTCCCCAGCGAACATTCCAGTGGCGGGCACCGCAGGCAAGGTAGTATCACTAAATGCGGTAATGGCCGAGCCAGGCGTCTATTAATCGAAGGCGCACACAGCTATCGCTACAGCGCCAATATCTCAACCGAGTTACAGAAGCGACAGGAGTGTCTGAGTAAAGAGATCGTGGATATCGGCTGGCAGGCCCAACTCAGGTTGTGTCGGCGCTATCAACGCTTAATGAAACGTGGGAAACACTATAACGTGGTTGTCACGGCAATAGCGCGGGAGATGGTGGCGTATATCTGGGCGATTGCCAGAGAAGTGGTTTTATCACCAGTGGATCCAGCTAAACGGTTATCAAGGGTCCCTGCGTAATGAGAGGCGTTGAGCGAGTGCATCGGATCAGACCACGGCAGTGGCATAATCTCCGACGGCGTTAGGCAGGCAACTGCACCCGCAGTTGATCCACGAGCATAGACTGAAGAACGGTGTCACGACGGAAAAAGTAAGGTAGGCACTGCTTACTGAAAAGTGAGTAACCCACGAATACCAGCATGAAAACCGACGAACTTACCGGCCTCATTCGATGCGCTCACTCACTTTAATTGAAAGAAGGGCTTAACAGATAAAGCAGAAATCAGTGTGCCTGTACTTGACAGTGGGAGTCATACCAACGCCTTGCTCACCGGAAAATTAGGAGCGAAGCGAGTAATTTTTCCGCGTGCAGCAACTTGTTAGAAGCTTTTGCTACTTCCATTTTTCAAGACCTTCGGCAATGCCAAACAAGCTAGATACAACATGGTGTAACATTTGAAATCCCTGATAAACAAAAGGTGCTGCCCTATCAATTTCGATAAGCTTAAATGCCTCTTCAATTTTGCTACTAGGCAAATGTGCATCAGCATGACGCAACTCGTATACGCCAACTAAGGATGAGGTGATCTTTCGAACCAATTCCCTGTCGTATTTTGAAGCCAATAAATTCTCCAAAGACTTCAGTGAACCCCATTTTTCCTTTTTCGGTGGAGTAACAATAGATTGCATTGCTTGGGCATCGAGGCTATCTGCGATTAGTCTTGCAAGATCTTTTGCTAATGCAAAAAAAGACTGTTCATCTACAGCCCTAAAACGATGAGTTTTCTCAATGAGTTGAGGGATTGCATCATGTTGCCGAAATATCTGGATATTAAGCTTTTCCATTGCCAATTTGTTTACAAGCTCAATGCCTTGACCTAAAAACTCTTCTGGAGCTTTCGTATCCGCGGGTTCGGCTTTCACTTGGGATGCAAGTAGCTCGTTGGAAACCCCTCCTTCTGGACTAATGTTGTAACCAGCCCAGATCTGTTGCTGCCACTCTGGCAGAAGGCCTATATCCTTTGCATATACATTAATTAAACTGAGTTCGTTAACTCCAAAATGAACACCATAACCATGACTGCAAGAAACACTACCAGTTTGAGCGGTATAAAAGGAGAGATGACCACCTCGTCTATGGCATAAAGCCATTATGACCTCGGGCTTAAACCATACCCACTTTCCAGAGTTGACAAGGTCTCGCCCACATGACTTGTTGCCTTCTGCATCAACAACAAAAAATGTAGTTGGTTGTGTCTCATCTCCACGAACCCTTGAGCTGATTGCCCCCGGCAGGATAACTTCATTTCGCCATAGCTCGCCAGATACTCTATAAAGTTTTCGGCCTTCGAATTCTCTTTCCCAAGACTCTCCATGAGTATTTTCGTCGGTAGGAATACCAGATATATCTGGCACATCGTCAGTTTCATCAACATCCGTTCTAGCCACATGAAACACAGCCATCTTCCCACCAAACGGATTTCCACCTTCATGAATCTCTGCAACTCGGCCTTCCCAACGATCTAGCTCACCCTCGTATCTATTATTTCCATCTTCCCAATCAATATGGGATGCATCGCTAAGAATGGTATCTCTATTAAAGTAATGCGTCATATAGAGCGCCATATCTCTAGCGCAGAGATAATCCTTCAAATATAGAGATTTGATTTCCAATAAAACAGGCTTGTTGTTTTCAGTTAGTTCCAGACGTGCAACTTCAACATAACCGTCATTTGGGCAAACCCAAGAATTACCTTCTCGCTGCAATCCAAGTGTGACCACCAAATCTTGATTCAAATGCCAAACGTTGGGGCCATCATCTTGAGACATTTGATCTAAGACAAGGTGGACTCCTTCAAACTCACCACCGTAATCTCGATAAACTTCTGCTGGTATATATTTACCATCTTCAACCCAGCCCGCGTGATTATGACTGATTCCAATATCCATCCAGCCAAGTTTCTTTGCTTCTTCAACTTTATCATTCGGTACAGCTATTGAGCCGCTACCGAAAAAGTCCTCCTTGTAGCCCTCGTAGCCATATCTCCCTTGTTTCTCTTTATTAAATACTGCGCGCAGTGGAATCCAGACTGACTTGCCGAAGCTTTTGCGTCGGATATCTTGCATTTCAAACCATTCTTGATTCACTCTATTTTATTCTCCGATGTATGAGTATTAAGGGCTTCTAACGCTCAGCTAAGTGGCGCGCAAAGCGCGTCATAATTGAGCTGCTTGTTATGTTTAATTAACAAAGTTCATCACCTTTGGGTTCCTTAGTGCTCGATTGATAAAGAATAATGGAACTAAATAAACGATAGCTCCAAATAAGGGCCCATATCCCCACGTGCTGGCTAAAGCAACACTGTAGCTTAAGAAGAAAAAAGCCAAAACATAAGTTGAATACTCTAGAAATAATCGAGCTTTTGCAGAGCCTTTTAAAAAGAAAATGCCAGCCACAACTAGAAATGCTGCAATCAATATTTGTAATACCCCTTTCCATACTGGGGAAGCAGCATCAGGTTCTGATACAGCAACAAATACATAGCCAATAGCGCTAAGAACAGCTAGAAGACCAGAGATAATAAAGAACCAACTGACCACACTAACACTTGTAGGCCTTTCATTACTCATCAAGAGATCCTTGAAACATAACGCCCAACATAAAGGGCCGGAGCGCAGCGACGGTCCAAGCCCGTAGGGCGATTTTTGATGTTTTAAGGTTGGCATGACGGCAACAACTCCAAAACTAGGATACTTGCGACTAAACAAAAAATTGCAATTCCAGCATAGGCTTTCCATTTCCTGCCTTTTTCATTCAAATAACGATTTGTTACTAATGGATGAAGTGGTCCCAGTATTTCTAATAGAACCCATTTGCCTTTCTCTGGTTTCGTTTCATTTGAGAAAACAACAAAACTTGTAACGATGACTGCAAGGATTGATAAAACAAAGCCTACCGTAAAAACTTGCTCTATCAATGGATCACAATTAAAAGCCAACATAGTAAGGACCTAAGGAAACATAACGCTCAGCTAAGTGGCGCGCAAAGCGCGTCATTACTTAAGCGCCTTGTTATGTGTTTTATTTTTCAGTTTTGATGTTACGTATTTATAAATGACTAATACGGAAAACCCCCACCCGATTACTTTAAATACCGTAACAAAAGCAAACCAGATAGGATTCGAATTTAGAGAAACCATATTTGTTACTCGAAGATTTTGTATTTCTGAACTCGTAACAGCGCCCAGAAGCTGCTCCCCTAGCCAAAAGAATAGAAAGATAGCTATGAAGAACCACAGCAAACTGTTTTGAATACCAAGCTCCTCAAATTTCATACCTTTCTCACAGACACATAACATTTGTATATACGGGGGTCCGTATATCTACCCTAACAGTATTTGTTCAATAACAGATGTAAGGAATTGAAAAGGAAGGAATAATTCTAAGATGCTAAAAATTCTTCCGTGACAAACCGCGCATGCGCTATATCAATTGATATACGGGGGTCCGTGTATCTACCCCAGCTAGACTTCCATCTGTCTGATTTACTTACTTTTTTAACTTAAACTTGGTTGTAAAACAAGCAAGCTGAGCCGAGAAACATATCAAATTCGGTCACTTAATTTGCCAACCAATAAATATACTGTATATTCATACATGCATTACATGGAGGTAATTGGTATGGCTCAGAGCCCTTTTCTTAATAAAGTCCGAAGAGAAATTCGGTTACGAGGCTACAGCATTCGTACCGAGAAAACTTATATCTACTGGATTAAACAATTTATCTATTTCCATAAGAAGAAACACCCCGAAGCTATGGGTTCGGAAGAGGTAAAAGCCTATTTATCCAGCATGGCGGAAAACCGATCTGTAGCGATTAATACTCAAAAAGTTGCTTTGAACGCTCTGATTTTCCTTTATCACAAAGTGCTTAATCGCCCGTTGGGCGACCTCAACTTTCGTTACGCAACTAAACAGCGTCACTTACCTACCGTTTTAACGCCCGCTGAAGTTCAAAAAATCATTTCATGTACGACAGGACGAAATCAGACTGTTTTTAAGCTCCTTTATGGCAGCGGCCTGAGATTAAACGAATGCTTAAGGTTAAGAATTCAGGATGTGGATTTAGAGCAGAATGCATTAACTGTTCGGGACGGTAAAGGTAACAAAGATAGAAAAACTTTACTGAGCCCTTCGTTAAAGCCTGAACTTAAAAATCTAATTGATACAGCCAAACAAATTCAGATAAAAGACAATGAACGTGGTATTGGCCCTTCTATGCCACATGGTCTTAATAAAAAGTACCCAAATGGCTTTAGGCAACATAAATGGATGTATCTGTTTCCTTCCACCAGCATCTGCTGCTATCCGGATTCTAATGATCAATGTCGTCATCATCTACATGACACGGTAATAGGCAAAGCATTACGACAAGCAGTAATAGAATCAGGTATTACGGACAAAAGGATTACTTGTCATACATTCAGACATTCTTTTGCGACGCACTTGTTACAAGAAGGTAGAGACATTCGTACAGTGCAAGAACTGCTAGGCCATAACGATGTTAAAACGACACAGATTTATACCCATGTGTTGGGTCTACATTACGCGGGCACCAACAGCCCATTAGAACGGCTACATTTTGAGTAAACTGACAATCAGTCTCTATAACAAAAAACACGCCCTAAGGCGTGTTTAATAATTGCTTTACTCTCTTTTCATACCAACTTCAAAACGAAGCTGACATATAGTCATCCATTTTTATAACTTTGTATGAATTACCCATCCTTTCAATGTGAAAGATTCGCTGATCAAAACCGGCCTTTCTTTCATTCAGAGGTAAGGGTTCATATTTATAACGAACATGCGCCTGAAAGCGTTCTCCCTGCCCTTCAAGGCGCACTTTGCCGATATAACCAATCTTAAACTGACCCGCCCACATTCCTTCGTGATCATAGTAGCTTGTGATGATACGTTTAAGTTGCGCCATATCTACGCGTTTAGCTTTCGCTTTTTTCTCTACTGTAACAGCGTTACAGGTCCAAACATGGTTGCCACAGTATTCACCACCTGAACGTTTCAGACACTCACTCAGCGCGATGTTGTTTGCACTTTGCTTGTTATCTGCCTTACCCCAACCATAAGCGGTGCTAACGTCACCGCTAATCGTGCGGTAAGCACCACATCGGTTAGCGCCAGACAACTCCAACACAACGGAGCAACTCCCACCACGGCTATTACATTCACTTAAAGCTCGAATGTTCGCTTGCGACTGTGAACTATAGTCATGGGACCAACCAAAATAGAATCCATTATTTCTGTCCACTGCCAATGCACCGAATTTACCATCAGCCATAGCTGAGGTGGATAACAATGGAACTGCAATCATCGCGATGAGTGACTTATTCATTGAGACTTGTCCTTAATCTATCAATTAGTTCTCACTAGGCATAAAGCTTCAAAGCCTTTGCTCATGTTAAGTTACAAGGCGATCAGCCCTGAGTCGTATTTTCATTATACAGACCAAAAAAAACACGCTGTAAAAAGCGTGTTTTTCTTAATCACCCTGAGATTAGATCTCAGTTTTTCCGCCCATATATGACTGTAGGGCTTCTGGAATTTGGATCTTGCCGTCAGCAGTTTGGTAGTTCTCCATAACTGCTAGCAGTGTGCGACCTACCGCTAAGCCAGAGCCGTTTAGCGTGTGCAGAAGCTCAGGCTTGCCTGTTTCAGGGTTTCTCCAACGCGCTTTTAGGCGACGCGCTTGGAAGTCTGTCATGTTGGAAACAGAGGAAATCTCACGGTACTTATCCTGACCTGGTAACCATACTTCGATGTCGTAAGTCTTAGCGGAGCTAAAGCCTAGATCGCCACCACATAGTGTTACTACACGGTATGGAAGGTTTAGTTTCTGTAGGATGGCTTCAGCATGACGGATCATGTCTTCTAGCGCATCCCAAGATTTTGATGGCTCAACGATCTGTACCATCTCAACTTTTTCGAACTGGTGCTGACGGATCATACCGCGCGTATCACGACCAGATGAACCCGCTTCAGAACGGAAACAAGGCGTGTGCGCTGTGTACTTCATCGGCAGCTGAGCTGCATCAACGATTTCGTCACGAACGATGTTTGTTACTGGTACTTCTGCCGTTGGGATCAGGTAGTACTGGCGATCACCGAACGGTACTTTAAATAGGTCTTCACCAAACTTAGGTAGCTGACCGGTACCACGAAGGCTATCTTCGTTTACCATGTACGGTACATAAGTTTCTGTGTAACCGTGTTCTTCAATCTGTGTATCAAGCATGAACTGGATAAGCGCACGGTGTAGACGTGCCAATTTGCCAGTCATTACAGAAAAACGAGAACCGGTCAGTTTAGCAGCCGTTTCAAAATCTAGTTCGCCGCTCTTTTCGCCAAGCGCAACGTGATCTTGTGGTTCAAAGTCGAATTCACGTGGCGTACCCCAACGGCGTACTTCTACGTTATCTTCTTCGTCGGCTCCTTCTGGTACTTCATCGCTTGGGATGTTTGGTACGCCAGAAAGTAGCTCTTCCAAGTTGTCCTGCAAGTTATTCAGCTCATCTTTAGCTGCATCTAATTTGTTACCTAGATCTGCAACTTCTGCTAGCAATGGCTGGATATCTTCACCAGCAGCTTTTGCTTTACCAATGCCTTTCGATCGTGTGTTTCGCTCGCTCTGTAGGTTCTCAGTTTCAACCTGAAGCTGTTTACGCTGGTTTTCCAGCTCAACAAACTGATCAACCGGGAATTCAAAACCTTTTTTCTTCAGCAGCTGTGCTACTTCTTCCGGGTTAGCACGGACAATTTTTGCGTCGAGCATGAGCTTTTAAAACACCTATGTATAAAGATTAGAACAAGCGTGTAAACCAAAGGCCGCCATACATGGCAACCAAACACAGTAGAACGCTTAATAATATATAAATCGCAGCCGACATCATATGCCCTTGCTGCAGCATTGCGACAGTTTCTAACGAAAAAGTAGAAAAAGTTGTGAATGCGCCCATGAAACCAACCATTAATAGCGGTCGCAACTCAGGACTGAGTTTAGATTTTTCAAGAATGAGAACAAATAACACGCCCATCAAGAAGGAGCCAACCACATTACAAGTTAGGGTGCCGTAAGGGATACGATGCTCGGCATTATTAAGTAAGCTACTTACCCAATAACGACCTAATGCACCCGTTGCACCACCAATGGCAATTGCGATGAGATTTAACATCCCCTAATCCTTTTCCCTGCGGTTATTCGCCTGAATAGCGTTTGAGTGGGCTTTGCTGATCGAGCTGTTTAAGGTGACGTAATTTTTCACCTATTTTCAGCTCCAAGCCTCTTTCTTGAGGATGATACCATTGCTGATCTGCAATTTCTGGCGGTAAATAAGATTCTCCAGCAGCATAAGCGTCGGGTTCATTATGCGCGTAGCGGTATTCATCACCGTAGCCCATCTCTTTCATCAAGCTGGTTGGCGCATTTCGAAGATGAACTGGCACTTCATAGCCTTGCTGTGCCTTAACATCTGCCATGCATTGATTGAAAGCCTGATAAACTGCATTACTCTTTGGCGCAGAAGCACAATAGATAGCGGCTTGCGCTATTGCCCTTTCACCTTCTGCAGGCCCTACGCGATCAAATGCATCCCATGCTGATAAGGCCACTTGCATAGCACGAGGGTCAGCATTGCCAATATCCTCGGAGGCAATCGCTACCAGCCGTCTTGCGATATATAAGGGGTCACAACCGCCATCCAGCATTCGGCAATACCAATACAGAGCACCATCAGGTGATGAGCCTCGGACTGATTTATGAAACGCAGAGATCTGATCGTAAAAGATATCACCCTGCTTATCGTAACGACGTCCCGTTGATCGCAGTACCTCAGCCAGAACTTCTTCATTAATCAGTTCTGTTCCATCTGCTTGTGTTTCGGCTAGATCTGTCGCGATTTCTAAAAGGTTTAGTGAGCGCCTAGCATCACCATCCGCAGCTTGCGCTAAACGCGCTAACATATCGTCAGTAATCTGGAAGTTTCTATTACCCAGTCCTTTGTCGCTGTCGTTAATTGCCCGTTGTAGCACCTCAAGAATTTCACACTCTTGAAGTGACTTTAGGGTGTATACCCTCGCACGCGAAAGTAAGGCGTTGTTCAACTCAAAAGATGGGTTTTCTGTGGTTGCACCCACAAAGATGATAGTGCCGTCCTCTACATAAGGTAGAAAGGCATCCTGCTGGGATTTGTTAAAGCGGTGAACCTCATCGACAAAGAGGATCGTTTTGCGTCCACTTTGCATCGAATGCTGTTTTGCTTGCTCTACCGCGACACGAATATCTTTTACGCCCGATAAAACAGCAGAAAGTGTTATAAAGTGTGCATCAACGTGATGAGCAATCAACTTTGCGAGCGTTGTTTTCCCTACACCTGGCGGCCCCCAAAACACCATAGAATGGGCAACGCCCTGTTCTAATGTGCTCCTTAGTGGTTTGTCTGGCCCCAATAGATGAGACTGACCAATATATTCGGTCAGTGTTCTTGGACGCATACGAGCCGCTAATGGCTCGTATGCAGGCGCTTGGGAAAATAGATCCACTCTATTCCTCAATATCTACAATAACGTCTGTTCCTTCTGGAACACGGAAATAAAAGCTTTGATTGGTCACTTCTGGGTTCAGTGTCTGCTCTGCAAATACGACAGATGTACGTTGGCCTAGTGAATCTTCCAGCATCAGCTCAGAAATCACATTACCAGCAAATGCTAAACGGATGCGGCTGAAGCTGTATTGATCAGATAACGGCTTAAGATCGAAGATCTGCTCACTTCCAGTGTCTTCAATTAAACGAACTGCGTAAGTTTTCTGCAACTCGCCAATTTGGCCATTCAGAATCAATGCAGGCGCACTGTCTTGCTGAGTATCTGCTGCTCTTTGTGTCACTTGCTCTAAATCAGGATCGTAGATCCAGATATATTCACCGTCAGATACAATCTCTTGCGGGAATGGCTGCTGAGTTTCCCAGCGAAAACGATTAGGCTTAGCTAATAGCAAACTTCCTTCTGTTTTCTGTGCTTCACGGCCATTTTCAGCCAAGGTAACTTGTTCAAATTTGGCTGAAAAGCTGTCGTAACCTTGTAGTAACTCATTCAGTTTATTGGCACCATCGGTTGCAGCCATCGCAACACTGGTCCCTGCGATTAGGCAGGCTGATGCTGTATGAATAACAAATTTCTTAATGTAGCTCGTAAATCTCATACTCAAACCTTTTAGGTGATATTACATCTCACCGTTCGGAGATGGGGCTAATACTTCACGCTGCCCATTACTGCCCGCAGTACTTACAACACCAGCGGCTTCCATCGCCTCAACCATTCGAGCGGCGCGGTTATAACCAATTTTAAGCTTACGCTGCACGCTGGAAATCGATGCTTTGCGGGTTTCCAATACAAATGCGACCGCTTCGTCATATAGCGGGTCTTGTTCATCATCGAACAGTGAACCTGAACCTCCGCCGTCTGAAACAGCATCACCTTCAGTAATCTCAGTAATATAATCTGGCTGACCTAGTTTCTTCCAGGCCTCTACCACGCGATGCACTTCGTCATCACTTACAAATGCACCATGCACACGATTTGGCAAGCTGGTACCAGCAGGTAGATAAAGCATGTCACCCCAACCTAACAGGTGCTCTGCACCGGATTGATCCAAGATTGTTCTGGAATCGATTCGTGAAGATACCTGGAAAGCGATACGCGTTGGGATATTTGCCTTAATCAGACCGGTAATAACATCAACCGATGGACGCTGAGTCGCTAGGATTAAGTGGATACCTGCAGCACGGGCCTTTTGAGCGATACGTGCAATTAGCTCTTCTACCTTCTTACCTACGATCATCATCATGTCGGCGAATTCGTCGATCACAACAACAATGTAAGGTAGTGGTTCGAGCTCAGGTGCAGGTGTACCGAATGGCTCGCCATGCTCTTCTGCATTCCAAAGTGGATCTAGTAGAGGCTCGCCTTTCTTACGTGCTTCATCAATCTTGTCGTTAAAGCCGGCTAGGTTACGTACACCCATCTTAGCCATAAGACGGTAACGTCGCTCCATCTCGCCCACACACCAGCGTAGACCCGATGCAGCATCTTTCATGTCGGTGATAACTGGCGTTAATAGATGTGGAATCCCTTCGTAGATAGAAAGCTCCAACATCTTTGGATCGACTAGGATCAAACGAACCTCTTCTGGTGTTGCTTTAAACAACAGCGATAGAAGCATAGCGTTTACACCTACCGATTTACCAGAACCGGTTGTACCTGCCACCAGCAAGTGAGGCATTTTGGCAAGGTTAGCTACCACAGGGTTACCTGCAATATCGTTACCTAAACCGATAGTCACTTTAGAGCCCGCTGATAGATACGGCTTAGAACTCAGCACTTCACTAAGATGTACAGTTAGACGAGATTCATTTGGAATCTCAATACCGACTACCGACTTACCTGCAATAACTTCAACTACACGCACGCTGGTCACGGCCATAGAACGAGCAAGATCTTTAGCTAGGTTGGTAATTTTGCTGGCTTTAACACCCGGTGCAGGCTGGATCTCAAATCGAGTGATTACAGGGCCAGGATTTACCTCGACTACCTCCGCGATTACACCAAAGTCTTTTAGCTTACTCTCAAGCAAGCGAGACATCTGCTCTAACTCATCTGGCGAGTAACCCGTATCTGTGTTCAGTTCTGGTGGATCTAAAAGCTCTAACGGCGGAATCTTGCGTGCAGGTTTACGTTTTGGAGCACCGGCTTCGTCCAAACCAAGCTCTTTATCTTGCATTGGCTTATGCGTTTCAGACAGCGGTACGATTTTAACCTGCGGTTTAGCGTCTTCTGCTACTGTTGGTGTAACAACTGGAACTGATTCTGGAGATGTTGCCAATACAGCTTGTACAACAGCTTGCTCTTCCACCGTTTGTTTTACAGGTTTCGCTTTCACTGGCTCAGGTGCAGTGAGAATTTCACCCGTTTCAGTATCAATATGCTCTTCTATCTGCTGCTCAACTTTAGGTTCCTGGCGAGTACTCTGAGGTCTCACTAAAGAAACCTCTTCAACTGCTGATTCTTTATTTTCAGCAGTATCCATGACACCTGCAGAACTGAATCGAGAGGCAAATTTCTCTTCGATCGTGACTGGTTTAGCAATGTCAGAGTAACTCGGTTCAATTCGGTCATTAACGATTGGAGGCGCTTGCTCTTCAAACTGATCCTTTATGTAGTCTCTTTGCAAAGTCGCTTCGGCTTTTGAAAGCTCATCATCAGAAAGATCCAGTGATGCCTCTCGCTCTTGCTTTTGAGGCAGTACAGTTTCTGTCGACTTAACAACTTTCTGCCCTACTCTTTCGAGGACTGAGCCCCAACCCATTTCTAGCAGCAAGGTTAATCCAAACAAAAGTAGCGCAAAGAGTACTAAAGAGCTGCCCAATACACTTAATAGAGAGACAGCTAAGTCAGAAACCGCTTCACCTAAAATACCACCCGCAGTGAAAGGATAATCTAAACCAGTGTTAGAGATGTGAGTTGCACTCAGCGCACTGAAAGCCGTTAAAAACAGCAAAGCGCCAGTTAAACGCAGCATAAAGAAAGGGATAACATCCAATGCACCGCTATGTTTTCTAAACAGAAAACGTCCGGTTTGATACAAAATTAGAAGCGGGATAAAAAATGCAGCTAGCCCTAGACCAGAAATAAGAAGGTCTGCTATCCAAGCACCTACTGGCCCCGCTAAATTGCTAATTTCTGGCTGATAGCCTAGGTGTGACCATCCTGAATCCTTCGGATTAAATCCAAATAAAGCCACAATCAAAAACAGGCTGACCGTAACAACAACGATTAAACTCGATTCACGGCTGATTCTTACAAGTAATTCGGGAAAACTTAAACGTTGTCCGTTGTCGGTCGCGCTCAAGGGTGAAGCTCCATAGATCTGTATTAAAAAACCAATGACTACAATAACATAATTTAATCCGCGACTAACGGTTGAAGCGCATTGGTTTATAATTCATAGTTACGAGATGCAGGTTTTCTTTACTCTTATCTGTAATATAACTGCACTCAATTTATACTAAGCTTTTGTATCTGAAATATTTCAATGGATGCACTCTATGTCTCTGACCAATTTACATACAGATAACCGCCGTGCGCTGACCTTCCCTATTGGTGAAAGCATGTATGGTATCGATGTCAGCAACATTCTTTCATTTTCAGATAGCTTCGGTGAGATAAAGTATGCCACTGAGCGCGTTGAAGGATTTATTGGCTACTTAGATTTCCGCAACACTTTAGTTCAAGTCTTCGAATGCGCGACGTCTCTTGCACACAATAAAGAGAGAGACACTATTTTAGAGCTGATTGCCGAAATCAAAGTCTACCAGCAAGCTCATATCGACTGGATGGACGCTTTAGAAAATTCCATACGTTCAAACGAACCATTCAACAAAGCACGCGATCCACATGCATGTGCTTTCGGGCAATGGTTTTACAGCTATAAAACCGAAGATGACGGTTTAAGGGCTCTACTCGACAAGATCGAACAGCCTCATAAAGACATCCACTCTTTAGGTGATAAGCTTTTAGATATGACTTCTGCAGGCAATCAAGAAGAAGCTGTCGAAATACTACGCATTGAGCGACAGACCTCCTTGAAGAAGCTTCTGCGTACCCTTGGGCATATTCAAGACTACCTAAAAAACAGTATCCACCCGATCGTTCTACATCTAACAAAAGATGGCCGCACACCATGGTTCTCTATGGTCCTAGATAATATCGGTGATATTATCGACTATTCTCCTGTTGCCATGGATAATCTAAAAAAGATCGATCAAAGTACGCCAATCGAAGGTTATGTAAGAGACCCTTCCGGTGAAAGCTTTATGATGCTGTCTTTAGAACAATTCTATGAACACGCCAGTGCAAAACTCAGCATGGCGGGTTGATATTTTCTTAGTGCACCCCATTAATACACTCATAACTTTTTAACGGATTCATTTTTTACTATGAGCGACGTACAACATCACCAGTTAATTATTCTTGGAAGCGGCCCTGCGGGCTACACTGCAGCCGTTTACGCAGCACGTGCAAACCTAAACCCAGTTGTTATTACCGGTATGCAAGCTGGCGGCCAGCTAACAACTACAACCGACGTTGACAACTGGCCTGGTGACGTTGACGGTGTTCAAGGTCCTGAATTGATGCAGCGCATGCAACAGCACGCTGAGCGTTTCGATACTCAAGTAATCTTTGATCACATCAACGAAACTGATCTTCAAAACCGTCCTTTCCGTCTTAAAGGCGACATGGGCGAGTACACCTGTGATGCGCTAATCATCTCTACAGGTGCTTCTGCTCAATACCTAGGCCTACCTTCTGAAGAAACATTTGCAGGCAAAGGTGTATCAGCATGTGCAACTTGTGACGGTTTCTTCTACCGCGGCCAGAAAGTGGCTGTTGTAGGCGGTGGTAACACTGCAGTAGAAGAAGCGCTGTACCTATCTAACATTGCTGAAGAAGTAACATTGATTCACCGTCGTGATTCTTTGCGCTCTGAAAAGATCCTTCAAGATAAAATCCTTGATCGTGCAGAGAACGGTAACATCAACATCATTTGGAACCACACACTTGAAGAGGTTCTTGGTGACGATTCTGGTGTTACAGGCCTTCGCCTTAAGAGCACAACTGATGGCGCTGAGCAGAGCCTTGATGTTGCAGGCGTATTTATTGCAATCGGCCACAAACCAAACACAGATATCTTTGAAGGCCAGCTAGAGATGAAAGATGGCTACCTGAAGATTCAATCAGGCCTTGAAGGTAATGCAACTCAAACATCTGTAGAAGGTGTTTACGCTGCGGGTGATGTATGTGACCACATCTACCGTCAGGCAATCACATCCGCCGGTTTCGGCTGCATGGCTGCGCTTGATGCAGAGCGCTTCCTAGACGATCTAGAAAAATAAGTGAGACTGAAGCTGCCTTCATGGCAGCTTCTTTTTTTATGCTTCCTTGGTTACAAGATTCAAACGATCCATTCCCCCCTATCGATCAAGCATTAGAAGATCCAAATGGATTATTAGCGGCAGGTGGTGATTTAACACCTGAACGCTTAGTTTCTGCTTATCGAATGGGTATTTTCCCTTGGTACAGCCCTGGCGAACCGATTCTATGGTGGAGCCCGAGTCCTCGCTGTGTCATCACTCCGGATGCGCTGCATGTTTCGCGCAGCATGAGAAAACGCCTTAAGAAAGATGATTACAGAGTAGAGTTTGATAAAAACTTTGCTAATGTGATTGCGGCGTGTGCAGAACCACGTAAAGGCGAAGATGGTACTTGGATCACCCGCGATATTCAAAATGCCTATAACCACCTACATAAACTAGGCGTTGCTCACTCCGTAGAGGTCTACATGGACGGCGAACTCGTTGGAGGCTTGTATGGGTTAGCAATCGGTAAACTATTTTTTGGCGAATCAATGTTTAGCCGCAAACGCGACGCCTCTAAAATTGCGTTGATAAAAATGGTCGAACAGCTTGAAAAGTGGGGCTATGCTTTAATTGACTGCCAAGTAAGTAATGAGCACCTGTTTTCATTAGGCGCTTATGAGATACCCAGAGAGTCATTTCAAAGTTATTTGGATAAATACCTTGATCAACCGCTCGACCATAGCTGGCAGTTTGAAACACATGGCGATTAATTGGAGTTAAGTGTGACGAACCTTAGGACTTTGCACTTTTATGCCACACCAGAACACGATTGCAGCTATCTAGAAAACAAAACAGCTAAAACTTTGTTTGTAGATCCACATGCTGACATTGATCAGCATACCTATGGCCAGCTCTCAGACTTGGGTTTTCGTCGCAGTGGCAAGCATATCTACCGCCCTCACTGTGATGGCTGCAACGCGTGCATATCCGTTAGAATTCCCTTGGCAATATTCCAACTCAAGAAAAGCCAAAAACGAATTATCAATAAAAACAAAGACCTAACCGTTACTGCTAAACCAGCACAGTTTACCGAAGAGTATTACACGCTTTACTCACGTTACATCAATGAACGTCATCAAGATGGTGATATGTACCCACCCAGCCTTGATCAATTTAACTCATTCTTGGTTGAAGGTGAGGAACATACACAGTTTTTAGAATTCCGAGACGGTGATTCTAATCTGCTAGCTGTAAGCGTGATTGATCGACTGCAGCAGGGTTTATCAGCTATATATACTTTCTATGATCCCTCTTTCCCTAAACGCAGCTTAGGAACGTACTGCATATTATGGCAATTACAGTATTGCCAAGATGAAGGATTAAACTATTTGTACTTAGGCTATTGGGTTAAAGAGTGTCGCAAAATGAGCTACAAGGTATCATTCCAGCCCTTCGAGCTGCTGATAGATGGTTATTGGACCCTAGTAAAGCCCGAATAAAACACTCATATATCAACAAAAGAAGATGTTGTTAGATTTGCTTTGATAATGGCTCTCTTTTCAGGCACAATACCGCGCAATTATTCGGTCCAGATTTTCTGGAGATCCTCAACAAGGTAGAGAATTAATGGCTAAAGAAGATAGCATTGAAATGGAAGGCACCGTGGTTGACACGCTCCCGAACACTATGTTCCGAGTTGAGCTGGAAAACGGCCACGTTGTTACTGCGCACATCTCAGGTAAGATGCGTAAAAACTACATCCGTATCCTGACTGGCGATAAAGTTAAAGTAGAACTAACTCCATACGACCTAAGCAAAGGCCGTATCGTTTATCGCGCGCGTTAATCATTGCTTTCTCCCTGCTTCGCAGGAAAGAATTTAAAAAGGCAGCCTAATGGCTGCCTTTTTTGTGTCTTGAAAGACCTGCTTATGCGCAGGTCATCGCTTCTACACTTATCTCACCATCAGCATCGACACTAATAGCAACTTCTCCACCCTCTTCGGATAGTTCGCCAAATAGAATCATCTCAGCTAACGGCTTCTTCAGCTTCTCTTGAATCAAGCGTTTCATTGGGCGTGCACCCATCTGCTCATCGTAGCCCTTCTCTGCAAACCAAGTACGGGCTTCATCATCTAGATGCAGTACTACACGCTTATCTTCTAACTGAACTTGAAGCTCAGCAAAGAACTTATCAACCACACCTTTAATAATGCCAGTTGTAAGGGCTTTGAACTGAATAATGCCATCAAGACGGTTTCGGAACTCCGGCGTGAACATCTTACGTATAGCAGCCATACCGTCAGAAGCATGATTTTGCTTAGTAAAACCAATCGAAGCACGACTCATATCTTCCGCACCGGCATTGGTAGTCATCACCAAGATCACGTTACGGAAATCTGCTTTACGACCATTGTTGTCAGTCAAAGTACCGCTATCCATCACTTGAAGTAACAGATTAAAGACTTCTGGATGCGCCTTCTCGATCTCATCAAGTAACAGAACACAATGCGGAGACTTGGTAATCGCCTCTGTCAGCAAACCACCTTGGTCATAGCCAACATAACCCGGAGGTGCACCAATCAAACGCGATACTGTATGACGCTCCATGTACTCAGACATATCAAAACGAACCAGCTCAATCCCCATGATACGTGCTAGCTGCTGCGTTACTTCTGTTTTACCGACACCGGTTGGACCAGCGAACAAGAAACAACCTACAGGCTTATCTGGCTCTTTAAGACCAGCACGGGAAAGCTTGATTGCAGAAGATAGCGTATCGATCGCTTCGTCCTGACCAAGAACAACCATCTTAAGATTGCTATCCAGTTTAGCCAGCTGATTCTTATCAGACGCAGAAACACTTTTAGGCGGTATACGGGCAATCTTAGCGACAATCGCCTCGATATCTTCCGTACCAATCTCTGCTTTACGCAGCTCTTTAGGCAATAGACGCTGGTAAGCCCCGGCTTCATCAATCACATCGATTGCTTTGTCAGGCATATGCTTATCGTTGATGTAGCGACCTGCTAGCTCTGCAGCTGCACGTAGCGCTTCATCACTGTAAGCAAGTTCATGGTGTTCCTCAAAACGACCTTTAAGGCCTTTAAGAATCGCATAGGTATCTTCGATACTAGGCTCAAGGACGTCTACTTTCTGGAAACGACGTGCTAATGCACGGTCTTTCTCAAATATTCCGCGGAATTCTTGGAAAGTGGTAGAACCGATACAACGGATTTGACCTGAACTTAGCAGTGGTTTAAGTAAGTTTGATGCGTCCATAGAGCCACCAGACGCTGCACCAGCACCGATGATAGTATGAATTTCATCAATAAATAGAATCGCGTGATCTTTACCTTTGATCTCATTTAAAAGACCTTTAAGGCGTTTCTCAAAATCACCACGGTATTTAGTACCTGCAAGCAAAGCACCTAGATCAAGCGAGTATACGATCGACTCTTTGATAATTTCAGGTACTTTGTCTTCAACGATCAACTTCGCTAGACCTTCAGCAATCGCTGTTTTACCTACACCCGCTTCACCTACTAATAGAGGGTTGTTCTTACGGCGGCGAGATAGAATCTGAACGACACGCTCAACCTCAGAATCCCGCCCTACAAGAGGATCAATGCGACCGTTTTCAGCTTCAGCATTCAAATTGATTGCATATTTAGCGAGCGGACTATCATCCTTCTCTTCACCTGCAGTCTCACTCTCAACCGAAGCATCAGAGTGCTCGTGATCGTGCTCCGACATTTTAGAAATGCCATGCGAGATGTAATTGACCGTATCGATTCGCTCAATACCATGCTGCTGCAGAATATAAACAGCCTGACTTTCTTGCTCGCTAAAAATCGCTACAAGTACGTTTGCTCCAGTAACTTCATTCTTACCAGATGACTGAACATGGAACACCGCACGCTGAAGTACTCGCTGAAATCCGAGTGTTGGTTGCGTTTCCAAATCAGGTAGTGTTTCAGATAATAAAGGCGTAGTTTCTTCGATGAACGAAGAAAGGTTCTGCCTAATACCTTCAAAGTTAGCACCACAGGCTGCAAGAACTTCATGCGCCTCATAATTATCCAACAACGCCAGCAACAAATGTTCGACAGTTATAAATTCATGTCGCTTTTCCTTTGCGGCTTGGAAAGCTGCACTGAGCGTGTCTTCGAGTTCTCGGTTTAACATAACGGTTCCTCTTCAGACTTTCTCGACTTCACATAGCAGAGGGTGATTATTGTCTCTCGCATATTGATTAACTATAGCTGCTTTCGTGTCAGCTACATCACGGGTAAAAATTCCACATACTCCTTTCCCTTGAGTATGGACCGATAACATCACTTGTGTAGCTTTTTCTTGGTCCATATTAAAAAACATCATGAGCACAGCCACGACGAAATCCATTGGTGTATAGTCGTCGTTCATCAAAACCACACGATACATCGATGGTTTCTTAAGTTGTGGCTTTGCTTCTTCCGTGACTAATCCGTGATCATGATCAAAATCTTCATGTTCATCTTCATTAGACATTCGAATTACTTTTTGTTCAAAATCAATAGACATCTAACATTCTTCTAAATTTACGCTAATATTTACTACTGAACAGTGATTGTACACTTGTCACATATTCTGTGGGTGGTGCTATAATCAGAATAGCAGGATAGGCAAGGCCCCAGTAGTACCTGCAACTTTTAGGGGACAACCTTTAGCAACTATTCTAGCAGCTAAAGGGAGTACGTTCAGGTTAGTAATCCAATTGTAGTTTTGGATACGGGAGTTAGTTATGCAGACAGGGAAAGTAAAGTGGTTCAACAATTCTAAAGGATATGGTTTTATCCTATCAGATGAACATGAAGAGGATCTCTTTGCTCATTATTCTGCGATAGAAGTAGATGGCTATAAGAGTCTCAAAGCAGGCCAACAAGTTGAGTTTGAAACCCAGCCGGGTCCCAAAGGTACTCATGCCGTACAAATCAAACCTTTAGTAACCCAATAATAAAAAGGTTAAATCGATAGACTAAAAAACCAGCATGAAGCTGGTTTTTTTGTGTCTGTTAGAAACTAACTACATATTCTTGATAATCGCTTCACCAAACTCAGAGCTTGATAACAACTGAGCTCCGTCCATAAGACGTTCAAAGTCGTAGGTTACAGTTTTAGCAGCAATAGCGCCATCCATACCCTTAATAATCAGATCTGCAGCTTCTGACCAACCTAAATGCCTTAACATCATTTCGGCAGATAGAATCAGAGAACCTGGATTCACCATATCTTTACCTGCATATTTAGGTGCGGTTCCATGAGTTGCTTCAAATATCGCAACTTCATCTGATAGGTTGGCACCCGGGGCGATCCCTATACCTCCCACTTCCGCAGCCAAGGCGTCTGAAAGGTAATCACCATTTAAATTTAGCGTTGCGACTACGTCATACTCAGCGGGCCTAAGCAGAATCTGCTGCAACATCGCATCCGCTATTACATCTTTAATTATAATTTCTTTACCTGTGTTTGGATTTTGAAAGCTCATCCAAGGGCCTCCATCTTTAAGCTTTGCTCCAAACTCTTCTGCCGCCAATTCGTAGCCCCAATCTTTAAAAGCACCTTCGGTAAATTTCATGATATTACCTTTATGTACCAACGTTAGGGATTCCCGATCGTTATCCACGCAGTACTGCAACGCTTTCCTTACTAGGCGCTTTGTTCCCTGCTCAGATACAGGCTTCACACCAATACCGCACTGTTGATCGAAACGAATTTTGGTAACCCCCATCTCCTCTTTTAAAAAACGAATCACTTTCTCTGCTTCAGACGAGCCAGCCTGCCACTCTACTCCAGCGTAGATATCTTCTGAATTTTCCCTATAGATCACCATATCCACATCTTCTGGCTTGATAACTGGGCTCGGTACGCCTTTAAACCAACGCACCGGTCTTTGGCAGACATAAAGATCAAGCTCCTGACGTAAGGCAACATTAAGCGAACGAATACCACCACCTACAGGTGTAGTTAATGGCCCTTTAATCCCAACAACAAATTCCTTAAAAGCTTCCAAGGTTTCATCTGGCAGCCATGTATCTTGCTCGTATACTGAGGTAGCCTTCTCACCAGCAAAAACTTCCATCCAGGATATTGAACGGTCACCTCCATAGGCTTTATTGACCGCAGCATCAACCACACTGATCATCGGAGGAGTCACATCCATACCAATCCCATCTCCTTCTATATAAGGAATAATAGGGTTATCAGGAACATTTAATGAATGATCTTGATTAACTGTTATCTTGTCGCCATCAGGTACAGAAATATTTTTATAACCCATAATCTACTCCAACTCGATTTGTTACACCGCAGAAGCTGTGATCAGTGATATGATTGCGCTACAGGATCAGTATAGATCAGCATTATCCCTTTGATTGATCGCACCATGCTTTAAAGAACTGAAAAACAATGAGCCAGCTATTACTTTTTAATAAACCTTTTCAAGTACTTACTCAGTTCACTACCAATGACGATAAAAGCACACTAGCCGATTTTATTGATCAGCCGGGCTATTATGCTGCTGGCCGATTAGATTATGACTCTGAAGGCTTACTGATTCTTACCAACGAAGGCGCTGTACAACATTACTTAGCTAATCCTAAATTTAAGCAAGAAAAAACATACTGGGCCCAAGTTGAAGGAGATATCACTGAGACTGCTTTGAATGCCTTACGTAAAGGCGTTGAACTCAAAGACGGTATAACTCGTCCAGCAAAAGCCAAGGCGATCGATGAACCTGATATATGGCCTCGTAATCCACCCATTCGCGAACGTAAAAATCAGCCTACCAGCTGGGTCGAATTGAAAATTACTGAAGGCAAAAATAGACAAGTAAGACGAATGACGGCAGCCGTTGGCTTCCCAACCCTACGCCTAATTCGCTATGCAATTGGTGATTGGACATTAGACAGTCTAAAGCCTGGGAACTCTAAGTTAGTCGAAGTCACTTTAAACCTACCGAAAAACAGTAAAAACACCACGAGTCGCAGGCCTCATAACAACAGGAATAACCGACAACAGATTCGAAATACAAAGCGCACAAGGAAATAGTTAATAGATTAATAAGCTTTAATATCCAATCATTGCCATATATTCTTAGCAATTCACGAGCAAGTATTTGATTTAGTACTAAAATATTCTTAAATACTTGAATAAGCTCTGAACTGTCTAACTAAAAGAATGGCTAGTTGATTAAAGGATTACAAGGATGAACAAAAGCTTATCTGCAATTGGCGTACTTGCCTGCCTTCTAATATCCACTGTTTCAGCCAATGACAAAGTCATTCGCATTTATCACGACTCAGACTACACCTCTCACTCTTCCTCTGCACAAGCCATGAAGATGGGTTTCCTTACCGCTATGGACGAAATCGATTATAAAATTGGTAACTACCAACTCGAATTTGTTGAAAAAGATCATCGAGGAAATGTTGTTCGTAGCCACAGAACAATGAAACAATTCGTAAATGATCCTAGTGCCCTATTTATACTTGGCGGACTACATTCCCCCCCTTACATTAAATATCGTCAATACATCAACGATAATGAAATTCTGCTACTAGTTCCGTGGGCAGCAGGTGGACCTATTACCCGCCATCCTGATAGTAATAACTGGGTATTCAGATTATCTGTCGATGATACAAAAGCGGGCTTGCGAATCAGCGATTACGCAGTAAATTCAAAACAATGCAAATCTCCCCACCTATTACTCGAAGATACAGGCTGGGGGAAATCGAACTTCAAGACAATAACCAACTACTTTGAAAGTTCACTGTCCATTACACCTGAAGTCACATGGTTTAATTGGAATACCAAAGACAATGCAGCCAAATTAATTTTGAGAGAAATTGCCAAATCCGATAGTGACTGCGTTATCTTCGTTGGTAACGCTATAGAAGGCGCTACCTTTATGACAGCCATGACAGAGGTTGAACAATTCAATCTACCTGTGCTTTCTCATTGGGGAATTACCGGCGGAAACTTCCCCCAGACATTAGGGCCTACAACCCTATCTAAGCTGGATTTAAGCTTTATTCAAAGCTGCTTCTCTTTTGTCAGCTCTGAAGAATCCAAATTCAGCCAATCAGTATTTGCCAGAGGTCAGAAGCTATTCCCTGAAGCATTAACTGATTATCGCTCTCTAAAATCGCCTACGGGGTACACCCATGCGTATGACTTAGCCAAGGTAGCTATCCAAGCAATGCAAAATATAACTCTAAGTGATGATATGGCTCAAAATAGGCAGTTACTTCGAGAAGAATTAGAGTCATTAAACACGCCTGTTAAAGGCCTAATAAAAACTTACCAAAAGCCCTATTCTACTTTTAGTCAATCTAATTTAGATGCACATGAAGCGCTCGGATTATCTGATCTATGTATGGCCAAATTTACCCCGGATGGAGTAATAGAAGTAATGCCCAACACAATTCCGAAAGTTCCTAACTAGTTGAGTAATAGGATGCAGCTTCGTAAACGAGGTTTAAAACTTTCAACAGATACACTATTTTATCTGTTTATTGCTGCCTTTTTCGCTATAGCTTTGACCTCTAGTTATATCGCAATTGGGGAACGTGTTCGTGATATTACGATAGACTTTCAAAATCGAACAACTAGCGCACAAGCTGCAAACGCTGCCACTTCGATAGGTAACTATGTAGACGATCGTATTCTGTTCTTACAGGACCTAGCTAAGAACCCTCTTTTAACTAGTGCGGTGATGGCTACTCTAGATTCGGAAGAAAACCTTGTCGATTTTTTGGACTCACTTCTAATCCTCGGTCAGCATGAATCTGTATTCTTACTAAATATTATTGGGGAGCCTATTTACAGGCCTTCCAACCAAACCTTGAATTTGAACTTACAAAATGAACCTTGGTTCGAAGAGATACTAAATGGCGAAAGGCCGTGGGTTATATTAAAACATCGAGATAATGAACAATGGCACTTCTCTATCGCTGTTTCAGTCAACTATAACGGTGCTAGCGAAGGTGTTGTTCTAGTTCGATTTGATAAAGACATCAGTACATTATTTACTACCCAAGCACATGCCGCCAGCATTAGAATCAAAGGTGATTACCTTGATTACTCTTCTCTAAACAACACTCTTAATTACCAAAAAGTTGACGAACAAGTTGCTGGTCAGACCCAACTTAACGTCGAATATTACATCTATCAACAACACCTCGCTTCTGAAGTTAATCAGGTTATCCAAAGTATCTTCATTGGCCTTCTTCTGACATTTTTGGTCGTCTTTATACTGCTAGTCTGGCTTGGAAAAAAGTTTTTTATCAACCCATACAAAGCAGTCAAACAGTCTGAAAAAGAACTGAGAGAAGAGCAAAATAGAAACAGAGTCCTCTTAAAAGCCCTAGAAGTAAGCCCTGTCGGTGTAACAGTTGCAGATGCCACACAACAGGATCTTCCTCTAATCTATACCAATAAAGCGTTCCTTAAGATAACCGGGTATAACGAAAACGAGGTAATCGGAAAGAATCATAGATTCCTTTCAGGTGAAAAGACGGACCTAAAAGCCTTAGGCCAGATATCTAAAGCGCTTAAAGCCCATCAAAGCGTCAACGTTGAAGTGATTAACTACACCAAAGACAAAACACCTTTTTGGAATGACGTTTCGATTTCTCCCGTATTTGACGAACACAATAATCTAACTGCATTTGTCGGTGTCGAAAATGATATAACCGATAAAATTAAGCGTGAACAAGAGCTGTCTGAAACCGCAAGACAACTTGAGTTAGTCGTAGATTCTACCAATGTGGGCATTTGGGACTTGAAAGTCCAAACAGGAGAACTCAACCTTAACGAACGTTGGGCTGAAATCATTGGTTATACATTAGATGAACTTCACCCAATCGATATTGAAAAATTTCATCAGTTTACACATCCTAAAGATTCCGATATATCACAGGGCCTATTCGATATATACAGCAATTCCAGTGAAGACCGACACAGTTTCGAGCTGAGAATGAAGCACAAGCAAGGCCATTGGATCTGGGTTTTAAACGCTAGCAAAGTCGTAGAACGTGATATAGACGGCAACCCAATACGCATCATTGGCACTCACTTAGATATTACAGATCAGAAGCTTTCTGAAGAATATCTATTAAAAGCAAAAAATGAAGCCGAACAAGCAAGTGTCGCTAAGAGTGAATTTTTAGCCAACATGAGTCATGAGATAAGAACACCAATGAATGGTGTTATCGGCATGACTAATATATTGCTCGACAGTGGCTTAAACCCGCAACAATTAGAATACGCCAATACCGTTAAGAATAGCGCCGACTCTCTACTCACTATAATCAACGATATTCTTGATTTTTCTAAAGTTGAATCAGGAAAACTGGAGCTCGAATCGGTCGATTTTGATATGGGCCAACTACTTGATGAAATAGGTACTTCATTAGGTATGCGTGCTCAAGAAAAAAACCTAGAACTCGTCTGCCCTGCCACATCCATTACTGATCAATGGTTTAACGCTGACCCAAGTCGCATTCGCCAGATACTCGTCAACCTCATAGGTAACGCATGTAAATTTACTGAAAAAGGTGAAGTAGCAGTCTTCTATGAGTCAACTCAAGTTTCCACCAAGCAAAGCAAAATTCTGATCAAAGTGGTTGATACTGGAATTGGCCTAAACAAGGAACAACAAACCCGCTTATTCGAACGCTTTAGTCAGGCTGACGGCTCTACTACACGTAAATATGGTGGTACCGGTCTTGGACTATCGATAAGTCGACAACTAGTAGAGTTGATGGGTGGCGAAATTGGTGTCGATAGCCAATTAGGCCATGGTTCAACATTCTGGATTAGCTTGACTTTAACCCATGCGACCTCAAAGCCGATTTCGCAACCTATCGAAGCGTTACATAGTAAAAGAATCTTAGTTGTTGACCCTAATGAAACGAATCTTCACCTGCTTGGCGACATTTTAACAAGCTGGAAGATTGATTATGAACTCACAACAAAACCCGAGACAGGTTTAGAAAAACTAAAGTCGGCTGCAGCTAACAACACACCTTTTGATATAACCATCATCAATCAAGAGCTATCGGATATGGATGCTATCGAGTTTGCCACACGTTGCAAACATGAACCTTTAGTAACATCCACCAAGCTGCTTGTTCAAACGGTCAGCAATCAAACCTTTGATAAATCAAAATACGCTGAAAACGGTTTACACCATCTGATCGCAAAACCTATCAACCAAAGTCAGCTTTTTAATAAACTATTAGATCTTGTCCAAGTTAAACAACAAAATACCTATGTAAAATCTGCTAACGATAGAAAAGCGGCGTTCTCCTTTAATAGCAAAGTTTTACTCGTAGAAGACAACATTACCAATCAAGCCGTAGCACGGGCGTTATTAGAACAGCTCGGGCTAAAAATTGATGTCGCGGCTAATGGTGAGGAAGCATTATCAGCTCTCGAAATGATCCAATACGATCTTGTCTTTATGGATTGCCAAATGCCCGTGATGGATGGCTACGAAGCAAGCAGATCTATTCGGCAAAATAAGAAATTCAAGGACCTACCTATCGTCGCCATGACTGCTAATGCTATGGCAGGAGATCGCGAGAAGTGTCTTGAAGCAGGCATGGACGATTACATAACCAAACCCATCAATTCGAAGGACTTAATCCAAGCACTTAATCATTGGCTCCCTGATGATCAAAAATTCACGTCCAACAAAGAGCAAGGCGTTTGTCACACCGAAGACAAACAGCTGGTGTGGGATCAAGATAGCGCACTGAAGCGCTTAATGATGAACGATAAACTACTCGTTAAGGTGCTAGAAGCCTATCTTAAGAATTCAGCTGATCTGATTGAAAACACACAATATGCATTCAGAAATAAGCAATGGGAGGAGCTAAGGCAGCAAGCTCATAATATGAAAGGCATGGCCTTAAACTTGTCTGCCCCACAACTAAATGAAATTTGTAAGATGCTTGAAATAGAAGCCGCAAATCAAAATCAGGAAGCACTTGAAAAGCTACTTCCTGAGTTCGTAACCAAAGCTAACGCTCTATCGGATGAATTTAATAAATACCTTTCAAAGAACGAGCATATTGTCAGTCAGGAAAACTAATATTCTAACACTTAGACCTTTTCTACGGCACTTAATCCATACTCAACGCAGTTTTAAGGCGGGACAATAAACTATTCTGATCCGTAGTCGATTCCGCCAATTTTACTGAGCCAGTTGGCGCAACAACATAAGGGTTTGTATTGCCTTGGATTTGGCTAATCATACGATTACGCTCTAACTCCCATTGATCAACAGGATCTAGCTTTGCCCAAGCATTAAACAGCTTTTCCTGCTTATTACTGATACGAACGCCATACTGATCGCGCATATAAAAGTACGTACGAGCAATGTCGCCACGGCGATGGTCAGCTGGCTCGACCTTACGCTGCTTGAAATCAACTTCCATATCGCATTGCCCATAAACACGCGGTTCACCTGCTAATTGTGAGAAGCTAAAATTAGATCGATCACCATTTACCTCTCCAATTGCAGGAACAAGGTTGTGAAGGTCTGATTCCATCTTCTTAAAATTAGGGTTCTTCTTACAAGCTTTACGACCACCGTCTTGCCAACATTGTAATTGATGACCAAAAGCCCAAGCCGGCATTACGTGCTCCCACTCAATTCGCTTTGCTCTATTCGCATTTTTACGTGGTGAGTAGCCACAGGATGCTAAATCTGGCACCAACTTTTTACCTTGGGCATTGTAGTCACAACCACAATAAAAGCTCTGCTGGTTATCTGCGTAGATCTCTTTGAGAATCTTTTTGGCACTACCGAAAGACTTAGGATGCTCAGCTAAAGCCAAGCCTGGGATCATTAGAAGAGCCACAGGAAGGTACTTGTACATTGGAATTCCTTTTAAAGGCGTCCAATGCCAAACGATGCTTCCTGCTTTAAATTAGTTACTAGAGTTTGAGGCCAATATGAGCGGTTAAGTAGCTACTCAAAAGCCACGACCATCATACGGCTGAAAGATAAATTTAAGCTGAACCTTGTAAAAAGAGCCGGTTCATACCATCAATAAAATCAGATTTACCGCCATAAGAGGGATGACGGATATAGCGGATATCTTGATCAGGAAACGCTTTTTGTAAACAGTCAGTTCCTTTACGACCTAACCCTGCAATTGCATCGGGTTGGTAAACATCCATCAGCATTTGTAACAGCTCTAAACCTTCTTCTATTTCAGCTTTTAATGGTGCCCTATTCTTTTTTTGAATACGCGAAGGATGCGGATGATAAGGGAACGAATTCCAAAAAAGCGGTACTGTTTCTTGTGAACACAGATAGCGCCATACAATAGAGGCTGTATTCTCAGCAGTAAGCGTATCAGGGTTAAGCTCAATTTTTGGCTTTAACTGCTGCAAAAAAGGATGATCAACCTCATCAAACAACTTGCCACTGGAAAACGGAATCCCAGTTAAACGACCACCTTTAAAACCATAGGCCTCACCCACTAAAAGGATCCTTGGTCCGGATTGCTCAAAAGCCAGTTCAATGTATCGCTTTAGGTTCTCTAATTTGGTTTCATCCCTATATGGATTAAATACAGTCAGAGTGTTTTTACGTTTGCTAAGTTTTTTGTAAAAACTTTCTAGATTAGGCATTTAACAAAGTCACAAGTTTATGCGTTAAAAACATGATCGATACAACGGCTAGACCAAATACGTAAAGCCCCCAATGAATCTGAATTGACGCGACAGCACCGAGCTTTACAGTCACCAACAATACCGCAACCACCATCACATCAAGCATCGCCCAACGACCGTAATCATGCATCAATCCAAGCAATTTACGTTGTTTAGCGGATATTTCATCGCTTGGTGTTGTTAATCTAAATAACAAAAATAACTTAACCAACGGTAGAACTACACTAAAGAGGAAGACCAGAACCGCTAGGATCAGATGCCCTTCAGTTAAAAGGCTATGTACACCGCCAATTACAGAAAAAGAACTCTCGAAGAAATAGAACTTGCTCATCGTCATCATCGGACTAAACAGCCCAACAGCCAGACAGATCGTCGTTAAGATCAAAGCTATTCTGAGCCATAAAGACTGAGATGAAGATAAAGAGTTAAATCTATCCATGAAATGGCCTCAAAACAAAGTGACGCAAGTATACCAATCCATAGCTGTCATAGTGCAAACGAAACATTTCTGAGTGTTGCTTGAATGTGTTTGTTAACCGTGTACTCTCAAGGTTTAGTGTAAAGATGCAGGCTAAATAAAGCCTGTATTTAGCCTGCAACTGAGTCGACGCTAAACCGCCATATCAATCTGCTGTACCGTTCCGACATCACCAGCTTCAGTTAAGTAGAAACCACTGGAGCGGACTCGGCCATTCTCTTGATTATTTTCACCTTTTATATCGAAGGGCGTTTCGGTTGAGCCTAAATAGATCGCTCCTACACCACTATCAGCCAATGATTCTAGGTAATCGCTATCTTCAGTTTTATGCCATACAAGAAGATCGTCGAATATAGAATCACCCTCATCGATATAGTTGTTACCATCCTCGTCATATTGGGCAAGATCGGCAAAGCCATTACCCGTTAAAGCACCAAATAGCTCTGTACCGTCATTAATAATGCCGTCTTCATTCTTATCTAGAGCTAGCATGCCGCTTTCACCGGTAAGATAATTTATGAGTTCTTTATCACCGTCAGCATCAAGATCAAATTCAAACTTCTCATCAGAAAGATCTGCGTGATTGCCTTCAAAGTTAAGGATCAAAGGATCTGTAAATTCTACTACACTGGTCATCTCAAACTCACGTGTAGCTGAGTAGCTCCGCTCCATTTCAAGGTTCAGATCAAACTCTATCTGCTTACCATCAGCCGTAGTCACCATGCCACAGCTATGGAAACTGGAGCACTCATACTCCTCAACGGTTTCGGTCACCTTAAACGACATTTCCATCTTTATAGGTTGTAGTTGCATGGGTATACCGCCTATTCCATCTTCGCTTGGAATAGAATCAGCATCTGGGATCTCTACATCATCGGGAATGTCAGTTTGTATGTGTTTCGGGTTAATAGCATTTAACAGACTTTGCCAAAGCCTCGCTTTGGTAATCTCTCGTTGCTCAGCGATATTTGGCTCGTTGTCTGCAGTTCTAAATTGTAAACCTTGATCAGTTAAGACCAGAACTGAATTACCCTGAAACTGATCATCGCCTTCTGTTGATGGCTGTTGGCCAACAGCAAGAGTACTAAATAAGCTACTTTGCTCTTGGCGAAGAAACGATTTTGCTTCGCTTAACTGCGTAAGAAATGCATTACCCTCACTCCCCCAATCAATCATTTTGGTTTGAGAGCTATATTCCGTTTTCTGATGCTCAGCACTCATATGTACATTACTTGTCTGAATAATCATTGTTCTCTCCTTGCTGATTTTTTGCGTCAATCAACCCCCGCCGTTCTATGAAAAGAAAGCGTGAATCATTTCTTCAGGGCGCAAAAAACCAGTTTTTGTGAATAACAAAAACAAAAAATCGGTTGTTAATACTCAGCGGAAAATATTTGCCTAAACTCAGTGTACGTTAGGCAAAACTCAGCTGTTGTCCGAGCCAAAAGCCAAGACAAATTTTCCGATAAGTAAGCTTGTATTAGGTTATTAAATTAAAAGAGACTTCCTGATGACCACTACCTCCCTTGCTGAAAGCCACGGAATACATAGGCTGGAGGAGAATAGCCCATAATAGCCATCACAAAATCGGGCTGTTTTATGTTCATTTTCAGATCCAACATTACGCGGTTCGCATCGACTAATTACGTTTGAGTAAACTAAGGTTCAGCAAAAAACGGGCCGCTATGACATTGAATATCAAAGGAATTTGAAAGATATAAAAAAAGCCGCTGAATGCGGCTTTAGAAAAGAAGAAAAATGCTCTAATCAAATTTGTAATATTTTTGATTAAGATAAGTTGCAACTGCCGATACCTCATCAGGGAACCAGCCAACATCCAGCATGGTGTTACACATCTCTACCTGAGCTTCTAATCTCGAATAAGTGTGCACTCGACGATTAGGCCTAGTGTATATATCTGAGCTATGACAGGTTTCACAGTTAGCGTCGGTGTACACTTCCCCACTGATCGTTCGTTCCAAAGCAACAGATTCATATAACTCTTTACCCTCTTCAGCATCTGAAGCAGAAGCAATGGGCACATAAGATGTTATTAGAATAACCAGCGCGCTCTGTATTTTGTTAGACATACTTGTTATCACGAAATGCCCCCCTCTCATAAGGATATGCTCTGATACCACTATAAAGCTAAGATTCGCCGGATCAAGGGGTAATCCCCCCGTTGTTTCATCCAGCCTCTAGGGTAATTTCATTTTTACGACCATTACCACTATGAAGCTGATAGACAAGATATAGCAAAACTAAAGCCATTGGGACGAACATAGGTAATACCAATATCAGATTTATAATATTCAAAACAATTTTTGGTTTCTGATAGTAGTTTTTTACTTCATTAATAGCTGTGTATGGCAAAACAACAAAGGATAAAACTAATAAGCACCACGAAACCTTGATAGCAATAGAGTCATCAGAATGTATATCTCCATACCCATCCAATAAATTCAAAGCCACCCCGCCAAGAATCGCCGCGATCACGCCTAATATTATTTCAAATATAAGAACACCAATTAAAAATTTTTGAGTTCCATTCACTTTTACAACCTTCCCTATTCCTTCGATAGACAACTCTAAGTAAAAAACAGCTTAAGATAAGCTATCAATCAAAATAAAACCGAATATTGCTATGTGACCACCGTACATATATCCGCAGACTTTCTTAAAGGATTTAGGCTTTTTAGCACGATAATAGAGAGGCACAATGATTAACAACACAATGCTAACAATCCATCCACCGATAAGGTACAAGAGAATAAAGACTGCACTAAATTCAGTGTAATTATCAAAATCCCAAGTACCAACTCCGTAGGCATAGGAGCCTGAAAGAAGGAAAAACAGACTAAAAATAAAGCTTGAAGCTTTCTTAAAAGACATAAAAACAATCCTTGTTTAACAAATAAATTTACTCTGACCCCATTTATTCCCACCAAAAACGTAATTCAGTAAACGAGAGATGCGCTATTAAAATGGGTAGTAATCAAACAAGCTTCAAGACCAATACCCTTATATCATCATCCAAACAATGGTGATAATTGGGGTCAGAGTAAAATATTCAGCATAAATATTGAGAGGAAGAAATTTAATTTACTCTGACCCCGTTAGGGCTACCCCGTTAGGGCTAACCTATTCAATATTCAATCCGCTATCTTTAACAAAATAGTTAAGCACTAAAACATGATTACAATGCTAACGACTCAACAAGCGCACTACTACCTTTACAACCACCCAAATTAAACTGTGTTGGAGCATTTTTAGAACTGCGACTACTAATCAAATGTAATAGCTTTTTATACTCTTCCACTTCTATTCCCAATAAATCCCAGTTCATATAAACATAATTAGACCCGCATTTATTTGGTTCGGATAACGATAATTTATCCGCATAAACCAACTGATTTTTTTCATCTATATAACCTGCACCAATGTCAATGGAGGTTACGATTCCATTTACAGAATTCGAACCCAATAATTCTTCTTGTAGGGTTAATAACTCATCAATTTGTGTCCCTTCATACCATGTAATACCGGCATATCCGTAAGAATCTGTAACACCAAGCTTTCGGAGTGAACTCATGGACTCTATTAAAGCTCGATTAATCTCAGCCTTTTTATCAATTACCAACTCTTCTATATATCGATTACCTTTTAAGTAATTCAATTCTGCATCGGCACCATCAAAATAGAGACTTTTAATAGTTTTAACTAGTCGTAGCGATTTTAATCCTCCACCAACCGTGTCTCCATAAACCATACCAGAGTCATACAATTTCAAAGAGCCAACCTGTTTATGCTCGGATAGGAATTGATAATTTACCCCTTTCGCTGGCATTTCCAGTTTAGAAATCTCTCCAAACTTGGACAAGAAGGAGTAATCTTCAACATTTATATTTAAAAGCAACTTATTTATTTTTGAAATATCACCTAAACGACTAAAATCGATTGAATCAGGAGCAATAAAACTCAAACTATCTAATTCCTTAATCCTAGATATAGATTCCATTGTAGAATTAAACTTTTTTGGTTTTGAAATAGTAAAACTAGCTTTCATTAAATGCTCGAACTTATCAATTCCTTTTAAATCTATATCTTCAGCATCTATGGATATAACTTTTAGACAAACCAAAGTTTCATAATCAGATATCGATACTGTATCAGATGAAGAAAAAAGCAATAATGCACTAGTGCTATTAACCCAATAATCCTTTCCTTGTATATTTACCTTATCTCCTTTGGTCTCGTGTCCACAATCTGCTGAATGAGCTAAACCAGAAAATATAGCTAACAAGAACAAATAATATTTCATATTAAATTCCTTTTAAATATGTCTATAAAAATCACATGTCGTTAAAATACATGCACCACCAAACCCACATCTATGAAATCGCAGTCATTAACCGATAGGTTCTTTATTAAATGACTAGTAATCAAACAAGTTCCAGACCAATACCCGTGTATCATCATACAAACAGTAGGAGATGGGAGACTTGACCCCATTATTTCTTTGTTGAACCGCTCACACTCTTTTAATATGAGTAAATTTTAGAAACAATTCTTTTTGATTCTTTTTCAATATAATCAATATTTATTTTTTTGCTCGTATAAAATGAATCCCAAAATCCTGGCGTTAGCCCGCTAACACTTTTGCTTCTATCATCCGTATATAGACTATATTCTTTACCATTCCGATCAACAAAAATTAGCTCATAAGGGTCTGAAGAGCTAGCCCCCTTAAATAAAATTTGCACGAATTATTACTCCGTTATTATTTTTTTCCTTGGCATTTTCACTGGATCTGAAAAATTAATTTTCCCTGCATTCTCAACCCGCCAGAACTCTACAAACAATTGACTTCCTCCACCTTTATAATACTGACCTGCTTTTGAAACTTGCGGTGCAACCTCACCAATAAACACTTCTGAACCTTTCTCCATTGTAACTTTTGTATAGTGCGTCATTTCGTTATAAGCACCACGACCAAAATTCTTCAAAGCAAGCAATTGCCTTGCGTCATATCTAGATGTAGGTATTTCCCCAACAGCAACATAAGGACCTGCGCTGTTCGAACCTCCTCCAGAAAACCTATGCCCCTCTATAGATTCAGTTAATTTAATTTTTACTGCTTTATCACCAGTGAAGCCTTGTCCAGGTCTATCAACTACATCGATTATTTCATAAGAACCTTCAGGTAATGAATTTAGGTGTTTTTGTAATGTCGGATCTAAATCTTCATATTTAACTTTGCCCGGACAATCCCCCTTACAACTCGCCAACCCCAAAGGATCAACCCAGCCAGTAGGGTTTGGTACATACTGATAGTTATTTAACCCACCCGCAAGGCCAATGGGATCTATGGTTGTAAACCGTGCACTATAGGGATCGTAATAACGGTGACGGTTGTAATGTAAGCCTGTTTCTAGATCATGATACTGCCCCTGAAAGCGGATTGGGTTTATGACTTCCTCAACTTCCGCTATAGCTAACTGACCGTATGCACGATAGTGTGCAGACCACACTATCTTACCTATCGGTAAGTTCTTGCGGCGTGCCTAGATGATCAAGCTGATAATAGTATGCTTTACTTTCTAGACCACTCCCTTGAACCATCACCATAGGTTTGAAGGTATAGGGCTCATAGATGTAACTGGTATGCTGCTGTGATTGCTCATCAACCTCTGAAACTAATTTGTCGCCTTGCCAAAAGAAGGTGGTCTCAGAAGATGAGGAATTATCAGGAGTACATACTGTTTTGCTGATTCGACGTCCGAATGCATCGTAACGGTATTTAGCTACCGTACCATCAGGCATCTCAGCTTTGATTAACCGATGCTGGTAATCATATTCATAGCAGGTTTTCAGCTTTTGCTGTTTGCCACGGCTTTCTTCTATTAGGTTGCCAAATTCATCATAGCGATAGTGTCTATCGCCTTTAAACTCAACCCGGTTACCTTTAACTATTGTGCTTGGCTGGCCTGTTGTATCTAATAAATTACCGGCAGGATCATGAACTAAGTGCTCCTCCAGAGAACCACTGACCTGCTGTAGTCGATTAAGTGCATCGTAGTGATATTCTTTACTGCCTTTACGGCTGTCTTCTAGGCTAATTAGATTGCCGTTATCACTGTAGCCATAACTTCGTTTGTAGACTTGGTGATGAACCGTTTTGGATGAACCAAGAGCATGTCTTTCACGCTGATTAACGGTATGAGCACTTAATCGCCCTTGATCATCATATTGATAATGAGAAGTTAGCTGCCCTTGTTGGCGGTATTGTTCTCGTCCTAGCTGATGATGATGACGCGTTAGCATTTCACCATTCAGATCTAACTGAGAAGATAATTGGGGTCAGAGTAAATTAAATTTCTACCTATCAATATTTATGCTGAATATTTTACTCTGACCCCAATTATCCTTGGTCCTTTTTACCTCGCTTAACTTCAGCCCTTCGCGCTTGCATAAACAGCTCTTGTGCCTCTGGATCAACTTCCGGTAGATAGTCAGCCTCTCTTGCACAAGTAAAATCAAAAGCCATAACGTAAAGCGGGCAAAAGGCAAGAAAAACAGCTAAAACCAGCCTCATTCAGGCATCTCATTTTGATCCGTTTCCGGGTTATAGCGGCCCATGGTTGGGTGGTAAGGCAACGGATAAAGCTCGGCAATGTTTGGAATACGATAAAGGGGATCTTTGCTAAAAGATGGTAATAAAGCACTGAGCTGAGAACTATATTTTTCATTTTCTTCATATCCCAAACCTCCTGTGCCACCTTCAAAGACACTGGATATAACAACTCCGGAACCGTAATGCCCCCCCAAAAAAGCCAAAAGATAGTAATATGCAGACTTAGGGTAGTTTTCTTCACCGATTTTTAACCACCTAGCATATTCATAGTACCCTATAGTCACATCCTGCTTGGCCGCACACTTGTAATATGCTGATGCTTTGTCATCCTGTTGTTTCTCTAACGGAAGTTGGAAACCATAAAAGTTCCCTAGTCGAATTAACGCATTCGGTTCGCCCATAGAAGCTGCTTTTAACAAATACTGTGCCGAGTCCTTATCGCTGCCAATAACTCCATGGCCTTTTTCTAGCAATACAGCCATATTGTAATAGCCAATAGGCACATTCATATCGACCAGCTTTTGATTGAGCTTAATTGCCTTGCCGCTATCACGCGGAGTACCTTTTCCTTTGAGATAACGCAAAAACAAGTTGTGCATCGCCTTCCAATGGCCTTTATCTGCTGCCAGCTCATACAGCCCGGTGATATTGGCATGGTCCTTTTTGCCGCGTTTAACTTCAGCTCTACGCGTTTGCATAAACAACTCTTGCGCTTCTGGGTCAACTTCCGGTAGGTAATCTGCCTCTCTTGCACAGGTAAAATCAAACGCCATAACGTAAAGCGGGAAAAGTGCTAAAAAAGCAGCTAAAACCAGCCTCATTCAGGCATCTCATTCTGATCAGTTTCTGGATTATAGCGACCCATGGTTGGGTGGTAAGGGAGCGGGTAAAGCTCGGTTATATTGGGAATTCGATATAGTGCATTATTTCGAAAATCGGGTAACAACCCTCGGATTGTTGCACTGTAGGTCTCATTAACCTCATAGCCAAGCCCTCCAATCCCTTTCAAAAAAGCAACATATAAATGCGTTCCTGACATCGTATCCCCCCCCCCAAAAGCCAAGAGAGAGTAATAAGCAGACTTTGGAAAATTCTTTTCAGCAATCAATAGCCACTCTGAATACTCTGCATGAGCTTTCGAACTATCTTGCCTAGCCGCACACTCAAGGTATGTTGCAGCTTTATCATTTTGCTGTTGATCTAAAGGTAGCTGGTAACCATAAAAACGTCCGAGCCTGATTAAAGCATTGGGTTCACCCATTGACGCTGCTTTTAAAAGATACTGAGCGGAATCCTTTTCACTACCCATCACACCATGACCTTTTTCTAGAAGCACGGCCATATTGTAATAGCCAATCGGTACATTCATATCGACTAGCTTTTGATTTAGCTTAATCGCTTTAGTGCTATCTCGTGGAGTTCCTTTACCTTTCAGGTAACGCAAAAACAGGTTATGCATTGCCTTCCAGTGACCTTTATCTGCAGCCAGCTCATACAGCCCGGTGATATTGGCATGGTCCTTTTTACCACGCTTCACTTCAGCCATTCGCGCTTGCATAAACAGCTCTTGTGCCTCGGGATCAACTTCCGGCAGATAATCTGCCTGACGTGCACAGGTAAAATCAAATGCCATTGCCTGCCCTCCTATGGCAAGTAAAAAGAAAAGTGTAATTAATCGACTGCTTCGGCCCATGGTGTCGCGGTATCCCAAAATCGTGTTAGCGAACAAAGCAAAGGTTCACCTTTGTATTCCAAACCCAAATTGATCTTTGCTGTTTTAAACCAGTAATCATAATTTTCAGTAGTATCATTGCTCTTAAATTGCGTATGTAAATTCCACAATTGATCGGTAAACTCTCTAGCTACTTTGGGTCTTGGCCCATGTATACCCAGCTCTGTATCTGATTCCATACTGCGCTGGTTTATATTTGCAGAACTTAACAGGAAGTATTCATCGTCGACTACCAGCAGCTTGCTGTGTATGTAGATATCGCGATAGCGGCAGGTTTTATCGTGGTTTTGGGTGTAGCTCACCAGACTGGTGACTACGGTTTTTAAGCCTTCCTGCTCAAATAGCTCCGGATCGATCTTGTCGTACCCGTGCTTATCCTGTAGCTGCTTTAGCTCTTGTGCCTCTGCTTGATCTAGAGTTTTACCGTCGGCGACTTTTTCGTCAAGTACTTCCATGCGGTTTACTTCATCTTCGTAGGCTTCTAAGCGTTTTTGATCAGCTTCATCTAGACGGATTTCATCTTCAAGCTTAGTGATCTCACTTTTAAGATCATTGATTTTATGATCACGTAATAGTTCACTGAAGTAAGGTACTTGAAAGCCAGTTTGAGGCGCCTGTAGTTTCTGAAGCTCTTCTTGCTTCTCCTTAAGGATGAAGACTCTATCACGCTGAACCTGCGGCATAAGCTGCTCTTGCCCCACCTCATAGAGCATTTCATAGGTACTACTGGAAAATAAGCCTTTTGCAGGTTTATTTGTGATAACAAACCAATATAGATCCTTTTCGGCACCGGCTTCTTGCAGTTGTAAGGCGCGTTCTTTTAATTTAGCGGCAAACGGTTTATATCGAAAATACTGGTTTTCCATAAAAATGAAATCAGCTGCATTTCCCATGGCACGCAGATAAGCTTCTAAGATTGAAAGCTCTTCGCCTTTACCAGGCTTACCATCCGTTGGATGAGTACGCACAATCTGCGCCATTCCTTTGTTTTGCGCAACCTGTAAGTCTATAGGCTTTACCGAAGCTCTTTTTTCGCTCAGACTTTCCTCGAAGCATTTAACCCATAAGCTTGATTGATGGTCCCAAGCGGTACAGAAGTTTTCATTCAGATCCCACAATACTGAGCCATTCACTTCACAAGAAAGGTCTTGCCACGGACCGAAGCCTACATCTCTTCTGAGTTCGTAATAATTATGCGCATCCGTATCCCAATAGTTACGATGGAGGTTGTGCCCCATGACTAGACCACGTGCTTTTTCTTTCAGTTCGTAGTCGGTTAACACCATTTTCTGATGGTGACTAGGCGCAAGGGAGAGTGCTAAAATTTTAAAAATTGAATCCGAATCGGAGCGATTTTGGGATAAACGTTTAAAAATCCGAACACGGTGATAAAGGGCATTCACTATACTGAACGCCGTCGTTTCATATAACGCACTCGGTTGCAGTTTAAAATCCCGAGTACGGAACTCTAATCTAGGGTAGTTGTTGTTTTGGATATCTCTAAACCAGTTTCGTGTATAGATATCATCATCCGCTTCATGCTTAGTTCCACCACTGCCAAAAACAGCATTGCCATAATCGCCTTTACTTAAAAGATCTAGCCTATTCTCCACATCTGATAGTTGTTTACTGTGTTGATCAATCTGTAGCTGAATTTGAGGATCATTTGAAGATTGTAGCTGTTGCAAAAGCCGATCATATTGAACAACCAATCGCTCACGTTCAGACCAAAGGTGCTCCATTTCAGACCTAGCAGCTGAATTATCATTAGATGCACCACTGCTCCCTATAACACCAGACCCTACGGCGGTTCCACCTCGGCCAGAAAGACCATCACCCACAATGGTATTTTCCATGAAGTTGGCTATTTTGTTCTTCCAGATTAAAACACGGACTTCAACTTTATGATCCCGCGCCTTTTCAATCAGGAGATCACCTAAACGCTTGCCATTGGGGCGGGTTAAACGCATCGCGGGGTCAAACCCCCAACTAATAATATCGATCGTTTTAGTCGCGTTTAAAATCGCATCCTCAACCGCAGCAAACGCCTTTTCTCCGTTTATAAGCGGTTGGATATCAACATTGGCTCGGCAAGGATATTTATTCTCATCCGTTGCCCACCAATTGAGTGTAGCTTTAGCCTTGAGCCTATTTTTAGCTAGAGGGAAATCATGATCGGGATGTTTATACTGCGTCATTGTCTGAGTCCCCTGTTGCTTTTTGACCTTGGGCATCTTGTTTACTTTGGCGAAGATAGTTTTCTGGGGCAGCTAAGCCCTCTATCACAGAATCAGAAACAAACTCTCTGTGCCCTTTGTTCTTAGCAAGATATAACTCCTCCTCATCACCTTCTGGGAACGCTTCAACCATGGGAAAATCCAGTTTAATTTCACCAGGCAGTTCCAACATAAAGCTTTGCGTCCCCGGAGGAGCTAAAGCCGTTACGATTCCCCTTCTGTTGGTCAAACCTTCTTCGATCATTGTGCCATCACGGTAGAGCTTATAGGGCATCCCCTCATAGGCACGGCTTTCGGTTGTTGGTGCCACAGAGAGCTGAACCGTTGGAATATATTCTTCAGGCTCCAAAAGCTCCGTAACACCCGGTTGATGAACAGGTGCAATCGGGGCCGTGAGCGTTGGTTTATTTAATGGTTGTGGTGGTTTTGGGTTGGCACGTTTACCACTACCCCCACCTCCCATATTCAAGGTGACTTGAGGGCCTTTAAAGGTGACACCTCCGGGGTTGATGGTGACTAAGCTGCCACCGGCTTTGAACGAGATCTCTACCCCCGCTTCTAAAGCGTGCTTTACACCAGTGGTGAAATGCAGCTCTTCGCCCGCATAGGTATATTGATTCTTGGCGACTTTAAGTTGGTGGTCCTGACCGATGATCAGGTGCATATCGCCATTTACGCGGCGGCTATATCGTTGTTGAGTTTTGACATGTTCATCACCTTTGATATGGCGATATTCGTTACTCTCAACGATTTTGTGGTGTTCGTTACCTACCCACTCTTTGTGATCGTTTCGGGTCACCTGCTCCATATCTTTTTCGGCATGGGTGAAGATCTGTTCTTCACCCTTTTTGTCTTCGATACGGATCTCATTAAAACCATCTCCGCCCTTGGTGGAGTTGGTTTTAATCGTGCTCTTGGTTTTGTTATCGGGCAGCGGATAAGGTGAACGGTTTAAACCGTGATACAAACGGCCAGTGACGATCGGACGATCGGGATTACCTTCTAGGAAATCGATCAGTACCTCTTCGCCAATACGAGGAATAAACATACTGCCACGTTGATTACCGGCAAAAAGCTGGCTCACTCGCATCCAGCAGGAGCTGTGCTCGTCTCGTTGACCGATGCGATCCCAGTGAAACTGTACTTTGATCTGACCGTACTGATCGGTATAGATCTCTTCACCTTCAGGGCCACACACAATCGCGGTTTGGCAGCCGTGAACAATGGGTACAGCCGTGGTGATCGGTGCACGGTAAGGCACATCAAATGGAATCGCTTTAATTCTATTGCTGTAGGAAGAGCCTTCTGTCGTTGCACCTTGCTCTAACACTTGAGGCTGCGCGCATTTATGCTCTATCTGAGTAATATAATACTCAGCATTAAGCTCATCTCTTTCGTGCTCATCTAAGGTGAAACTGAAACCTGGAATTAGACGATTAACATCACTCTCAGCAACCGCTATCTTTCTTTCTGCATTAATGGATTGCAAAAGCACTTGGGCATACTGATCGCCAATATCAGTCGTTTGGAATCGTCCCGGATAGGTATAAACCTCCAACATCTCATCCAATTCTGCTTGCTTGTATGATTCCAGCTTCAACTTTGGCCGTGTGAAATCGTAGTCTCTAATCTGGCTTCTGCCTGACACGACCTCCTCGGTGTAATCAAAGCGAAAGATATGCTGTTCCCGCAATGCACCTTGAGCATCATGGAAATAAGGGATTACCGCTTCATTTGGAATAGGTAGATGAGACGCCGAGCTATCGCTAAAGATAATGCGATGCAGAGATTCTTCATGCTCAAAGTGGTAGTGAATACCTTCTTCTTCCAATAGACGCTGAATAAAATGAAGTTCGGTTTCATTGTACTGAACACAGTATTCACGCGCCGGATGAGGCTCTTGCAGCTTAAATTCAAACTCATCGCTTGAGAAACCAGCCTCTTCGAGTAACGTGGTTACAATCTCTTGGGTGGTTTGTTGCTGAAAGATTCGACAACCTGATCGGAGGTTAAGTAGTTCGGTTTTAGGCTCGACAACAAAATGATAGGTCGATTGGCGTAGGTTAGTTTCTTCGAGCTCTGCTTCTGTGACGATACCGTGAATGTAACGGGTATAAGGCTCCCCGGCATTGGTCTGATCATGAAGGGTAATTAAACCGGTTTGACCTAGCGTTGGTGTTAGCTCAATGTCAGGGTATTTAGAAACCACTTCCACTTCAAAACGAAAGCTTTGAGATAAAGTTTCTTTTCCTGACATTCTGACGAGGTGAAATTCATCACCTGCGCCATGCGCTTCAAAGAAAAAACGTTCTTCGTTTGATTTTAAAAACACGTTTAGATCGTCCCTGTTCTGTAACAACCATGATCAAATCAATGAGTTAATTCTTAACTCTCAGTCTGTAGATAAAGCAATAGCTATGCCAGTGAAAGGTAAACTGACTACCTCCCCTAACTAGTGACAAGCCATTGGATTTTCCCGCAGGTTATAGCGGCTTAATTTTTCAACCAGAGATCGTCTCGAAACCCCTAAGGCTTTAGCTGTACGAGTCTGATTACCTTTATGGGCTTGTAACTTGTCCGCAATCACTTTGGCTTCAAGGCGTTGCATAGTGTCTTTTAAACTATCGCCTTCAAGACAGAACACATCCGGCTGTGGAACCGCTTGGCGTTTGCTTCGAATCATTTCATCTGGAAGGTGTATTAACTCAATCACACCATCATCCGGCGCTAATAAAACCGCACGTTCGATGATGTTACGCAGTTCTCGGATATTCCCAGGTAATGGTTGAGCTTGGATTACATCCAAAACTGCAGGCTTTATACCTGAAATAGACTTGTTGTATTGCTCCGCAATATGTCCAACAAAGTAATGAACCAGTGCTGGTATATCTTCTCTGCGATCTTTTAACGCTGGAAGATCAATTGGGAATACATTTAAGCGATAGTAAAGGTCTTCACGAAACTCACCTTTATCAATAAGCTCGGCCAGATTTTGATGGGTAGCAGCAATGACGCGAATATCGACTTTAACAGGGTGCAATGCACCTAGCGGCCTTACCTCTCGCTCCTGTAAAACCCTTAATAGTTTAGTTTGTAACTTAAGCGGCATATCGCCGATTTCATCAAGGAAAAGCGTACCACCATTGGCTAGTTCGATGAGGCCTTTTTTATCGCTAGAAGCACCACTGAAAGCCCCTTTCTTGTAACCGAATAATTCAGACTCGAGCAGTTCTTCTGGTAACGCAGCACAGTTTTGAGCAACAAAGGGCTGTTTACTTCTCTGCGCGCTATTACGATGTATACAAGACGCTATGAGCTCTTTACCCGTACCAGTTTCACCACGAATAAAGACCGTTGCATTGGTGCTTACGATCTTCTCCATCAAGTTAAATACCTTGCGCATTTCGGGGGAATCGCCAATGATATTGTCGACTTTTAACGTGCCGCCCATGCTCGCTTTAAGCTGTTGGTTTTCGATCTCCAATACCTGTTTAGCTTTATCTAATTGCTCAATCAGAACACGATTGTCTGCAAGTAAACGAGTATTTTCTGCAACCACAACGGCTTGAGCGGCAAAAGCTTTAACTAAGCCTTCGATCTGGTCAGGGAACGCTTCAACTTCACCATTTTCATCAACCCGGCGGTTATAGAGCTTCATAACCCCTAAGCTGACACCTTCAAAATCGGTTAAAGGCACCACCAGCATCGAATTAGTTTTTCGCTCTGCCAACTTATCTAAGCGGTACAACTCAGAAAAATCGAAACCACTGTATTGGTAAGCGTCGGCAATGTTTACGATCTGACCTGATAGTGCTGCCCAAGAAACCACATCCGTATGACCAGAGCGCTGATCTATATGTAGATCAACCGGTTTTAGTTCATTACTGACCTTGGCTAAACACTCACCTTGAGTCACTTCTGGAATTAAATAGCGTTTTTTACGATCCAGAATATAAACGCAGCCCGCTTCAGCAGCGGTCAGTTTGCGCGCGGCTGTAAGAATCTTATCAAGCAGACGCTTAACATCCTTTTCACGTGTTATTGAAAGGTTAATCTGTACTAGCTCTTCTAGCGCTAATACAGAATCTTCAATTGAGTAATCCATTACTGCGTTTGACCTTCTCTAAAATTGAGTACAAACCCACCGTCTTCATTTAGATCCAAATCAAGATGGGTATAGCGGGATTCTTCATTCATATTCTCAAGTAGCTCGGTCGCTAATTGAGGAAGTAAAGATCCATTAATGATGTGATCGATATTACGCGCACCGCTTTCAACCTCCTTGCAACGCGCTGCAATCGTTTCAACCACGGCATCGCTATAGGTCATCTCCAGTTTCTGACTGTCCGCAACACGGCTCACAACCTTGTTCAATTTCAGACGGACAATATCCGACATAACAGAAGCATCGATCGTATAGAAAGGTACGATTTGCATACGAGCTAATAACGCAGGCTTGAAGTGTTTACTTAAAACAGGGCGTATCGCAGCGATAAGCTCTTCAGGATCTGGACGTTTACCATCGCTGCACATATCGGTGATGATGTCTGTCGCTAGATTTGATGTAAGGAAAACGGCTGTATTTCTGAAGTTAACTAACTGCCCTTCACCATCAGAAAGCATGCCTTTATCAAACACCTGATAGAACAGATTCATTACTTCTAGATCAGCTTTTTCAACTTCATCTAAAAGCACTAATGAATAGGGTTTTTGACGCACCGCTTCTGTTAATACGCCACCTTCCCCAAATCCGACGTAGCCTGGAGGTGAGCCAATTAGGCGTGAAACAGTGTGCTTCTCTTGGAACTCGGACATATTGATGGTTGTTAAAAAGCGTTCACCGCCAAACAACATATCAGCCACACCTAGGGCCATCTCGGTTTTACCGACACCACTTGGCCCCACTAACAGGAACACACCCATCGGTGTTTCTGGATTATTAACACCGGCTTTAGCTGCACGTACACCACGATCAATCGCCGCAACGGCATGATCTTGACCGCGGATACGCTGTTTCAAATTATCTGCAAGTGTTAAAACTGAAGCGGCTTCATCGCGCACCATTTTACCCAGAGGAATGCCAGTCCAGTCTGCAATAACTCTACCTACAACATCCGGCGAAACCTCATAATGGATCAGAGGCGTATCACCCTGAATTTCAGCTAATTGATCTAGATCTTTACGGATCTGCTGTTTAATCTGATTTTCATCAATGGGTTGACTGATCTCTTCATCAGATTGTCCCAAATGTGCTTGAGCTAAGAGCTGACGTTGATCAAGGATGCGTTCTACCACCTCTTTCTCTTTCTGCCACTGATTATTGAGAACGGCTAGTTCTGTCATGGACTGATCTAGCTGTTTATCCAAGGCTTCAAGCTGCCCTTCATTAGCGATTACATCAGAAGCAATATCTCGCTCTAGTGCAGCTCTTTCACGCTGTAATGTTTGGATTCGACGATCGGCATCTTCGACCCCATCAGGAACGGAGGAGATACTAATTTTTACCCGCGCTGCCGCTGTATCTAATACATCAACAGCTTTGTCTGGCAGTTGTCGACCCGAAATATAACGAGAAGATAAGCTTGCAGCTGCTTCTACAGCATCGTCCCTTACATATACGCCATGGGCTGCTTCGTAAGTCTCACGTAGGCCACGAATAATCGTTACAGCCTGATCAACACTTGGCTCATCTAGTTTCACCAACTGGAATCGACGTGCCAATGCCGGGTCTTTTTCAAAATACTTTTTATATTCGGACCAAGTCGTTGCTGCTACTGTACGTAACTCACCACGCGCTAGTGCAGGCTTCAAAAGGTTTGCAGCATCACCACTACCTGCAGCACCGCCAGCGCCAATCAGGGTATGCGCCTCATCGATAAATAAAATGATAGGTGTAGGTGATTCTTTTACCGCAGTAATGACACCGTTTAGGCGGTTTTCAAATTCACCTTTTACACTGGCACCCGCTTGCAACAAGCCAAGGTCTAAACCATATAGCTCAACATTTGCGAGTACATCAGGTACTTCACCTTGAGCAATCTTGAGTGCCAACCCTTCTACAACCGCTGTTTTACCAACACCTGCATCACCAACGCAGATTGGGTTGTTTTTACGGCGACGACCAAGGATATCGATCATCTGGCGGATCTCGACATCTCGACAAAATACAGGGTCAATCAAGCCTTCACGGGCACGTGCTGTAAAATGCGTACAGAATTTCTGCAACGGCCCCATATCGACATCTGACGGCTGTGCGCTTGGCTCTGCTTTAGTTGCCTGCTGCGCAATATGCTCTGGTGATTCAGAAACTATCTGGTCGTAATTTCCTAACAGATCATCAAATGAAACATCTGAAAAATGATCGCAATAGCTGGCCATGCCATGACGGCGTTGGTTAGACAGAATCGCCAATACCAATACACCACTGCGAATTTCGGAATCGTTCCTTTCTAGAGAAGAGATTAACCATGCATCCTCAAATAAACCCATTAAGGTACGTGAGAACACAGGTTTACCGGTGTTACCTTTGTTGTCCGCTTCTACTGCATGTTGAAGATCACGAACAAAGTGCATGACATTAATGTTGTAGTGGACTAGCACCTGTGCCAGGTCGTTATCATCCTCAAGCAGTTTAAGTAAAAAATGCTCAACACTGATCTCATAAGCACCGTTAGATACAGCTAAACCCGCTGCAGCTTCTAAAGCGCGCGTGCAGTTTTTATTTAAACGCCCCATGAGGGATTTCATTTTTATATTGTCCATTTGTCCTTCTCCGAAATAAGCCGAGCTAATGGCTTAAATATCCGTTTGTCCTTTGTGATGAGGCGTAAAGAAAACACTTTGGTCTTCACCGTTAGTTTTGCCTAACCAGCCTACCCAACCCAACTTGGGCGTATGCGCTGTACCTAGCCCAAAGGCTGGTACTGCATCACCTTTTAAAATCAGTTCAATATCGAAACAGAGTTGCTCTGGCATTAGCACATCGATCAACTCCAGTAACGCTTTATGGCTTTTTCCATCCGGCAAGAAATTCTCGAAAGATGAGAAATCGAGTGGCCCAATACACACTCTAAATTTGCCGCAATAGTCTTTAATTCTTTTACCTAAACAGAGGTCCTCGCCCAGTGTCATATTGGCTCTACCCAATCTATTTCTCTGGTCTTGCGGAATATTTGCCCAACGCTCAACATACTCTTTAACGCGCACAGGAACGTGACCAAAATAACCACTGATTACAGCTGTCATCACACTGACTGAGCCAGAATTCATCCCTATAACACCGGCATAGCCTAATAAACGCGGCCAGTTTATTGCTGACGCTTCTCTTGCTTGCTTATTAGGTGCGCCCATCAGGGCAAATAGACCTTGCGAAAATGGGTCTTCCGCCTGTTTTTGGTATTGCATACCTGGTTGGTATTTAGACCAACCGCGATAAAGTAACGATGTGAAACGGTGATTAAACAGATCGAGAAAATCTCTCTGCCTTGCTGCGGGCGCATCGTATAGCTGGAGTAACATATCCCCATGCTTGAACGCTTGGTAATCCGCTTTGCCTAAAATATCTTGCAGCGATTCAATACCACGTAAGCGCTCTAATTCGCTTTCTTTAAACTCCCGTGCCGAAAACGCACCTGTTTTAACCTGCTTTTTTATTTCCGATGCTTCATTAAGCAGACTAGAGATGTCTAAGCGGTAATCCCTTAAGCGTTGAAGCTGTTCTTCTCTTTTAATGAAGTAGGTTTGATGATCCTGAGTCTCTACCCTCATCTGTTCGGCGATGATGCTCTCAGTCACATAAACAGGCATTGGAGATGCAGCACCGTACAACCCCATAAAATTGGACTCGAGCACCGGCTTACCACTTTGATCTCGACGTGCTTTAGCAATATCGCTGCTAGCAAATGCAAGGGTTGGATGCCCAGCGAAACGAACCCGCTCATTGGCAACAGAACCTTGATAACCTACTTTAACCGGCGCGTTATTTTCGAGTAAGCGCACAGCCTGATAGAAATCAAACTGATGCGGTTCTCGAATTAACGCTTGTTCTAAAGGAGAGTTTTCGTACCCGGCTGTATCTTCCACTGATACACCTCCCCATTTTCAAGCCCTTCGACAACCAACTGATGGTGCGAATTAATTGGTGCGTATTGAGCAAAGAATCCACTCAAGACAGAAGCAAACAGAAACATACTACTTTCACCTTGTATGCCTTTTGCCCCAAATTTGCTTTCACGCATTCTCATCGAGGTCTGCAACGCTCTTACAGGTAGCCCTTTGGAAATACGATCAATTGTTTCTGTCTCAATACTGACGATGCCATCCTGTAACTGCTTGCTCGCTCTTTCTGCTTGACGATCAAACATCGCTCTAAGGTCATAACTTGCAAGCAGTGTTTTCAATGAATCTAGATTCGCTAAAGGTCGATAGTGAAGCGCCAAATTCGCAATCACTTGCCAATGCAAACCCTCTCTGACTGGGGGCGGCAGTGCATTGGTTACACGCGTAATGTTTTTAAAGGTGACAAATTCTGGGGAATTCGATGTGGGATAGATCACATCACCAGCGCGCAGCGTTTCTGGCAATTTACGGTTAGTGCAGGTCAGCTCCAAAGATACCGTTTCTGTTACCGGTAAGGCTTTGTGATTATCAAGATCTACAAAGCGTAAATAGTTATCAACGCCTGTTTGTAAAGTTGAGATTTTACGATGCTGCGTATAATAGATCTGACGTTGCTGTTCACTTTGTTGCAGTTCGTGTTCAAAGCTCTCGAAAGGCTTATATTCATAGATATCACTGCGACCACGCTGCTTACCTAGCACATCATCAATGCTATATAGCTCTATATGATCTTGATGTTGGTAGTCAGGCCTTACCAAATACTCCAATTTGCGCTGATCTACCTTAATCGGGTCGGCATCATGCGAAAACAAGTTGATAATTGGCGTACAAAAGAGACGAATATGATTCTGCTTAACGCGTAATTGCGAATCGAATTGACGATTGAAGTTAAAATGAAGCGAAAAGCTTTCAACCATAGGGTCAGCTAGCGCTGGTACATCCGTATTGATATCAACGAATAGGAACTTTTCTGGTAGAGCGAAAAACTCTTGAAGATATCGATAACCTTCAAAAGAACGGTTTGTATAAGGAAGTAAGGCTTCATCTTCTGCAAAACCCACTGGTGAAACAGGCTGTGGGCCTAAGCCGTGGCGCGTACTTTCTCGTCCATCGCGATAATTAACTTCAACGGTTACTTTATCTAAATAGCGAAACAACCATAGATAAAGCGCCTGACTGATATGAGTTTCTCTATCACCATGTAGAAACAAACGCAGTTTCTTAAGGGACATAGTTTCTGCAGTCGCTGTCGTTTCTAGATCGAATTTGATGGCCATCTCTGTACCATCGCTATTCGCAGTCGTGGTTAAATCAGTTAACGATATTGGATAGATATCTACGTCATAGCAGGTTTTAAACTCACAAGCAGTCCCTTCGACTTCAACGCTTTTAACAAGCTCTCCTCGTTCAACTCTTTTCCCTTCCGTCAAAGCACTGGCGACAGGTTTATACTCCAAAATACTCATTGAAGGTAAAGGACGGAGGTAATGGGGCCAAAGTAGATTAGCTAGCGAATGTGTAATTTCTGGAAGTTCATCATCGAGTTTCTGTCTAAGGCGACCTGTTAAAAAGGCTACCCCTTCAAAGAGGCGCTCTACATCAGGATCGCTACCTTCTTCTGAAAGGTATTTTGATAAACCTGGATTAAGACGTGAAAACTCTACCCCTAATTCACGGAGGTATGAAAGTTCATCCTGATAATACTTGTTAAATGCCATTCAGTTAGCTCTGTACCTTAAACAATCCATCGTTACCCATCATCGTCTCGAATTTGACGCGGACAGGGCTTCCTGGAACGACGAGTCGTGCCACAATTTCAAAACGCAGATCGGTAGGATCGTCCTCATTTTGAGTAAATGAGACACGTGTTTGATCCAAGCGAGGTTCATAGAGATCTAAAGCTTGTTTAATCGCTTTACGCATCTCTTTAACCGCCTGCATGTAACCGGAGTTAAGATCCAGATCATTAAAATCTGGCAGACCATATTCGGGCAATGACGCGACACTGCCATAACGAACATTGAATAGGTTTTGTAGATGCAAACGGACTGATTGACGGAGCTTTTCAACACCCACGTCTAATGATCGTTGCGCTCCTTCGTCACCTAATGCAACTCGCTGTAACAGCGAATACTCCAGCATTTTTTGCTCTCCATAGCAGGCTGCGGGGGTTTACAACAGAGCAGTCCCCCGCAACCAATCTTTTAGGATTTATCCAATTTGCCCACTAGAGACAATGTGAAATCTGCACCCATATATTTGAAATGTGGACGCACATTCATAGACACACGGTAGAAACCTGGTTCACCTTCCACATCAGATACCGTAATGCTCGCATCACGAAGTGGACGGCGGCTACGCACTTCTGCACTAGCACCATCTTGGTTAGCAACAAACTGACGAATCCAAACGTTTAGTTCTTCCTCTAGGTCGTTACGCTCTTTCCAACTACCGATGTTTTCACGCTGCAGTACCTTGATGTAGTGCGCTAAACGGTTAACGATGAACATATAAGGAAGCTGAGTACTCAACTTGTAGTTCATCTCCGCTTCTTTACCCTCTTTACTCACACCAAAGAACTTAGGCTTTTGCGTAGAGTTAGCTGAGAAGAATGCAGCATTGTCACTGCCTTTACGGAAAGTAAGAGGGATAAAGCCTGCTTCAGCCAATTCAAATTCACGACGATCGGAAACAAGCACCTCTGTCGGGATCTTAGTTTCGATCTGACCCATCGCTTCATACTGATGAAGTGGAAGGTCTTCTACTGCACCACCGCTTTGCGGGCCAATAATATTTGGACACCAACGATACTTAGCGAAACTCTCAGTTAGACGCGTTGCAAACGCGAATGATGTGTTACCCCATAGGTAGTTCTGGTGGTCGCCATCGATGTTCTCGTTGTAGCGGAATGCTTTAACTGGGTTATCGCGCTCGTGATATGGCAGACGCAGTAGGAAACGCGGTAGCGTTAGACCAACGCTTCTTGCATCTTCACTCTCTCGGAATGAACGCCACTTCGCATATTGTGGACCTTCAAAAATGGCAGAGATATCGTTCAGGTTTGGCAGTGATTGAATATCATCAACACCAAAGAACTTAGGCGATGCAGCTGCGATAAATGGCGCATGAGCCATAGTCGACACACTCGCAACACTTTGCAGAAGGCTTACATCTGGCGCACTATGTTCAAAGTCATAGTTTGCCATGATTGCCGCAACTGGCTCACCACCGTGCTGACCATATTCAGCCGTATAAACCTGCTTGTACAGACCTGATTGAGTGATCTCTGATGCATCTTCAAAATCTACCGCAAGGTCTTCTTTAGACACGTTTAGAATCTGAATTTTGTTGTTTTCACGGAAATCAGTGCGATCCACAACGAACTTCAAACCACGCCAAGCAGACTCAAGCTTTTGAACCTTTTCGTTATGTAGAATCTGATCCAGTTGTAGACTCAGTTTCTCATCAATTTCGGCGATCATGTCATCAACGAGCTGTTTACGTACACGCTCAGTTTTTTCACCGGATGTTAAAATCTCAGCAATGAAAGCTTGAACCCCTTTTGATGCAACATCATAGGACTCATCACCTGCTTTCATGTTTGTTTGTTGTAGGATCTGATCGAGTAAAGAGCCGTGTTCTGCTTCTACAACTGCACCCTGCTCCGCTACTAATTCTTGTTCAGACATATTCTTATTCCTTTGTCTCTAATGCCGCGAAGGCTTAAGATTTTTCGATACCAAGTTCTGCCATTAGCTTTTGACGAGATTCGTCATCGCCTAGCAGCTCATCAATCTGCTTACGGAAAGCAGGTACGTTACCTAGTGGGCCCTTCAAGAATGAAAGCGCTTCACGCAATTCCAGTAGTTTTGCCATTTCAGGTACTTGGCGAACGACTGCTTCTGGTTCGAAGTCTTTCAACGTATCGAAGCTGAGATCCACAGGCATCTCATCGTCTTCTTCACCCGACAATTTGTTAGGTACAGTCAGTTGAAGATTTAGCTTTTGGCTAGACATAACGTCGTTAAAATTGGCTTTATCAACGTCAATCAGTTCACGATCTTCAACTTCATCATCGTCTTCACGCAGGGTGTAATCACCGACCATCAACATTTTTAGCGGTAATTCGATCTCTTCCTTTGCGTCACCTGTTGCAGGCTTGTAAACGATATTGATCCTTTCCTTAGGGGCAACTGATCCTTCTTTAGCCATTATTTACTTCCTTTATTAGTTTGTTTTAAGAATGGACAGCGCACCCAGTGGATCCATTAAGCACAGGTGTGCTTTAAGCTGGTCAACTTGAGTTAGCTGCTCTGTTGTATATTTTTTCTTTGTTTGCGCTTGGGAATGGCAATTAACGAGTAACTTCGTTACTTCCAAATGCAGTAAAGGTTCCCATTGCTGCAGCTGCTTTTCTTCGATCATTTGATGAAGATATGTGAGCTGAGGCTGTGCAATTTCTAGGTGGCCAGCTTCGTAACAAAAACGCGCTTGCTCCAGCTGCCAATAAGCCTGTTCACGTAAGCTGCTAACGGACAATATGCCTTGTTTAAACAGAGCCAAGCCTTGATCAAATTCGCCATTAATAGCGTGCTTTTTCGCTTCAGCCGCAACTGACTGCCAAGGGGAGCTATCTTGTGATTCACCGCTATCTGATGCTGCAGTTTCATTACTTTGAGTAGATAAAGAGGCGATCCACGCTTTGGTCATCTCATCCGCAAATCCTTCCCCGCCATCAAACGTACGTGTAAGAATTTCTGGCAAGCGAGAAACCAGCATGGCAACTGAATCTTTTACTGCTTGAGCAGCTTCTTTAGCGCCCATCGCATCTAAAGCATTAGCGACCATTCGATGTAGGGATAACCAAAAGATCTGTCCTGACGCGAATGTTTTTTCGCACTCTTCTATCAGACTTGGCCAATCTTTGTTTTGTTCTAGCTGTTGAAGCGCTGCTAATTTATTGCCCATTGGTGCAGGTAATACACCATCAGCAGGCACCTCTCTTAACTGCATCCAAATACCTGTACGCAAAAGATAATAGGCATAAGGATCACTCACTTTTTGCCCTCTCACGAGGTGAGCTACTTTGCTCATGGTGGAGTTACAAGAACGTAGCGCCTTTGCGATATCTTCAGCTGAAGAAACAGCGACTGCGACATGTGTTGGGGCTTTAACTGTTGGCTGTGCTTGCTCTTGTTTCTGTTGTTGCACTGGCGCAGTTTGACTAGGCGCTGGATTAGCTTCTACTGCGGGTTTAGCTTGAGATGCAACTTGTGCTTCTGGCTGAGGTTCTGCTTCAACCGGCGCAGGAGCAGGAGCCGCTTTCTTTTTCTCTTCTTCCGCAATGAAGTATTCGGCTTCTTGCTTATATCGACCAATGACATTACGGAATTCAAATAAACTAGGCGCTTTATCACCCAGCTTTTCAGCCAGTGCGTTATCTAATTCAACAAATACGTTTGCAGCTTCAATTACGTCAGTAGCTTGCTCTAACGTTGTTTCAAATTCCGAAAACGGTCGATCAATTTTCTGCAGCGTCCAAGAAACTGCTGCACCTCGGCTTTTAGGCCTTTTAGGGTGAATATCATCCCAGTAAGGTGCATTAACTATGTCTCTTAATAACTTAAAACCAGCGTTTAACCCCTTAAAACTGTGACGATAGAAAAGCGCAGCCACTAACCTAGAAGCCACCCTAAGGTCTTTACTTTGTTCCTTAAGAATCTTGCCTGAAACAATCTCGATCACAGGCCAGTCGATCGGCTGAATATCGATCCCTTCGCCTTTTCTCAATTCATCCTCTAGCCTTGTAAAATCATCATCATGTTTTACATCAGGTCCAACAGGGCTACCGCCCTCTAAAGGTAATGCGAGACTGAGAATCTCTTGTTGATCCATTAAGCAGCTCCCTCTGCTAAAACTTCGTTAGATTCTGAACATTTTTTTGCAAGAGAGTTAAAGCATTCCAACGAAAATAGATGCTGATAAATCAGCTCTAATGCACCTTCTTGATGGAGTTTGGCGATAACTTCTTTATCCAGAGCTTCCAAGCGCGCTCTAGAAACCACCATAAAACCAGACAATACTGTTTTAACGTTCTCAGTCTTTTCATTGAGTTGAGCAGGTTCTAGTATGTCATGCTCTAAGAGAAATGATGAAAGACGTTTGTTTCGTAACATTTCGGTTTCATAAGCTTCAGCTAACTGAAATCTTTGCTTAAGAAATTCGCTCTGCTCACCGTCTTTATCAAAAAGCTTTGTACCTTCAATATGTACGTTTAACTTATCGCTTGCAGCATCGATACAAAGCGTTGATTCATTCTCAGATGTTCTTACAGAAATAAATGGATAACGACGAACATAAGCGGGTACGTAATCACCAAGCCAACTCCCCTGCTCATCAACCCAAATATTTTGTTTGGGTTGAGTACCTAGTACAGCAATTGGTGCGACCTCATCATTCTGAAGGACAAAAACAATAGGATATAAGCGAGATGCCACAGCAAACTCACTGACACCGATGGGTACCGAATTAGTGTCCCGCGCGAATAGGAAACCCTTCGTGTTATCAAAAGCTAGGTCACTATGCTTCTCACGACTCAGCGCTGTAATTTGATTATAAAAAAGAGGCTTATTTACACTCATTTTTCAGATATTCCCTTATCTTACTTTTACATCAATCCAACATTTTGCTCTGAGCTATTCATTGCCAGAACTGTGAAGATCTCTCCGTATTTAACCCACATTTCATGCAAGTATTCGAATCGCTCATTACGATCCACTGACACTAAGTAGCGACCATCATTGCTCAACCAAGAGAGCTCTTCTTCACGCTGATCTTCTGGCAATAACATGCCATCGTCTTGTACATCAAAGATGGTGACGAATTCATTGAACAGCGCATCATCAACACCTAATAGATAACTCAGGAACTGAACTTCTGATCGTGTCAATGCAGTAAGGTTTGCCTCAGAACGAATCAAAGCATTGGAGTTGAAAAGTGCTACCTGCTTGGAGAAATCTGCAGCTGATTGCGTTAAATATGCGTTACGAGCATCCAGAGTTAGAGACCCCGTGCGCTCGAGAGTGAAGTCAATTAAATTGCTTGGGCTACCAATATCTTGGTTAGGACCCGCATCCAGCGTTAGAACACTTTGAGCAATGATTTGCGTACCATTGGTATTGATACCTCCGGTTTCGGAGATGAGCTCGACCACATCACCCTCGGCACGATTAATCATCATAGAGTCTTCCTCTACAACGCGGATGTTTGCGCCTTTTAGGCTAATCGCTCCAAATCTAGTCACTTCAGATGACCCAAGAGTACCCAGCTCAATATCACCTTGAGCATCTACAGTTAAAGTACCGGAAACCGATAGATCACCCTGATCTCTAACATCACCCGTACTCTGCAGCGTCAAATTTGAAACGATAGAGTCTTTAAGCAATGTATGGCTATTTTCATAAATGGTGACGTTATTACTGTCTAACGTAATGGAGCCGAAATTAACATTATCGCCGGATACAGTACCTAGGTTGATATTGCCTGTATTGGTAACAATAAAGTCATTATTTACTCCAATAGAGCTTGCAGTCGTATTACTGATAGATCCTGTTACATTTAAAGTTAGGTTATCTAGGTTGATATCACCCAACTCAAGGCTTGTTGCATTGGTAACTTCAGCATCAGTACCTGCAAGCTCAAGCGTGTTGATTGAATTAGCTTCGTTTAGAACGGTAGTTGTTGCGGTTATAGACAAGGTATCGCTGACAGTTAAGTCGCTTGCAGCTGCCTGGGTCAGTGCATTATCAGTACTCACACTTAAACCGTTAACGTTTACATCCTGTAGCTCAAGATCGCCTTGATCATTGATGCTTGCAATATTAGCTGTCACACCAACACGATCAAAATCATTGCCGGCATTAAGTAAAGTTAGGTTACCTGTACCAGTATTTATAAAAAGCTCAGGTACCATCAATGCACCATTTTGGCTTACATCACCTGTTACAGTTAGATCGAGTGTATTGTTAAGCGTACTGCTCTCGATGGACATATTACCCACGGAAACAACAGCTGCATCATCTGCTTGTAGAGCCAGTCCAGACAACTGATTGTTTGCATCGGTCAGTTGAACTGTCTGTCCTATTGCAGTGACATCAAGAAGGCCGGCAGTTACAGCAGCGGTCTGAGACACGCCACCATTGGCAGTAAGCTCAAACGTATTAGCTACCTCAGAAAGACCCAGTGAAATATCATCAAGATCGACGATAGTTGCGTTGTCAGCAGCTACAACCACGGAATCAAAATCATTGTTGCTATCGTTTAATGTCACATCAAAACCAGATGCATCTATTTCGATGGATGCAACGCTAATGGACTCTGACTGAGTTAGACTGCCGCCAGCAGTAATAGACAAACTTTGTCCAATAGTATTCGCAGCAATTTCTAAATCTGATGAATTGCTGACTTTTGCATTTTCAGCCACTAACGCTACTGAATTAAAGCTATTCGCAGCGTGATCCAGAGTGACATTTTGGCTAGTCGCATTCACTTCAACGTGATCAGCACTTAAGCTACCGGATTGGGTAATTGCTCCACCAGCGGTGATTGATGCTGTTCCGCTAAGAGATGAAGTTGCGATATCTAACGCATTGATATCGTTCACTTCGATACTGCCACCATTAAGGGACAATTGATTGAAATCATTGGCTAAATCAAGTGTTGCGTTACCAGCGTTAATTTCAGCCAGATTAGTCACAACTAAAGCACCCGTCTGAGTCAATGTACCATCGGCACGCAGGCTCAGATCATCAACCGTAAGTGATGAAACGGTAAGATTATTTGTGTCACGTACTGAAACCGCTGTAGCTGTCGCCGAGAAGGTATTAAAGTCGTTTTCAGACTCTTGCAGATCTACCTCTAATGCAGTGATATCGGTATTACCAGATACAACGACCGCATCAGATTGAGTCACATTACCCGTAGCGGTAATATCCAAACCGCTAGAAAGATTTGTTAGGCCAAGACGAAGATCATTAATGTCATTGATCGTAGCTTCACCGCCCTGAAGTGCTAGACCATTAAAATCATTACCTAGCGTTAGATTAGTAACAGCAGCCGATATGTCAGCGTCATTCGTAACACTGATCACACCTGTCTGACTTAGCGTATCTGATACACTCAACACCAAGTCATCAGCAGTGATAGCAGTAACACTCAGGTCATTAGTATCGGTTAGGCGCGCATCCAACGCAGTTAAATCTACTGTGGCAAAGTCATTGGCTGCATGCTGAAGGTCAATCGTATTTGCAGATGCATCAATAGCTGTATGACCACCAATATTAATCCCCTCATCTTGATCAATATCTCCACCAGCAGTAACTGTTAAATCACCGGTGATAGTTGAATCAGTGAAGGTAAAACCATTAATTTCGTTAATAGTAACAGTCGCAGCTTCTAAAGCTAACTTATTGAAATCATTAAGAAGACCAAGAATAATATTCGCTGCAGACAGGTCCGCTTGATCAGCAACAACAAACGCACCTGTTTGGGTTAAATCACCATCAATATCAATGGTCAGATTATTAACATTCAAACTCGGTAATGCCAGATCTCCCTGGTCAGTGATAGTCACATTATCACCTACAAGGCTTAATGATGCGAAATCGTTTAGCGCGTTGTCTAAAGTTACATCACCATCGGTAGATTGAATAATCACCGTACCGGCAAAACTTAACGCTTCAGATTGAGTGATGTCACCACCAGCAGTAAGGGTGAAATTACCTGTAACTGATTGCGATAGCAGATCTATATCGTTCGCTTCATTTACAACTGCGGACGCCGCGGAAATAGAAATCTGGTTAAAGTTGTTGGCTTGATCCAATACGACCGTATTGGCAGTAATGTCAGCAATATTATTAACTGTTATGCCGACCGTCTGAGTAAGATCCCCTGCTATATTGAGGTCTAAATCATCCAAAAAAGAACCGGAAAAAGAGAGATCGTTGATATCAACAAGGTTCAACTCAGATGCATTAGCATAAAAGCTATTAAAGTCATTACCAGCATTTTGTAGATCGATATCAAAACCGGTCGCAGTAATAGACGTGTTTCCATCTACCTGAAGCGCGCCTGTCTGAGTTAGGCCACCACCTAGCACAAGCGTTAAATCACCGCTGATACTACTCGCCTCTAGATTCATACCACTTGCATTGGTAATGGCTGTATCGCCCGCTGCAATCTGTACCGTCGCAAAGTCATTATTCTGAGTTAAAGAGATTGTGGAAGCCGTTATATCAGCTGTTCCGTCAACGCTTACCGCACCCAATTGAGATAATGCACCACCTATATTGAGTGTTAAGTCACCAGACAAACTGGAGGTTTGAAGCAATACACCGTTTACGTCAGTTACCGTGGCATCACCACCATTGATAGATAGCGTATTAAAATCATTATCTTGTGTCAGGGTCGAGGTAGTTGCAGTGATATCGGCATGATTAGCAATATTAAAAGCACCGGACTGGCTTAACTGCCCTGCGGAAATAATAGTTAGGTCGTCAAGATTAAGGGCGGACAAACTAATATCATCGCTATCACGGATATGCAGTTCATCCGCTGTCACATCGATCGTTGCGAAGTTATTGGTTGAGTCTAGTAAAGTGATAACACCCGAGACTTCAAGATCGGTGTTACCACCAACCTCAACAGTGCCTGATTGAGAAAGGTCACCACCTGTCGTTAACGCTAAAGAGCCAGAAAGATTGACCGATGTTAAATTAAGTTCATCAACTTCATTAACCGTCGCACTTCCACCCTCAAGAGCTAACGAATTAAAGTCATTTGATTGGTCTAAGGTAATTAGGTTACCGGTGATATCAGCAATATTATTTACAATGAATGCACCCGTTTGCGTTAATGTACCTACGACCGTAACAGTCAAATCGTCAACAGTTAGTCCATTCAGGATTAAATTATTACTATCACTCAGACTCACAGATGAAGCGACCGCTGTCACAGTGTTGAAATCATTACTGCTGTTCTGGAGATCAATTGACTGACCGACAGATGCAAAAGTCGTTGAGCCAGCAACCGTTACTGCACCATTTTGCGTTAAATCACCGCCAGTATTTACAGATAGGAAACCTGTCAATGAAGATGTATCCAAACGCAATGCATTGATATCTTTAACTGTTGCATCCTGTGCTGAGAGAGCCAGGTCAGTAAAGTCATTGTCTTCAGATAATAAAATCGTTGTGGCAGTTAGATCGGTAAGGCCATCCACTTCTGCCTCTGCGGTTTGACTCAATGTACCAACGGTATCAATGGTCAAATCACCAGTTAGATCAGTAGCTCCTAGTGACAAACCATTAATATCTTTAATTGAAATTGTGCCGCCACTTAACGATAGTGCATTAAAATCGTTATCTAGGCTTAATGTTGCAGTGTTAGCTTGGATATCAGCACTGTTTTGAACATCAAAAACACCTGATTGAGTCAACGCTCCCGCCACTACTAATGCAAGATTATCAACGGTCAGCGCCGCAAGACTTAAATCATTTTTATCAGCAAGCTCAAGTGTATCTGCCTGAACAGTTACCGTAGAAAAATCATTCGCTACGTTATCTAGAACGATATCGCTGCCAGTTGCCGATAGATTTGCTGCACTATCAACTTCTACTATGCCCGACTGCGTTATATTTCCACCGGCATTAACGGTTAATGTGCCTGAGAGATCAGTCGTGCCAAGTTCAATCGCATTGATATCGGTAACATTTGCAGACCCGCCAGCTAGAGACAAATTAGCAAAGTCATTATCTTGAGTTAACGTCGCGGTATTCGCATCAATTGCAGTATTATTAGAAACGACAAATGCGCCTGTTTGGGTTAACACGCCACCAGTGGTCAAGCTGAGATCATCAACGCTTACAGCAGAGACACTTAAATCATTAGTATCTGTGACACTCATGTTAGAAGAAGTAGATGCTGTCACATCTAAGCTAGTTAAATCATTAGCTGCATTCTCTAAAGTGATATCACCTGTAACTGCAAGAACAGTGGCTCCATTCACGTCAATTGCACCGGATTGAGTCAAATCACCAGCAGATGTAACTGTTAAAGCATTAGTAATGGTCGTCACTGCTAATTCGAGTGCAGTACTGTCTTGAATAACTGCGTTAACGGCATCCAATGCTAATGAAGCAAAGTCATTACCGTTATTATCTAAAGTAATATCACCTGCAGCTGTGAGTGAAGTAGCACCATCCACCTCAACGTTACCACTTTGTGTAATATTGCCTGCGCTAGTGACAGTTAAATTTCCAGTCAAATCCGTCGCACCCAGTACAACGTCATTAAGATCATTAACCGTTACAGAACCACCACTAAGGGCCAAAGAGGTAAAGTCATTATCTTGCGTTAAAGTGGCAGAACCAGCCTCAATGTTTGCGGCATTGGAAACAACAAATGCCCCTGTCTGAGTTAATGCACCACCCGTCGCAATTGTTAGATTAGTGGTATTTAAAGCAGCAACACTCAGAGCATTTGCATCACGTACACTGATGTTAGTAGCTGAAGCATCTAAAGTATCAAAGTCATTCGCAGCATTTTCTAAAGTAATATCACCTGACACAGCAAGTACAGTTGCACCCGCCACATCAATCGCACCCGATTGAGTTAGATTTCCACCAGCTGTGACTGATAAATCGCCTGTGACAGATGAGGTTGAAAGCTCTACGGCATTAACATCATTAACAATCGCATTCGCCGCTGATACGCCAAGCGAACTAAAATCATTACCGGCATGATTTAAAGTAACATCTCCACTATTCGACGTAACACTAGCCACACCATCAACTTCAACCGCTGCTGTTTGAGTAATGTGACCTTCTGCAGTTACAGCCAAAGTGCCCGTCAGATCAGTTGAATCAAGAACTAATGCACTCGCATCTTCAACTTGGGCATTCACTGCAGTCAGAGATATAGATGAGAAATCGTTATTGCTGTGATCTAACGTGATATCAGCATTGGTTGCAGTTAGTGAGGCAGCACCATCCACCTCAATTGCACCACTTTGTGTGATATTCCCTGCTGCTGTCACAGTTAATGTACCGGTTAAATCCGTTGAAGCGAGTTCAACAGCATTAATATCATTAACCGACGCAGTGCCACCATTCAAAGACAGAGAATTAAAATCGTTATCTTGCGTTAAAGTAGCTGTGGCAGCTTGGATATTTGCTTCATTAGATACAACAAATGCACCGGTCTGAGTTAAAGCTCCACCCGTCGTAATTGTGAGATTAGTGGTATTTAGAGCAGCAACACTCAGAGCATTTGCATCACGCACACTGATGTTTGTGGCTGAAGCATCTAAAGTGTCAAAGTCATTCGCAGCATTTTCTAAAGTAATATCACCTGACACAGCAAGTACAGTTGCACCTGCCACATCAATCGCACCCGATTGAGTTAGATTTCCCCCAGCAGTGACTGATAAATCGCCTGTGACAGATGATGTTGAAAGCTCTAATGCATTAACATCAATAACAGTCGCATTCGTCGCTGATACGCTAAGCGAACTAAAATCATTACCGGCTTGATTTAAAGTAACATCTCCACTATTCGACGTAACACTAGCCGCACCATCAACTTCAACTGCTGCTGTTTGAGTAATGTTACCTTCTGCAGTTACAGCCAAAGTGCCCGTCAGATCAGTTGAATCAAGAACTAATGCACTCGCATCTTCAACTTGGGCATTCACTGCAGTCAGAGATATAGATGAGAAATCGTTATTGCTGTGATCTAACGTGATATCAGCATTGGTTGCAGTTAGTGAGGCAGCACCATCCACCTCAATTGCACCACTTTGTGTGATATTCCCCGCTGCTGTCACAGTTAATGTACCGGTTAAATCCGTTGAAGCGAGTTCAACAGCATTAATATCATTAACCGACGCAGTGCCACCATTCAAAGACAGAGAATTAAAATCGTTATCTTGCGTTAAAGTAGCTGTGGCAGCTTGGATATTTGCTTCATTAGATACAACAAATGCACCGGTCTGAGTTAAAGCACCAACTGTATTAACCGTAAGATCGCTAGCATTTAAAGCAGCAACACTCAGAGCATTTGCATCACGTACACTGATGTTTGTGGCTGATGCCTCTAAAGTGTCAAAGTCATTCGCAGAATTTTCTAAAGTGATATCACCTGAAACAGCAAGTACAGTTGCACCCGCCACATCAATTGCACCCGATTGAGTTAGATTCCCACCAGCAGTGACCAATAAATCGCCTGTGACAGAAGAGGTTGAAAGCTCTAATGCATTAACATCAACAACCGTCGCATTAGTCGCTGATACACCAAGCGAGCTAAAATCATTACCTGCTTGATTTAAAGTGACATCTCCACTATTCGAAGTAAAACTAGCCGCACCATCAACTTCAACAGCTGCCGTTTGAGTGATATTACCCTCGGTAGTCACAGCCAAAGTACCCGTTAGATCAATTGAATCGAGAACTAAAGCGCTCACATCTTCAACTTGGGCATTTACTGCTGTTAGAGATAAAGATGAAAAATCATTATTGCTGTTATTAAGTGTGATATTTGCGCCCGTAGCAGTTAGAGTTGTTACCCCAGCAACCTCCAGCACATCCGATTGAGTGGTGTTCCCGCCTGCATTAACGCTCAGAGAGCCAGTAAGGTTAGCACCCGCTAGATCAACGCCATTTATATCCCTAAGATTGACAGAACCACCGCTTACAGCAACGGTATCAAAATCATTATTATGATTAGTCAGGTTAGCGTTATTTTCTACATCAATGACTAAGTGAGTGGCTGAAATTGATTCAGTCTGAGTGATGGTATCATCAGCTAGTAAAGTCAGGGTTGCACCTGTTTTAAGAGTGATTTCCCCTTCGATCAAAATATCGTCTTGTGCTTCTAACGTAAGGTTGTTTGTAATGGATATATCACCATTATTTCCGGTTGTATCGATGGCTGTCTCAACAGTAATATCGTTAGTCGCCTGCAGTGTCACATTTGTTGTATCTAACAAAGCCACTAAGTCGCTAGCTTTAAATTCAGCTGTATCACCAGGATTTTCCAAGAATTGATCATTTGCTTCTATATCATCAGCATTGCCATTGAAAATAATATTGATGTTTTCTGGATCTATTAATAGCTCCCCAGTAACACCATTCTCCGCGGTCAGATCTACATCACCGGTAAAGTTGAGCGTCTGCTTACCTGATACTTCAGCAAAACCGCCATCACCACTTTGCGCACCACCTTTAGCGGATATTGATCCTTGGTAGTTTGTATAATCATCAGCCCAAACAATAACTTGGCCACCATCGCCTGAATCGATAGCATCGGCTTTTAATTCTGCGGTATCAGCAATATAGGTTTGCTGAGCATTGTTTAGATCTGCATCATTGCCCTGATAACCACCGCCGACGCGAATACTACCGCCGCCATTTTTACCTGATACATCAAGCAATGAACCATCATCAATGGCAACTCGATCACCGGTAACATCGATCTGTCCGCCTGTACCCTGCTCACTTGTAGCAATTAACTGACCACTATTACGAACATCAGCACCTTCACCAATTAGGCGAATCTTACCGCCACTGGTATCAATGCCTTTCGCTTCAATAACACCGGTATTGTTTACGACATTGGCAAACACATCACGTGCTGCTTTAGCGGTTAAAATTACAGAACCATCGTCGGCGCTGATCAAGCCTGAGTTTAATACCGCGGTATCGGTCGCACCTTCAGTAGCTTCACCTAACAGCTTGAATTGAAGCAATCCATCGCCGTCAAAATCTAGCGTTGCACTTTCACCTGAGGCTAATACAACCGTACCTTTAACCGCTTGGATAACACCCTCGTTAACAACATTATCACCAACCAAAACAACAGATCCGCCTGTCGCAGCAGTCAATGTACCTTTGTTAACAATGACACCTTCTCCATCAACATCCTGAAGTACGATATTGCCCGACATAAAGTCGTTATCAGAGATCTGTTTAGTGGTCGCAACTAGGCTGCCCAAGTTTACTGTTGAGTTTTCGCCAAAAACAATGCCATTCGGGTTGATTAAAAAGACATTCCCTTGACCCTCAACCCGGCCCAGAATTTGCGAAGGGTTTTGATCGTGAATACGGTTTAGCGTAGAGGCCTTGGCCGATGGGTGTTCAAATTTAACCAGCTCATCCTGAGCCACGTTAAAACTTTGCCAATCAACCACCATTGCATTAGAAGATTGTTGAATCGTAGTAGTTTTGTTATCAACACTGATGCTACCGCTACCTTGTGAGATAACACCGCCTTCAGGGCCTGAAAACGCCTTGCTCGGAACAAGAATTGAACCACTAACACCCGCCACCATGGCAGACTTTACGAAAGTTGATATTGCTGTTTTTGACCAGTTCATGTGCATCCGTTCTTATATCTGGTGGCTTGCGCCTTAATTCGTAAAATAAAAATTCGTACTTAGATTTGATAAACCCGACGGTTTCTATAAGTCCCTTTAAAACTGGAAGATCAAATCTGCAAATATTTGCGGCTCTCGGCCATTACTAGGCTTATCTGCACCCGCTTCTGCTACCGAAATATTAAGCTCTAAGTTATCTAGGGGAGCGAATCGAATTCCAATACCCGAGCCATAAAGTTCTTGCTCCTCTATCTCAGTGGAAAGCGCCTCGTTTTTATAACCTTTGCCGTAATCAAAAAACGCGGAGAATTGCAGCACATCCCCCCAAGTACGACCGGCGAAAGCTTTCTTATCTGCAATAAATGGCACAGGCGTAATCCATTCAAGGCTGGCGAATACGCCTTTATCAGCCATGTACTCGGCACCTGGATAAGCACGTACACTGTCCGCGCCACCGATAGAGAATTGCTCAAGCGAAACAAGAGGATCGTCTGAATACTGCATATTCAAACGCATTTTCAATGAGGTATTAGCAATAAAACGCTGGTAACGAGAGGCCCTTAGACTCCACTTGGAATAATCCATAGGTGCCCGACCACTTTCTGCAAGACGGCTGATCTGCTCATCATCGTTACTCAGGCTGCCAAAAGTATCTTCAAGGCCGCGTCGATAAGAAAGTTGAATCGCAGAGAAGCCACCGCCAATCAACCCATCGGTGTAATCAGCGTTATAGGACAAACCTAAGGTCGTTAATTTGTCTCTAGATTCAGACTCGCCAGCACGCAAGGTTTCAGCATCATTCAAATCTATATTTACACGCAGATAATCATTAAAAGTTCGGCTTCGTCTTAACTGTCGTTTCAACCCAAATGATGTGCGCTTAGTTTTACCTTCAAAACCAAATGCAGAAAGCTCACGTCCAATATCATATTGGTTCTCTGAATATTCAAAGCTCAGTTCATAGGCAGGATCAAATGGTCGTGCTGTATAAGAGATTCCACCAAACAAAGCATTATCGACTGAGTCATCACCCTCTGTTTGTGGCTTGTTTTGAATCATTCCATCTAATCGAAGCTGGTCGATCAAACCGAATGGGTTATTAAAAATAAGACCCGCACCTAATCGCTCTTCACCTGAATAAAATGAGCCTTTGTTATCCAGATAAATAATCCCTGCAAAGCGATCTTCACTATTAACGGACAGATTCAGGTTAGTCGTGCCTACTTGCTCACCCGGCTCCAAGACACCCGAAACAGAAATGCCCGGATAATCCAGTACCGTTAGCAAAGAGGCTTCTGTCGCGTTTTTATCCAGCGTAGTTTGCAATGAATTTTCAAATGGGCGGGTAAGCTGCTCAACAGTATAAGACGACTCACCTTGAGCTCGAACCTCGTCTAACTTACCAGGCAGTAGATGGAATACCACTTCGCCAGAATCAACCTCTTGAGCTGGTAGATAAACGGTCGCAAGGATCCAGCCTTGTTGGCGATAATAGTTGGTAATCTGATCTGTTAGGCTCTGTAACTGGCCCAGTGTAAAACCATCACTATTTTTAGAAATTTGATCTTCAATAATCAGCTGAACCTTCGGGTCTATTACCTGTGTCTGCTGATCTTTATTCTCACCACCAAGTTCATAAAGAGATATCCGTTTCACTTGGATTACAGGTCCAGAATCAAGATCTAGCGGACGATCCTTCTTAGCAGGAATACTTAGTTGAAGATCATTGTTTGGCTTAACTAGAAGATCAGGCTTCGGTTCACTGATTGCACCTGGAGTCGCCGCATCCGGCAGCGTCTGCGCATTAACAGAAAGCGACATGCCTACAAACAATGCAGAGGTATAACAAGTGACTAAATTACGGTTGCTCACTACTTAAAAATCCCTTTTACAGTAAATCAATGAATCTAAGATTTTGAAAAATTAATCTTGCGAATAACTCGACTCGATCTCTCGAACCTGTTGCTGATAAACCTGCGTAAACTCATCGCCAAACAGAGCGTTAAAATCATCCTCTGCTTCAGAAACAAGTTGCTGGTATGCGTCCTTATACATCTCCCAGTATTTCCCTTTCCGGGAAAGGACAAACTTCGAAGTTAATTGCTCTTCAAGTGATTCAGGTCGAAAACGTTCTAACATAGACACAATCGCGCTCTGCATACCCGACATAACTGCCACTTGATGGGCTTTTGCATCCACAACCCCTTCTTTAACTGCTTCATGTGCAGACATATAACCTTCCGCCTCAGTCAGAAGTTTGATCATCGCTTCACCTGAGTTCTGGCTAAATTTAAGAGGGTTATTCTGTTGAGCACCGATACGAGTAACATCCATGCCAAACTCTTTTTTTACATCATTACGGCTAAGCAAAATCTCCATAATGCCCTGAGTTAAAACTCGCAGCATCTGACCTGCAGAGAACATAATCTCTTCTTTATTTCGCCCTACAAGATCAGAAGGTTGAACATCTAAACCCTGTAAAAATGCTTTAATCGCTAAACTATCAACATCACTTTTAGGAGCTTGCTGGGCCGGACTTTGTTGAGCTGAAGCCTGCTGAACTATAGCCTCCTGAACTATAGCCTCCTGAACTACAGCCTCATGAACTGGAGCCTGTTGAACGGTCGAAGGGACCGGCTGCACTTCAGGAATTAGCGCGTCACTGATCTGTGAACTGACAGGTGATGCATTGACCTCAGGCATCACAACAGCCTGATCATAAGCATCCAAATGCTGCTCCATGTAAGGCTGTTCTACTGGGCCAGGCGCTACTGGCGCATCATCCATATTTACAGCTTGCATAGTTACAGCCTGGGCAGCATTCTGCTCAATACTTACGGAGGTAGCTGGATCAGCAAAATGCTGCTGGTGCGGCTCAACCTCATAGCCATCGACATGACTAGAAGGCATATTATTTTGCGGCGCTATGGAATCGTAAAAATCTGCAGAGGTCGTGTGGGGAATATTAGGCAGTGGAACTTTATTTACAGGTGCTTCTATTTGATCAGAGGCACCACCATCAGAAAAGAAATCATCGATGGAAAAAGCACCCACTTCTTGGGCAGCTACTGGCTGAGCAGACTCGATAAGATCAACTTGAATCTGACACTCCCCAATATGCAGTAGATCACCACTCACTAAGCGATGACGATGCCCTCGTCCTAAGTGATGCCCTGCATTAACTTGAGTACCCGGAGTGCTTGTATCTTCAACAAAGAATTGATTATCTGCGCGGTAGCAACGGGCGTGGTATCGGGAACAGTAACGCTCAGGATCTTCGACCACAAAGTCATTATCTGGCGCACGACCGATAAGAACCTCGTCTTGATCAAACTCACGTACTTGAGAAACAGCTGGCGCCAATCCCCTAAACGCAATAAGTCTGAGCTGCAAAATAGCCGACATAAATCATCCCTACATTAAAAACCAACATCCGTATTAAATGAAACAAGGCTACTTACTTAATGTAATTTACTACCATTGGATCAATTTGTGCAGGCAAGATACAGCAATATAAATGAGAATAAAAGCCCCATAAAACCCCTTTTTTTTTGGGTAAATGAGAAAATTTATTCACAATAAAAAAACGAACATTAATTCAAAAATAAATATTATTGCTTTGGCACACAACCTGCTAATAAAAACAATTAACTTATTTAATGCATTAGGTTATGGTGACAAACTTTATTTAGATGCGGGAAGCATCTTTATTTTTACTGGCCCAACCTATAGGAACATAAGAGGGAACTTACATGTTTCTGAAAGCGGATGAAGAACGCTTTTTCTTTAACATTGCAGAGCAAGACGATACCTTTCAGCTCGTCCGTATGAGTGGTTTTGAGACACACTCAACGGCCTTTGAAATATCGTTAGAAGTTGTATCTGAAAACCCAGAAATAGACCTTGTCTCGCTTCTAAACCGCTCAGCAGTGGTAAAGCTTTTGGATCAAAGCTGCGATGAAAATGAGCATACTCGCTACATCCACGGCATCATTTCTACCGCAGAACTAGGTGAAACCGGGGTTAAGCAAACCACCTATTACATCACCCTTGTTCCCAAGTTATGGCCGCTTCGTTATCGAATAAACAGCCGTATATTTCAATTTAAATCTGTACAAGAGATCATCACTCAAACCCTCACAGAATCAGGCCTACAGACTGATGAATTCCGTTTTGAGCTTAGCAATTCCTATGCACCGAGAGAATACTGCGTTCAGTACAGAGAAAGCGATAAAGACTTTATTCAACGCCTGTTAGAATTCGAAGGGATTCACTACTACTTCGAACACCACTATGACAAGCACATCCTTGTCTTTACTGATTCATCACTGACCAACCATGCAATTAGCGGCGAAAAAGAGCTCCCCTACTTTCATGATGCTCAAGGTGCTGTCCGCGAACAGCACATCTTCAAGTTCCGCTATAGAGAGGCCGTTAGAAGTGGCAAAGTATCCATACGAGATTACGACTTTAAAAAGCCCAATCTCACTCTGGCTTCTGATGATAGCCACGAACTAGATACCCCTTTGGAGATCTACGAATACCCTGGTGAATTTATTGAATCCGATCGTGGTGATGGTTTATCAACGAATTTAAACCAAGCGAATAATAGTTTTAGAAAACATATTATTGCCGAATCTGATATTAATAGATTACTTCCTGGCTATAGTTTTGAATTAACTGATCACGAAGTTGAAACACACAACATTGAGTATTTAATTACTCATATTGAGCATAATTGTGCGCAACCACAAGTATTAGAAGTTGGCGCAACAACCGAAGGCTCTAAATATACCAACCTTATTCACGGTATACCTTTTACAACGCCTTTTACCCCAGCAAGAAAAACACCTCGCCCCAAAATAAAAGGTACCCAAACTGCAATTGTTACCGGTCCCGAAGGTGAAGAGATTTACACCGACGAACACGGCCGCGTTAAAGTGCAATTTCATTGGGATCGCGAAGGCCAGATGGATGAACAAAGCTCCTGCTGGATTCGGGTAAGCCAAAACCACGCTGGCGGTGCTTTCGGTGGCATCTTTATCCCACGCATTGGTGAAGAAGTCATTGTCGATTTCCTAGATGGTAATCCCGACCGCCCTATCATTACCGGCAGGGTCTATCACGGTTTAAATCGCACCCCCTACCCTCTGCCAGAGTGCAAAACCATGAGCACCATTAAAACCAACTCCACAAAAGGCGGAGAAGGTTTTAATGAGATCCGCATCGAAGACTTAAAAGCTCAAGAACAGGTCTTTATTCACGCTCAAAAAGACTTTGATCAACGCGTTAAAAACGATCACAAAGAATGGGTCGGCCAAGATCACCACTGGATACAGATAAACAACGAATACCGTGAATTCCGCGCGAAGGAAAACGCCTTAACTGACGGTAACTTCCATCGCCAAAGCGACAACGATCAGCACCTTATTGTCGATAAAGAACGCCATATCCAGATCAAACAGAATCAAACCACTGGTGCCGGTCAAAATATTCATATTAAAGCAGGTAACAAAATCGTACTCGAAGCTGGCGTTGATATGGTTTTATCCGCTGGCGGCAGCGGTATAAACGTAAACCCGGGCGGTGTAACGGTTAATGGCGCGAAGGTAAACCTTAATTCAGGTGGCTCAGCACCTTCGGCGCAAAAAGCCTCACCTATTCCACCAACACCACCGCTTGAAGCAGACATCGATAAAGCAGGTAATGTGACACCGCAACTGGCTACAGAATCACCCTGGAGTTCATCTGCACTTATGGCCCAACGCATGGAGAGTGATCGCCAAGCGAACCTCCCAATTACTGAAATGTGTCAGCTACAAACAGATGGTAGCTGCCCACTTAGCCACTGCCCGTGCGGTAACAATAAATGAAGCTTAATAATCTAATTACTCGGTTAAAAACAGATATCGAGAGTTCTCAGCGCCTGTATCTACTGGCAAGCCCTCATAAAGAGATGCTTCGCGACCTCTATGCAAACACTGATACTTATCGAGCGCCTCTATTTGAAACAACTCCTTTAGAGTCTTTGAGTCATGCCAGCCCATGGCTGTGCGAAATCAAAGAACAGAGCGCGATTCTAAAAGTGTTTGAACATAACGCCGAAACAAAAACAGGTTGGCAAGGGATCTTAATCTATGCGCCAGTAGAAGTTAGCTTTTCACAGTTGATCACGCTGCTCCGTAATCGATTGTTTGTACAATTTGGAAATGAACAAAAAGGCGTACTGCACTACCAACTGCCTGCTGTGGCTCACTACCTGCTCTCGGAATCATCTAAAGCCGACACCCTTGAATGGATGAACTGCATCAGCGCCATTATCTGGTATTCACCGTTAGCAAACATTCAAGATGAGATCGCTTGGAGAGTCCAAACTAATGAAGCTGCTGATAATCAGCTAGAAGTTGTAAATACCAACCAAGATTACGCGCTAACAGAAACACAACTAGCTGCTTTAAAGATTGGTCCGATCGATCAAATGATCCTTAACTGGCAATCAAGTGATGAGATTGAGCTAAACCTCTCTGAGTTCAAAAACATACGAGCACTGACCATACAAGCTGAAACCCTCGACATGTTTAATAACACAGAGATGACCCATCTATTTTTCCAAGCGATCAACCAACACCCTGATCACGCGGAAAAGCTATTAGCCCAGCTTAAAAAGTTAGACAACCCCCAACGTTTATCGCTGCTAGAAAGGATGCAATAACAGGACATGGAGTTACACAATGCAGAATAACGGCCATAAAAAAGCAGCCTGTGAAAAAGACCGTTTTCATATTGAAGTCACGGGTATCAACCATGGGGATGAACACCAAATACGCTTTTACGATACATTAGATAAAACGGCTAAAAGCGGTATTGAAGCGACTAAACAAACATTAGTGCTTGATGAAACCACCATTTACGATTGGGATTGGACTGGCGAAGTTTCCAATAACGTCTGGTTAGAAGTTAAAACCGAAAAAGGGGAACCCATTAAACTGCCCCTATTCCGCTCTGCCTATGAAACCAAGCGCAAAGAAAACCAAGAACAAGACTACCTCCTCCATGCCTGCCTACCCTCACTATTTATGCAAAGTGTGGATGCTGAATACAAATTAGATCATATCGCTCCACCCCGTGGAGGCTTTATCTATATCGCTTACAAGGCCCCTTATGGCTCGAATTTTCAGCTATGGCGAGAAATAGAAATCTTTCCTGGAGCACAGGATAGTTTCAAAGATATAAACCTTCAATCCTTCAGAGAAACGCCCGTTGACCACCTCACCTGGGCAGACGCGCTCAAATCTAATCCGATTAAAAACGAGAAAAGGGAAGCCACCGGCGTTCCACTGAAAGAGATCTGGATTCCAGGTAAAAAGAATGGCTCTAAGTTAAACGGCAGCGTGCTAATCGCCTTCTCAGAAGTCCAGTGGAGTGCTGCTCGCATAAACTATCTAGAAGCAAATCAAGACCAGCTTAAAGAACGCATGAAACGGGTAAAAATAAGCAAAATAACAAAACTACCCGAAATGCGTAAACGCGCACCAGAACTCGAAATGCTGGTATCCGATGCAGTAGCACTTACTCGAGATATTAAAGGCACCTTTCTCAAAGAACGCTACGACATCGTCAAGAACGAACAAAAACTGCTCGCTGACGATACCGAACACGTTTCGACGGCCTTTGGTGATCTTCGCTGCAAAGCGGACTACGCTTTACGCTCTACAGCTTGTGCCGTCACAAACAATAAAGAACCTCTCTTTCCAGAAGATTTTTGGCAATCTGAACCGGAAAGCGACTATTGGGCCGAGGCAAAAAAAAACTACCTGCGCACATTCACCGCAGAAGACCCTATTTTTGAAGCACGTAACCATGCTTACCTACTACAATCAGCCAGCGCATACTTCCAACAAGTAAAAGAACTCAGCGAAGCGAAAGATCACTATCTAAGTGCAGAACTGATATCACGTCTGATTCTTGCGAAACAACACAACGGTCAGCGTAATGAGTTAAGCAAATACCGAAAACATATGGATCTTAGCAGCAACAGTACTTTTCACCGTACTCTAAGAACAGCCGAGCGCAGCCAATACACCAAACAAGTTCCATCCATGCAATACGGACTATCCAAACTATTAAGTGACAAAACCTTGGTACAAAGCGTTCGTGATATGGGGGCACTCGATGGTGTAAATGCAGCTGCTTCACACCTGTTTTGTTGCTCGGCAATTAATGCCCTACTTATTGATGCAGAGATGGACAATCCACTAATCTCAGCAGATGAGCGAAAGAAGCATGCCGCAACTTCAACTCTAATTGCTTTACTGGAAAAAGATGGTAGCCACCCACTTAATCCTGTTTTATTCGACCGCAATAATAAAGTCCCCCTTGATGCAGCTTACATTCCCCCGGCTCCTAAAAACGATGGATCAGGACTCGCATCTGAAGCAAATCTCGCCCGATGGAATGAAAAAAACCTTAATCTAGATGAAGAGTTAGTTTCGTTAGATGCCGGTTTGCTATACACACTAGATGATAGGGACGCCGCTCCCGATATTTTCCGTAGAGCAGCTTTATTTGGTGATCTTGTCGCCGGCATATATATGAATGCGGTACTAAAAATTGTTAACAGCCCTAATGTTGTCAATTCAGTAAGGGCTGAGCAATTCGATAAAATCTTCACCAATAGCTTTAGTTTTATGAAAGCTACGCTCAATGAAACATTAAAAGAGCTTCGCTTTGGAGAGATCAGCAACTTGGATCCTACCAAACACCTAGTTATTGCGGTTAAAGGTGATGGTTTAAATTGGGGACTGACAGATACAGAACGAACCGAATACCAAAAAAAACAGCAAGCAGCCTTCAAGATGCACGACCCTCGAACGGGTAATTCGATCAGTTTGAATACTGACCACAAGGAGATAAAGGCTGAACTTGATGAAAAAAGGGGCGTATACGGCCTAAAAAACCTAAAAGTTCTTCATGTACCTCAGAGTTCACTGTCTGATCAGCAGCGTATAGAGTTGTCACGAGGCTTCCGTGTCGATAATGGATATAGAACTTACAAGGTCCCATATTTTATTACTGCCTTAGAACTTTTCAACCTACAAAGAACGTTCCAAAATTTTAATTTTGATAACAAAACTTACTCCACATTAAACACTTTGAGTGCTGCATTTGATCTCAGTGTAGCTAGCCTAAATGCAATAAATTTTCTATCCAATGATAAATATTTTAAAGGAACATTAAAAACACGATCTTTACCTAAGAATCTTAATAAGGCTTTATCACGTTTTTCTCATAAGCTCGGAAATACTTTTGTTACTAAAGTTACTGGGTTAGTAATTGCTGGTATTTATGCAGGTATATTTACTGCTGCGATGGGTTTCTGGGAGAGTATCAATTTGTTGACTAAACTTGATTATGATGCGGCTCTGGCAATGGGAGTAGCAGCTACGGGTTTACTCATTACTTCTTTCTACCATCTTACACCGCTCACCTCACTAGGCCCAATTGGCTGGCTCATCATCGCTGCAACAATAATTTCTTTTGTAACAGCTATTTTGCTTACTGATGACGATATTGAAGTTTGGCTTAAAAATGGCCCATTTGGGCAGAAATCAAAGAACAAAGCAAAAGAGATTTCCAATCCAGATTTTTTAGATAACGTAGGTAACATTCTATTTAGTTCCAATGCCTACGATGATCTTCTCACTGACCCCAACTTTGCTTGGTATCAACTCATCAACACATTATTAAACATACAAGCCCGAGTAGAACCTTTCGCTAAAGGTGAACTAGAAGAAGAAAAATACAAGCTACTAAAAAGTCAGGGAATAGACACACAAGTTGTTATTCAAGGTAATATCCAAGGACTACTATCTTCTACCGAAAACATACCTCAATATCAGTTAGAGCTAAATGAGATAGAGATAAAGCGCCAATACGGCGGAAACAATATGTTAGGTGGGCATCCTGTTAAAACAGGCAACATGTTTAAAGGTAAAACGCTATACAGTTTGACCACTCAAAATGGCATTATCCACTATCTTCGTTCAGCAACAGGTAAAAGCCACTTTTCAGCAGCTCAGAAAATAACAGCTCAAACTTATTCTGAATGGCAACTTAGGCTGAAATTAACAGTAGGTGAATTCACCTTCCCTGCACCAGAGATGGATAAAGGCAAAAAAGCTCTCGACAAAATTGACGAATTACCTGACTTTAATGATTCAGACCAACTGGGTTGGCTAAGCGAATTTAGACAAGGAAATGCTACATTATGACGGATCAGCACTATTCAGAAACAGCCTATAACTCAAACAATATTCCTGAGACTGAACCTTCCAAGTTAAAACAGACTGTATTTGGAAAATTCAAGCTCGCTAATGCTGATCGCTTAAACTTTAATCAAATCTCAGGACAAGTACCCTACTCACTGTCTGAAGAAATTGAATTAGACGATTACAAAGATCGAAAAATGGCATCTCCGTGGGATCACCAAACATACACTAAAGGAAAAGCTAACTTTGGCTTAGCGCTATTTTATTTTATTGGTGTTTCAACAGAGACCTTCTTAAAATTCTTTCTTCCTATAACAATAGTTACTCTAGCAGCCATTTATATACTAGCTATCAATCAGAATGAGAACACACATGAATTTAATACTTGGTTTATCCAGTTCTCATTTTTTTGTGCTTTATTCTTTGGCTCTAGCGCTCTATTCCAGCTGTACTATCATAAAATCGCTGGCCGAAACGGCAAAGTACCTTTCTTTATGAAAATACGTAAAGATTATGAGCTAAACCGCCAAACAGGCATGGTACATATCTACAAAAAAGATAAAGAGGTTTTCGCCGCTCCCTTCCATGAATTTGACTGCTATCTCGCGTCCAACCCAGGCAATTACGGTGAGATCTTTTACACCATGCGTTTAATTCATCGCTACAACGGCTCCAAGCATACTGTTGACCTAGGCGCTTTACTGGGCTTCACAGCTCCTATTGAAGAGTATTATCAGCTTTGGAATATGATGCAGCAGTACATGGATATCAGCCGACCAATGCCGGACAATATTATGTCTGAGGCCTATCGTCACCTAGATCCTACAACAGCGGCATATGACACAGAAACTGGCCGTGATAGCCACTTCTGGCGCAATATGGATGAGGAACAATATCAAGCCGAACTCAAGCGAAGAGCAAAAGAGCAACAATCAATTCCTCTGCAAGCTGAAGATATTTTACGCTGGAAGAAACCGGACGAACCTTTCGTAGCTTAAAAATAGAAAGGACTTGGGCGCTAGCCACTAGAAGCGCAGCGTCCTTGCCACTCGCGAGCGAAGAGATCTATACATACGGATATGCAACATTATGATGGACTATAACTCCTCAGAAATAACCTCTTACTCTAACAATATTCCTGTACTGATTGGTAAACATACTTTCCCGACCCCGCCGTTAAGCAAAGAGGAAGAAGCAGGTAGCCCCAGCAGGATCCCGACCTTTACCAAAGGGGAATACTGGTGGGCCAATGAATTTGGCTGGGAACAGTAACAGGACTTATGATGAACAAAATTGAAACACCGCAATACCAGTATCAGGATAACGTCTGGAACAGTCAGCTCTTCAGCAACCAGAAACCCCGCCCCGAACAGGGAGTTCTATCTAAGCTTCTACAGGGCGGCGATCCGCTACCGTGGAGCAGGGCCAACGAGACAATTCCCGTCAGTATGATTGAGGAAACCACACCAGCTGAGATCAAGCAACGTTTACAAGAAAATAAAGGCGAAACCCATTGGGATGAGAACCAGTACAGTGCAGGGTCGTTAAATAAATGGGGGCTCATCTACTTTTACCTTGCTGCGATTTCTAAAGGCGTTTGCACAATGCTCGCTCCTTTATCTGTTGTTTCTACACTTTTCTTAGTATTTATTGACGAAACCATTGATTTCCTCGATTTCTTCGAAATTATGCTTTTTTTTCTTATTTATATTTTTTTACCATGCGGCCTAATCTGGGGGTATTTCGAAGCCTCGGGCCGTGGATACTTGCCCATGCCTTGGTTTATGAAAGCGGTCAAACATTTTACCTTCAGCCGGAGCACCGGCAGGGTTACACGTTATAAAAACAATAAAGAGCTCTACAGCCACCCTTTCTGTGAGTTTGACTGTTATCTGGTCAGCAGCCCTAGTCATCAGGGCATACTCAGCTATCAACTCCACTTGGTGCATCGTTATCATCGTTACTCCGACAGCATCCCTCTGCACACTTTCACCACCAGCGAACAACCGGATGAATTAAAACGAATCTGGAACCTAATCCAGCGCTACATGGACACCAGCCAACCGATGCCTGATGTCCCAGAACTGGAGCCTGCCCGAGCAAAAGACCCTACCACCGCCGCTTGGGATGCAAAAAACAACCGCAAACCAGATTACTGGTTCTCAATGGATGATGTCGAGTTTGAAGAGGCACTACTTGAACTCCAAGCCGAGCAACGCTTTAAGCCGACCCAAGGGCCAGAGATCGACTTATTTAATGGCGGCACTCAAGCTTGAAAACACGAAGGGATGAACGGACAGAAATGGACTTCCAACAGATAAAGCCCTATCCAGAAACAGCCTGGAACAGTGAAAGTTTTGGCTGTCAGAAATCCCGCCCAGAACAGGGAACTCTTATAAAGCTTCTACAAGGAGGCGATCCGCTACCGTGGAACCGGGCTAATGAAGCCGTTCCCGTCAGTATGATTGAGGACCCCACACCAGCAGAGATTAAACAACGCTTAAAAGACAATAAAGACGAAACACACTGGGATGAGAATCAGTATAACGCTGGATCACTAAATAAATGGGGATTAATTTACTTTTACCTGACAGTCTTCGGTAAAGGTATTTGTACTATAATCAGTCCTTTATTTGCAGTATACATGATAGTTTTTCCCTTCTTTTATGAGTCAGTGACACTTTCAGAATTAATTGACATAGTATTAGTATATATCCTCTTCATCCTTTTACCTTCAGCTCTAATCTGGGGCTATGCTGAAGCCTCTGAACGTGGATATCTATCCATGCCCTGGTTTATGAAAGCGGTCAAACATTTTACATTCAGCCGTAGCACTGGCAAGGTGACCCGCTATAAAAACAATAAAGAGCTATACAGCCACCCTTTCTCGGAGTTTGACTGTTATCTAGTCAGTAGCCCTAGTCATCAGGGGATACTGAGTTATCAACTTCATTTGGTGCATCGTTATCATCGTTACTCCGACAGCATCCCTCTGCATACCTTCACCACCAGCGAACAACCGGATGAGTTAAAGCGCATCTGGAACCTGATTCAGCGCTATATGGACACCAGCCAGCCGATGCCTGATGTCCCAGAACTGGAACCTGCCAGAGCAAAAGACCCTACGACTGCTGCTTGGGATGCTCAAAACAATCGCAAACCAAATTACTGGTTCTCCATGGATGATGACGAGTTTGCAGAGGCACTACTTGAACTCCAAGCAGAGCAACGCTTTAAGCCCTCTCTAGGCCCAGAGATCGATCTTTTTAATGGCGGCACACAAGCTTGAAAACACGAAGGGATGAACGGACAGAAATGGACTTCCAACAAATAAAGCCCTATCCAGAAACGGTCTGGAACAGTGAAAGTTTTGCCTGTCAGAAACCACGTCCCGAGCTAGGAATCCTGACAAAGCTTCTACAGGGCGGCGATCCACTACCCTGGTGTCGAGCTAATGAAACCGTTCCCGTCAGTATGATTGAGGAACCCACACCAGCTGAGATCAAGCAACGTTTACAAGAGAATAAAGGTGAAACCCACTGGGATGAGAGCCAGTACAATGCTGGGTCATTAAATAAATGGGGGTTAATTTACTTTTACCTTGCCGCAATAGGTAAAGGTTTTTGTATATTCGTAGGCCCTGCATCTGTCCTTACTCTTCTGCACTTCATACTCTTCGAAAACTGGGGCGCTTCTGAAATAAAAGAAGCTCTCTATATATTTATACCTTTCGTTTTCCTCCCCTCAGCCCTAATCTGGGGCTACTTTGAAGCCTCGGGCCGCGGATACTTGCCTATACCTTGGTTCATGAAAGCGATCAAATATTTCACCTTCAGCCGCAGCACTGGCATGGTGACACGGTATAAAAACAATAAAGAGCTATACAGCCACCCTTTCTGTGAGTTTGACTGTTATCTAGTCAGTAGCCCTAGTCATCAGGGAATACTCAGCTATCAACTCCACTTGGTACACCGGTATCATCGTTACTCCGACAGCATCCCTCTGCATACCTTCACCACCAGCGAACAACCGGAGGAGTTAAAGCGCATCTGGAACCTGATTCAGCGCTATATGGACACCAGTCAGCCGATGCCTGATGTACCGGAACTGGAACCTGCTAGAGCAAAAGACCCCACCACGGCGGCTTGGGATGCTAACAACAACCGTAAACCCGATTACTGGTTCTCCATTGATGATGTCGAGTTTGAAGAGGCACTACTTGAACTCCAAGCCGAGCAACGCTTTATACCCACCCAAGGCCCAGAGATCGACTTATTTAATGGCGGCACACAAGCTTGAAAACACGAACGGATGAACGAACAGAAATGGACTTCCAACAGATAAAGCCCTATCCAGAAACAGCCTGGAACAGTGAAAGTTTTGCCTGTCAGAACCCACGACCCGAACAGGGCGTCCTGACAAAACTTCTTCAGGGCGGCGATCCGCTGCCGTGGTGCCGGGCTCATGAAACCGTTCCCGCCAGTATGATTGAGGAGCCCACGCCAGCCGAGATCAAACAGCGCCTTGAAGAGAATAAAGGCGAAACCCATTGGGATGAGAACCAATATAATGCCGGATCGTTGAATAAATGGGGGCTGATCTACTTTTACCTGACGGTCTTCGGTAAAGGTATCTGTACCATGTTCCTGCCTTTCTTTATTATTGTATTACTTGCAACCGCTTTTTATGACGGATGGGGCTTGTCTGAAATAGCTGATGTCTCATATGTCTATGGCATTTACGTGTTCCTCCCCTCAGGCCTAATCTGGGGCTATGCTGAAGCCTCTGAGCGAGGATATTTACCCATGCCCTGGTTTATGAAAGCAGTTAAACATTTCACCTTCAGCCGCAGCACTGGCATGGTGACCCGCTATAAAAACAATAAAGAGCTATACAGCCACCCTTTCTCGGAGTTCGACTGTTATCTAGTCAGTAGCCCCAACCATCAGGGAATACTCAGCTATCAACTCCACCTGGTACACCGTTATCATCGCTACTCCGACAGTATTCCCCTGCATACCTTCACCACCAGCGAACAACCTGATGAGTTAAAGCGGATCTGGAACCTGATCCAGCGCTATATGGACACCAGCCAACCAATGCCTGATGTCCCAGAACTAGAACCTGCCAGAGCAAAAGACCCCACCACGGCGGCTTGGGATGCTAAAAACAACCGTAAGCCTGATTACTGGTTCTCTATGGATGATGTTGAGTTTGCAGAGGCACTACTTGAACTCCAAGCCGAGCAACGCTTTATGCCGACCCAAGGCCCAGAGATCGATCTGTTTAATGGCGGAACTCAAGCTGGATGAAACCAGCGCAAAGAATAAGCGGACTGAATAAAAAGGGATTTTTATGCGCGAAATTTACCAATGGATACTAAATTGCTTTGTACTGACCATGGTAGTTCTTATGATTGTTTTATCTCTACCTGATGGAGAGCTATTAACAGGTATGTACTTTGTCTATGCAGGCTGGGTTATTGGGCTGTTTTGTCTTTTTATATTTATTGGTGCTAAATCCCGGCGTGTTAAGTTAGTTTCCGGAGCAATCGCAGGGATACATGCACTATTTTACTTAGCCGTTTTTTTATTCTTCCTATCTTCACCGGTATCACTACCTGGAATACTTTAATACGACTAAGTTCGAAAATAATTGGAGTCAGAGTAATTTTAAGTATGAATTGAAATTTACTCTGGCCCCGATCGATATTATAAGAAAAAGTCGTAAATTTAGCTTGGAACTTCAGGTATTTTCTTCCCTAGTCCTTGTACCCACCAAACAATGGCTGCAGGAAATGCTAATAGCCCGAAAGCAGCTAACATCACTAAGAATAAGATGCCTGAAACAGTAATTTTTTTATTCTCCGAAGAGATCGCTGCTTTCACAGGTGAATCAGCTTCTTCGAATGGGAAACATTCAGCTATCGGCTGCTTTTGCATAAACCTTCGAACATATTCCCAATATAGATAACAATTAAAGTGGGTCTTTCCAGAAGACATTAGGTAAACAAAGTTATGCTCAGGTGTCCCAGCTTGGTAGGACGCATATTTTTTGGGAAGTGCCAAAACTAGATCGAATTCGTCAATATTGGCAGGATATTGCTGATTGTTAATCGTAAATGTATCTCTATTGGCCGTAACCATAAATACCGTGTCTTCCCAAGGTATCTTATAGTCGATACCTTCGTACTTTATCGATAACTCCATCCTATTTCGGCATAGTTTTACGAGGCTGGTATTTTTCTTATTTTTCATTGAAATAAGAACAGAGATGATTAAACAAACACCGTAGAAGATTGAAAAGTAGACCAATCCCTCATTTATAAATTTTTCTAGTTCAAAGCGATCATTAGAAATATCTATTCCAACAAAAAGCAAACTAAAGGAATAGGTTAAAAATACGGCGATGACCAACAATACTCCAAAGTCCCCTCCCGCTTCCTGCCTTAGCTCTTCAGGCCCTAGATATATTTCAGTATTTTCAGGCACTGCCTCAGTCGGGTCTATGTAAGAATCTAATATGTAGTTCCCACTTCTTTTTTGTACTTTGAGGCGATTTTGATTGTACTCAATCGTCCGGCCATATTTTCGATTGAGCTCAAGCGACCCTTGTGGGCTGATTTCATCTTTACCTTTCAAAAGATCATAGGGTCTATGAATTGAGTAATCTTCGGCAACATCGATATGTGAAATAAAGAATGGATGGAAACCGATTTCATCTTCCGAAGACCACACGTTTTCCTTAACTTTTATTGTCATTTGCGTTTCTCAGAAAAATTTATCTTCATCAATATATTGAGGAAGTAACTCTATAAATTTATTCATATCGTCATTCGCAAAAAATTTCCCAAAAACTGCATTTAAGCCTTCACTATCTGACTCAAAATCTACGACCAGCTCATTGCCCATAGTTCTAAAACTTACTTTGTAGATATCATCGAGAAAAATAGTTTTAGGTTTTGATAAATATCCATAACCTGCTGGGATCGATAATAACTTCTGATTAATAGTCAGATGCCTGTCGGTATTTTTACAATGCTGATACATCTGTATGTCATAGACCAAGCTACACACACTATACAGAGCAAGAAGGACCCAAAGCCCTTGCATTGGAGGCTCACCCATTGCAAAAAAAGAGAAGAGAACAATTGCTCCGAAAGATACAAAGATCTTGTTCGAAAGCGTCCTAAAACTCCATTGATATAAAAATTTATGAGCAGTCTCTCGATTAATGTCTTTTTTGGTATCAAAATCCATTTATAAACCCAAGTCCTTACATTTAGAGTCAACCAATAATCACATCACCGGATCCAACTGCTATAGAGCCGCCACAATCGATACCGTCTCCTACTCTTGCAGCTGGCTTGCCATTGATAAATACAGTGCCTGAGCCACCAGATATAGATCGGCCATGTGGAGGGCAATTGCCGCAGCCATGAGGAGCTAGTGGATCACCTTGTCTTGCCGCAGGAATTCCATTGATTACTACATCGCCACTTCCAGCAATGATAGGTGTAGGTGGAAAACATCCATGGCCGGAGCCTATATCGCCTAAACGGGCTGCTTTTGACATGATAATCTCCTTAGAATAATTCCAATTCTTTATTTAACGTTTCTTAGTACCAATAGATCTTCTTTAAGTAACTGAACCTCTACATCCAGTTCGCTAGCTGTGCCGCCAAGTGGTACAGATAGATAGAGATTCACTGAATCTAAAAGCGCGTGTTGTTCTGGCAGCATGGGGCGATTCTGCGCTTTAATCTGGACTCGGTAGACTCTGAGATCAACGACCTGCCAATCAGGATTATCCAGAAGCAGGTTGGTACTGGTGATTAATGGGTCTTCGACAACAATAGCGGGTCTTTCATCTCGCGTTAGTAACATGGTGCCGGTAATAATTGATGTCACGACCAAGCCAATTAACAACGCTAATAAGATCTTTTTATAAGAGACATGCTGTGCTTCAGCTGGCTGATGGTTATATACAGCTTCAGACTTAGGTTTTGACAACTCCTCAAGCCTTTTCCGAGTGTTTAACGTACTACTCTCTACTGGATTTTCAGTTCTCTCGCTGATCGTATAAGCCGGTGTTTGCGGAGGTTCTGGTATGACAGCGGAAGAATTCGGATGGTAAAAAGGAGCAGTTTGATTCGCACTTTGCTCATCCGCTGTTTGAGCGGGAGGTAAAGTTGAGTCAGCCACTTCGGCTAATTCAGGCTCGTTAACAAAACCTGGCTGCGTGCAATCTTCCACCTGAAAGACTTGTTCATTCACCAGATTACGACGTTGCGCTCGGTAGTCAGCGGTTGAGATCTTGCCAGCTGAATGCTGTCTACTTAATGTTAGAAGTGTTGTTGCCATTCCCTACCCCTATAACGACCGGACAAGTCTAAAACCAGTTTTTGAATCCGCCGAAGCGTTGCGGACTAAATCCACTGAGCAATTCGACATCTTATCGGCGTAATGCCCGCCCGCCGCTTTAGCTACACCTTGATGAATAACCCACTCTTGAACGTTACCTAGATAGTTAATCATGCCCCAGTTGTTAGCTGATCCACTGCGAACAGATACAGGTGCGTGCCCTTTCAAGATGGTGTCGCCCTGCATTAAACGACAGTTAAAGTTATTCGGCTGGCGCTTATTTCCAGACAGTGCAGCGTGCTTCCACTGCTTGTACTTAGGTAAACGATATTGATGACCGGTGACCTGCGTTAGCCATTTTGCATACGCCACTGCTTGGCTCTGACTAACACCCGTAACCGGTGATCTACCACTGCCAGAACGCACACTACAACCCGTTTGCTTACAGTAGGCGTTGTAATCATCAATGCTTATTTCAAATTTACTGATTGCAAACGGTCCACCAGCACCGGAAGGTATTACAATCATGTAAGGCGCTTTGGTTTGCTGCGAAACCATGTCATAGCAAACCGCTTTAACATTACGACCTAACCCTGCCAGGCTAGGCGAACATGCTTTACCTGTAGCCGTGACTTTCGGCGGTTGTACGCTTGGCTTTTGCTCGGTTACTTCTGGTTTAGCCTCCTCTGTTTCAACCGGTTCCGGCTTTGGTTCTGGAGGCTCTGGTTCAGGAGACTTAGTTGCGAGTTTGTTAAGTTTGATCTTCTGAATTTCTGCATGGTCAGGGTAAAGCTCTTTGGCTTTCCTGATTAGTTTGTTTGCAGCTTCAGCCCTACTTCCCTTTAACTGCTCATAGCGCTTAAGCACGGCATTAGTCAGGTCGGTATGTAATTTTTTAGCTCTCTCGTCTTCCAGTTCCGGCTCTATTTCGGTCAATTGCTGATGTGCTGATACAAACGAATCATACGAGATACTTCTGATCGTCTGCCCAATACGCCACAATTTAGCATCACGGTTATAGCCAGCAATTTTTTCGTCAATCACGGTAGTATCGACAGAATACTTTTTAGCCGACTCTAATAACTGCGCCGCCTTAGACAGCCTGGTTTGCCGTGCTAATTGGTCTGCTAAGCGTAAGTATGTTTCAACAAAAGCTGGGTTTGCTTCACTCTGAATATAAGGGTCGTTCTCACCCAACATTGTTTGTAGTTGCTTATAACTTTGTTCGGCACGAGGGAGGTCATTCGCTTGAAGCTGGGTTTGTAAGGTTTGTTTCAAGCCCTGAATTTCTGCCTGCTGCTTCTTAATCTGCTTATCTTTTTCCCAGGCTGTTTGGCTCGCCGTTATCTGCTGCTCTAAGCCCTTTAATGTGCCTAAGCTTGGGTCAAAGGTTTCTGCTTTCGCTAGAAGATCGAGTGCCTCAGAGAAGCGCTTTTCATCCGAAAATTGCGAAGCAACTTTTGATAGCTGCAAAGCAATATTGGTATTCAATGAAGCAATCTGATGCTCTGTAGCGCCTAAGGAACCTATCTCTTTTAAGCTTTGGGTGAGCTCAGATTCCCAATTGGCGTTTTGACTAACTTGCGACAGTTGCTGAGAAATGTTCTGTTTAAGCTTATTAAAACGTTCTGATTGCGCTTGTTCTGCCAATCCTTGATCAAACGTTTTCAAGGCGCTTTCTATTTGAGGGTTATCCGGAAAGGCCGTGTTATATTCAGTAAGTAATTCAGCAGCATCTTTTAAATTGCCTTGCTGTTCAAGTTGCTCAGCTTGGTTTAGATAGCTCGATGCTAAGCGCTGCGGAATATCTTTAAGCAATGGGTTATCTGGTCTTAATTGCTCGACTTTATCCAATGCCTGTTGAACATCATTAAGAAGTGATGGACTTAATGGCTGAGTCAAAAGAACATTCAGCTGCTTCTGATAATCAGCAATTTCCGCCTCTCTTTCCGCTTTAAGCTGCTTCATATCACCTGAACTCGAGGCGTTGCGGTTTTGTTCAATAATCTGCAGTTCTGTATCAAGCAATTGGCTAAAGCTGGCGTCAGTATTGATACTACGTGCTTTCTCTATCAATGAGATTGATTGCTCCCATTGACTGTTTTCACGTGCGATACGCGCATCTTTCAAATAGGCTTTAGCTAAACGTGTTGCGACCGTTTGCTTAATCTCAGGCGGTGCCTCAAATTGATTTAACAGCCTTTCAGCCTTGATCAAATCACCTTGTTCGATCGCCTTAAGAATCGTTTTTTCATTCTCTGCTAAAGAGGTCTGATATGACTGGATACCTTTCTCAATTTTCTGGCTTAAGTCATTGGATGCGCCATCGCTTAGATAGAGCTGGTATTGCGTAAACTGATCTTTCGCTGAAAACCATTGCGCCTCCGTCATCATCTTAGTTAGATGACTTTCAATAATCGGTGAGGCTTGATTCTTAAATTGGATTAACGTCTTACTTTGCGGCGCTAATCGATTAAGCTCAGATACCGCCTTTTTGAAAGAAGAGAGATCAGATAGCTGTGTCAGTTCGTCAACAGAGGCTAACTCTTTCTCATAATTTGAAATCAAATTAGCTTTCTCAAAACGACCTTTTAGCTGCTTCATTTGATTGTCAGCAACGATAATGGCCTGATTATCAGGAAAGATTCCTTTAGCTACCCCACTCACTGTTTCAGCACGTTCAAATTGTTTTTGCGCAGCTAACCAATCAACCGCTTCTACCATCCTATGAGGAACACGAGGATCAGCAAGCATCGGGTTTTTATGATCGACTCGCTTGATAGAATCAAACAGTTTCGGGAATTGCTCTATCTTTTCTATAAATAGATTTAGTTCGCTACTCAGATAGTTATTCAGTTCAATATTTAACTCGTTGAGACGCCCTGCTTTACGTTTACTAACCAATTCCCTTTGATCTGATAAACGACGAGAATCCTCATAGATCTGTAATGCTCTTGCTGCAACACGTTCGGCTTCAGCGTATTGATCTTCATTGATTTGGTCATTCATTCGAGTGATGAAGAATTTCGTCAGTGAGTTTTTTACTCGCGTATCGTTGAAGTAACGAATACGTTCTTCTTCAGGCATGCTCTCGACTTCGCCCAACCAGTTTAAGATGTCACTTTCTGAGCCATTCTTTAAATCATTAGCTAAATCATCCAGCTCCTTTTCATCCAGAAAATCTCTAACTGGGAAGTAAGCCAAAGCTGATAAAACGGTCGCCGCTAAAGGCCACACATACCATTTGGCCAATAAGCCCGCTTGCTGTGCTTCTGGCAGGAAACCTTGGAGGAATTGATCTACCGAATGCGTCCTAAGCGCAGGATCAAAGCTTAAACCTTGCTTCAATGCCTTCCACTGTTTGCGCTTTAAACTCTTAATTGGTGCAGGCGCTAGCCCCTTATCTCTTGCCTGATCAGCAGGGACTTTCTTACCTTTTTCGATAAACGGGTGTTTACCGGTTAATAGCTCATAAGTGATACAAGCCAGAGCGTATATATCGTCTTTAGGATCAGCCTGGAACGCACCTTCAAGCATTTCTGGAGAAGCATAGTTAGGCGTTAATGCACCTAGTTCACCAGCATCAAATGTATCGGTTTGCCCCTCTTTTGCAGCCCGTGCGATACCAAAATCGAATACCTTGATCGTGTTTTGATCGAGGAAGATATTACTGGGCTTAAAATCGGAATGTACGATATCCCTTCGGTGCGCATAACTCAGCGCAGCACCCATTTCTGCTACATAGCGAAATACCGTATCAAGAGCTAAACCCTTTGGATTCGCCTTAATAACCTTGTTAAGCGGCTCACCCAACATCAGCTCCATGGTCATATAAACATGGTGCTGATCGCGGTCAAAATCGAATACGTTTACGATATTAGGGTGTGCAAGGTTCTGCGTTTTTCGTGCTTCGCGCTGCAAGGATCGAAGCGATTCTGGATGGTCTCTAAAGTTATTATTTAGGACTTTAATCGCGATAAATGTTTCAACGTCCTGAGCATCGATACGGCGTTGGTCCTCAGCTTTAAAGACATCCCCCATACCACCGCAACCAATAAATTCTATTAGTCGGAAGCGGTCCTTAATAATAGAACCAACATTGAGAGTGTGATCTGTTTTATCTGACTCGCCCTCGAAGGGCTTGGACCATTTTGCTGTTGTACTGGTATTACTCGTTCTCGATGTCGGAGAGGTAAAACCAGAGCGATCCCCAGCTACGTCGATCTTTGTTGCATCATCACTTCGAACAATTTGCGTAGCATCTTCCTGCTGAGCAATCTGAGTATGGTCTTCACCATCATTCGCCATCGCTGCTTGTTCGGTTTTGGCAACAACTGTTTGATCTTCAGAGTCTGATGTAGGATTAGCTGCTATTTGTGTTTGATCTTCTGCCGCTATTTCAGTGGCATCCTCTGTAACCGCCTCTGGACTTGGAGCTTTATGACGCGCGACAAAGTAATCAACGGTCTCCGTTAGCTCCTTAGTTACAGCGGCCTCGATATGACCGGCCTTAACTAATTTAGTTAAACCCTCTTTGATACGATCCGCATTTTTAGGATCGCTTATTAAGGTGGTCTGGATAACGGTTTTTAATGACTGTAAATCCGTTTCGCTACGAATATAACGTTGTAGCTCAGCCTTAAATAACTCCATGACTTCTACTTAAAGCTCCACTAGATACTTTCTATTTCTTCAACACTAACCAATACGAGCGTTATATTGTCCTTTGCCGACCGCTCTAAGCATTTCGACATTAAAAGATCGATGCCTTGGTTAATATCGCGCGCTGATTGATTCAGGAGCTGAGTCAATTCGTTCTCACCTATCTCTTTATCCAGGCCGTCGCTGCAAATAAGGAAAAGGTCGCCAGCCTGCAAGGGTCTTAGATCCATATCGATAAAGAGGGAATCATTTGCTCCGACCGCACGCGTAATCACATTCCGCTCAGGATGATTGGGTACATCAACAGGGTTGATTCGTCCCTGCTCTAACATCTCTTGAACAAGCGTGTGATCAACCGTTTCTTGGTTAAGACAACCATTGCGAAGTAGATAAACTCGGCTGTCTCCACACCAATAAACCAAGTACCGATTGGTATCGAAGATAAGACCGGCCACCGTAGTACCAATGACTTTGCCATTGCCACCCGCCATGTTCAGTAACTCTTGGTTTGTTGCAACTAGCGTGTCTTCTAGCCTGTCTATGCGGCAAGCGAGGTTGTCTCCTACTGGGAGTTTGCTTAGCCGCTCGACCACCAGCTGACTTGCAACATCACCAGCATGATGTCCACCCATACCATCCGCAACCGCCCAATGGGCCTGCTGATCACAAGTGTATAGCGCATCTTCGTTGATTTTACGGACATGCCCCGTTTCCGTTCGGGCGACTGAACGCCAGGTAAGCTGTCTAGACATCTGCAAACTCCCCAGCATATTCAATACCTGCAATAAAATGCGAAAAGTGCTCAGTCGCCGGTAAGCCCGAGCTCACCAAGAATTGGGGTTCTACACCTTCAGTCCCTTCGCTCATCCATAACACGGGATATTCCACCGCAGTTACCAGATCTAAAAAATGATACTGATAACGCATAGAGTGAATATTTTGCATCAGTGGTAGTTCGCCTTTAACAGCTTGTAGCTCAGTCGGCGGCGAGATTGGCCTTAGTGCTAGAGCATCCACCTGTTCATAAAATTGATCAAAATTAAAATCCAGTTCTAAGGTATCTAAAAGCAGGTCTTCTATTCGCTGATAGACCGTTTCTTGTGCTAATACCTGCTCATAAGTCACTAATCGTTGATGGACTGGCAACGCGATTAAGCAAGGAAACTGACGACCGACTTTGTCGATACTAGGAATAAATACACCCATCCATGGGTTCTGATCGAACACACCCGCAGATATGAAAAAGCGCCAGATAGGAGCAACGATATAACGCGCATTCCAGTCGTCGCCTAAACAACCTTTTGCCGAATGTAACCCCTGTTGAAACCACTGATCAAAGTTATCGACCAACGACCGTGGTAGTCCTCTAGTCACAAAGTCTCCACGGCACGGCATCTTGCCGTAAAAACCAGCTCTCTGCTCCATTACAACGTCTCCGGGCAGTAAAAGCCTGATAACAAATCATGACCAAATGGGTTAATAGCACTCAATGCTCTTAATTCGAACATCGCTTTATGGCCCTGTTCATCGAAGGTCACTTGGTAAATGGCTGGATTGTTGGTTTTATTCAAGCTGGCACTATTCAGTACTCGGAACCAAGCCCAAGGGCCAATTTCTGAACGTGAGGAAAGCATACCCACCTGACTTTGAAGTGACATCGATACACTATCGGTACTAGGGGTTGGCCAATTCAGGTTTATTGGACGACGAGGACCATGACGGTAAGTAATGTTTTGTTCGCCTAACGTCATCTCAAACTTTGAAACTCTGGCATCAAGACTTAGCGGTCGCATCACAAAAGGAACAGACAGTTGACCGTTGCGGAAAAACACTTCCTGAATTTTGCTGGCCCTTTGAAGCTGCGCTAGAGTTCGATTCGATAAGCCAATAGACTGGCCATCGACTTTGCGTTCGACCCAAGTCCGCCCTTTGGTATCAACAAAATCTCTTAGGTAGTTTTGGAAAAACGTATCCAATGTTCCCTGTGGCGAGAAGAAACGCGAGAAGTCTTCTAATGTCGATTCAGTTGGCGAATTAGGATCAAGTGGGAAACGTCCTGCAACAAAGGCTTTACACTCTTGATACACCTGAGTCTGCCAAAGTTGGTTTAACTCATCTAACGTCCCTTTAAGCATCATCTGCCAGTTTTGAGTACCTAGATCACCTACCCAACCCTGCATCACTGGTGGCAAGCTATGTTGGTAGCTGTTCACTTTGCCTATTGGATCTTGGCCGCCTTGTGCTAATCGGTTTTGTGCTGCATCGAGTGCACCTGTACTTGAGAAGGATGAATTAGCAACACTGTCCATATACAAACCGAGATTCGCCAAGTCATCACTTAAACGATCAAACAACGTGCTATTACCTCGACGCTCAAGTAGTTTGTGATACGGCGCATAATGACGTTCTACACGCTCACCAAGGTTGCCGCCAAGCTTATCTAGCAAACCTGATTTTTTAGCATTTCGTAATAGCTTACTAACGCGTTGCTGCTGAACAGCAGCTTTTTGGTTTAAACTCGCGACAGAACGCGCTAGCTCTTCACCCCCTTCACCTTGCCCTGCAGCGATGTATTTAGTCAGGGTCGTTTGCTCTTTTACCGCTTCTAAAAGATAACGAACAGGGCTATCGATACCGGCTGAAATGCTCACCTGACGAACGCTATCTCGAGCATTGGCTGGACGCTTAACGGTTAGATCATCCAATAAGCCATCCCAGTTTTTAATGTAATCCGCGTAGTAAAGGTTGAGCACTTTACGTTGCAGCGCATCTAGATCGATATTAGCCTGCTGATAGCGCTCACCCATAACCCAGTTGTTTTCTAGGAAACGTTTTGAGATCTCTACACTGTTAGGCAGGAACAGTTCATAAAAACCTTTTTTGGTAAAGAAACCAGGCATTACAAACTGTTTTAAGTCCTGACCCATTTTACTTTTGAAAATATCAAAACCATAAGGGCCTAGAACATCATCGAGAATAAGATCATGCGTCCGGCTCTCTTGTAGCTCTCGTTTAACAGCTTGATATACCTGCTTTTCCAACGGATCACGCGATAGATTTTTACGTGCTTCGGTGATGATCTTGTCGTTCATAGCGACTGGGGAAAAGCCATCATTCAGCAATGTATCTAGATGTGCTTCTAGGTGATTTAACTCTTCATCAGTCAGTTCGTTATCAGCTTGCCAATCGAGCATAGCCCAGCTTTTTAGGAGCTCGGCATCGTAGTCACGGACACCACCATACATCAGATAGACGCGCAGAAGTTCATACAGAGCGTTGGTGTCGCGTGGATCATTCGCAATGATCAGCTCTTCTATGCGCGCAACAAGTACAGGTAAGAACTGGCTTTCTAGCCATTTGCGATAGGCACTATCGGTACCTTGTTTAACCTTATCGCCCTGAAAAAGACCAAAACCATGATCGATCCCAGCAGACGCATAAACATGAGGTAATTTTTGAAGTTTATCTAAGCTTGGCAGTACCGCTCTAAAATCAGCACTCGCCAAAGGTTCGGTTACTTGAAGATTCTGTACTTCTGCTAATTCGGACGCAGATTTATCAATACTTTGATTGTTATTGAAGTAAGACCACGCCCAAGCACTGCAACCAACACCTACAACAAGCAGCGCTGCAACCGCGCTTAAACGTTGAAGCCAGGTTTTTCTGCGTAGTAAGCCTTGATCCAGTCCAGCAACACCGGCTTCACCAATAATGACTTTGGTCAGCAGGTCTCGAATGAAGAAGCTTTTCCCTTTACCGGAGCCGCCAACCATCGTTGCACGACCAAAACCGAAGCTGCGGACAAGATTACCCAGCAAGCGGTCGATCGGCGATCCCACCTGCGTACCACTCGTGTAGTAAACACCTCTAAGCAATACGGGTTCGCTGTAACGGCTACTAGAGAATGTTTCAGCAAGGAACAGAGACACAATATCCCGCAAACCCGCAAACTGACTTGGGAATCCAAGGATCAATCCGCGTTTGTCCGGATCGTGCTCATGGTGTAAACGCTCTAATACCTGCTGTTGCAGACGCGTGCTTAGCTGCTGAAAACGCTCTGGGTATTGCTCAACAGGGAGATCACATTGCCCGTTGGCATCAATACCAAAAGTTTCACCCCAAACTTGTCCACGCGCATCTTTGTCATAACTGTCAAAGAACTCGCTAAAACCGGGAATCAAATCACACTTGGTAAAGGTGAAATAGATCGGAAATTTGATACCAAGATTATCTTGCAACTCTTCTATACGGCGGCGAATGGTTTTAGCGCACTGACGACGCTCCTCGTCTGATTGCTGCATCAGATCGGCCATACTCATAGCGATGATAGCGCCGTTAATCGGTTGCTGAGGGCGGTTAAACTTCAACAACTCCATAAATTTTTGCCATGCAGCCTTATCAACCGATTCATGACTATCTTGGGTCGTAAAACGGCCAGCGGTATCGATCATGACCGCTTCATCAGCAAACCACCAATCACAGTGGCGTGTGCCACCGATGCCCTGAATAGCTTCACTGCCCATTTTATCTGCAAGCGGGAAATGAAGGCCCGAATTAACTAAGGCTGTTGTTTTACCTGAGCCAGGAGGGCCAATGATGACGTACCAAGGCAATTCGTATAGGGCGTATTTTCCCTTTTTGCCCTTTGAATTAAGAACTTCCAGCGCTTCATCAAAACGTTCACCAATAACGCTTTGTTCTTCCGCTGTCGCTTGCTCTTCACGTAGCTCTACTTGATGGTTGCTGGAAAGGTTTTCCATCAACTGTTCATTTTTCTTTTTCGACTGCCAATGCAATCGAGCAACGTTGGCACCCCATAATGCAATAACGATAACAATTGCTAATAATCGAGCAAAATCAGAAGATAAAAAGTACGTATCAGCAATCGCGATCAACGGGCCAACAAACCAGATCAACAGAGCGACACACACCAGACCTAACAGTTGTAGAAACCACTTATTCGTTACAAAACTAACAATCTTTTTCACGACAAAACCTGTTTTTCAATCCCTAGAAAATTCGTTACTACTTGCGTAAAACGATCTCAACACGTCGATTTAGTGCTCGGTTTTTAGCTGAAGAGTTCGGTACTAAAGGCTCGCTATCTGCTAACCCTTCTACCCGAATCACTTGCTGCGCCGGCAATTTACTTTTCAGTAAGTCGCCCACTGAATCAGCCCTCGCTTTTGAAAGAACCCAGTTTGATGGGAATCGAGCTGAGAAAATTGGAATGTTGTCCGAATGCCCTTGCACTTCAATCGGTGCTGACAGTTCGGGAATGGTTTCACCGATTCTCTCAATCAGTGGAATAAACCGAGGAGATAGCTCAGCCTGACCGGATGCAAACAGTTTGGTATGACGGATACGAACACGAGTGTGGGTAGCGTCATCGATCAATTCAATCACACCGTTATCTATTTCCGATTTGAGTGCCGGTGTCAGAATTCCAACCAAATCTAAACGTTGGAAATCTAGGACTGGCGGTGGTGCAGGAACATAACGATTAAGTTTATCGATATTTACGGGTGTAACTTGCAACGGATCTGCCTGCCCTACTACCGCTAAGTTCGCCATAACCTGATCTGATTTTTGGTTTAAATACCAGTTAAAACCAATAAAAGAGGAAGATAAGAGTACTAAAGCAACTGACCAAATAACCCATTGAGGAAGATGGCGAACAAAGCCTTGGTGAGCGACATCTAATCCCATCCAAGCTGGTGATAATGGCAACGCAGCTCTATTACGATGTCTTGTTATGAGGATATAAAGCTCACTACGGAGTTGATCTAGTTCCCTTCTGCCATTAGAGAGACGACGGTATTTACCTTCAAAACCGAGCGATAAGCAGCAATAGTAAAACTCTAAAACCAACAAACTAGTAGCAGGTCTTTGCATCAATTCTTGAAGGTAGTGGAAGAAGTTCTCCCCACCCCAAGCTTCTTGATGCAGATTGATTAGCATACTGTCCCCAGACCAGCGACTTGTGCTTCCCCAAGGGGTATTTAATACAATTTCATCAACTAATGAGCACATGGCATAACTAATTTGATGAGCTGTATTTGGATCGGCTTGTATTCCCCACCCCTGACTGCGATAGAAATTAAGTTGATCTAACGCGTAACGATGAAACTCATCAAGATTAGGACACTCTGATGCACTCTGAATTTTGCTCGCGAACGTTAACAACGGCGAAACCATAGCAATCAGAGGATTCTCTTCATACATAGGTACCGCTGATTGATAATGCTGTTGATCATAAGCAGCTGGGCTAGGTTGGTACGCAGGAGCCGCCGGTTGAGCAGGCTGCCCAACATAACCTTGATGAGGAGCGTATTCATGCGCCGGTTGTCCGTAGCTGGCACTTGATGGGGTTTGAGAGTGAGGCTGCTGAGCAGGCTGATACCCACCGGGAGGAACCGCTTGTCCATTATAGGGCTGTTCCGGTGTATATTGAGGTGCCTGTTGTGAGCCCGCATGACCCTGATTCTGCTGCCCATCTCGCTGCGGCCTTCTGCCACCCGGTGTAGGCCTAATAATTGTTTGGTCTTCCATGAATAAACTCTCTATTACCGCCGTTTAATCGCCCAAAATTGACACTCTAGGCCCGGAAAATCGCCACCTATGTGGAACGCGATTCCGCCTGACTGTTGCAGGTTTTTCCATAGCGCATTGCTGATATCTAATTGGAAATAAGTGAAACCTGCGTGATACGGAATCTCTCGAGGAGCCACAGGCAGATCACTAACTGGAATACCTGGTAGCGCACTGCTGATTAATTCTCGGATCTGCTCGACTGGCCCAATTTTCATTTGAGCAGGTAACTGCTTTCGTAATTTTTCTTGCGGTACTTGGGCGCTAACGGCCAGCACGAAGTCTGCACTTTTGAGTAAGGATCTATCGTTGATACGTGCCGCACGAATCCCATATTGCGGTGGAGATAACGGAATAGACTCTGCGATATTTTCCAGTACGGTACCGAAAGACTCTCTCAGATCGACAAAAAGTGGCGAGAACGTTTCAAAGAGTGCTTCATGCTCATATTTGGGATATTCAGGTGAACGCTTATCCTTCTTCATAAACGTTGATAACTCACCTGCCATACCCAGCAATCTCTCGTACAATCCAAGAGGATGTAGCTCTTCCAAATCACGCAGAAGATTAAGCACAGGATCTAAACGATTGAGGATCTGCAGCAGCATAAAATCTGTAACTTCTGCAACGCCACCTTTGCCGCCACCACCAGCAACACGACCCGCTAGCTCTCTTGCACGGGTCATAACTAAGCTATGTAGCTCTGTTACAAAATCAGTTAATAATGGCGAGGCCTTAGTATGAAGAACGGTAGGTATATAATCGCGACGTAAACGAATTTTTCCACCTTTAACTTCCTCAATATGGGCAACCGCAATCTGAGTGTACCCTTCAGGCACAACCAGTGAATCATCGCCACGTTCTGGTTCCACAAAAAGACGCATACGTAATTCACCGACTTGAATCGATGAATTTTCGCCGTGCTCATCAGACGAATCTTTTAACTCCAACGATCTCGGTAGATATCTAATGAGACTATTTCTGTGATCACTTTCACCGATCTCAGCCGTACCTTCTTGGCGCAGAGGAATCGCTAAATAAACAACGGCATCTTCAATAGAGTCTGGAACACGAATTGATAGCGGTGGCGCATCGCCCGTCAACGTACTAAAGCTAGTTCCATCCGGAAAAATACCTGCGCACTCTTCAAGCGTAAGCTCGCCAATTTCTAAATGTGATTGATTGATCTTGAGCGCCGAAAAACCCCAAGCATAAGGCGTGAGATCTCGATTACGATTGGTTAATTCTTTTGAGATATAGCGCTCAAACTGTTGAAAATGATGAGGGCGTAGAAACATCCCCTCATGCCAGATAACTTTGTTAGTCAATTAACAGCCCTCTTTAACTAATACATCAAGCAAACCGGCTTTCTTACAATCTTCCAGTTTCATGGGATTAACAGTCACACCACCCTCTTCTACTTTGACACCCTGTGATGCTTGCAGAGACGGTGCAGCTAATGAAGGCGTTACTCCTTGCGCTGCCACATTGCCGTTTGGTGAAACAGTCAGTACATTCGCGTTTAGATAAGCCACTAGCGAAACATCAGCTTGGCTTGGAATCGGGAGAATCTGCTTATGAATAGCGTTATCTGTATTCTGGAATGCTGCCATCACCGCAACGAAATGCGCACCGGGGTCAATAACAGATTGGTGATTTACAAAAGAGCCTGGGGCAACGACATATTCTTCACGAGATAATAGATCTGCAGATAAGAGCGTCTTATCTTGATCGTAAAGATCGAAAAAGCTGGCTTCTTTAAAATCAACTTCTTTACGTAATTGATAAACTCTAACGACCGTAGGAGAAGGCCTACCAGAGAGATCGAGATTAGTTAATGGATGGGCCGATATAGCCAGAGCAAGATTAGAATCCGGTGGCGTATCATCTTTTACTTCAACAGATAAACACCCGCTTAGAGAGAGAAATAACAACATACAGAACATTGCCCTGTAACCTTTCTCAAACCTCAATGACATAATCTAACTCCTTTAGTCTTTTTCCATTTAGAACTGCAACAACGCAAAAGGCTGCCGAATCCGCAAAGCAGATTGGCAGCCCTTAAACTTAATTTAGAGAAATTAAGCTTTAGGTACACGCCAGTCATCAGAACCAGACGTTCCTGCTACTTCGTGCGTCCAAGAGATCTTACGGTAAGTTAACGCAATATCTTCCATGTGCGTGAAGTGAGCCATATCTGGATCCTGACAGTTAGGCATTTTCGCCTTAATATCAACGATCATTGCGTCTTCTAGTTCGTGCGTGAAGTAATGTTCTTGCTGACCCGTCATAGACGTGCGGTACCACTTCAACACAACTTTTGGTAGACGCTCACCACTAGTCAACGCTTCATAAAGTTTTGGCGAAGACTTGTCGTAAATCTTTGTAATAACAAACGCATCATGAACACGCTGACCGCTTGGCTGACCACTCTGCGGATCACGTGGGATCAAAATTTGGTGTTCAAAACCTTGAACAGTGATCTCATTTTCATGATCTTCCTGAAAACGGTTACCCATGGATTCCATGCTGTTAGCGCCTTCAGTGATGTTGCCCTGAGTTTCACCCTCAATGGACATATAACCTGGAGTTGGCATATATCTCTCCTTAGATTTAGTGGTTTAAAAATTTCACAACCACCTATTCAATCCGCATGCCAACTTTTAAAAACCCTATTCCTTTGCGGCCTACAACCATAATCACTATCCAAGTTACTTCAGGCACACAAGGGCTTAATGAGCACAAAAGCGCTCAATTGAGAAAAACTAAGCTAAAACCCCAAGCAATCTTTCTTTCAAATCGAAGGGCATTCCTTCCAAACCATCGATATCAACCAATTCCTCAAAGGTAGAACCACCAGAAAGCTGAGAAACCATAGAAACAAGAGAGTCTTGAGGACGAAACGCAGGAACAACAGATGTGAGAACAACATAAGGCAGATCACCCGATACATCAGGCAGTGTCTCGATGCTTACCTCATACCCCAATCCAGAAAGAATCCTTTGTAGATCTGGGCTTTGCTCAATTAGCAACCAGATAGTCAGCGCCCTTATAACGAAAGGAGAAACTTCTTCATAACGCATCTCCTGACCACCAATACGATCTGAGATAAGCCCAACCAGATCGTAACTACAGTCATAGCCTAAAACCCAGCGCACAGGAGTAGAAAACAGTAACGGTGAAGATAAACCAGACAACTCTTGGGAATAACTCCAAGGAGTTAGCGACAATTTATTGTGAATAGCAGATAAAGGGGTAGAAAGCTTAGCTGACAAGCCAAATGCATCACGCATAACTGACTTATAGCGCTCTTCAAGTAGAGAAAAATTTTTCTCAGCGCCTATCACCTTATCTCGTGAGGCACTCTGCATGTACTCACCCAAAACTTTTCGAGGGGCACAAAGCGTAGTGAGCGTTTTAACGTAACCGTGAAGATCTTCGCTCAATAACGAGCTAACTTTCTTAGATTGATCGCGCAGAGAGGACAAATCCTCAAACTGAATTTCCCTAACTGGTGTCATAACAACGTCCCTATCCACCAAATTCTTTATAAAACTCGAGCCAGTCTACTTATATATTTAAAAAAAACAAATAATTTAAAACCCAAATAAGCGTGTGAGAATATTTATTCTCACCCATAAAAACCCTTTAAATATTCTTTATTCATTATTCAAAAATAAATGGCATAAAACATGCTATTTAATATTTAAACTATCATGGATAACCAAGATGAAAGTATGTAAAGGGAAATACCTTCTTGTCGGATTAATCGCCGCTAGCACACACCAACTCAGCGCAGCAGGAACGCCACCTTCTCACTTACCCGAAGCTCGATATGACAGTGAGATAAAGGAACAAGATTACCTGATAACACAGGAGCAAAAAGGCAAATGGGCGGTCAACTGTCGCCAGAGAATCAATCCTGCATCAACTGATAAACGTTGTAGTGCCACTGATGGAAGGCAGATTCTTAAATTCACAGCTCAGGCCGAAGAACCCGCTCCACCACCAGCCAAAGCTTTTGAACAAGCAGCTAAACTCACTGATGGCTACATACTGCAACTTGCTGCTTTCTCCACCCAAGAAGCGGCACTTAGATTTCAGGCTACCCATTCAACAATCAGATCTCGCGTAGTTTCGACCACAGTACAAAGTGTTCAAATGTTTAATGTTATTACACCCGTGATAGAGAACTTTAAACAAGCGCAAGTTTCTGCAGAAAATACGGCTAAAACCCTAGGTTATTTACCCTGGATTCGAACAACAGATTCAATATAACTCACTACATAAACCACAAGGATGACTTATGTATACTCTAGCAAAAATACTTAACTTTTTAATGGCAAGCCTATTTACGATTTTAGGCATAGCTGCGTTATTAATGGGCAACTTCTTTGCACCATTCTTTCCAGTCGATTTAGCGATCGTCATGTCGATTCTACCGTTTCTGGTAACGGCTATGGGCATCGTAGGTCTATGGAGCATCTTCACAAATAACAGAAGCTGGCAAATAGCATTTTCTCTATTTACTGCAATGTTCTGGTACATCGGAACAATTATAGGTGTGTTGAGCCTTATCTTGCTCCTTGCGAGCAAACCATCAGAAGAAGAAACAACAGAACTACCAAACCCTACCGCATAAATTCAAAGACACGGAGTATGCCTTTTACTCCGTGTCTGATTCTTAGAAGGGTCTTAGTGTTTTAAAATTGAGATCAGAGAGTAACAGGAGAGAAACGGCTTTTCCTTTTCATAAACTATTCCTCACATCCTTGTGATATATCAAATTAAATTAAACTTACTCTGATCCCAATTATTTATTTGCTACTTCTGTACTTTTAATTTCTTCGGCCTTTTCTAATATTTTCAATGCCATTTCATTACCAGCCTTAGCTTGCATTGACACGAAATCAATAGATTTCTTTTTCAAGTAATTATTTGCTTCAAACTGTCCTATGTATATACCACCATATAGAAGAAGTAGTTTTTCATCAAAAGAACGATAACCATTGTCATATGCTCGTTGATATAACATTAGTGCTTCCTCAAAGCGATCCGTTCTTACCTCATAATGGTTACGATTAAGGTTAATATCAGCTTTAACAACCATAGCCTCAACATTACCGTCTTCAATCATATTATCTAACAGTGCATGTATTTTTCTGGTATTTTTCTTTAGGTATCTACTTCCTTGTTGTAAATACAACCTAAGAAGCTCAATTTCAGCAAGGCTATAATTTTTTTCAGTTAACGATTCATATAACTCTATGGAAAGCTCTTGGTTGCGTTTAGAGAAATATCTAGCAGCTAAAAGCATCGAATACTTATCTTTCATATCAACATAGTCATCTATCCGATAACCTGCAACTAAATATTTTTTAAAAGACAACTCAAGAACTGGATAATACCTTTGCTTGCTCAAGTATTTAACTATATGCCCATAGTATCGATTGATTTCGTACTTATCCATACCTTCAAGCTCTGATAAAATCCTGTCTAGGTTACTTGAAATCCCAGAATTCCCTAGGAACATTTCTTTCTCTTTATCACCTTCAATAAAATCCAGCTCATCTGAAATCGTTTCAAGATCACCTAAATCAACCAGAGCGTCTCTTACTTTTTCATAGTTTGATTCATTTGAAAAAGAATGATGCTTCAGGTAATCCAAAAATACTTTTAAAGCCTCAACATTTTTATTTTCAATTGCGTTATCAATCCATTTTTCTTCTATTAAATCATCTAGCAAAAATTTTTTTATACTCGCTATATATCCACGTTCTGCCATAGTTCGATGGTGTAGATTAAGTTCATCATGGCTTAAGCTGTAAGATTTATAATGAGAGAGATATTCAAGAGCTTCCTGATTACCAAGAGATGCGGCTTTCTCCAATACTTGTACCGATAAATTCCTATCTTCGCCTCTCATCCGACTAAATAGAGTCATCATAAGTTCATCATTACCACTATCTAAGACCCATCCAGTGTAAGGCTCAGTTCCAAAATTATTAATTAACTTTCTTAGTGATTTAACATCACCCTTTCTCGCCTTTTGCTCAATAATTTCAAACTCTTTCGTTTCTTCATCTTTTCTGAGTACCGCTAGCATTGAATCTAGATCACCTGATCTCATGACCATTTCTTTATATTCTTCAGCCAAATTGGAGTCTTTAGAACTTCCCTTGCGGTAATATAAAGCTAAAAATGCAGCAGACTCTGAGTTACCAAGGCTAGCTTTATTCTGATGGCAATATATTTCAAGTTCTTTATTAGGTGCACCAGTACAATCCTGCTCTTCAACAAAAGAGGCAGTCTTCATTGAAGAGCAAGCTCCTAAAGAGGATAAGACAGCCACACTGAGGACTACTTTATATATTTTTTTCATAAAATCCCTTTGAATTTATTAAAATTTTAATTTTAGATAATTAGGGTCAGAGTAAATTTTTCTTTGGCCTAGCCCTACTATCTTCTTTCAACCGGCTATTACTTAATTGTTCTAACTCCTCTACAAAGCGGTCATTACCTAAAACTAATCCTTTATTCGATGCCTTCCTTATATCTTCCAACAAGCGACCTTCTATATGACTATCAAATAAAGCCCTGTAATACTTCTGACGCTCATCCGGACTTGAGCCCAAGTCAATTTATAAATGATGCGGGCTTAATAAATCACTATTCTTTCCAAGTCCATTGCATTGCTAGCTTGACCATATGTAATCCGCTGGATCATCCACAATCTGGGCACGTACAGGATTAAGTTCGATATAGCGATAAAGGAGAAAAAGGTATTCAGGTGCATTGACTAAACATGATTTAAAACGACCTTCCCATGACGTCCTGCACGCTGATAGCGTGTAATTGAAATACCTTAGGTAGCTTCTACCCTGAGACTACATCATCTTTGATACAGCGTTTGGGCTATTAGGCGTACATAACATGTGCACATGGTTGGTCATTAAAACCCAAGCATGTGTTGATACATCATATTTCTGACTGTATTACTTTAACCAAGATAGATAAGCTTTGAAGTCTTCCTCTGATCCAAAACAAACCTGTCGGTTATTACCCCGCTGGATAACGTGCTGTGGTACTCCCACTGGAGAGAAACGGCTTTTCCTTGCCATAACTAACCCTCACATCCTTGTGATGCATCAAACTAAATTAAACTTATTCCCGGGAAACTCAATCCTTAGTGCTCTAGACATGCTCACCTCCTGTGGTTGTCCTTAACCTTCATCCTCAGGTTATTTGTGTCTAGCTATTGTGGAAAGTGGGAGACTTGATCCCTTATCTTTTAGCCCCCTGATCTTTTAATTATTTATTAAGTAGGAAGTTAAACCGCATTAAACATCTGGCCTAAACATGTACATAAAGTCCATTTCATCAAAATTAATTACATGCTCTATATTATCGAAGAACTCTTGTGCTTTTTTTTCTAATTCAGGGACTTTTTGTTGTGAAACCAATTTATTTTCGATTAAATATGAAGATATTCCATCTTTGTATTTACCTAGTTCCGCGACTCTTCCATATACATAAGCGTCTTCCATAGAAACCAAACTTTCACTAATAGCTAAATTAAAAAGGCTAACACCCGCTTTATAATACCCCTTTCTCAAGCTACTATCTAACATACTTACTCGCTCCTGCTTATTTAAATCTTTAGCAAAGAAAACTGCTCTTGCTTCTAAAATTGCAGGATCATATTTTTCTAATTCCATTATCGCTTCACCAAACCCCTCATTCATATTTTCAAGACTTTTCATAGATAAACGCCTTAAAGTTCTTACTATAGGTTGGCAATAACCATTTCGGCAAGCAGCTACCATTTTTTCTAATGATTTCCCACTTTCATTCTCATAAAAACGAACAAAGAAAGAACGATTTTTTAATCGATATATATAATTGGCTTTTATATCACCTTTCTTTGCTAAATCTTTCCATTTATCCATTGCTTCTTCAAAACGATGTCCACTACAAGGCCAACCATTAATATCACATACTTCAGAAATTCCTGAATTATCTGCATCTCCAGATAGTTTATACATTGCATATGGATTACCTAACTCTGCAGCTTTTTCAAACCACCTATATGCAGTATAGCGATCACGCCCGAAGTTCTGTTGCTTCATGTAGCCATACCAAAACAAAGCCTCAGCATCTCCCTTCTGTGCATAGGGCTCTAATTTGGCCATCGCTTCATCATATTTTTTGTGGCGGATGTCAACCATGATAGGATACAAATGACTGTCCTTGCCAATACTAGTTGAGGCAAAAGAAACATTAGTAAAGATCGTAAACAAAAATATTAAAATAACTTTAGTAAAATACACTAATGGATACCTTCGATATTAGAAATTGATATAGGGCTTAGCTGCTCATGTATTCCTACAGCATTTTTCCGTGCTCTTTGCTCAACAGCATCTTTATCGCAGTCACCTACATAATATGCATAATAAACCATGTCGCCGTTACGTGACTCTGAATAAAATAAATAATATAGCGACATCCTTTCTAATAAGTTTTTAAACTTATCTATTTTTGCTAATTCAATAAGATCACCTTGGGCATATATCGTAGTAAAGAATTCATAAAAACCTATTAACTTGCGTAAATTTTTTAAGAAACTCTGCCACTCATCAGTCTTTTTATCTGGTTTAGTTCCTTGCCTATTCATTCTCGTTATTGACTCTTCAAAAAAGCGTCTGTGATCACTATCAGGTAAATGTGTCAATTTATTATCAACATTATCTCCCAATCCACCTGAAATCCAAGTTAAGAGTTTTTCAATAGCGTCTCGCTGCTTAATGTTTTTTTCCATATCTTGAGAGGCATTTCCAAGCTGATCATTTCCAATACTTGGTAAATAAAAACCAGGTTTACTAGCAAAATCCTTCACTTTATCCCACGAACTATAGCTTTGAGCATCGGACAACGTAAACAACAGCCGTCCCATTGTCTCAGGGGGCATTTTCTTAACCCAAGGAAGGGCCGATTCAGCCTCATTATTTATAAAATCAGATAGTACAGGAGCCAGTTTCTCTCGCGTGCTTTCTTCATTAAAAGCCACGATCTGCTCAAATGGAAGCAACAGTACATCAGCCGCTTTGAGGCCAGTGACCATAACAGCGGTAAGGAACATGTTAAACAACTCAAAAGAGGTTTCACCACTTTCAGAATCAACTGACTCATCGAAAATATTAAGTCTGCGGAACCCTTCTTGATTCAGAATATTTAGAATGTGATCTATAAAATCATTGATCGCTAAGGGGGAAATCTCATAGCCCATTTTCCCTGAAACACCTGGACCTAAAGCAAGTTTAGCGGCCATAATAAATATTATTTTACCGCCACTAACTGTTAACTTAATCATACCGCTGGCAGAAGCAGCAAAGGCCCAGGCAGCTTTTGCAGTGAATTTCGCAAAGGAAATAAAATCAGTAGCCTTTGGCGCTTTCCACTCTAAGCTACCGACAAATTCACCGCCCACTTCAACCCCAGCAAAAACACCTGCTGTACCGGTTATATCGGCAGCTTTACTTTGAGCAAGCAATTCGCCATCAGCATTTTTAACCTCGGCGAGTTCTTTACGATAAGCATTGTAACCCTGATAACTTTCCGTGAAACCTTTTACCCCTATGCCACCTTGATCAAGATTTCCGAATTCAATACTCGCCCCCAAGTTTATGGACGCTCCGACCATACCATAGACAGTACAGCTCCCTTTGAGACAAAGGTGACCTAAAGGATATGTTTTGGAGACCTCTTTCCGATCCGTTTTATAAAAAGCCTCTTCTGCAATTTTGAGATCATTTTCAGGCAAGTAAGCTATATAAGGAATCTCCATTCTATAACCAGACAGATCAGGATAAACAAAATCTAACGTAACCTGACCTCTTCCTACATCTATTTTCGCTTCCGCTTGCAACCTCAGGGGTCAAGTCTCCCATTTCCCATATAATTATCCGCTATTAACAATTCTACTTACCGAGCTTTTACTACTTCCGAAATAACCAGCGAGCTCTTTCAGCGTATAATGTCCACTTGCATAAGCTTTTATAATTGCTTCCTTCTTTCCGTAAAGCTCCTGATAGTAAGATAAGGATTTCTTCGCCTGCCTTTGCTGTATTTTAGGGATATCTATTAAGCTTTGATCGGGATCTAGCTTACACTGCACTTCATCGATAAATGCATCAGAGCCAAGGTAAATTTGATTTGTTAACTTTTCCCAAGGGGAAGGCTGATTCGATCCCTCAGAAACAAATAATCTATATTTCTCTTGAGCCTGACTCTTATGTTCATCGAATGCAGCTAGAATTGAATCGACGACCAAACACTCATGCGCTTTGCACAAACCAGCGGTTGATCGATAACTACTCCAAGGCCATTCAGAAGCTTCATGACACATTCTTGCTCTAACTGGGTTCAGCACTATGTATCTACTTAATTCTAAAAGGTACTCATTACTATCAACTATAATTGCCTTATAGCGACCTTGGAAAAGATGACCAACTCTCTTATATGTTCGATTTATCCATTGTGTATACACACCGTTCAACTGTCTCATGCCCTTTGAAAGGTTAGAATCAGCTGTTTCTATTAAGAGGTGATAGTAGTTATCCATGAGACAATAAGCATGACAAATCCATCTATACCGCTCACAAATCTGCTGGAGTAAAGATAGAAAATACCGTCTACCGGTATCATCAAAATAGATATCTGAGCGCGTATTACCTCTGGATGTAATGTGATAATACGCGCCGGGAAACTCAATCCTGAGTGCTCTAGACATGCTCACCTCCTGTGATTGTCCTTAACCTGCTTCCTTAGGTTATTTGTGTCTAGCTATTGTGGGAAATGGGAGACTTGACCCCTGATCTTGGTGATGTCAAATTGAACTTAATCTGATCCCGATTATTCCCTTACCTTACCTGATCTGATCTGATCTGATCTGACCTGACCTGACCTGACCTGACCTGACCTGACCTGACCTGACCTGACCTGACCTGACCTGACCTGACCTTAATGATATATAGCCATTCCCGAACTATAAAAGAAATTTCCTTCATCAAAGTAAATTTCCGGCTCTACATTTTTATAAAGCTCTTCAGCGCTTTCTATCCCTTTCTTGATCTCATCTTCACTTAGGCTTTGAAATTGATATAAACCTTGAGGGGTATTGTTAATATAGCTTGGTTTATGACCGCTAACCAAATACTCTAAATAAAGATAAGTATATGCAGTTAGGTAATCATTTTTTTCCATTGCCAGATAGCTAATTGCACTATAAGATCGAATATAACCATTGTGAGCAGCAGCCGTTAATAACGACAGTCGTTTTTCATAATTCAAGCCCCGATAAAATATCATACCCCTATAATATAATGCCGGACTAAAACCTTTCTCTACAGCCTTATCTAAGACCAAAACTATTTCATCACTTACTTTGTTAGTTTTTTTATTATATCTAAATAAAAACTGAATAAGAGGTGTATAATATTCACGTTCAGCCGCGTAAGCTATCATATCTTCTTCACTCATGTGATCAGAAAAAGGGTTTAATAGCGAAAATATTGTACCTGAATACTTATTATAGTAATAATAAGCCTTAACATCGCCTTGATTTTTTAACTCTATTAGCTTATCAATTGCCTTGTCTGCCCACTCACTATCACATGGCCAACCTATAATTTCACAATCATATTTAGACCTTCCAACTTCACCACTTATTCTTAGCATGGCATAAGGATTACCTTTTTCTGCAGCCTTTTTATAGTAATGATAAGACTCGGCGTGCTTAAGTACATTTTTACTTTCCAGTGACGTAGCATACCAGTACAACGCATCTGGATTACCTTTTTCGGCTAGCTCCCTTAATGTTTCATCACTGCCTATTTTGTTCATAGAAAACACCGGATCGAACAGTATGTCTCCCTTTTGTAAGTATGGACCAGCCATTGAAGTATTAACACATAGTAACAAACACATTAAAATTAATTGAATATATCGCATACACTTCCTGTTTTAAAAAGCTTGTATTCCGCATCGTTATAACCTGCCAAATCTCGACGATCTTCAATCTCCTCTTCACTTTGACAGTCCCCGATATAACAGCATTTCATTTTAACTTGACTACTTTGCTTATGGCGAATAAATGCTACTTCGTAACCGATACAAAGCTTACGCGAGGATAAAACAAAGAACTTAAACTCATCAATCCCTAAATTCTTCTTTACAATTCGATACAAAGATAACCAATTATTTAAAAACGCCGCCCATTGTTCTTCTTTCTTTGTTGGTACCTCATAGTATTTAAAACCCATCCTAGTTACCGCTTTAGAAAAAACCCGAGCAGGTAAGTTACTAACTTTAGTGTCCTCATACGGTATATATTTATTACTAGCGATTAGCTCCATAATTTTAACAATTGATTTAGCTTGATTTTGATTATTTGCATTATATTCATCTTCATTGTCAGCACCTTCACTAAGAACATCACCTAAAATTTCAAATACGTTATAGATTTGTCCCTCAGCCAACATTTCAAACAGCAGCGCTATAGTCTCAGGTGGTAAATTGGTGACCCATTGTTGAACCAGCTCTTGATCTTCTTTATTTCCACTTATTATAAACCGTGCCATACTAGGAGCCATCTCTCTCCTACTCGAAGCTTTCGTGTACTTTCCTAATGCTTCGAGGGGAAGTAGCAACAAGTCAGCCATATGAAGACCTGTCATCAATTGCGCAGTCAAAAGCGTATTAAAAAACTCAAAGTTAGTTTTATCTGTGCCTTCTACCTTACTTTCATCAAATATGGAGATCCGCCTAAATCCCTCCTGATTCATTATTTTCAGGATCAGATCAAAAAAATCATTCACTACTGAATGATGAATTTCAAAAGCAAATTTCCCACCAACACCGGGCCCCATAGCTAACTTTGCAGCGAATAAGACGATTAAACGGCCACCACTTAAGGAGAATTTAATTATTGCAGAACCGGCAGCACCAAACGCGACAGCTGCTTCAGCGGAAAACTTTGCTAATGTCAGAAAACCATCTTTTTTTGTAACTTTTTCGTTTCCTTCCACCTTAATTAAGGGCTTATATGTCGTTGTTAACTGTGGAGGCTCCCACTCTAATTTAGCATTTAGTTTTCCACCAATTTCAACTCCCGCAAAAGCGTTAACTGAAGCCGATAAATCTGCAGCCTTTCCTTCTAATTTTTCTCCTACACCTTCAATATATGGTGTTTCTGGTTGCCAGTCATTGAAGCCTTCCATTGTACTTGAAGTACCCCTTACGCCGATGCCTCCTTCATCTAGCATGCCAAACTCTGTTTTGGCACCTAACGCTATAGAAGCACCCAGCATGCCGTATAAGGTTGTTGAAAGATCCATTCGGAGATTACCGGCATTATATAATCGGGCTATCTCGTCTTTACCTGCAGCAACCAAGGCCGCTTGCTTTATTTTTAAGGGTTTTGGTACTTTAACAATGTATGGAATAAGAAAAGCTTTACCTACTCTACAGGGCAATTGTGCATTCAATGTATAACTACCTTGGAGAATATTCAGTTCTAATTTTGCTCCGTATTCACCAATAGTCACCTTACCTTCTTTTGCAGCCTCTAACAGATCAGCTTTTGCGCCTATAGTTGCAGCACTACTAAAACGCATAAACTGGTACTGCGCGGCCCCAGAGTAAGCTGGATCTGACTCGGTGGCACCCTTATTCCATTTGTAAACACCTTTACTCAATGCGACATCCATTTTCGAGATATCAACTTCACCGAAATTTATCGTTCCAAGATTTGTTGACCCATTCTTGGCAAATTCATCTTTCAAACCCTTCATTACATTAAGTAGGCTGCTGGGATCTCCCTCTAAATTCCCAACGCTTTTTAGCGGCTCTGCTCTACTCAATTGCTGAGTAAGTTCATACAAATGGCCACAATGATCAATTTTATGAACATCTCCATCCGGAACCATCCAGCTTGGTCCACGAACAAAACTCATTCTTCCTTCGTTACTCGCTAAATAGCACTCAACAATTTGGTACTCTGATTTGCCCGTTTTAGCAAAAAGCTCCTTGGTTTTATTTTTGGGTTCCCACTTTTTTTCATCAACAATTAATTGATATGCCTTTTTCCCTTTGCAATACAACCGAACGGTTTTATTCTCCTTGGCATTGGTTCTTGCCTTTTCTTTGAGAATTTCTATACGATCTTCAACAATTCGTTTTAACGTCAATAGTGGTTGAAAAATCTGACCGGGGAGCCCAGTCACTTGAAGTAGGTTTTTAGTTGTTCCCGTTTTATCAGCTAAGGTCTGATTAACACGCTCCAACATGGCAATAGCCGGATAGTAAGACCAGCTTACTTTATGCTTGGACTCATCGTAGAGCTCCCTCGGAGAAGTTCCTGCATTGCTCAGTAAGGTTGCAACCTCTTTATCCGTTAACAAATCATCATCGTAATCTACACCTGTATAGCTACAACCAACCAAATCAGAGTCATTGAGGCATTGTTCAATTAAAACGATCCCTCGACTGTTCAGCATGTAAAGAGGAGCGTGGCTTAATCTTTCAGTGATAGTACTTGTATCAGGAAAGCTAAACTTCCATTGATTAAAGTTCTCAAGATCGGATATAAAATCGGCTTTTTCTTGCCACTTTTTCAAACTTTCAGCCAGGTCATCTAGGTTACGCTTAAGAACATGTGAACGTCTCAACCTATATAGGCTTCGAGTTTTATCAACAACGGTGAGATTTGAGTACACAATCTCTTCGTGCTTACTTGTGAAATAACCTTTAGTGCCCTCTGAGCCTTTCTTCTTAAAGTACACATGGGGAGTACCATCATCAGTTTTTTTCTGTGCCGCTGCCTTTTCAGCTATTTTCTCTAATTTTTCAATTTCAGTGTTAAGCTCTTTAAATAAGTCATCAATAGCATCCTCACGAAATTGTTTTAGCTCAATTTCTGTGTACCTTTCAGAAACGGTTCTTTCGATGAAATTGGGAAGTCTCCATAGCTTAACGGTCAGTATGCCAATACATGTATGCCAAAACTTAGAGTTCTCGATTGCATTTTTGTATTCTTGTTGGAATTCACTCGCAATACCGTCTACTGATTTTTCTGAGATTAGTAGGCCAGACACCATTTCTGGTTTTGCGACCACAACTTGTTTGAAGAGCATTAACGCTCTATAGCGTTGTAACTGTAATTCATCTTTTAAAAAAAATTCGTGAGGCTTATGAAGAAATTTTGAAAGGATTCCATACTTCCCCATCTCCTTCAGTACATCATCTTTTTTCTGTTTAGTTGAGGCGCTATGATTTTCCGTAGTGCCATTCGATGGCCCGCCAGACTCGCCTTCGACCTTGATCGAGCTATATATCCCCACCATTTTTTCTTGAAGGGCGTCCATATAACTGATTTCTTCCTTAACCTTTAGAGCTCCTTCTTGTGTAAGCAGAAACCAAGCCTGCTTCCCAGATTTAGGCATTGATGGCACATATAACAGATCAACATATTCTCTCGGTTTACACACCTCTTTATCATTTTTCTGCGGTCGAGGTATATCCACTCTTTCGATAGAAACGTCTGGTGATTTTAATTCTTCTTCAGAAACAGGCTGACCAATTAGATTACCTGCAAACAGTTCATTTGCTTGACTAATTTGGTAACAGCTTAAGTTGCTTAGAGTCGATTCTGTAACGCCATAGTGTTTACAAAGCACGTCAGTACATAACTGCTGAACTTCTTGGTAAGTGCTGATTGTTGCCATGATTATTCCATTAATCCTTTGTAAAACTGTTCCGGTAGCTGATAGGCCGTCTGAATTGCTTCAGGGGTTATTTCGTCGTGGTTTCTAAAGCTTCCTTTCGCCCAGATCACCTCTGAGATGCCACTGATAAAACGGGTGAGTTCGTTTTCTGTAAGCTCCTGTTCCAACGAATCTAAAAGCGCCGGAGAATAAAAACGAAATACCATTGCATTACCCAATGGAGATTGAGCAAGCGCCCTGCTTTGCACCCAACTCAACAGTTCCTCTTTCGGCTGGTTTGGTAAGCCTATTACCAATGAGGAACCCGCTTGCCAGTAAACATTCTGTTCCCACTGTTGCTGAATGACTTCGCTATAGATCAGCTCGGAATCAGATTTAAAAAATACGCACCAAGGCCCTTCTTCTGCGACGCTTTCTAGAATCGTACCGTCAAATAATCTGGCTACGTCTGGAAGCTCTTCATTTTGGAAGATAAGTGCCAATGGATTATCGTGAAAACGGTTATGATCCAGTATCAGGCAGTACAAAGCATCATCGTAGATAGGGATCATGCTAACCCCTTACATGGACAATCCGAACGTGGGCAAGTCGCGATAGACCCGCCGTCTTTCATACATAATCCGATTGCTGGCTGATCAACTAATGCCATTCGCTTTAGGGTCGGCGCAGGTATCCAAGGTTCAGCAGCCGCTTTACCCTCAGTCACATATCCCGCTTGATCTAAATCGGCTTCTAACGGTGGTTCTGGTGCTACTGGTGCTGCTGCAGCGGCACTGCCACCGCCGCCTCCACCGTTTAGGTTTATCGCGGCGCCATTCACTTTTACCCCAGCAGGATTAATCGTGATTGTGCTGCCACCTGCTTTTATAAGTATTTCGGTACCGGCTTCGAAAATGATCTTTTGCCCAGCTTTCCAATTGCTTTCATTCACCGCATGCTGAAAGCCGCTTTTGCCAATTTGGGCGTGATAGTCAGGCGTAATGGTATGGTTGTAATTGGTTTTAACTTCACGATGGTAATCGCCTTTGGTTAGCGCGTGTTCCTCGTTGTAAAACTCTCTATATTCGTTATGTTCCACCAGCTGTTGATGCTCGTGACCAATCCATTGTTTATGGGTATCTAAGGTACGTTGATCTAGGTCTTTCTCTGCTCTGATAAAGACTTCTTCTTCACCCTTTTTATCTTCAAAGCGGATTTCGTTGTAGCCACCGCCACCTTTGCTGGAGAGGGTCTTAATTGTTGAGCGGGTTTTATGCTCAGGCAGAGCATAAGGTGGCATATTATGGCCGTGATAAACCCTGCCTGTGATGATGGGCCTGTCTGGATTTCCCTCTAGGAAATCAACAATTACTTCATCTCCAATGCGAGGAAGAAACATGCTGCCGAAAGCCCCGCCTGCACTGTTTTGACTGACACGAAGCCAACAGGAGGTGTTTTCATCATATTCACCAATTCTGTCCCAATGGAACTGCACTTTTACGCGGCCATGCTCGTCAGTGTAGATCTCTTCGCCTTCAGGCCCTGTCACCGTTGCCGTTTGTGCACCTTGAATCACCGGCCTTTTATCAAGATCCACTTTAGGGCGGTAAGGCGTATCCATAGAGACAAGATTCAGTTTATTGCTGTATTTAGAACCTTCGGTCGTAGCACCTGTTTCCAACACCTGCGGCTGAGAACAAACATGCTCAATACGAGAAATAAAATACTCAGTATTTAATTCGCTACGCTCATGATCTAGAACGGTGAAACTAAAACCCGGCGCACATCGATTAACGTCACTTTCGGCTTCAACCGTCTTACGCTTTCGATTAGCAGAATCTAAACGGGCATCAGTTAGATGTGAGCCTCGGCCAGATTCCATAAAGTTTGCAGGATAGTCGTAGATTTCTAGGGCGGTATCCTGCTGGTGTGAGGCTGTTTCAGTAAGGTCTAAATTGGGCTTGGTAAAGTTAAAATCACGTAAGGAAACTTTGCCTGGACGGATCGCTTCAGCATACTGAAAACGGAATATGTGCTGCTCTGAGATAGCCCCTTGGGCATGATGAAAATAAGGTATTTCAGCCTCACCACTGATATAGGGCGAAGAGGTAGAAGAATCGCTAAATACGATTGTGTGTTTATTAGCTGAGTGCTCAAAGTAGTAATGAATCCCCTCTTCCTCAAGCAACCGCTCTATAAAGTTGAGATCCGACTCTGCGTATTGAACACAGTATTCACGGGCACTAGCAGGCCTTGTGAGGTCAAAACGGAATTCGTCTGAGGAGAAGTTGTGCTCACTAAGCAAATGAGTAACGATGTCGCGTGTCGTTAAAAACTGAAAAATTCGATTATCGAGACGATGTTTTAACAACCAAATTTTCGGCACTAAAGTGACACGGTAACTGCTTTGTCGAACGCCTTCTTCGCCAATTACCGCACTAGCAACAATACCATTGATGTAACGTGTTTGTTCGTTTTCATCTCCGGTTTGATCCAACAAAGTGACACAAGCAGCCTTCCCTACAATTTGATCGATTTCTATATCTGTTTGCTTAGAAACCAGTTCAATTTCAATACTGAATACTTGGGATACTTGCTCCACTCCAGAGAGTCGTACCAGTGAGAATTCGGCACTGCCTTGTACATTAAAGAGGAAGCGTTCTTCATTTGCTTTTAAAAACATCACTCATTCCTTTGACGTGAAATTTCTTCCAATCACGTTTTCGTATTACATAGCAGCTTATCCAAGCATGCTTTGTGCCATTTATCCTAAATGGTACTTAGAAGCGAAAATTAGTTGGTCAGTTCTCTTTAGATATCGCGAATATGATTTAGAAAATCATTTGGCTGCACAACGCCAATAAGCGTTTTATGATCGAGCTTTGCACCTTCGCGATCATAGAAGATAAGCGCCGGCGGGCCGATCAGTGCGTAGTCTTTATTAAGCTTTTTAGCCGGTTCATCATTTGCGGTGACATCTACCTTAATCACCCGGTAAGGCGCTAAAGCATTTTGCACACGCGAGTCAGCGAAAGTAACTACCTCTAGTTCTATACAAGCAACACACCAATCAGCATAGAAATCTAGCATGACTGGCTGTCCATTGGCTTTGGCGATCTCTAACTCACTATTAAGTGCTTCTGGCGTTGTCACTTTTATAAAAGGTAGAACCTCAGCTTGTGCAGACTGATCACCTGCAAATGCTTTTAATGGGTATCTAAAGCTATTACCACCTGCCAACGCACCGATCATTAGCGACAAGCCGTAAAGCAGAATAATTAAACCCAAACCTTTCGCAAGGTTCTCTTTTGCCGTTTTTGCTTTAGACAGCACGCCCATATAGACAGCCGATACAACTAGGATGATCGCTGTTAACCACATAGAAACGACGGTAGGTACAATCCGATCAAGCATCCAAACGGCCATCAACAACAGTAGCACGCCAAATACTGCTTTGACCTTGTTCATCCATAGACCAGCATGTGGAAGTAGCTTTCCTGCAGAAGCGCCAACCAATAGAAGTGGTACGCCCATGCCTAAGCTCATCGCAAATAACGCACTACCACCTAAGAATGGATCACCTGTTTGGCCGATATAGATTAATGCGCCTGCTAAAGGAGCCGCCATACAAGGGCCTACGATAAGCGCAGATAGGAAGCCCATAATCGCCACACCGGCAACCGTGCCGCCCTTCTGGCTGTTGCTCGCCTGACTTAAACGGGTCTGAATGCTGTTTGGCAGTTGAAGTTCGTAAAAACCAAACATCGATAAAGAGAGCAAAACGAAGATCAAACTGAAGCTGCCGATAATCCAAGCATTTTGGAAAAGCGCCTGAACATTTTCGCCAAACAATCCTGCGAGTACACCTGCAATGGTGTAAGTGATGGATACAGCCAGTACATAGACAAGAGACAGGCCAAAACCTTTAGCCGTCGATACATGCTTACCCTGCCCAGCAATGATACTCGATAGGATTGGAATCATCGGAAAGACACAAGGTGTTAAGGATAGAGCTAAACCCGCTACGAAGAACGCACCCAATGTAACAATCAAGCTGCCCTGAGATAGCATCTGCGCAAAACGATCCTGCTCTGTCACTGCAGGGGCATTAATGGTTTGCATGGTTGCCGGAGCCGCACTCACATCAGCAGCTGATTTAGAAGGGGTAAATGCTGCTATTGAGATCTCTTTAGTGACTGGCGGATAGCAAACGCCACCGTCCCAACAACCTTGATAAGTGATGGTTAGCTTGCCGTCTTTTGCTGGATCGACTTTGCTCAGCAGTGAGAGATCAATCTCAGCGCGGTCGTAATAAACCCAGACCTGACCAAACAACGGGTCATCTTTTAATTCAGCCGGTGCATTCTTGCGTGAGATAATCTGGGTTGTTTCGCCATCTTTAAGCTCTATTCTGTCTCTATAGAGGTAATACTCATCCGGCATATCCCAGATCAGTTTTAAGGTATCACCCTCTTGCACATGACCAAAAACAAACGCTTTTTCTACCTGAACAGGGCCTTTTTCACCAAAAGGGTTTTGATCAAATAGTCCCGCCGTCACACTCGGGGAAGCTACAGATAAGATAAGTAAAAACTGTAACCAAAAAACTCGTTTAAATAGATACAACACAGCGTTTCCTATGGATTAATCTCGCAGACGCTTGATTGACAACTTTTATGCCTAACAGTTCGCTATCAATCGGATTTACATAGTTTACCACGCCTTTTTTACCGAACAGCACTCGTAAAAGCACTTTAATTAGTAGAAACAACTGCCATTGTTTTGATTTGGCGCAGAATAGACCATCTGCATACTTATAACCTTCATAGGTTTATGGTAAAACAAGCGACACATTGACAAAGAGTCTAGAGAGCCCCAGCGCTAAAAGCGCTCAATAACGTTAAATAGCTCTCTATTGTAGGATAAGAACTAATGACCGATACACGTGTTGAAGATTTAAATATCGAATCAAATAGCGTTCTGATTTCCCCAGATGCGCTGAAGGCTGAAATGCCAATTTCTGAGAAAGCAGCTGCAGCAGTTATGCAAGGCCGCTCTGTTGTTCGCGATATTCTTGACCGTAAGGACCCTCGTTTATTCGTTGTTGTAGGCCCTTGCTCTATTCACGATACAGAAGCAGCTATCGAATATGGCAAAAAACTGGTTGAGCTTCAGGAAAAAGTTAAAGATTCCTTATATCTGGTTATGCGCGTGTATTTTGAAAAACCACGTACGACAGTAGGCTGGAAAGGTCTTATTAACGACCCAGACCTAAACGACTCTTTCGAGATCGAAAAAGGCCTGCAAACTGCACGTAAACTTCTTTTAGATCTATCTGAAATGGGTTTGCCACTAGCAACTGAAGCACTAGATCCAATTTCTCCACAGTACATGCAAGATTTGATCTCTTGGTCAGCAATCGGCGCACGTACTACTGAGTCTCAGACTCACCGTGAGATGTCTTCTGGTCTATCTTGCGCTGTAGGTTTCAAAAACGGTACTGATGGCGGCCTAGAGGTTGCTACAAACGCACTTAAATCTGTTAGCGCACCACATCGCTTCCTAGGTATTAATGAGAGTGGTCAGGTTTCTATCGTACACACTAAAGGAAACCAGTATGGTCACGTTGTACTTCGTGGTGGTGGCGGTAAGCCAAACTACGATTCTGTAAACGTAGCGCTTTGTGAACAAGCGCTAGATAAAGCAGGCCTAGCAAACAACATTATGATTGATTGCAGCCATGCAAACTCAAGCAAAGACCCAGCTCTTCAGCCACTTGTAGCTGAAAATGCGACCAACCAAATCATTGATGGCAACAAATCTATTGTTGGCCTAATGATTGAAAGTAACCTTGCTTGGGGCAACCAGTCTATCCCTGCAGATCTAAGCGAGCTTGAATACGGCGTATCTGTAACAGATGCTTGTATCGACTGGGAAACAACTGAGAAGTGCCTAGTTGAGATGAACGAGAAACTGAAGCCTGCATTAGCTAATCGCTAATAGGCCCAGCTCTCCACAAAAAAAAGCGCATAGGGTAGCCCATGCGCTTTATTTAGTTTTCGGAGAGAATATATACCTTTCCATCACCGTCAAACTCTAATTGTTCCTGCGGCATATAGCCTCCAAATCAGATTAAAACCAAATACAGTTTGCCTCTTCTAACTTGGCTGACCAATATGGAATAACCCATACAGCTTACCTATTCGGCAGAGCGACCGTTACAGCGTCAATTTATCAGGATCTGAACGGCCTAGTTGAGTCAGCAACCCAACCAGCTTCGGATTAAATCTATAACCGCTTTCACTATTGATACGACTGATCGTTTTAGCAACCGCGATTTTTTGCTTGTGGTCCTTCCTTAAGCGCAGATAATTTTGCTGATAGAACTTCAGCATTGAGAGAATCGTACTCCCCGCTGGAATATCATCTCCTTTTAGACCAAACGGTCCTCGGCCATCATATCGCTCAAAACTACATTCAATCAGTTTTGAAGCGGCTAACCATTTACCGCCTAGCTTTAGAAAGCCAGCTGATAACTCAACCTGCTCTCGCGCCTTAGATTTTTCCCATTCCGCGGATTCAAGCCCAATATCAAAAACAGGCGAAGGGACAAATTTACTTCCCAAATTCTGAAAATTAAACGCTGCGACCAATTGCTCCTCAATTTCAGGATGAGGCACTTGCTGATTGAGCATACAACCTATTGCAATAAGCTTAGCGAGATCACCTTGCTGCTGGATAGATTTGGCCTGCAGAATTTTTGCAACCTGCCCCATAAAAGCCAGATCATCAAAATCTTTTAACTGCTCTTGCGCCTCAAGCTTATCCAACACGCTCTCATTTATACTCTGTGTGGCTGTGAGTATGCCTGAGAAGCTTTCTAAGGTTGCTTGAGTCACTTTGTCGCGTGATGACTGGCCAGACTGATAAACCTGCAGCACACCCTTTTCTAGAAGCTCAATATCAGACGAACCAACATCAAGACCGCTAACCTTATCAGCGACAAGCTGTTCTAATCGGGTAAAAACAAAAGCGATGAACTCTCCTTGCACGGGTGTATAAGGGAGCTGATTTTTGCGAAATTGATCAACTAAATCTTCGAGCCTATGGCAAACATCAGCAATACTGTCGAGAAACACCATATGACAGTTGCCTTTAACTGAATGCACCGCCCTAAACATTTGATTAACAATTTCAGGATCGTAATTACAGTTCAAGGAACTAAAACAGTGATCTAATTCCTCCATCGCTTCCTTAACGCTAGAGTAGAACTCCGTTTTGAGCTCGTCACTGAGCTGCTGAAATCCTTGATCATTTGCGTCTGACATTTTTCACCATTTCAATTAGCCACAAAAAAAGGATAGCAAAGCTATCCTTTTTTATAACACATTCTGGAACGCTTATTCGTCCGGCATCGCTTTAGGTTGATCTGTGTTCTCATAAATGAGGATAGGATCGTTATCACCCTCGATAACGCCCTCATCGATCACAACCTTGCTTACATTCTCCATAGAAGGCAGCTGATACATAATATCTAGCAATGTCGCTTCCATAATAGAACGCAAACCACGTGCGCCTGTTTTACGCTCAAGCGCTTTACGTGCAACGGCCTTTAAAGCAGCTTCACGGAAATCAACTTCAGCGCCTTCCATATCGAACAGTGCAGCATACTGCTTAGTCAAACTGTTCTTCGGCTCAGTCAGAATCTGAATCAACGCTTCTTCATCCAGTTCAGCAAGTGTTGCTACCATTGGTAGACGACCTACAAACTCAGGAATCAGACCGTATTTAACCAGATCTTCTGCCTCTAGTTCACGAAGGCTGTCAGAAACCGTTTTCTCTTCATCTTTGCTCTTAACAACAGCGCTGAATCCGATGGAACCTTTCTCTGAACGATCACGAATAATCTGCTCTAGGCCAGCAAATGCACCACCACAGATAAACAGGATATTAGACGTATCTACCTGCAAGAACTCTTGCTGAGGGTGCTTACGACCACCTTGTGGAGGAACAGAAGCAACCGTACCTTCAATCAGCTTAAGTAACGCCTGCTGTACACCCTCACCCGAAACGTCACGCGTAATGGATGGGTTATCAGACTTACGTGAAATCTTATCGATCTCATCAATGTAGACAATACCAAGCTGAGCTTTCTCTACATCGTAATCACACTTCTGCAGAAGCTTTTGAATGATGTTTTCTACATCTTCACCTACATAACCGGCTTCAGTTAGCGTAGTAGCATCAGCAATAGTGAATGGCACATTCAATAGGCGTGCTAGCGTCTGAGCAAGCAGGGTCTTACCACTACCCGTAGGGCCGATAAGAAGAATATTACTTTTGCCTAGCTCAACGTCTGAATTGCTACTCTTTTGGAAGCGTAGACGCTTGTAATGGTTGTATACCGCTACAGCAAGTACTTTCTTAGCGCGATCTTGGCCAATAACATATTCATCCAGAGCCGCACTTAGCTCTTCTGGAGTCGGCAGATGATCGCTCTCTTCCTGAGGCTCTGCTTCTTGTATCTCTTCACGAATGATGTCGTTACATAGATCAACACATTCGTCACAGATAAAAACGGACGGACCAGCAATTAGCTTACGTACTTCATCCTGGCTTTTGCCGCAGAATGAGCAGTACAGCAACTTACCGCTGTCATCTCCATCTTTACCTTTGATTTCGTCGGTCATTCGACTTCCTCATAATTCTTTATCAGGGCTATACCCTATATTGCTACTCTGTTTCACATTTCAACCCTTATACAAACAAACAGGGTGAATCTTATGATTATAGTAACAATTTCTACTCAGGCTTAATCAGTGTTACGACGATCAAGCACTTCGTCAATTAAACCGTATTCTTTAGCAGCATAAGGGTCCATGAAGTTATCACGATCTGTATCACGAGAGATCGTTTCTAGATCTTGACCTGTATGCTCTGCCAACAACGTATTCAATTTATGACGAATACTCAAAATCTCTTTGGTATGAATCTCAATATCAGTCGCCTGACCTTGGTATCCACCTAGCGGCTGATGAATCATTACACGAGAGTTAGGTAACGCAAAACGCTTACCTTCAGCACCACCGGCTAGTAGGAATGCACCCATACTCGCTGCCTGACCCAAACACATCGTGCTCACGTCTGGCTTGATGAACTGCATAGTGTCATAGATAGACATACCAGCAGTTACAGATCCACCCGGGGAATTAATATAGAGATGAATATCCTTATCCGGGTTCTCCGCTTCTAGGAACAGCAACTGCGCAACAACCAGATTAGCCATATGATCTTCTACAGGACCTACAAGAAAGATCACACGCTCTTTTAACAGACGGGAGTAGATATCGTATGCACGCTCACCACGAGCCGACTGCTCTACTACCATAGGCACTAGACTACTCAAAATATCTGAGCCACCTTTACCAAAATCCGCCATGTATCACTCCTTAAAACGGAAATAACCTAAACACAAGCACTCGATAATACTACGTTGATTAATTCAGGCAATAGCTTTAACCAACAACACTGCATTTATCATGCGCTAAAAACAAAAAAACGACAGCCAGCTTTCGCTAACTGTCGCTTTTACAGTAGTGACTTTTACGTCAGAAGAGCATTAATTAAGCTGCAGCACCCTGCTCTGGCTTAATTGCATCTTCGTAGCTAACAGTAACGTCCGTTACATTAGCTGCTTCAAGTAGGTTATCTACAACCTGCTCTTCAAGAACTAGACCTTTAATCTGACCTAGCATCTCTTCGTTACCCATGTACCAATCGATAACCTGCTGAGGATCTTGGTAAGTTTCAGCCATCTCTTCTAGTGTTTCTTTAACACGAGCTTCGTCAGCTTCTAGTTCATTTACTTTGATCACTTCTTGCATTAGAAGACCGATCTTAACGCGGCGGTCTGCCTGATCAGTGAACATCTCTTTTGGAAGCATGTTTGGATCCATATCAGAATCTGGACCCGCAAACTGCATTACCGCTTGACGACGTAGGTTGTCGATTTCACCATCGATTAGTGCAGCTGGCACTTCGATTGGGTTAACTTCTAGAAGCTGAGTGAATACAGCATCTTTAAGTTTCATTTTAAGAGCCTGCTTAAGCTCACGCTCCATGTTCTTCTGAACTTCAGCGCGGAAAGCTTCTTCAGTCTTCTCTTCTAGACCAAACTTCTCGAAGAACTCTTCGTTTAGTTCAGCAAGAACTTGTTCAGAAACAGTGTGTACTTTTACTTTGAATACAGCGTCTTTACCTTGAAGGTTTTCAGCTTGGTATTCTTCTGGGAAAGTAACGTTTAGCTCAACATCTGCACCTGCAGTAGCGCCCGCTAGACCGTCTTCGAAACCAGGAATCATTGAGTTAGAACCTAGAACAAGGTCCATACCTTCACCTTTACCACCGTCGAATGCTTCACCGTCGATGAAACCTTCGAAATCGATGCGTACGCGATCGCCTTCAGCTGCAGCGCGCTCAACTTCGTTCCACTCAGCTTGCTGCTTACGTAGCGTTTCGATCATCTGATCAAGATCAGCATCATTTACTTCAGCCGCTTTCTTTTCGATCTCTACTTTAGAGAAATCAGCCAGAGCGATCTCTGGGTAAACTTCGAATTTCGCAGTGTATTCAAGGTTCTCACCTTCAACATCTTTTGTGAATTCGATTGCAGGCGTGCCAGCTGGGTTGATCTCTTCCTGCTGAAGCGCTTGGTAGAAGCTTTCCTGAACTACTTGGCCAAGAACTTCTTCACGAATACCTTTACCGTAACGCTGCTTAACAACTTTTACAGGTACTTTACCAGGACGGAAACCGTCGATACGTACTGTACGTGCAGTCTGCTGGATACGCTTGTTAACATCCTGATCGATGCGCTCTGCTGGTACGGAAACCTTCAACAGGCGCTCTAGGCCAGAAGTCGTTTCAACGGAAACTTGCATGTAATGCCTCACAAATAAAATGCTTGAATCAATAATCTTCAACAGACCGACGTATTGCTAACGCTGCTTGATCTGCACAGCCGCTCGTAAATTTCGAGCAAAATCAAAGCGCGAAATTCTCCGGCAAGCAGCTTAATTAGTCAAGTTTAGTAAGCAAAATAACGTATAAGAAATGAAAATTATTATTAGATAGATCACCTAGATCAAAAAATAAGCTAGAAATAGCTTTTATGATCAGATAAACAAAAACAAAAGTAAGGATTTTATAAGCTAGAAGCAGCTTTTAATGAGAGAAGATTTAAAGATCAATCAATGGTGCGGACGGAGAGACTCGAACTCTCACACCTCGCGGCACCAGAACCTAAATCTGGCGTGTCTACCAATTCCACCACGTCCGCAGATAGATCTTTTTTACACATAGCTTGAAACTGATTACACCAAAACAACGCTTCGTTGTAAATGGTGCGGACGGAGAGACTCGAACTCTCACACCTCGCGGCACCAGAACCTAAATCTGGCGTGTCTACCAATTCCACCACGTCCGCAATCTATGTGTATCGTTAATGGGGTGGATAATGGGGCTCGAACCCACGACCGCCGGAATCACAATCCGGAGCTCTACCAACTGAGCTATACCCACCATAACGATCGTTTTTGTGTAGTACATGGTGCGGACGGAGAGACTCGAACTCTCACACCTCGCGGCACCAGAACCTAAATCTGGCGTGTCTACCAATTCCACCACGTCCGCAGACTACACAAGAGATTTAATGGGGTGGATAATGGGGCTCGAACCCACGACCGCCGGAATCACAATCCGGAGCTCTACCAACTGAGCTATATCCACCACTAAATCTCGCTCTAACAAATGGCACGCCCACCAGGACTCGAACCTGGAACCTACGCCTTAGAAGGGCGTTGCTCTATCCAGTTGAGCTATAGGCGCCCGACTCATTTGTCAGACCTCAGACTTTGGCCTTAACTAGCGTCTAGCGCTTTGTTTTGGCCGCCTCGTCTTGAGGAGGTGCGCATAATATACACCCTAAATTTTGCCGTCAACACTTTTTTTATCTTTTATTTCAAAAGTTTTAGATTGATCATCTAACAACCAATAATTGGCTATTTATCAAGCAGTTATCCCATTTTTGGCCATCAAATTGATCCGATTGATACTCTAGCCACCAGTTTCAGTTTTTTTGATGCAAATGCACGCCTACTCTCTTACTTCTCAATTACTTGTACCTACTTATATAGCTAATTCACAAAAGGCGCTTGGACGAAATACTCAACCATGAGAGAATTCACCCCAGATAAAACTTAATAAAGGACCCTCCCTTTAAATGAGCGCACAGATTATTGATGGCAAGCAAATTGCCGCAGATGTTCGCCGTCAGGTTGCTGAAGGTGTTCAGCAGCGTATCAACGACGGTAAAAAAGCTCCTTGCCTAGCAGTACTACTTGTAGGTATGGACCCAGCTTCTCAGGTTTATGTTCGTAATAAAAAGAACGCTTGTCAGGATGTAGGGTTTGAATCCCGCTCTTTTGACCTGCCTGCAGAAACGACTCAAGAGGAACTACTGAATCTTGTTGATGAACTAAACCAAGATGATTCAGTTAACGGTATTTTGGTACAGCTTCCTCTACCAGAACATCTAGATGGCAATGAGATCCTTGAACGCATCCGCCCAGAAAAGGATGTTGATGGATTCCACGCTTTCAATTTAGGTCGTCTAGCTCAGCGCATGCCTGTTCTTCGCCCTTGTACTCCAAAAGGCGTTATGACGCTGCTTGAATCTACAGGCCAAGATCTACATGGTATGGAAGCAGTCGTAGTTGGTGCATCTAACATCGTTGGTCGCCCTATGACATTAGAACTGCTTCTGGCGGGTTGTACTGTAACCACAACTCACCGCTTCACAAAAGATCTTGAAGCGCACGTTCGTCGTGCAGATCTTGTAGTAGTTGGTGTTGGCATTCCTGGCCTTGTGAAAGGTGAGTGGATCAAAGAAGGCGCTACAGTAATTGATGTAGGCATCAATCGGCTTGAAGATGGTCGCCTAGTCGGTGATGTGGGTTATGAAGCTGCAGCAGAGAAAGCCGGTTTTATTACCCCTGTTCCAGGCGGTGTAGGCCCAATGACCGTGGCTACACTTATGGAAAACACTTTAGAAGCAGCAAACAAGCAAGACGCTTAAGTTTGTTACTCCATAAAAAGGCAGCCTAGGCTGCCTTTTTTATTTCCGCTATCAACCGACTCAGGCTTCCCTGAACCAAGTCGTACCTTCGCGGCTATCTTTTAGAATGATGCCCTGCTCTGCCAACTCATCACGAATACGATCAGACTCTGCGAAGTTTTTCGCTTTCTTCGCTTCCGCACGCTGAACAATCAACGCTTCGATTTCATCAGAACTAAGCTCACCCTCTTTGTCTTCGCCTTTCAAGAAGGCATCTGCATCTTGTTGCAATAAACCAAGAATAGAACCTAGGCGCACCAATTGACCGGCAAGTTTACCTGCCTCTGGTGAGTTTTCACGAGTAGCTTTGTTCAACTCATTCACAAGCTCAAACAGAACAGAGATTGCTTTTGGTGTGTTGAAGTCGTCATTCATCGCCTCAACGAAACGCGCATCAAAATCATTTGCTGGTGATTCATCAGAAATTTCCACACCACGCAGCGCTTGGTAGAAACGCTCCAACATGACACGCGCTTCTTTCAAACTATCTTCGCTGTAATCGATATACGTACGGTAATGAACACGCGCTAGGAAGAAACGAACAACTTCAGCGTTGTATTTTTCCAGCACATCACGAATCGTGAAGAAGTTACCTAAAGATTTAGACATCTTCTCAGAGTTCACACGCACAGGACCTGCGTGCATCCACGTATTTACATAAGTACAACCGTTTGCAGCTTCAGATTGTGCAATCTCGTTTTCATGGTGTGGGAATGGTAGATCTGGACCACCGCCATGAATATCAAATGTTGGGCCAAGGCAGCATTTAGACATAGCTGAACATTCAATATGCCAGCCTGGACGACCTAAACCCCAAGGAGAATCCCAGCTCACCTCGCCCTCTTTCGCAGATTTCCACAAAACAAAATCCAGTGGACTTTCTTTGGCTTCATCTACTTCAACACGGGCACCAGAACGTAGCTCATCAACATTTTTGTTGGTCAGTCTGCCGTACTCTTCAAAGCGCTCTACACGGAAGTAAACATCGCCATTGGATGCTGGGTAAGCAAAACCTTTCTCTACCAGTGTTTCGACTAGAGAGATGATATCTCCGATATGCGCAGTCGCTCTTGGTTCTTGCGTAGGACGAAGAACAGCAAGTTTTGCCTCATCTTCATGCATGGCTGCAATCATACGCTCAGTTAGCTGATCAGGCGTTTCATCATTCTCAGCAGCACGCTTGATGATCTTGTCATCTACGTCTGTGATGTTGCGGACATAGTCCACATCCCAACCCTGCGAGCGAAGGAAACGAGTAATAACATCAAATGCAACCATCACACGTGCATGACCAATATGACACAAGTCATAAACGGTCACTCCGCAAACGTACATTTTAATTTTGCCTTCTTCTAGTGGCGTAAACGGAGCTTTTTCTTTAGTGAGGGTGTTATATATTTGAAGCATAACTCGTAACTTTATAATTTCGAAAAATAAAAAGGGCCGCTAGTATAAATGAATTAGCACTCTGCGGCTAAGGAAACTCTGTAGGGACAGTTAAATTTAGCTCACCCACACCTACATCCAATAAAAGGCTTTTCTCAGTACTTAGCACTAGACGCCCATTCTGCTCCCGGTCCCAAACCAAAGCTTCCCATTGAGCATAAGGCTGTATATAAGTCCTGCGCGCCTCCTCCCAATTCGGAGCATCAGTCACAGGTACAACCCATAGAAAAGAATGTCCAAAAATCTTCTGCTTGGCATAGCCCAATAAAGCCAACCTTTTAGTAACAGGGTCGTAGTCAGCAGCTGTCACCAAACCTTTAACATCAAAGCGCTCAGTCAATGTTACAGATTGCTCTGCTTTACTCTTATCAAGTTTATAAAGATGGGTTTGTTCGTTTTCTCTATTTTTAGTGAAAAGCCATAGCTCATCGTTGACCACTGTTAGCGCTTCACAATCCAAGTTATGACTATTCGGGGCAACTTTTGCTGGTCGATCAGCATAGTTAAACTTCAATATTTCAGGAGAGACAATACCTCCCGCTCTAGTAGACTCTAAATCCTTCCAAGCAACTTTATAAATCTGCAACTCAATACGCCTGCCGCGATTATTACCGCAGTCTGCTATGTAGAGATAAGACTCATCTTGTGCAAGTTCTTCCCAATCAATATTTTTTGCATTCCCTACTTTGATTACTTTGACAATGTTGTGCTGCCCATCCAGAGCATAAAGATAAGGTCCATCGCCACTATCATTAATGGTCCAGAGCAATCCGCCCTGAGAAGCGAGGCCTGATGTTTCTTGGACACGATCAGGCCAAACAGTGTAATTCTCTATAACACCATCCCAACCTTTAGCTTTGGGTGCGGGCTCTCTTTCAAGCAACGGCTGCTGTTGAGCACACCCCCAAAGCAAAATCGATATAAAAACCACTGCTGAAAACTTCATTTAATTAACCTAACCTCTCAATGAAACAGATGACATGCACAGCCCTACTACAAATAAATATAGTCACACTGTATATGACTAGACCTTTGGTATAAAAACTGTAAGGATTCGCCCATAAGTAGAAAAAATTCAACAGGATGTACCAGAAATGGATAACGATCAATTTGGCCAGCCGGATTTAGGCCCTTCCCTACCACCCAATACTCCAATGAGTACAACCGTGGCAGAGAACAGCCAAATTGCGTCTCAACAACTATCAATCCTTTCTGCTCTTCCACACCCTGCTTGGATTAAAAACCGTCGAGCCGAGTATCTTTACGTAAATGATGCATATGCTGAGTTACTCGATATGCCTGCAAAATGCATTAAAGGTAAAACTGACCGACAGATATTCCCAAAACACCTTCACGCCGAACTTGTCGATTCAGATGCTCAAGTGTTTTTAACACAAACACATATTGAGTTAGAAGGACTACGCCTAAACCCAGATTGCCAGCACAGCTACTGGTTAAGTAAAGCTCCACTCAAAGATAAACACGGCAAGGTCAGTGGTATCATTGGACTAATGAAGCGATCCGCTCAACCAACCACAGACCAGCTTTCTATCTGCAAATTAGCTGAGAATGCTGTTAGACAAAGCAATGAAGCTATTGTTATCGCAGACACAGATTTTAATATCACGTTGGTTAACCCTGCCTTTGTTAGACTTACAGGCTATACCGAACAAGAAGTTATCGACCAACCCGCCAGCGTTATAAATGCTACTTGGTTAGCGCCTGAATTTATTGAAAGCATCAATAGCAACTTGCAATACAAAGGCTATTGGGAAGGTGAAACTTGGAGCCGCAAAAAAGACGGTCAGCTATTTAGCGAGAAAATTAAAATTTCCGTCGTTCTTAATCGAGAAGGTGAAAGAACCCACTTTATTGGCCAATTTCAAGATAACACCGAACAGAAACAAGCTCAGGAAAAACTCGAATTTTTAGCGTTCCACGACCCCCTAACTGGCCTTGCTAACCGAGCACTGTTTCTAGATAGGGTAACTTGTGCAGTTCAGCACGCACAAAGAAACAAAACGCTTTGCGCTGTTATCTATCTCGATCTTAATGAATTCAAACCACTCAACGATAAATATGGCCATCCTTTTGGCGATAAAGTACTTACCATTGCCTCTCAACGTTTGATTAATGCCGTGCGCAAAGTTGACACCGTATCTCGCCAGGGAGGTGATGAATTCGCAGTTCTATTAGAAGACACCGCCTCTGTTGAAAGCGCTGTACTCGTATCACAAAAAATCATTGCATCCTTAAGACAACCGATGCAGGTAGAAGAAGTTGAAGTAACCATTGGTGCCAGTGCTGGTATTGCCGTATTCCCTGACCACGGTATAGACGGTAGCAAACTTATTGGAAACGCAGATAAAGCGATGTACGCTGCTAAGTTCCTCGGAGGTAATGGTTATTACCTTTATAAGTAATATTTAAGCCCTTTCAAATTCTTAAGTTATTTTGAAAAGATTCCTTATCAGGTCTAAAACTAAACTATGACTGATATTTTGGAATCTAAGTATGCTTCCCCCAAATTCAAGCAATACCTGTAGCACACCAGATCAAAAGCTACTTGAGGAGATTGTGCATACTTACCCTCAACCGATTATAGTGATCGACAATGATCATCGGGTTCTCATTTGGAATAAAGCCTGCGAAAAAGTCTTTGGCATACCAGCACAAGATGTTTTGGGAACAAAAGATCAATGGAAAACCTTTTACCCAGCACCTCGCCCAATTTTGGCTGATGTAGTTTTAGATGATGATGAAGAGCAGCTTGAGCAGTTTTACCCTGGTATTCATCGCAGATCACCGTTTATAGACGATGCTTATGAAGTTGAGAGCTTCTTTCCCAAGCTTGGCAGTAACATCGATAGATGGCTCTATTTCACAGCCAAACGACTATATGATGAAGAAGGCAATGTGGTTGGAGCTATTGAATCATTAATAGATATAACCGAAAGAATGGCAGCTGAAGCCGAGGTCAAACAACTTAACGAATCACTTTCTGATCATTCTCAAAAGCTAGAAGAAGCCAATGAAGAACTAAAGGCTACAATGCTAAAACTAGCCAACACTCAAAAGCTCGCATCTCTAGGTAAACTAGTCGCCGGGATTTCCCATGAGCTTAATACACCCATTGGCAACATTCGTACAATTAGCTCAGCCCTGAAAGCAGATACCAGCAGAATCCAAGACCAGCTCAATTCAGGCGAGATGACCAAATCTGCTTTAGAAAACTTTTTGAGCAATGTACTCGAGTCCACTGACTTAATTGAAAAAAGCACCGCAAAAACGGCTGAGCTAATCTTAAGCTGCCAGCAAATTTCCTCAAATGATAACGAATATAAAAGAAGCCAACTTGATTTAAGGGACTTGGTTGAGGAGGTTTTGAATCGACAAACTCAAAGCCTATCTAGATCCTCCATCATAGTAGAGAACCTTATTCCTCATAATATTTCTATGAACAGCTTTACAGCCCCGATACAACAAATTTTTGACAACCTAATCAACAACACCCGCATGCATGCTTTCACAGAACAGCAATCCGGTAAAATTAAGATCCACGCCCACACCTGTGAAAAAGCGATCAAGTTAATTTATACCGATAGCGGTTGTGGCATTCCAACCAAAAACTTCGCCAAAGTATTTGACCCTTTCTTTACCACCAAATTTGGCCAAGGAGGCAATGGCCTTGGGCTTTATATCATCTTTAATTTAGTCACAGGTGCATTAGGCGGAAGCATCGAGCTTCAATCACCTAATGACGGAGGGTTTGAATTACACATCACTTTACCCAGCACCTCCCCTTACGCACTTACTGCAGAAGATGACACTTACTACATTTAAAAGGATGTTCTAATCCAAAAACTTCCATGCTGAAAACTTTTTTCAAAACGGCCGTTTAAATTGAATATAAATCAGTCACGATCGGGCCCGATGTCCAATACTTATATGTAAGGAGAAATCAATAAAACGGACGGATAACTTATGCAAGTGACATCAACAAAAAACAAACCGCCGCAGAATGAACCTCAGCTGCAAGACATCAATAAACAGGTACACCAACCCAGCTTTAGCCCTTACCCAGACATACATTCTAACTTCCATACAAATTTAGCAGACCGGGCTTTATATCCTCCTTTGGCGCAAGTTTATGAAGAAGTCATAATGCTATTAGGCCAAGAGCTCCAAAATGAAACAGGCAATTCGTTCTTAGGATCTAACCCTGCACCGTCAGGTAATGTTGGCCCACAAGAAATCGCCACTGCGACACTTGAATATATCACTCAGCAATTCCCTCTTTTTCGCAACGCACTACCTGAGTTAAGTGAAGAACAATCTCTGGATCGCTTTATTAATTTAATCAATGAGTCCTTAAATAGAGGGGTTTTAACGGCAATAGAACAGTTAGAAGAGATAGCTCTTACAGACAGTGAAGAATTAAATGAACAGGTAGATCTATATCGAGAGTATTGCTTAGAAGGACTTGAAACCTTTATACATAGTTTTGGATTCGGTTTCTTCTTTGATGCACCTGAAGATGAGGAGTTCACCTCCAACCTCCAAGCAGCAGATGAGTTTATCGACGATGAGCTATTAGATAAATTACTGACATAAAAAATGCCGCCTACGCGACATTTTTTGGGAGTTCTTTCAAATTAATGCAGTTCGTCATATTTTTTACGAATAGCGGCTAATTTTGGCTGAATATCTAAAGGCGCATAATTCATCGCTTGTTCAAAAAGCTCCTTATTTTCCTCAGATAATCTCTCTTCTTCACTCATCTGAGTGAGCTTTTCCATCGCTTCAGTAAATTTAGGGTGTATTTTATCGGTAGTCATGACCAACCCTCCTCAAGACGTTCCACATTTAGGTAACTTAGCATGAACGTTTAGCTCAACTAAACCTTACTGCTATTGTAGCAATGCTCCTGGTAGACAACAGCACAATTTTGACATTTAAAACCACACTTAGTGCATTTAAATGACATGTTCATTATTAACGAGGTTTTACACTCTTCATTCTTTGCTTCTTACCACTCGGCTTACCACCTACTCGTTTCTTAGCCGGCTTAGCAAATGATTTGCCCGCTTTTGAATCTTGTCGTCTAGCACTCGCATTCTTATGCTTACCCGCAGCTTTTGATTTTACTGCAGGCTTTTTATTTGCACCTCTGCGATTGGAGTTAGAGCTCTTCTCTTCCTCTGGGATCAAACATGATTCACGCTCACCGATTAGGTCACTATGGCCCATTTTCGGCAGCACTTGGCGTAATAACGGCCAGTTCTCAGGATCATGGTATCGAAGCAACGCCTTCTGAACTTTACGTTGCTCAGTATTCTTAGGCGTGTAGAGTTTTTCACTCTTATACGTCACTTTTTTCAGCGGGTTTTTATCCGAATGGTACATTGCCGTCGCCAAGGACATTGGTGATGGGTAGAAGGTTTGTACCTGATCTACTTTGAACTCATTCTTCTTCAGCCAACGAGCAAGATTGACCATATCTTCATCTTCACAACCCGGATGCGCAGCAATGAAGTAAGGAATCAGATACTGCTTTTTACCAGCTTCACGAGAGAAACGATCAAACATTTTTTTGAATGCATCGTAAGTTCCCATGCCCGGCTTCATCATCTTGGATAGCGTGCCATCCTCACTGTGCTCAGGCGCAATTTTGAGGTAACCACCTACGTGATAAGTCACAAGCTCTTTCACATACTCTGGGTCCTCTACCGCAAGGTCGTAACGTAAACCAGAAGAGATCGAAACGGTATGTACACCTTCTACCTTACGCGCCTTGCGGTATAACTCAGTCGTAGGGCTATGATCAGTATCCAGGTTCTTACAGATGGTTGGATAGACGCACGAAAGCTTACGACAAGAAGCCTGAATATCTGGATCATTACAATTCAGGTGATACATGTTTGATGTAGGACCACCTAAATCAGAGATAGCACCAGTGAAGCCAGGTACTTTCTCTTTGATATCTTCGATCTCATTGATCACAGACTCATGGGATCGGCTCTGAATAATACGTCCTTCGTGTTCGGTAATAGAACAGAAAGTACAACCGCCAAAACAACCACGCATGATATTGATCGAAAACTTGATCATATCGAAAGCAGGAATCTTGTGATCACCGTAACGCGGATGCGGAATACGCTGATAAGGTAAGCCAAACACCTTATCCATTTCCGCCGTTTCTAAAGGAATTGGCGGTGGATTAACCCATAGCTCTCGATGACCATGCTTTTGCACCAAAGCTCGCGCATTGTGCGGGTTCGCTTCTTGATGCAGAACGCGCGATGCATGAGCATACAAAGCAGGATCTTTAGAAACTTTTTCAAAAGACGGTAAACGAATATAGGTTTCGTCAGGTAGCTTTTCTTTACCTTTTAGCGGCGCAGGAATAACACGCAGAGGTTGAGGCTCATCGGCTTTAGACGCGTCTTTTTTATCGCAGGTCGCCGCATCGGTATATTCATAAGGGTTTGGTAATTGATCAATGTAACCCGGCCAATCAATACGGGTTGAATCAACTTCAATATAATCGGCAGGTAAGGCTGTTTTTAGGACCGCAGTTCCTCGAAGATCTTGAATCTCTTCAATGGTTTCACCATTAGCTAAACGGTGAGTAAGCTCAACAATAGCTCTCTCAGCATTACCATAAAGCAAGATATCTGCTGTCGCATCCAGTAATACCGAACGACGAACCTTATCACTCCAGTAATCATACTGAGCAATTCGACGCAGGCTTGCCTCAATACCACCGAGTACTACAGGCGTCTCACGATAAGCTTCCTTACAGCGCTGGCTATACACAATCACCGCACGATCCGGCCTTTTACCACCAAGGCCACCAGCCGTATAAGCATCATCATGACGCGTACGTTTATCGGCCGTGTAACGATTGATAAGAGAGTCCATGTTGCCAGCAGTGATGCCAAAATAGAGATTCGGTTGGCCTAACTCCTTGAAAGCTTCAGCACTGGTCCAATCAGGCTGACTGATGATACCTACTCTGAAACCTTGCGCTTCAAGCACTCGCCCCATCACCGCCATGCCAAAGCTCGGATGGTCAACATAAGCATCACCAGTCACAATGATGACATCACAGCTATCCCACCCCAATGCATCCATCTCTTCTCTTGAAGTTGGAAGAAAAGGTGCTGGCGCATAACATTCAGCCCAATATTTAGGGTATGAAAACAAATCAGGAGCGGAACGAGGCATAAAACGAGGCTACTTAAATATGAAATTAAGGACTATTTTCCCAGAAAGGCAGGTATACGCCCAGTGAAAAATTCTTAATATGGAAAATATTCAATGAAAGGAAGGCTATAGAGAGAAACTACAGCCTTATACAGCTAGAATTAGATAGATTATTTACGCGCTAATTTTGCTGCTTTTTTCTGTAAGGCTTTTTCTAATTCTTCAGCATAAGTAACAATGCCATCCTGACTTTCAAATGGGCAAACCACAACTGCGAAGCCATCCTCTTCTAGACCTGGCGTCCAGCGCTTATGCCAAACAGAGAGACTGATCGCTTCAGGTTTACACTCACTCCACTCTTCGGTTGCCCAGGCTTGTGCTAGCTCTTGTGACGGCCAAACCGGTACACAGTCTTCTTCGTCTGTGTTTAACATCACGCAACCGTACTCATCTGTCAAAATCCAAATCTGCTCATTAGTTACCGATTCCGCAATAAAGAAACTATAAAGCTGCTCTTCATTGTATTCTTGTAACTGCTCTAGTGATGGATTGCCAGACTCATTTGACATAGAAACCTCTGAAAACGATGCGTAAAGCGCACTTATCGAAAATGGTCTTCAATTATACCCTACAGTCTTTCCAATAATCTTGAGATAATTATTGTTCTGCAAGACAAACATCTAATCTCGGAGTATTCGCTTCGATGTTTATAAAGTTTCAAGGTATCTGTAGACACGATCAATCCATCGATTGAATTCAATTGAGCCATCAATCCTAGTCAATCAGCTAATTCTTGTTGAATTTGGATAATGTCATCCAAGTGTTGTTGAAAAATAAGAATGAGGTTTGGATCAAACGCCTTACCAGATTCTTTTACTATATAATCGGTGGCATCCTCATATGACCAAGCTTTCTTATAAGGTCGTTCACTGACTAAAGCATCAAATACATCAGCCACAGATGTAATACGTCCTTCGATGGGTATAGATTCTCCGCTAAGACCTCGTAGGTATCCATTCCCATCCCAGCGTTCATGATGTGTAGCGGCAATACTGCGGGCTAATTGTATAACTAGAGCATCGTTGCCAGATAAAAGATTGTATCCATGTTCAGTGTGTTGCTTCATGATCCTCATTTCTTCTTCGTCCAGAGGACCTCGTTTTAATAAAATTCGATCTGGCACGCCTACCTTACCTATGTCATGCAATGGTGCTGCTTTTTCAAGCATGTAAGCAAGATCCGCAGGCAACCCGGCCCCCAAAGCGAGAACCCGACTAATTTTTCCAACCCTTAAGACATGCTTAGCTGTTTCAGTATCCTTATACTCCCCAATCATTCCTAATAATTGGATTACGCTCTCTACCGTTTTATCTAATTCTTGGGTCCTATTTTGTACAAGTGACTCTAATTGATTTTTTTCGGATGAAAGTACTTTATGAGCATTAGCAATCTTTAATGTATTATTTACTCTAAGGCATATTTCAGCTTGATCGAATGGCTTATTCATAAAATCATTAGCACCATTAGATAAGCTTTTATTGCGAAGATCTGCCCCAGTAGAGCCCGTGAGTATGATTACTGGGAGTTGATCCATTTCCCAGCGTTGACGTATTTGGTACAAAACTTCAAATCCATTTAATCCTGGCATTTCGAGATCTAACAATATTAGATCGAAGTCCTGCTGCTCAAGTTGAGGTAAAACTTTTCGAGGGTCCGTCAAAGAAGTGATAGATGTATTACTGATTTCAGTTTCAATTAATTTGCTAAGAATTAAAACGTTTGTCAGTGAATCGTCACAAATAAGAATTTTATGGTGATCAACATAGCTATTCATGCGTTTAATCCCTTAATGCACTTTACAAACTTCCATATTTCCAGCTTTTCTGTGCTGATTGGCCGTGTATTAGTGGAAAGTTAATTCATGTACTTCAAACGGTTACAACAACAGTCTAGCTATAAGTCATTGTTTAGCAAAAAATACATACGTACGCAGAAGCAAATAACCTTACAAGGTGAGTGGATTTCAATTTGTAAGGCACTTTGAGTAGTTCAATTCAACCGTAAACTGGCTTAAAACAGTATGCTGGAAGACTTTACTCCCAACGAAATAAATTAATTAAAAGCAAATTAATATGTTAAAAATTCAACTAGATTCCTTGCTGATAAGTAAAACAACATCATGAGAAACACCGGTGACGTAACTCTCGCACCAGGATAAAGTCCCTAAAGCGAAGTTTAAGCTGCTATGCGCCTTTTATAATGCTAATATCCGCGCATTGATTACCTAGTATCGTATTATCTTAAGCAAACTACGTTTTTAAGAGTACTACGAGCTACCTGTAGAGCAGGAATGTAGTACGGTTCTCCCCTATCTCCTAAGGCCTCGCAACGTTCAGTGTGATGCCCATAGCTCCAATCAAACACTATGACAGCGTGTTAAAAGTCGCTTTTTAAAAGATCGACCTGAACGTTTACACGCGAAGAACGCTTTCCTTAAGAGATAATTATGAACTTTACAGAGCTTGGTTTATCTAGCCCTATTCTTGATGCGATCGATGCCAAAGGCTATTCAACACCTTCCCCTATTCAGGAGCAGGCAATTCCTGCGGTCATCGAAGGTCACGACCTTATGGCTGCAGCACAAACGGGTACTGGTAAAACCGCAGGCTTTACTCTTCCGATTTTAGAGAGATTAAGTCATGGTACACCTGCTAAACGCGGGCATGTTAGAGCGCTAATTCTTACTCCAACCAGAGAACTTGCCGCTCAAGTAAACGATAGTGTAGAGAGCTACTCAAAAAATTTAGCCATACGTTCGACCGTAGTTTTTGGCGGCGTCAAAATTAATCCACAAATTGCCAAATTAAGAGGCGGAGTCGATGTTTTAGTAGCGACTCCCGGCCGATTGATTGATCTGCACAATCAAGGTGCTGTTAAATTTAGCCAACTAGAAGTTCTTGTCCTAGATGAAGCTGATCGTATGCTCGATATGGGCTTTATTCATGACATTAAGAAAATCCTGAAGTTTTTGCCTTCACAGCGTCAAAACCTGCTATTTTCAGCGACATTTTCACCACAAATTAGAAAATTGGCCCAAGCCTTTGTATCTAACCCTGTAGAGATTTCTGTCACCCCTGCCAATTCCACAGCTTCAACGGTTAAACAGTGGATTTGCCCCGTAGACAAAAAGCAGAAGTCGCAAATTTTGAGTCAATTGATCAAAGACAATGACTGGCATCAAGTGCTTGTATTCTCAAGAACCAAACACGGCGCTAACCGCTTAGTTCGTCAGTTAGAATCTGCCAAAATCAGTGCTGCCGCGATTCACGGCAATAAAAGTCAAGGCGCACGAACCAAGGCATTAGCGGAGTTCAAAAGCGGCTCTGTAAGAGTACTCGTTGCAACAGATATCGCTGCTCGAGGAATTGATATTGACCAATTGCCTCAAGTAGTGAATTTCGATCTACCGAATGTGCCTGAAGATTATGTTCATCGTATTGGCCGTACAGGTCGAGCAGGCGCGACAGGCCAAGCCGTTTCTTTGGTAAGTGCTGATGAATTTGATCATTTACACGCAATTGAGCGTCTAATCGGTAAAGTATTAGACAGAGAGATCATCGAAGGTTTCGAACCAGCACACGCTCTGCCAGCCTCAGACTTAAGCAAAAAACCGGCTCGAAAGAAATCAAATAACAGTAACAAACCCAAGCAGGCTAAAGGCCATCGTGACGGCCAACGTTCAGGGGATAATTCCCGCGGGCATAAGCCTCAAGGTAAAAACAAATCGCACAAAGCAAGTGAAGGTGCAGGTAAACGTAATAGTTCCAAACCTAAAGGGCAGAAACCAGGCCAAAAACAAGAAAGCGGAAACAAAAAACGTACAACCAAGCGCCCCGCTTCAAACCCTTGGGGTAACCGCACTTAACAAAGCACACTCAGGCCAGTTACTACTGGCCTGAAGCCCATAACAGATTCACTTATAATGGATTCTTAAAATACTCTGCGATCCATTGATAGATACGCTTTTCCGTTACATTCTCAAACGCTAAAGTTTCAAAACCACCTTCAGGATCTGAGTCCATATCCGCAAATTGATAGCTAACAATATCAGGCTGCTGATCATGCAAGATGACAATTATCCGTTTACGTGTACGCAAACAATCAATAGTCATAACGTCCGCAGGTATACCCTGCGTTCGCATATTTTGACTAACACCAATAAGCGGATCGATATCTGAAAAATCCCGCTGTATTGCAGTATGCGCTTCAGAAGCCTGCTCCCAAAGCAGTTCCAATTCTTTGCTTAACTCACTCATTAATTACTCAATCTATTACTACAACATCATTGGAGGATAGAAACTCAATAAACTTATCAGCAGGTAGGGGTTTAGATAACAGGTAACCTTGAAAGCAGTCACATCCCAATTGAACTAAGGTATCTTTCTCTTCGATGGTTTCAACACCTTCAGCAATGACCAATAGCCCTAAACGATCAGCAGTCGCCAAAATAACTTCAACAATGGCAGCTTCTTCAGTTTTTGGACGAAGGTCCGTTACGAATGAGCGATCTATTTTAAGTATATCCAGCGGCAAGTGTCGAAGATATTTAAGCGAAGAATAACCTGTCCCGAAATCATCAATCGCAAAAGAAACCCCTTTCCTTTTCAAAAGATTCATCTTGTGACTCGCCACTTCAAAGTTATTGAGCAGCATATTTTCGGTAATTTCTAATTCAACTGCATCGCCTGGCAAATCATATTCATCCATTAGCTGGATAACTTGATCGACAAAGTCCACCTGCATAAATTGCATAGGGCTGATATTAATAGCAAGACGCTGGAAACTCTCGGGCAAACCATCAGCTCTCCATTGAGCCAAATGTTTTAACCCTTCTCTTAAAACCCAATTGCCGATCTCAACAATCTGCCCACTCTCTTCAGCAACCTGAATAAACCCACCAGGAAAGATTATTCCTTTTTCTGGATGCTGCCAACGGATAAGAGCTTCCGCTCCAACCAGTTGACCGTCTCTACAAATTTGCGGCTGAAACCACAAAACAAATTGATTGGATGTGAGTGCCTGATGAAGCCCTTTTTCGACCTCTAAACGCTCCTGCGCAGTAGATTGCATCTCAGGATCATAGAACTGAAAGCCATTTCGACCCATCGCCTTAACACGGTATAACGCAGTGTCTGCCTGCCGAATAATATCCTGTGCCGATGCATCAGCAGCAGGGAATACAGCAATACCTATACTAGCCGTACAATAAAGTGTGTGTCCTTCAATGCTGAATGGCTCTGACATAACTTTTAGAACTTCTTGCGCCAAATGTGCAGATACATCAGCGCACACTTCTAGAGAATTTCCAGTTTCGGGTATGAGAATAACGAATTCATCACCACCAAATCGAGCACACGTTGATTCAATAGGTAAAACATGTGTTAAACGTTGCGCAATATTATTGAGCAACTCATCACCAACACCATGCCCTAGGGAGTCATTAATTGTTTTAAATCGATCAAGATCTAAGAACAAAACAGCACCGTAATTATGATTCGCTTGGTGTAATTCGACTGAGGCTGTAAGCCTATCCAAATACAATCGGCGATTAGGCAACCCCGTCAACGTGTCATAAAACGCTAACTCATGGATCTGTTTTTCTGCTTGCTTCCTAACGGAAATGTCCCTAGCAACGATCAGAAGGTATTCTTGGGATTGGAGCGTAAGCTTAATCGCTCTCGCCTCTACAGGAAAAACACTACCATCAGCATGTACCTGCAGATCTTCGAAAGTGGTCACTTGACTGCCGCTAATACCCTCAAACACTTGCTGGTATTCTTCGAATGAGTAGTTTTTACTGTAATCAGAAAGCTTGGTATTACTAAGCTGTGTTTTTGATAATCCAAGCGTGCTTGCACCTTGGTTATTTACACGGTAAATGGTGCTATCAAGACCACATAGGAACATAGCGTCCCCAGCGTTATCCATTATTGAGCGCGAAAAATGCTCACTTTCAGATAGCTCTGCAACCATTTCGGTTAATTTATCAGTTACAGCCTCACGATCTTTCCATAATCCTGCAAAGCTGCGAACCAAATCACCTAATTCATCTTCTGCGGTATAGGGTAAAGCCGAACTTTTATCACCAGAACGTAATTCGTTAACCCATTTGGCTGTATTTACAATCGGGCGAGAAAGAAATCGATAGGTTAAAAGTAAGAAAATAGCAGCCAAGGCAACGCTGTGCATCAACCCCAAAAATAAACTGTTAATAGCGCGTTGTGTAAAACTGTTAGCCACATATAACGTATCCAGTTCTACTATAAGCTTCGCCCTTTCATTATCAGAATTAACAACCGCCAGCTCCAATTCAATATAGCGATTTAAATCAAATAATTGCTGGGTAGACTGCGAAACAAAGCTAGAACTCAATGTTTGATCCCGTCGATGTTCGGCCAAGGTTTCACTGAAATCATCGATTAATTTCGCATGATAAATCATAGGATAAGAGACAAGCGAAGAAGTCACCTCGTTTGCCTGGAAAGCATTGAGGTTATAGACAGCCTGGGTAGCTGTATCACGATACATACTGATAATACGAACAGTATCCTCAGAAGTGTTTTTTCTCACTTGCTGAAGATCCAAGTAGATCTGCAAGCCAGAGGAAAAGAGTCCTAATAGCAACGCAATAAATAAGATAAAGCGCGCTTGTTTGAGAGCAATCTTGCGTCTTAAATTAAGGGCCATAAAATGCCGTTTTGAAATTATAGGTAACGATCGTAAATAGCCTGATACTGACCATTAATTTTGATTAAGCGTAGACCTTCATTAAACTTATCCAAAAGAACATCAGCATCTGGATACATTTTACTTAAACACAGATGATACTGAGTACTTTGCTTGCCTTTCAGGCGCTTAATTTTGATTTTATCGAGCAATCCCAATTTCCTCGCGTGATATTGAGTTACAAGACCAGCGTTGTAGAAAACATCTACGTCTCGATAAACTAATGAACGGACCCCACTATCAACATCAGGCACTATAGAATGGGAAATACCTGCCTGTTGTAACTCTTTTTGAATACCCCAACCATCAACAACTGAAACATTTACCCTAGCCAAATCGTCAAAGCTAACGATATCTGTATCAACTCGATCACTGTGCATTACAGCAGACTGATATGCTTCACTTAAAACATCACTAAACAAAATAAATTTATCTCTACCGGTCCTTTTAGAGCAAGTAACTGTGCCAGCCATGCGCCCATGGCGAATACTCTTTAATATCCTCTTCCATGGGGCTGTTTGTATATCCGCATTAATACCTACGGCAGCAAAAGCTGCTTGCGTAACCTCCACGTCGATACCACTGATTACACCGTTATCATCAACCATGGTGTAGGGAGGATAATCAACCGTGTATAACTGAACGGTCTGATTAGCTTGAGCATAAGGCAGCAACAGCAATAACGTTAAAGAGATCGCCAAACGGTTCAATCGCGTCACTGTCATCCCCCTCATACATTTAATAACCTTATAACAGACTAGGTTAATTTAAAGATGTATCAATTAAAAGAGGATACACAACACCAAACCGGCACACTCAACCATATCGAATCTAGTCCAAAGCGCTAAAGCTTTGATAAAGTGAGTTTGCTATAACTACAAAAACGCAATCTCACTATCGGAAAGTTGATGAGCGGTAAACTTTTTTATCTTATGGGCGCCTCTGGCTCTGGAAAAGACACTCTCCTACAAGGCTGTAGGGAACGTTTAGAACATAGCCATCAGGCATTTATCGCCCATAGGTACATCACGCGGGCTGCAGATGCCGGTGGAGAAAACCACATCCACCTTACAGAGTCAGAATTTCAACTACGCGTTGATACCGCAATGTTTGCTATGCACTGGGCATCTCATAACCATTTGTATGGGATAGGTAAAGAGGTCGAAATCTGGGTTAAAGCGGGACTCAACGTCATTATTAACGGCTCTCGCGAGTATCTTCCAATTGCCATGAAGCAATACGACTTTCTTATCCCAGTGATGATAAATATTAGAACCGAGCTACTAAGGGATAGATTGCATAATCGCGGAAGGGAAACAGATATAGAGATAGAGAAGCGTTTAAAGCGTCATGATGACTTTTTGGACCACATGCCATCCGGCACTTTATATATAGACAATAGCGGCACTAAAGAAGAAGGAATCGATGCTCTGATGGATATCATCACCGAGCACCGATTTATTCGTTAATCGCTACAATCTAGCTTCTGATGCGGTAGCCACTTCGGAATATCCAAGCAATGATTGCCATACAGCTCATCATAAACAATATGGTCATTCCCAAACTTAGGCCAACATTCACATCAGCCACGCCATAAAACGCCCAGCGGAAACCACTCACCAAATAAACAACAGGATTAAATAGTGAAATAGTCTGCCAAGGTTCAGGCAACATATTGATCGAGTAAAACGCTCCGCCTAAGAAAGTCAGAGGTGTTATTACCATCAATGGAATGATCTGAAGCTTCTGGAAATCATCGGCCCAGATACCAATAACAAAGCCAAATAAGCTAAAAGTAATAGCAGTAATAACTAGGAAACAAAGCATCCATAGCGGGTGCAAGATAGTGTAATCGACAAACAAACTCGCAGTAGCCAGAATCAATAGCCCTAGCATGACCGATTTCGTTGCTGCCGCGCCAACATAGCCAGCTACAATCTCAAAAGGTGAAACCGGTGCTGACAATACTTCGTAAATCGTCCCAGAAAACTTCGGAAAGAAGATACCAAAAGACGCATTAGAAATACTCTCACTCAACAGTGACAGCATTAATAGACCCGGAATAATAAATGCCGCATAGCTAATACCATCAATCTCCCCCATTCTTGAGCCAATGGCAGTACCAAAGACAATAAAATAGAGTGATGTTGAAAGCACTGGAGAAGCAATACTCTGCATCAACGTACGAAAGGTGCGCGCCATTTCGAACTTATAGATCGCTCGAATACCGTAAAAATTCATCACTTACTCCTGCACCAGTTCTACAAAGATATCTTCAAGCGAGCTTTCCGAAGAGTTCAAATCTTTAATCCCGACGCCTAGCTCATTTAATTTCGCTAACAATTCAGCAACCTGCTCACTTTCACTGGCATCATAAACATACTGAAGGTATTCCCCTGCTTGCTCTAAAGTCAGATTAAAATACTCCAACTCTGAAGGAATCTGCTCCATCGGCTGTTGAAGATGAATATGCAGGGATTTTTTGCCCAACTTAGACATCAGTGTCGCCTTCTCTTCGATCAGGATAATTTCACCCTTACGAATCACTCCAATACGATCAGCCATCTCTTCGGCTTCTTCAATGTAGTGAGTTGTCAAAATGATCGTGACTCCGTTATCACGCAGCTCTCGAACCATCTCCCACATATCACGTCGCAGTTCGACATCGACGCCTGCAGTAGGCTCATCCAAGAAAAGAATCTCTGGCTCATGCGACAAGGCTTTCGCAATCATCACCCTGCGCTTCATACCACCAGACAGTTCTAGCATCTTTGAATTACGTTTATCCCACAGAGAAAGCTGCTTAAGGATTTTCTCGATGTAAGCCTTACGTGGCGCTTTACCAAACAAACCACGGCTAAAATTGACAGTTGCCCAGACTGTTTCAAAAGCATCAGTCGTAAGTTCCTGCGGTACTAATCCGATTTTGCTTCGGGCCTGGCGATAATCCTTAGCGATATCATGACCACCCGCTAAAACCGTACCTGAGGTTCCACGGCTAATTCCGCAAATAATACTAATCAGCGTTGTTTTACCCGCACCATTAGGACCCAATAGTGCAAAGATCTCACCTTTTTTGATATCAAGATTCACCGAACGTAAAGCAGTAAACCCAGAATCGTATGTTTTATTTAAGTCCTGCACCTGAATAATCGGCTGCATTAAAAGCTAACTCCTGAACTGGAACCTGTACATGAAAACGCTTTGACCATATTAGAGAAATATCTATCCATCAGATAGATAAAGCTAGGTAAACACTCTGTTATGAAGATCACAACAATAGCTACTTGACGCAGTTATCACGCAACTATATTTTGCTACCTACTGAATTAAAACAACTGTTTTATTTCTCAATAAACATTCACTACGGACGGTGATTTGGCTTGGTTAAGCGTTGATAGGATATTCAATGAAACAAGCCCAAGCTGTATTTCACCTCCTGCGTGCATCAGATATTTATAGCCGACAGGAACAATACAATGCGAACACTTCCACTTACCCTATTATCTGCCTCACTGCTTTTATCGCTCACGTCCCACGCAGAAAACCCTAGCTCAGCACACAATCAACATGTCAGTGATAACGTGCTACTTAAGCAAGATAAACTGCTTTACGCCAATATGTACGGTAATGGCTTTGGCCCTCAGTCCCCTCGAGATATAGATTCTACAGCCGGTACAAACGCCGTTGCTTTCAATACAGCACCTCCATATCAAAGCATGAACCTATGCAATATCCACCTACACAAAAACGCCGAGCATAAAGGGGGTGAGTTCACTAAATTTGCAGGCAATGGCGATGGTCACGGCTACCACACTGGCTATCAATTTTCTGGTGATTTAACCGAACAAGAACTCAGTCCAATTGCTTTAAAAGTTAAATCCGATAGTCATAAAGCACTGATACCTGGAGATACTTTAGAAGTTCACTTTGTTCACTCTACAGCTCAGGTAAAACCAGGTCCGACATTAGGTGCATGCCTTAGCGAAGAGATCAAAAACCCACAACTTCGTGTTGAAGCTCAAGTTATTGTATTAGTAAATGATAAGAACGCCCGAGATTTTAGAAACTTAACTAAGTTCAACAACCGAAGCGGCTTCTATCAAGCCGTTAATATCCCTAGTAACACGGGTAAACCAGTGCAGTATGCAGGCTCCACAACAGGCCCTAGTTACAACATTAAAGGCTCCCCATTCCAAGTGACATGGAGTGTTCGACCAAAAGTACTTAAGGTGGACATTTCCACGGTAAATGCTTGGTTAAAAGACAATACTTTTAATGAAGATCATGCCCATGGAGTCAGAAACCTAGTGACACGACCAGAATTTCTATCGCCTATCTCTCATTAACACTTAACATCGACACAAAAGGCCCCTAAGCGGAAACTACTTAGGGGCTTCCACTGACCTACTGGCCTGCTAAGTACGGTATACTTGATCGATCCCTCACGACAGGCTTTTCAATAAATGTGGTTTGAACTCTTTATTCTTTTTGTAGCAGGTTTTTTTGGTGGTGTACTGAATGCAATCGCCGGTGGCGGCAGCTTTATTACCTTTCCAGCCTTGATGTTTGTGGGTGTACCGCCGATTAGCGCGAATGCGACCAACACATTCTCTGCCTGTGCTGGTTATATGAGCGGCACCTATGCGCTGCGAAAAGATATCAGGCAAGATCGAAAGAACCTCATAAAATTAATTTTGATTAGTTTTATCGGTGGTATCGCAGGTGCAGTGTTGCTACTAAGAACGCCTGAAGAGGTATTTCTTGAAGCTGTGCCATGGTTACTGCTATTCGCGACGATTCTTTTTATCTTCGGTGGACGACTCAACAGCGCATTAAAAAGTCTTTCGGGCGCTCATAAGCATGCATCAGCAGTAGGAGGCTTTCTTCTGATGCTACTGCTGTTTGGCGTTTGTCTCTATGGCGGGTTCTTCAATGCTGGATTAGGTATTATCACGCTGAGTTATTTAGCTTTGGCCGGTTATACCAATATCAACACCATGAACGGTATCAAGCTTTTGGTATCTTCATGCGTATCACTGATCGCGATTGTGCTGTTTATTATTGATGGGGTGATCGATTGGTATTCAGGTACGATCGTTCTGATAGGTACGCTCGCAGGCGGTTATTATGCAGCACACTACTCACGGCAGTTACCACAACAGTGGGTGCGTAATTTCGTAATTTTCGCTAGCTGTGGCATCACTGCTTACTTCTTCTACGATATGTACGGCTAAGCCCTAATAACAGCTATTCAAAACGCCATTCAGTCGATAATCCTGGGATATTGGTATTGAACGCTTCTGGCGGTAGTCTGGACTGTAACTTTTCTAAAAAGACCTTCCAGACTTCAGCAACAGCGACACTATCCTCTAGCCGTTCTTGCAAGGAAAATGTATCGCCTACGCGCAGTTCACCTTCTTCTAACACACGGTAGTACCAACCACTGATCGCCTGCGACATAAGCAAAGGCGCTATATGGCCATTGCCGTATTTATGATTCACTTTCCAACAAGGTCTGCGGGGTTGGGATACCTGCACTAAAGCACCACCCACTTTCACAATATCGCCAATATGAACCTGAGTATCATCCACTGATTCACTGGAAAGGTTTTCACCTATCGATCCAGAGATAAAACTATCCTCAAGGTGCGGTAAGGCTTGGCGAAGGGTTGCGTAATTTTCTGAGGGGAATTGATACAGCGCTTTTTCAGGACCACCATGCACACGCTTATCTACTTGAACATCACCTTCCAGCCCTGTTTTGGTTAATAAACAAGCTTCAACGGGCTCTTTGAAGATACCGCTTGGCGCATCATCTGGGCCAATTGGTTTTGGTTGCCCTATATATAAACCCTTGATGGTACCTTGGTAAGTAGACATGCCTCGCCTCCATAAACGGTGTTGAAACGCAGTCACTTAAACATATACGACCATAACCAAATTGATCAAATATCAATCAGATTTAAATTCCTTCGATATTGCGAGGGAGTGCCCTCCTGCCACCTTGCCCAAACACGTCTTAAGCTTCTTTCAGAATGAAACCCGCAACGCTCAGCAATAACATCTATAGGCAGTTTGGTTTGTTCTAATAACTGACGACCTAGCTCTATGCGCGCCTGCTGCAGGTACTCTTGCAGATTGAATCCCGTTGCTTGCAGAAACAAACGCCGAAGATGACGTTCACTTAAGTGAACTCGTTCTGCCAATAGCGACACATCCCAATCAAACCCCGGCTGCTCCATTATCAGGTCCTGAACTTTGTGCACGCGAGACTGAGTGTGGTTTCGATGGTTTAACCAAAAACTCAGCTGCGCTTCCTGGCCAGATCTTCGCATGTAGATCACCATCTCACGGGCAATTTGTACTGCCCGATCCTGCCCCCAATGGTTATCAACTAACTGTAAGCAAAGATCCAACCCCGTAGTGATACCGGCGCTCGTCCATATATTGCCATCAGTAACGAAAATACAATCTTCCTGTACTAAAGCGTCTGGAGCGATCTGACAAAGTGAGGCGGTAAGGTCATGGTGCGTCGTGCAGCGCTTACCATCTAATACACCTGCCTTTGCCGCTAGAAGCGAACCTGAACAGATCCCCGCTAACAAACCGAATTGCTGTTTTACGGAGGTTAACCATTGAATCGCCGTCTGGTAATCAGCTTCATGAAGATGCTTATTTAACTGGCTTGTTCCGATCAACAGTAGCCAATCGTCTGCTTCTAACCTCTCCGGTAAAGGCTCCAGATTAGCAAGATGTAAGCCTTGTTTGGACTGCAGTTCAGGTCGAGGAGAGATATAGCGCAACTCTATACTCTCCTCTAGAGAAGGATGTGCAAAGATCTGAGCAGGCGCAGCCAGATCCAACAAATGGACACGTGGCAACACCAACAGATAAACACGCCTTTTCTTATTCATAGTCCCCAACCATGCGCACATTTGCGAAGCGATCTTGCAAAATCATAGAGGTATGTTGCTTTAAGGCCTCTTCACTCACAGTCTCACCGGTAAATTGATTTTTCATAGTAAAGGTATGAGTCGCATCGACCACGAAATCTACCTCATAACCCAAATCACTGCCTACACGCGTTGTGGTTTCACAGCACTGTTCCGTTCTTAAGCCACTCACCAATAGTTTGGTAATCGATTGCCCTTGTAACCACTCGTGCAAACCACTGTCGAGCAGCGCATTATGAACGCGCTTGTTAAACACCTTATCTTCATCCTTCTTATGCAGAAAATCCATCAAACGGACAAAACCGGACTCAACTGAAAATACGCCTTCATCTTCATGATGAAGGATAAACACAATTGAACCACCTTGCGCTCTTACCGCATCAATTAGCCGGTTTTGTCTCGCTTCATAATCAGAAAAACCATCATCATACCAATAATCACGATGTTTAAAGGATTCCTGCACATCAATCACTAATAACGCTGTATTTTTCATAGCTTAAACTCCCATGTATCTAATATTTGTGAGCTAAGTGTGAGCTATAACCAAAATTGACATAAGAAAGATAGCGGCCAAAAACAGGACAATTTCGGCCAAACAAAAAAACTGCACTTAAGCGCAGTTTTTCTAGGTAAGAATAAGTGAAGAAAAAACTTAAGGGCAGGTATAGCCGCCATCAATCACCAGATCAGACCCGGTCATAAAAGAAGCCTCATCAGAGGCTAAGAACACCGTGCCATAAGCGATCTCTTTTGGTCTGCCAAAGCGCTTCATTGGTACCATATCGACCAGAGGCCCCCACGCTTCTTTCGGAACAGAACTTTCAAACAGATTAGTATCAAACATCCCGGGGCAGATTGAGTTAATACGAATATTATCGCCGACAAACTCAAGTGCCGCTGATTTAGTCATTAATCGAACGGCGCCTTTTGTACTCTGGTAAGCCGTGGACGTCCCTGCTCCTGAAATACCATAAATCGATGCAAAGTTTATGATAGAACCGCCACCACACCGACGCATGGCAGGAATCGCTGACTTCATGCCCAACAAACAGCCCAACTGATTCACTCCCACAATTTGATCAAATTTCTCTACGGTATGATCCAATAAACCTGCGTGGTAATAGATACCCGCATTGTTGACCAATACATCCAACTTACCGAAAGCTGCTTCGGTTGCGTTAACCGCAGAAATCCACTGAGGCTCTTCAGTAACATCCAAAGCCACCACATCGGCTTTACCACCAGCTGCCCGAATCTCTTCAGCAACCCTAACAGCATTATCCCAAAGCCCCGTTGGTTTCTGACCTTCTGCAATAATGGGATCCTCTGGTAAGTTAGCCAGCATTACACTCGCACCCTCTTCGGCCATCATACGTGCTTGCGCACTGCCTAGCCCACCACCAGCACCTGTAATCAGCACCACCTTACCTTCTAAACGCCCAGCCATATTCAATCCTCCAAACATTATTAATAAGTTACCTAGGAGTATGTTTGAATGACTCTCAATCACCGAGGTAGATAAATACCAAACAATGATCAAAATCGAGCGTTTATAAATTCAGATCAAAAAATTTTCATAGATTTAGATAAAATTTTAATAAACTTATTCTTTTAAAATCAGATAGGTAGCGTAATCTTGAGAAATGAATAGCAGTAACCGAATTTAACGTGATGCAATTGAACTTTATCAAACCCAAATTATGGATTTTCACAGGCTTAAGCCTACTCTGGGCTGTGCTAATTAGCCCACAGGTCAGCGCTAAAACCTTCTTTATGGATAAAGATGAAGCACCACCCTCCGGTTACTACAATAACGAGGGGCAACGAAATGAAATTATCAAATCAAAGAAATCAAAGCAAAGCTTCAGCAGAAAGCACAAAAAAATCGCTGATTATATGAATAGCGATCAAGAGCCGTTAGCCTCTGATGTGAAATGGACTTCAAAGAAAGCACTCCAAATCGGTGTAATACAACGGTATCGAACTGAAGATTATGCAAAGTACGCTTGTAATGTAATTGATGCTTTCAATCTTGAAAGTAAAGGAGTCAAAGTTAGGGTGATTTTTTTACCCCATTTAGTTGCCTATAACCGCCTAGAACTACTCGCCGAACATCAGTGTAATTAGGTCAATAAGTTATAGCTTCATGGCCAACTAGACATTAACTTTATATTTAAGGTCGTTCACTTCATCACCCGTCATACCTCTAAAGCCCCACTGGTAAGGTTGCTGCTCTTTGATGATGATTTCAATATCAACGGGTAGAATACCAATCTTCCCTTCTATCTTTTCGAATAGAGTGTGAATCAGCTTTTTCTGCGTCTCAACTTTGCGCCCAGCCATCATATTAATTTCAATAACTGTATAGGCGTCACTGCGACCACTAGGATAGTAAAAATCTTCTTTTTCCATGGGAATAAACCGATGCGCGCGTTTGTCCTCAGGAAACCCCAAAACCTGCTGCATACACTGATGAATAACATCCGACAGTTCTGCTTTGATGGGGTTTAGCTGCTGCTTAATTCCGTAGATAACGATCATATTTAGGTCCAAATTTTGGTCGATTAAGAGGATAGCTATTCCTAGCAAAAGAGTAACTATCCTCTTTTATCTTTATCAATTCATTACATCTGCAATTTTTTCTCAAATAAACATTTGTTATGAACCTTTCACACAAAACACCCTCCTATATAACCCAGATCAGTCAATATTCTTGAGATCTGGCCGTTATAGATAAAACCCCGGATGAAGTTAAAGCGAAAGGATTTATGAAGATCACATCGGATCAGTTGCCACTGCAACAGGGACTTAGTTCAACTCTCAAACCTCAGCAGGTTGAACCCTCTCAAGAACTGAAAAGCCAACTCAAACAGATTAATTCTGTAGAGGTGCAGATAGAACAACTGCGCCAGCAAAATCCGAGTGAGTTTACGCGATTTACTGCATTTGAAGGAAAACACCAGGTTGTGATTCTTCCGGAATCGGAAAAAACGGATCAGATGCATGCCGTCTTGGGCAAGCTATCCCAAGAACAAGGTCAAAACTTAGTTGATCTTGGCATTTTAGAAGATGAGGAGTTCTTAGCGCTTGCGCAACAGCTGAGTGATACCGAGCTAAAACAGTTTGCTAACGCAGCACTGGCTTTACAGACCCCGCCAGATTTTAACTCGTTTGCACTCAATTATTCCTCCGGACAACAAAATGCAAAAGACCTCATCCAAACACTCTCCTCTTTGGATAGTGATACGCGTAGCCAAGTTTTGGCAAAAGCGGATGAATTGAGCAGCAAAGTCCCTTTATCAAATGACGATTCGGTTTACGATTCCGGCGGTTTGCTCAATCCAGGCTCCCCTACTGCTAACGACATTCATAACTTCGTTACTGCTATCAACAATATCGATTCAGAGCGGCTATCAGAAGACACTAACCGTATTTTAAATACCCTCGAAGGCACAGATGAACTGCAACAATCTAATCTATTGCAGCTATTTGGCGGAGACCTAGAACTGAGTTTTCGTTTATTAGATTCTGTAGAGGGTTTTGAGCCTAAAACTCAAGACGCGGTAGTCGGCTACCTTGCTGAGCTTTCCAAAACCGCCACACAACCAGATTCGCCAGAACCTATCATCAACACCTCACAACCCGGAGAGTGGCACGGCGCTGTTTTGAATCATGCTGATGATACCCGTTCAGTTGTTTACGGCATGATAGAGACCTTTGTTTCTCTTACAGAAGATTACACATTTAGTGATGATCAACTAAAAGAGATGGCCACTGACCTTACCCATCTTGATAGCACCCATCAGCGAGCTTATTTGGAGATCACCTCTACCGGTTTGAATACTCTGGTAGGTGATGACTCTCAACATGATCTATCCAGCAATGACGCTGCGCTTTCAACACTCGATACCCTTAGATCGGATCACAATACTCGAATGCTTGTCGCTGAATCTTATATGGGTGAGAAGAGGATCTCTGATGGCCGAGCATTCTATGAAATTAAAGATCGTGATACAGCCATTCAGGATCAACGCCAAACCATCGAACTCTTAGCCACTCACGCTTGGCTAAATCAAGATGAGCCCGCCCAGACTAAACAATTAGCCAATATCTTAAGTCAGGTAGAGGCCGATCAGCGAGACAACCTAATTAAACAGACCAACCACACAGGGCCTACAACCTCGCGTTTAGCAGAGCATGATCTTGAGCTATTAGAAGATAATTTTGAGCAGTTCTTAAATCGTACTAATGCGATTATTGAAAGCAAAGCCGTAAAAGACTTAGTCGATTTTGAATCAGCACTACCCGAACCGGTAAAAGACGATTTCTGGCAAGCTGCTAGTTTTGTTGAAGATCAAGTAGATCAGCTAGTAGAAACACTAACCCCATTTACCGATAACACCAAAGCGTTCATTTTAGAGAGCATCAACTCGCTAAAAGAAGCTACAGATGAGCAAGAACTAAATATTGATATAGCCAAAGAACAAGCGAAATCGCTTTTAGATTCCATGAGCGAGCTTGTAACAGAATAGTGACAGATAAAAACCACCACTAACCTATACAAATCATAGTGTTAGTGGTGGTTTTTTATCAATTAAGCAACATTCTTCACTTTCAGTTTGCGACCGCGCTTTTCTAACACAAGCGGTACACACTGCTTATCATCATCGTAAATTACGACACAATCTAAACACTGGAAGCACTCGTTGTAGTCAATCACACCGCTACGTGGAATCGCTTGGTATTCACACTTCTGTGTACACAAACGACAAGGCGATCCACACTCTTCTCGACGTGGCAGCCATTTATAGATCCGCAGTTTACCCAGCACAGCCATGCTCGCACCCAACGGGCAGATATAGCGGCAGTAACCTTTGTAAACAAACAGGCTTAATGCCAATAGCAAAACAGCCCACAACACAAATGGCCAAGAGCGATCAAAGATCAGAGTAATACTGGTTTTAAATGGCTCGATCTCTACTACGGAACCTGTCAGCGGAACGGACACAACGGCAACCACTAAGATAAACAGCAAGACCAGATATTTAAGCCCTTTTAGTCTCGCATCGGTTTTCTCAGAAATCTTAATTTGAGGTATTTTAAGGAAGGCTAACACCTTGCCGATAAGCTCCTGCAGTGCGCCAAATGGACATAACCAACCACAGAATGTGCCGCGCCCCCAAACAAAGAAGGTAATGCCCACGTAAGCCCAGATAATCACCGTCATAGGATCGTACAGGAAGAACTCTAAACTACGCCCTGCTAGCCACGCTTGTAGCACACCAGTAATGTTTACAATCGACAACTGACCTTGTGCGTACCAACCGATAAACACCAAGGTATAGACTAGGTATAGCGGTCTGAACCAACGCAGATGCTGCTGACCTTTAGTTAGAAGCTGGTATCGTACCAACACAATCGTCAGAACAAACAGCCCTACCAACAGGATGACGATATCTGTAGTGCGTCCAGCCCAAAGACTGTGCCAAGTCTTGTTATCCGTTTCTGCAGCGATGTAATAATCATCATCCAGTTCGGTTTTGAAATCCAAAGTTTTACTGACGGTTTCTGGGTACAACCAACCCTTTTCACGGCTGATATGCAGCTGAAATTCATAAGGGAATGCTGGATCTAAACCTGCCTGTCCGATTACATGAAATGCCTTCCATTCATGTTCAGATAAAGCTTCAGGCAGTTTAATCTTGTAGTCCAGCTCATACAGATCAAGCAGATCACTTAAATCGAAATCTCGCATTTCAACCGGTAAACCTGCTTGCTGTAGGCTGATTCGCTCTGGCACTTTACCGCGTACAAAGTCCTCACCCACAAATGAGTATCGACCGCCACCGACGACTAAGAGAAGCTGGTCATTCTCAGCTGTGCTTTCTTTTAGATATTCCCAAGCTTCCGGTAGTAATAGGTTTCGCCCCACTGATGGCACGCTTAGGTTTGCTACATAGAGCTCAATATAGGTTTCTTCTGGCGCCTCTAGGCCTTCTTCGTCCAGCCCTTCACCAATCGTATCTTTAAACTGTTGCTCTACCTGATCATTGGTAAAACGGAATTTTTGAATGAGACCTGCATCGATGAGCTGCTCCCAACTCATAGGCTCAAAAAGCTCTTTATCTAAGCGCGCGATCAGATCGGGATCTCGCCCTTTAGCAAACCCGAGCTTTTCACGGGCTACGGTTAATGATGCTGATAATAAAGTCTGGTTTAAAATTCGAACCGATGCCGTCGCCTTAGTCACGCCGTCGATATAAGCATTGGCTTTATTCTCACGCTGAGCGACCGTTGGGCTGGCATCGATCTTTATGTTCTGCATCAACGATATGCCAGAGTACTGTTTAGCAAAATCGAATAGAGGCTTCTCCCCCAAACCTTCAAGAAATACAGGTTCGTGATGAGATAGAACTTTTACGCTGATAAATGATCCCAGCGGGTCCATCGCCACTAAGAGATTATAAGGCACCCCCGCAAAGCCCGGTACGGCAACCATATCAATCGTTTCATAGGCATAGCCCACCAGCGGCGTATCGGTAGATATCTGCTGGTATAACGGCCATACCGCTAGGGATTCATCTTTATCACCGACGATGTAGGGAGAAGGAAAGGCTTTTACTATGTCATCTTTAGTTAATACGCCAGCTTGCACACTGGTAGAAAGACTCATGACGAACGTGCATACAAACAGCACGGTCACTAAGAAAACATAGCTAAGACTACGATTATAGAACTGATACATGGCTACTTATTCTTGTTATTTTATAACATGCTAACTGCATATTCTCGCTGCAATAATTGCATTTAAGACTTAAACACTGGGGCCTTAAGTACAGTACATCAGCACAAAAACCGGTGCTAAGGTAACACCGGTTGCAATAACTACAGCTTATTTAAGACTTTGCAGTTGCTGGGCTTATCTGCGCTTCGACTTCCGTAACAATAGATGCAGGGAAACCACTGCGCTGCGAATGCTCTTCGATTAATTCAGCGTTAGCGCAGTTATAAACGCAGAAGGTTTTATCGCCAGCAACGTAACTGTAATCCCAAGCGATATCTTTATGTTCGCTCTGCATCTCGGCTAGCACCGCGTTAGATTTTGCTGCAGCAGCTTTTAAAGCATCCGCATCGGCAGAACCGATCTCTGGGATATCACGTTCGATGATGAACTTAGGCATGGTGAATTGCTCCAATTATTGTTTTTGTAATCAATCAGAGCATTGATACTAATTTGATGTTCACTCTTTGAATGCTATCGAAAGCGTAGCATCAAACTACAAATTCTGTAGTTAAGAATAAAAACGAAAAAATAGTAGAGATTTTTATGCAGTACATGCAATTTTGCCCAATCGCTAAAGCCTCGGAGCTACTTTGCGAAAAGTGGACGCTTCTTATCGTCCGCGAGCTACTCATGGGTGGAAAACGCTTTAATGACTTTCAGCGCGGTATGGCTGCTATCTCCCCTACTATGCTGACTAAGCGCTTAAATGAGCTGACGGCAGCCGGTATTGTGATTCGCAAAAAGATCCCAAACCAACGGGGCTACGAGTACTTTTTAACCGAGCAAGGCAAAGAACTTTTACCGATTATTCAGCAAATTGGTGATTGGGGCATGCGTTGGACCCGCGGCCAGATCTCGGACAGCGAACTCGATATTGAACTGCTGATGGTTTATCTCGAACGCAGCATCCAAACCGATAAACTCCCAGACGGTGCAACGACAATCTGCTTTAACTTTAGCGACCGTGAACACTTAGCTAAATGGTGGGTAATGGTCGACGGTAACCATAAAGATGTCTGTACTACAGATCCAGGGAAAGAGGTCGATATCTGGTTTAATACCGATCTGCGCACCATGATTGAGATCTGGATGGGCGATATCAGCTATAAAGCCGCGATTAGACAACAGCGATTAAACCTTATTGGGCCTAGTTCTTTGACGGCCAATGTCAGCCGCTGGATGAGCAATAGTATGTTTGCGGATATACCGGCGGCTAATGAGATTTAAAACTAAAAAGGGCCTTCATAATGAAGGCCTTTTTTATATCTTATGACTAACCCATTAAGTTTTAAACTGAGCGATTAGCTGATGTAGGTTACCCGCAGATTGCGATAAGTGCTGAGTCGCTTGTGCGGTTTCACCGACTCCTGTGGCATTCTCAATCGCTAATTGGTGAATGTAGTTTACGTTCTCGCCTATCTCATCGGCCACACAAGACTGCTGCTCTGTAGCACTGGCAATTTGCAGCATCATCTCACTGATACGTTCTGCACCTGCGCCTATAGAGATAATCACATCATTCATCTCTTTAGTGCTTTGAAGTGAAAGCTGAGTTTTCTTGATGCTCACATTCATAGATTCACTTGCTCGGCGCGTCCCCTCTTTTAGCTGGGTAATGATCGATTCGATATCGCGTGTTGAATCCTGCGTTCTTTGAGCAAGGGAGCGAACCTCATCAGCAACCACTGCAAAGCCTCGGCCATGATCGCCGGCCCTCGCCGCTTCTATCGCAGCATTTAGCGCCAATAGGTTGGTCTGTTCAGCAATACTTACAATCACAGCTAAGATAGAGTCGATCTGCGCACTGTATTCTTCGAGGTTCAGGATCGCTTGATTGGATTGATCTACTTCATAGGAAAGCTCAGCAACGGATTGCATGGTTTGCTCTATCCCTTTCTGAGCGGCAACGACTTCTCTAGATGCATTTGATGTGGCATCGGAAACATTCTGAGCGTTCGATGCAACCTCTTGCACGGTCGCCACCATCTGTACCATCGCAGCAGAGATCTTGGTTAACTCATTTTGTTGCAATTCTGTATTCGTGTGAGTTTGTGTTGTGATGACCGACGTTTCTTCACTACTACGCGCCATCTGCTCGCTGATGCTGATCATGTCAGCAACCATTTTTCGCAGGTTATCCGCCATAACAGCCATCGAGCTATAAGCACTGCCATGTTGCTGATTTGCATCAATGGCTAAGGTTAAATCACCTGATGCGATGGTGTCGGCTACCTGTTTCATCTCGTGTGGCTCACCACCTAACGGGCGTGTAATCGATCGAGAAAACACATAAGCCACAGCAATGACGATAACCATTGAGATTAATACCGTAACCAGAACCGTCATCTTCAAACCAGACACAGATTCAAGTGCTTCAGCCACATCAATTTCTGAGATAAGTGCCCAGGTAAGACCCCCTACCTTCACCGATGTATAAGCAGACAATACAGGGTTACCGTTGTAATCAATCAACTCTGTAACGCCTTCGTTATTATTTAATGCTTGGCGAACCGATACAGAATCAATACCGTTTTTCGCAACAGTCCCGGCAAAAGACGCGATCACAGAGTGCCCTTCAGGATCAAGGAAAGAGTCAGATCGCATACGTTTATCTGATCCAACCAGATAAGATTCACCCGTTTCACCCATACCATCTCGCTCTTGCATGATGGAACCGATCTTTTCGATCGATAGCTGAAGCGCGATAACACCCGCAAACTGACCATTCTGTTGGATTGGGTAGGCAATAAAACTGGCCGGCGCATTTGCACTAGGTGCGTAAGGGGCGAAATCTTCTAATACAAATTTATTCTCATCACGGGCATTTCGGAAAGCATTAGCTAGGCCAGAATCACGATACGGGCCTGATAGTAGGTTAGTGCCGTAATCAGCCTCACGTGTCACTGTATAGAAAACAGTGCCCGCTGGATTGATTAAGAAAAGGTCATAATAACCATAGGCATTAATGTACTTTGCAAAGAAACTACCATCCCCACCCTCTACACCAAGCATCTGTTCGACGCTGTTTAGAGTATGCCCTGCAGATGTCATAGAGTTGATCATCTCAGAGAGCATCATCACATCACCTTCACGCTCAGCAAAGTACGACTCGATCTGATTTTGCTTAATACTGCGCACCGCTTGTAACTTGTTAAGCGCTTGATCACTTAAGCTATTACTACTGGTATAGGTAAGAAAAGCTCCCAAAATCAACATAGGAACTATACCCACAGCTAAGAAAATTATGGTGAGCTTGCGAGATAGCGTCATCTTAAAAAACTCCTTTTTGATTAAAGACCCTAAAAGCAGGAACAGCAGGCTGCCATAGTTTTTAATCAAAAAATATAGATAGCTATCTGTTTAATAACTCCTAATATATTTTCATTAACAAATTCTAAAATAAATTAATTAATAACTTTTACAGCTACTTTTATAGAAGATTAAGCATTATATAGGCAATAATTTAACGCACAATTAAATTCATACAAGCGTTTAAACCTATACTAAAGAACATACAACTCACTACTATTTAATAGGCATAATATCGACATGTAATAGATATTTACTACATATATTTATAGAAATATAGTAGAAACAGATTAAGTATTAACTAAATTAGCAAATACAAACAAATATTAAAAATTAGGCCTATTCACAAATTAGGAAGAACTTATTATTGAATAATTAATCTCTTAATTAGATAAAATAGATTCAATAACAAGGAAAGACATTATTATTTATACGGTTTATTCAGCGAAGGAATAATGGTTTTTACCTGATGTTTTGACGCTATACATTGCTTTATCTGCACACTGAATAAGGCGTTCCGTATTTACAGCATTATTGGGGTATATTGCTATTCCTATACTTACGCCAATATCTATCTTTTTTTGCTCGATGTTGTAAGGCTGCTTAATATTTTCTAAGACTTTCTTAGCGACAAAAGCTGCATCTTGTTGTTTATTGATCTCACTTAAAAGAATGATAAATTCATCGCCACCAATTCTCGCTACTGTGTCAGATTCCCTTACACATGCTTTAAGCCTTGTAGCGGTATCAATTAATACCTGATCACCAACATCATGACCAAAGCTATCATTTACCTCTTTAAAGCCATCAAGGTCGATAAACAAAACCGCAGCCTGCATCTGCTTCCTTTTCGCTATATCAATGATTTTAGCTAAACGATCCATACACAATCGACGCGTAGGTAGGTTTGTTAAGTTGTCATGAGTCGCCATATATTGCAGCTTTAGCTCACTAACTTTTCGCTCAGTAATATCTTCTTGTAAGGCCACAAAATTCACAACCTTACCTTTAGCTGAAATAATCGGATGTATGGAAGCTCTCTCCCAATAAAGCTCACCTGATTTCTTCTTATTGTGAAACTCCCCTTGCCATGTCTGTCCGCTATTTAGAGACTCCCATAGCTGGCTATAAATTGGGTCTGGGGTGTTACCGGATCGAGTCATATTACTTTTGCGCCCTACAGACTCTTCTCGGCTATAACCCGTGAGTTCCGTATAACGCTGATTGACGTACTGAATGATTCCATCAGGATCAGTGATAATGACAGATGCGGGACTATTTTCTACGGCTAAGGAAAGCCTTCTAAGTTCGGAAGCTTGCACCTTCTGCGCTCGGTTTTGTGCCTGAGAAACACTCACTGTCAATGCAGTTAGCCATATAGCTGCCACTGCTAAAACCCGATTGGTAATAACAACCCAATCTTGCCCGCCTACAGGTGAATAAAAGTAGCCAATAAAAATTAGAATAGTGGCGAGAAATGCCAAAAACAGCGTATGTTCACGTCGGGGATATATCTTGCCAACCAGAACAAAAAAGATATAAGGCAAGCCACATGCTATGCCCAAAGGTAGTGCTAAATCTAAAACAAATAACGCGATTCCCAAAGAGAGTGTAAAGAGCAGTAAAACAGGACTAACTCTTGCTTCGTCAGAGATTGCCAAGCCGTGACTTATAGGCTGCCCTAAATCAGGTAACTCTTGATCTTTTTTGTATCCAGATAGTTGCCATAACAACAATGCTCCAAAACAAATTGCAACCGCAGCAACAGCACTGGTCTTAAAGCTGGCTTGAAAAAATGTACTACGTATTTCAGGGATATCTATCTTAGCGACTAAACCGGCTTCCAATGCAGGAAGTGGAGTAAATGCAGCAAGAACATTTTCGTTACGATAATCAATATCCACCAGCGTGCCAGTGCGCCCAGCTAATGCTTGTTTCATTGCATTCGAGTGGAGTTCGACTACATGAAAAGCTGGAACAGGCTCAAGAGCATGCGAAGGCTGTGTCAGGAATTTCACACTGTAACCGTCAAAACCTCCTAACAAAAACTCACCGGTCACGCCAAAACCAGGTGACTCCTGCATAGAATTGCTAACTTGAAGTAATGTCGCTTTTACTGAACCGCCGGGAAAATCATCCTCATTGTATTGAGCATCAAACTCAGCTACTGCGTTAATCAAACTCGCTTGAGTTTCAACCATATCTAACAGGCGCTGATTCTCAGCTTCACGTTCGGAGTGATACAACAAACCTATCGAGGTCATCATCACAGTGAGGGCTACTGTAGCGAGCAGCAATATCCGATATATAAGCCACTCTTTAGGCCCAACACCTGATTTTAATGCAAAGGCTTCACTACTTGAGTGCTCCTCTTCCTCTATCTGACTGATTAACAATGTCCCCATCACTATTATGATCAGAGCAATAATTAAGGCATTAATACTGGCACTGATAAAAGGCTTTTGTACTTCTGCCATATCAATTTTAGCGACAAGACCAATGCTCAATTGGGGAACTAACTGATAAGCAGCAATCACTTCACGATTTTCATAGTCAAGCCCAACAACTGTACCGGCTCCATTATTCAGGGCCCGCCTCATCGGTTCAGCAGCACTTTCGCTTAACGGTATAGGATTGGGGGCTTGTTCAAGTTGACGAGAACTCATCAAGAACTCAATACTCTCTCCTCTGAGCTGACCAACAACAAATTCACCGGTTTCCCCAAACCCATTTTTATCCTTAAACGAGTTTCGAATTTGACTTAAGGTTGCACCTTCAGCCCCATCAGGGTGGTCTACACGACTGTATTCCGCATCAAAGACAGCAACTGAATTTATAAGGCGAGCTTTGCTTGAAACAAGAGACACTAGACGGGATTCTGCAGCCTCAACAGCAGACTTGTATAAGATCCCAATCGAAGCTAAACAAGTAATTACCCCGACAAACATCATAATCGTGATAATTGGCCAAAAATGCTTATGAGACTCTTTTTTCAATACCATTTCAGAAACCAGGTAGGAATCCCAAAAAGCCTTACATAGCCCCCACCCTTAACACTATGTAATCAAATATTGGGGTATAGGTTTACTATAGACGTTAAACAACTTATTTCTACGGTACAGGATATGAACTAAAGACCTAAAAACATTGCCACAAAGGCGACATTTGTTCACTTTTCAAACAAACACTAAAGGATTTTGTATAGCCCTATTAACAGGCCACTAACAAACCAAAAGCAGCCTGAGAAAATACCGCTTAATCAAGATAAACTCAGTATTTCGGATGTTAACTATTTACCCGTTTCACTAGAGTTTATTGCTATAAGAGATCTTGCCCTCTTTTAAATCTCAAATAGATATTTGAAACTACACATACCAGCGTTAACCCAAGTTATGGAGCTACAATGATCGATCCATCTGCTACAAATCATGAACCAACTATCGATTCACTCGACGATCTTGCAGCTCACGCCGATTACTCGCTATTACAAACCTTAAATCCTGATCCAGAAGCAACAAAAAACGGGATCGACCATTTCCCTAGAGAGATCTTTTCTGGCCATTATGTGCCAGTTAACCCAACACCTATCAGTAACCCTGAGTACATCACACATAGCTATACCTTTTTTCGAGAATTAGGTTTTAAGGATACTCTGGCGCAATCGGCTGGTTTCAAGCAGATGTTCTCTGGCGACCTTTCTCAAGTACCAGAACCTTTACGTAAGCAGGGTTGGGCCTGCGGTTATGCCCTTTCAATCTACGGAAATGAGTACTATCAACAATGCCCATTTGGCACAGGTAACGGATATGGAGATGGTCGAGCAGTCTCTGTTTTAGAAGGCATCTTCAACGATAAACGTTGGGAGATGCAGCTTAAGGGCGGCGGTCAAACTCCATATTGTCGCGGAGCAGATGGCCGTGCGGTTTTACGATCAAGTGTGCGTGAGTTTTTAGCGCAAGAGCATATGTATGCCCTCGGCGTGCCGACATCAAGATCATTGAGCCTTTACGTTTCCAAATCAGAAACGGTCAGGCGGCCTTGGTATTCTGAAGGCTCACACTCTCATGAACCTGACACCATGGTCTATAACCCGGTTGCAATCACAACACGTGTTGCCCCATCGTTTATTCGTGTTGGCCAGTTAGAGCTTTTTGGTCGCCGTGCTCGAAAACAAGAACACCCTAAAGCATTAGAAGAACTCGAGATGCTAGTTCTCCATTTGATCGAGCGTGAATACAGCGATGCAATCGATAAGGATCTATCTCTAACAGAGAAAGCGCTGGTACTCGCTCAAGCTTTCCGTGACCGACTCACTTCACTAGTCAGTAACTGGATTCGGGTCGGCTACTGCCAAGGCAACTTCAACAGCGATAACTGTGCTGCGGGTGGTTTTACCCTAGATTATGGTCCATACGGTTTTATGGATGAGTTTGATCCACAATTCCAACCTTGGACCGGCGGCGGGCATCACTTCTCCTTCCTAAATCAGCCTCTAGCCGCAGAACAGAACTTCCATATGTTCTGCGTAGCCTTAGCTCCCCTTCTCCAAACAGCTCCTGACGGAATAGAACAGCTAAGTGAAATCAGAAACGGTTTTGCAGAAGCAATGAGCAACAAAATGGAAGCGATGTGGGCCGCAAAACTAGGGCTGGATAAATTTGAGCCAGAACTAGTAAAAGAGCTATTAGCTCTAATGACCCAGACCCAAACTGATTACACGCTCTTCTTCCGTGAACTATCCAACCTGCCAGAGAGCCTAGAGCCATTAACAAATAGCTTTTACCAAACGCCATCTAGCAAACTAAGCGAACGCTGGGTAGATTGGCTTAAACAATGGGACACCGCTGTGGATCAGGCTAATACCTCTCTGAATCGTTCAACAGAAAAGTGTGTTCAGCAGATGAAACTGGTAAACCCTAAATACACCCTACGTGAGTGGTTCGTACAACCTGCTTATCAGCAAGCGACTGAAGGTAATTACGAACTAATCAGAGGACTACAGGAAGTAATGAATCAGCCTTATGCTGAACAATCGCAAGAAGTAGAATACAAGTTCTACAGATTAAGGCCTTCTGAACTAAATGGCCTTGGTGGCTTATCTCATTACAGCTGTTCGTCGTAAAGATTTAAGCGGAGCCCAAAAGTCCCAATATATAATCAATAATTCCAATATTGGGACTAATCAAAGTGTTTTCTGATAGTTCCAGTGCATATCAGCCTACGAAAGTAACCTGACTTATCACTAGATAACTGCTACAGACGAAGGAAATCCTTGAGGCAGAAACACTTCACCATGAGGTCCAAGAACTTTTTATAGATTACAAACCAGTATTAACTAATAAACAGTAGGGTAGATTTTATCTCAACCTTAGCTTTTCAAGTATCTGATAGCACTCAATAGATATAACTGGTAGTTCTTTTACGAGTTCATTTACTGGAAAATTAACTTTAGGCCAACTATCGTGGTGACAGAAACTACGAATTTCACTAGTCAATTTTGCTTCATCCCAATCAGGCCATTCTGGGTTCTTTTCAATTAAAACACTCACCAAATCTGCGAACTGGACAACTAAAACTAAGTTCCGCAATTCTGCTGACACTTCGTTGTGTTCGTTTATCTCGTAATTATGGTGATAACGAATCATGTCTACAATTACTTTCGGCAACTGCCATTTCTTCGCCGCAATAAAGCCAGCATCTGCATGTGTAAAACCAAGTACTCCTTTCTCTACCTCAGGTAATTCTATCGGCGTGTCCCAGCCCTTAGCATCTACGACATCAATGGCTTTAGCTGTCATTTCAAACAGTACAAATCTTCCTATGTCATGTAACAAGCCTGAAGTAAATGCCAGCCCTTTATCCACGTTAAAATCTTTTAGATGGATCGCCACAAACTTCGCAATATGAGCTGTTTCAATTGAGTGCTGCCAAATGGCTTTTTGCTGATCTGTTACGGGGGTGAAAACTCGAGCAACTGATAATGTTGTTATAATCGATAATATTTTATCTGTCCCAACCCGAATCAGTGCTTCATGCAGATCAGTTATGACATGGGAATGTGCCGAAGAGGCTGAGTTAGCAATTTTTAGTACTCTTGTTGCCAGCGGAGGGTCTGCTTGAGACAACTCAGTTACTTTGTCATAAAAGAAGGGGGAGTCTGTATCAAGCGCCATCAAATCACAAACAACAGAAGGCAGAAGCGGTAACTGTTGAACACGCTCTTCTATTCTTGATAAAGTGAGTTTTCTTTTCTTAGTTGTCACTTTCAACGCTCTCATTCTTTAAAAAACACTTCGACCTGTTTCGCAGTCAATAGTTTTTAATAAAAATAGCCATATACCAGCATACATCCTCTGTTTTCAGTATATCAGTTTGCTCAAGTACTATTAAATTAGCCCGTAATGATTGTTGTGCAGAGCATCTACTTTGGCACATTGCAGTATTAATTTAATAACTCTTATTAATTCGTTTTTCTGTATATTAGATTTATCGTTTAAGGTCATAAACGCCTTATTTGGATTAGCGATAGGCTATTACTTACCGCTCTTGTTCAGCTAGAGCGGTAAGCTCCTTGCGAGATAACTTGAGGCCTTTCACCATCATAGAATCAGGTATCTGGGCAAAGCCAACAGGAATCATAAAACTGGGTAATAAGTTCTTAAGATCGGACTTAATCTGAGCAAAACAACAATCTGGATTTACCCAAGCAAAAGGTCGATAGACAAATTCAGGACACTCAACAGGAACCACTACTGCTTGAATCACACCTTCTAGTTTGAGTAGTTGTTTCTCAATCATTTCCGGCTGAATATTTTCACCGCCGCTAATAAACTGATTATCCTTACGCCCTGTAATCAGCAGCCTGTTACTCTCCCACCGGCCGATATCACCTGTCCGGAAAAATGCCTCTGATGATCTCAATTGGTTACTAACCAGATAGCCTGCAAATAAGCTTTCACCTGCCAGTAATATTTCACCGTCTTCATCAACCTTTAGCTCGACACTGTCTAGCACTTCCATCGAGCCATCTTCACCTTCAGTACAAGCCTGTGACGATATTTCGCTCATGCCGTAAGTCTTTCTTAAAGGCAGGTCAGCACATAAACGTAGAAGTTTATCTGCCGTAGGACCTCCCCCTATCAGCAAGGTTTTTAGCCTTAAATCCTTTATATTGTCAGCTGATGCTTTGAAACGTTGTAACTGTGTCGCCACCATCGAAGCATGGGTTATACCCATGTTCTGTAGAAATAATGGATCCTCTACACGGCCACCAATAGTCAGCGATGCACCGGACACTATTGCCCTGAAAAGCACGCTAAAGCCACCGATATGGTAGATCGGCAATGAGACATGCCAATGATCAGAAGAGTCGCAAGGATTGATGATCGCTGAAGCTTTAGCACTGGCAATATGGTTAGAGAGGCGATGACAAACCAGTTTAGGTGTTCCTGTCGATCCCGATGTAAAAATTCCATTCACTATGGATGAATCAACAACACCCTCTTCATGCTCTTCATCTAGTCCCGTTACCCCATGCTGATCGATAAAACACGCATACTGGTTAAGAGTTTTTAACTCATTCAGCAAGGTCTCACTAAATGCAGGATTGAACGGAACTGCTACCGCCCCCAACTCCATAATGGCACAACTTAAAATGAGCGTATCAAGCGTATTAGCAGCTTTATACAGAACAAGTTGATGCTCTGTTAACCCGAATGAATACAGTTCATCTCTCTTAGATTGAATCAGACGATTAAACATCTCGTAAGAAAAACGATGCTGCTCATCACCCAGTGTACTGCCATTGCCATAATGCTTTTCGAGGAGCGTTTCTAGCATAGCTGCGCAATCTCTTTACAATCTGCCAATGGGACTTTTTCCGCTCTAAGCTTAATTTTTGCGGGCTGTAGGTCTTTTGCAAGATACTTAAGAGTATCCAAGCCCTGCTCCTCGGTTAATTCCAGGTCCTGAGCCAGTGAATGATAGAACTCCAATGAGACATTGCTTTCAAAGCTACTGGAAAGCACACAGGCTATTTCCCTCTCACGAGCTAATTCAGCAAGCTCTATAGTTCGTTGTAACCCACATAGCATTGGCTTTAATACCCAGGTTTTAGCAGTAAAGAATATTTCCGGAACAGGCTTTAGCGGATCTAGCTCGCGGAGAGATTCATCAAAAGCGATTGGCAATCCGTTAAGTTGGTAGTGGTCGAGGCACTTAAGCGGCTCTTCCACATAATCGATTTGTGACGTATTGAGTGCTTGCTGGAGTGTTTCTAGTTCTTCTCTCGTCCATGTCCGGTTGGCATCAATACGCAACTTTTGATGAGGTTCCAAATAAGCTAATGCTGATTTTAAAGACAAAACATCATTCTCGATTGGTTGATGCCCTGCTTTGATTTTTACCCGATGGCTTTCGGAGCTCTTACCCATAAGCGAACAGGAACGAACAGCTGTAGAACGCAATGGATACTCAAGTTGATACCACGCAGCTTCAATTGCAAATTTCACACTTGGGTATAAGCGCTTTGAAATAACAGAAGCGGACAATTCCTCCGAATCGAGCGCCAATAACTGCTGCTTACACTGTTGTAGGGTTTCATTTGAAAAACCTGGTAAGGGTGCGACCTCTGTATAAATACTCTGATCGGCAAACAACCAGTGGAGTAGCAATCCCTGTCTAGTTTTGAGTGCTTTCCGCTTACCACCCATATTAAAAACAAAGGGATAGGTAAACGGAATTTCATACTCAAGAAGCCGGACCTTAGGGATCATGGCTGGCGTTTAAATCGCTTAAAATCAGGTGGGCGCTTTTCATTGTAGGCGTTACGGCCTTCCTGCCCTTCCTCTGTCATATAAAACAACATAGTCGCGTTACCGGCTAGCTCCTGAAGACCTGCTTGCCCATCGATTCCAGCATTGAAAGCACTCTTTAACGTTCTCAATGCCATAGGTGAAAGCCTAAGCACTTTTCTGCACCACTCAACCGTGGTTAGTTCTAGATTTTCTAAAGGTACGACCTTGTTTACTAGGCCCATATCTAGTGCTTCTTTTGCATCGTACTGATCACATAAGAACCAGATCTCACGGGCTTTCTTCTGCCCTACGATACTCGCCATATAACTGGCACCAAAACCACCATCGAAAGAACCCACTTTAGGGCCTGTCTGACCAAATCGAGCATTCTCCGCAGCTACCGTCATATCACAGACCAGATGCAGTACATGACCCCCACCAATGGCATAACCCGCTACCATCGCGATAACTGGCTTAGGTAGGCTTCTGATCATCTTCTGAAGATCCAGAACATTAAGGTGATGAACGCCAGACTCATCTTCGTAGCCCGTATCACCTCGAACTCGCTGATCCCCGCCTGAACAAAAAGCCATATCTCCTTGCCCAGTCAGAATAACCACACCTACCTGATCGTCATAACGGGCATCATTGACTGCCGCAATCATCTCTTTGACAGTTTGTGGGCGAAAGGCATTACGTACTTCAGGACGATTAATAGTGATTTTAGCGATACCTTCAGCCTTGTGATAAAGGATATCTGTAAATTGCTGCCCGCAATCAACCCAATCTGCGCCCTTCTGGATACTGCTGTCTGCAGGGTTAGTCATGAATAAAGTCCGTTAAAAAATTAGATAAAATCCTACTCACACTACAGGCCTGATCACTGTGACAATTATGGCCTGCACCTGAGATAACATGATGAACGATATTAGCATGCTGTTGAACGAGCTGTTTTGCTAATTCTGTGTATTTTTTATCATGCTCTCCTGTGAGATAGGTAATAGGGTGCCCCCCAAGTGAGGACGTCATATCCTGCTGATTAGCCACAGATAGAATCAGCAATAAGTTTCCTAAAGCAGATGGATCAGCCTTATGCCGTTGATAGATCTGTTCCGCTGTATCTTTTTCTCTGCCATTAAACACACTTTGCTGATACCACTGCTCCAAAGTGAGCTTAAGATCCTGCTGACTAAACCGCTGCTGCCAAACTAAATCACTGTCTAGCCGCGCTTTGTCGCCGGGGAGGCCCGGGTGCCCTCCCTCGAATAAAGCACCACAAATTAAACCAGGATTATCCCTTAACCAATGCATCCCAATACGTGCACCCAGAGAATACGCTAGTAAAAACACCGGTTGTTTAAAATCGGGAAGTTGCTGCCACAACCAACGGCTATAACCTTCAATATCTGTCACCTCTTTTGGGAAGGAAAGAGGCAAAGAGAGATAAATAATATTCAGTTTCTGACTATCTGGGAGAAGATCTATAACGGGTTTCCAATCATCCTGCCCCCCCATAAAGCCATGGAGGCAGAGTATAACGGGGGAGCTTTCAGTTAATATCTGGCCATTGTAATTCGGATGGTTGATCAGCATCTAATTATTAGCCTGTCGAATCAGAAGCTGCGCCATGATTTCTTGAAAACTCATAGAGTGCTTTTATTTGCTGACTACTCTCAGTGGGAGGAACTTGTAACTCGATCATTGCCACTCCATTCTGTTTGAATAACTCAGTAAGCTGCTGTGTAAATTGCGCTTCGGTGCTCGGTGAATAATGAGGAATATCAAAACTTTTAGCGATATTGTCAAACTCCAGACCATGCGGCAGCTGGAAAAAATCCCGCTGAATATCACCTAAATTTGCCGCAGGCAGCAAATTAAATATGCTGCCACCATCATTGTTCAACACGATCAATATAAGCGGATAGGCACTGATATGACGGCGTGCGATCATCAAACTGTTTAGATCATGCAACAGCGAGGTATCACCTAACAAAACCACCATAGGTCTCCCTCGCCCCTGCTGTACACCACAAGCTGTGGCCAACAGCCCATCAATCCCACTCGTCCCTCGGTTACTGAATACAGAGAAATCTCGATTAGACTGCAGATCCATCAAACGAATGCTTAAGCTATTACCGACAAAGAGATCTACGCTATCATCCAGAACATCACATAGAGTCTGCGCAGCTTTCAGTTCACCGAATGAGAGTGAACGCACAAAGGTTCGTGCTTTCTCCAGTATCTGACCGCTCTTTTGCAACAATTGAGCATGATCTGATTTGGTTATAACTGCGCCCTGACAGTACGTATCTATATCTATGCAAATCTGGGTGGCCGTTTTAGAGGGGTCGAGTGCTAACGCCTGTGGTGATACCAAAAGATAGTTTTCAAAATGGCTTTCAGATAGCCAATTCAACAAGCGCTTGCCGACAAGCCGCCCACCAAACTGAATCACCGAGTCGTATTCAGCAAGAAGGTCAGGCTGAGCTTCAAGCACCAATTCAACACTTTGAATAACCAATCGATGCTTCGGCAAATTGCTGTTTATGTCAGCAAGAATTGGGGTATCAAACCGTTCGGCCAATGCCAAAACATGCTGTGCTTGCGAAGAGGTTAAATCACCGGCGACAAGAAGCGTTTTTCCACTTGGTTGGATAGTCTCAGCCTCAAACTTTGAGGAGGTAGGTGATCTCGCCTGATCAAAAACCTGAAGGTATTTGTCTGTATCTAACAGATCCACATCATCTGTTGGATAAAGCGGTTCCCTAAAGGCACAATTAATCTGCACAGGGCCTGACATAGTTGCTTTCTGGTAAGCCCTGACAATTGATGTCAGGTTTTCTGAAATCTCTGCTTCAGAATCTAACGCATCAATCTGACAAAATTCGACAACATTATCCGCAAATATTCCTTTCTGATTAATCGCCTGATTCGCGCCACAATTTAGCAACTCTTCAGGCCTATCAGCAGAGAGCACTATCAACGGCTGCGATGTTTGAAATGCTTCGATAACTGCAGGATATAAATTGGCAACCGCAGTCCCAGATGTAGTAATCACGATGACTGGCTTTAACCGTGCTTTTACAAGACCTAGTGCGAAAAAACCTAAGCCTCGCTCATCAAGATGCGTGTGTAATCTCAGCTGTCCCTGCTCCCCATTATTGGTTTGAGAAAGGGAAAGCTTGGCAGCCGCAATTACTAAAGGTGCACTCCTAGAGCCAGGAGCAATACAGATGTCCTCGACGCCCAACTGAACTAACTGTTCTAGAACAGCAGCGGCCCATAGATTTGTCAGATTAGTGTTGTGCTGTTCCATAAACCACATCGAGAAGAGAGTTAATTTTTGAATCCAGCTCCTGCCATTCCGATTCTGAATCGGAGCCTTCAACCAAACCGACACCAGAAAAACAGTGTAAACGGTTATTCTCCAGTAGCGCAGATCTAATCACGACAGCAAAATCAACAAACTCCCTCTCATCACTATAACTGGCGATTCCAATCCCTCCGCTATACCAACCACGCGCTAGGGGCTCATTTAAAGAGAGGAAATTCAAGGCGGCATTTCTAGGATAACCCGATACAGCAGGTGTCGGGTGGAGCAGATTTATCAATTCAGCATCATCAATATTACAGTTAAGTTCAGCAGTCACCTTTTGGTAAAGATGCTGAACTTTTTCCAATTTCATAACTTGAGTAGGTTCAAAATCAACCGTGTTACAAACACCTTCAAGCTGCTGCTGTATAAATCGGCTGACCAACCCATGTTCATTCTGAAACTGAGAGCCATTGATTAGCTTTTGAGCTAACAGATCATCACCCGCTAAATCGTCTCCTCGCCCAACCGTTCCAGCCAATGATTCTGTGCTAAGTTGCTGCCCTTCTCTTTTATAAAGACGCTCAGGTGAACACCCCAAAAGATACTTATCGCCTCTTTGCAGCATAAACGAATAAGTATCTGAATTTACCGTCAACCAACGGTTCAATAAATGATGAACATTCATTGAACCATCAAGTGATACGACTACATCTCTGGCGAGAACAACTTTTTCAATAGACTGATGAACAATCTCACTCTGCACTTGATCACAGAGATCATGCCATTGGGCTTTACCGATACTAGAGCATTTTTGAAACTGCAGACCTTCCTCACTAGGTTCTGGTATGGATCGATCCCAATCCAATGCAAGTAACAACCTGATCAGATCGTTTTGTGCAGTATTCCATTCAGCCTCGCCGTTACATGGCAGGTGAATATGTAGGTGATATTCACCCTGAGTTTCACTCAAACAGATCTGCGGTAAAACAAAATAACTGGATGGAAATTCTTGCCATATATCACTTTCATCTGCTTCAGAGAATGAAAATCCGCCAAAGAAAAAAGGCTGATACGCTTTCTCAGATTGGCTATAAATTATGGACGAGAAACCTTTAACTTCAGCAATCGCATCAGATGGTGAATCTGTAATTACCTCCACAGCGGCACCAAGGCCTGCAAGCACACGATCCTGATCTCGCTCACGCCAAAACATTTGCTGGTGAGAAGTATTATTGGAAAGAAAGGCAATCAAATCCTGTCGATCAACAGAAACCGAAGCATGGTATATCCGATCTGAAATATAAGGTAGGTGGCTAACCTGCTTACACAATGTTGCAACAAAGTCAGGTTGATCCGAAAAATCGATAAGAGATTCTGCAGGCTTTACGAGTGTTTGCAAAATATCCTTGGCCTAAAAAAGAATGAATGATCACATTATTCAAAACATAATACCGAATACAAATATGACCACAACAGAACAGCTAATCTAATATGCTAAGAAATCCATGTTTCTTTACATTATCTGCTCTGTATCAAACCATGATGTCTATGATATGTGGCGGCCTAATTCATAAATAACGGTAAACGGAGCTGCAGATAGGCTCTACAGATTGAGAACAGATAACTTTGAAGAATAGATAGGATCAAGCTTATGGCTTTCCTTAACTAAATTAACCTGCATATTTGTAAAAGCGATCTCTTTTATCGTCGGTTCAATAGTTTTGTTTTGCTCGGTCTCAAACCAATCAAGAACGGTAGAAAGGTGCCATAAAGAAGAACTACCTGCATAAACAGGGACAGGAAAGGTGTAGCCATGATTCATTACCAGCTTTCTAATATTTTGCCGAGATACCCCTATGATTTCAGCAATATCCGAAACCCCGACCATATCAGGTGTCGCCTCAAATAGCTGAGCGTTTGGAATCACAGACTTCACATCTTCTATCGCGGTGATCACAGCCTCAGAAGCACTTTTCGCTTCTCGGGTGAATTGTAAAGCGATACGCCCACTCTGACCTAACCCAATTAATGCATCATCGCACCCTGCTGCACCTAATTGCTCAACATAAGTACTCGGATCAATGTCAGCGTCTGGCAATGCAAACTTCAAGGTAAATTCATAATCACGCATGCTTTTATTCCTCATCACATGCTTTTTTCACAGCACAGTTATCAACGACTCGTTTGATCTGCTTAGCATGGTTTTGCGGGCTTTTTGGGGTGCTCCAAATACTAACGATACAAAACTCACCACAACGACATTCTTTGTCATTATAAGGACAGTAAATTTTACCCCAAGCATGGCTTCCACCAACTTCAATACGCCAACCATTCTTTTCCGCATAAACTAATGCGGCTTCCACTTCTTTTTTGGAGTGTTTCTTACGAGACATCCCTGTCTCTCCGTATGCTAAGTTTAGAAATGCACTATCAAGTTGTCAAACGACAACCGATTTAAAATAATAATCGCTCTACAAGCACATACCTTTCAATCACAGGGTTAGGCATTCACGTAATATCTTTATCTTAGCGTGCCATTAATTATGATTTTTTTAATTTGCTGCTCATCCATATTTTCAGCAAATAAGAGCGCTACCTGGTCTTCTATGACAGATGAAGTAAATACGATTACTGATTTTTTGGGGCCAATAGCCCAGTAACCGATTCCCTGTTCGGTAGGAAATGTTCTTATCTCGTAAGCTGATACTTCAGTGTCAATAATGTGCTCTTTAGATTGTTGCAGCTCGGATTTGTAGTCCTCAGGTTCAGGACCAGCGTTTTGTATTCCTAAGAGGTACTTTGGCCAAGTGCGCATATCAACGCCTTGGAATCCAAGAGCTATATCGGTGAGCGTTTCCATTGATAGATTAGAACCATCATCGAAAATGATTACTAACCCATCCAAGACTGCGATTTTTGCATTGGTAAGTTCGTCTAACGGAATATTGATCTTACCGACAGTACCGGTCTTAAAAGTAGTTGAAGGGCCGTAATCGACCTTTAAGATGGGGTATTCTTTAACGCCTGAATAGGCAAGATTAGAACTAAATAGCAAACAACTAATTAGTGTTAGGCGTAAAATCCTTTTTAATTCACACATCTACCATCCTTGAAATTTTTATCTCTATCTAAACCGTGTAAGCAACACGATTTTGCCCACTTTAGCGGTCAGGATCTTGAAAAACCATAGCTAACCTATTGTATAAAATAGTAGTAGGGGCAACGAGAGGCGAAAGCATCATTACTCCGCCTCAACCAATTCCTGACGCCAAGTGCAGCTACCGCCAGCTTTCTTATCAAGCATATTTAGGAAAGCTTCGTGCTCGGCTAGCTCTTCATCTGTTAAGGTGACCAAAGGTAAGCCTTGTAGTGCATCTGCATGTCTTCTGATTTGCCCTGCATCACCACCCGCCTCATCGTCTGATAACCTCAAAGAGGTTTGACCACCCGTCATTAACAGGTAAACATCGGCAAGAATTTCGGCATCCAATAAGGCGCCGTGTAACTCACGATGGGAGTTATCAATACCTAAGCGGCGACATAAGGCATCGAGGTTGTTCTTCTGACCCGGGAATTTATCTTTAGCGATCTTGAGGGAGTCAGTGACTTTACAGAGCTCTTCTGTGCTCTTCCAACCCGAACCCAACATACCGAATTCATGATCCATAAACCCGACGTCGAAGGGCGCGTTGTGCGCAATCATCTCTGAGCCGTCGAGAAACTCGGCAAACTCCTGAGCGATTTCAGCAAATTTAGGGCAGTCTTTAACCTGCTCATCAGTGATACCGTGGACCGCGATCGCCTCAGGGTCAATAGGCATCTCTGGGTTGATGTAGACGTGAAAGGTTTTGCCGGTCAGCTTACGGTTGATTACCTCAACACAGCCTATCTCAATAATCCGATGCCCTTGGAAATGCGGACCACTTTCCTGGTTCATACCTGTGGTTTCAGTATCCAGAATCACCAGACGATTCGACATAAATAAGGCCTCTTAATCACTAACTACAATGGCGCGAGTATAGCAGAGTATTTTTCTGTAAACAGGTGATCTCGCTATATCTGACAGATCCTAAATAACCACACAAAGTTTCTATCATATTCATTAGATCCTCACTTCAGAATCTAGTGAGGTATAGCAACAGCACTTGGGCTTGTTTCATAGGAGTTACTAATAGCAAAAGTCCCAAAAATGGAACCAAAAGTCCCATTTTGGGACTTTGCGTGTGAGAAACAACTCTTATTCTAATGCTGGCAAATTCGCCAAGAGAACTTCAAGCTCCTTAGTAATACTAATTAACTCGGAAAGCAGCTGTGGATTGATCTCAAGATGTCCTTCGTACTCTGCAAGGTTTCGTGTGTTATGGCATTTATCTAAAACCCGCCATTTTGCCTTGCTTAGCCCTAAAGTATGGCCCAAGCACTGAAAAACTAAGTAACGGCTATCGGATCTGTAGCCATGCCACCTTAAAGCAGCTAAGGCGAATGCATGCGCTGCGCTATAAGCTAATGAGAACTGGCTATCTTCACTTAGGCCTTCGATTTGAGCATCATTAAGTTTGGTTTTACCTGCGCGAACCATGCCTTCAAATTCCTTTTTATCTGGCGGTTCGAAATTAAGCTTGTTAATTTTGACTAAATTATCCAGTTCCTTCATAGAACTCCCCTGCTATCCTTGCAGTAGATCGATCCTAGATTGTGACATAACCTTAGAAACAAAGTTTTGTCCCTCACCTAAGCGTTGAGAAAACTCTTCTGGTGTATAAATGGTTGGATTTATCTGGCGGTTCAATTGCTCTTCAAGAGGCTCCAATCCTTCCATTACCTCGCTATAACTTAAACCATTACCCACCAGCATTAAATCAATATCGCTCTCGGCATGCTCTTCACCTTTAGCGACAGAACCATAGATAAAGGCTTGTTCGACGTTCTCTAAAAGACCAGATATCCCTTGCTGAAGCACACCTTTAATACCAAAGGTTTTAATAACAATCTGCTTCAATTCACCATAAATCGGGCAACTGCTATTTGCTTGATAATGGTTCTGATTACCTAACTTGGTAACTGTGAGTATTCCCGCCTCTGTTAACTTTGTTAACTCACGTGTTAGTGCACCTTTACCCATTGCAGTTTTTCTAGCAATTTCATTGAGATAAAAGCTTTTCTCAGGGTTGCCGTATAGCAAACCTAATACATTCTGTTGCGCCTTAGTAAACAGCGCAGATCCAATCGTCGAAGCTAACATCAAAAACAACCCATAAATTCCCAATATGGGAACTATAGTTCCTAATTTGGGAACCGTCGAGAACTAAATGGACTTTTTCCGATACCCCAGTATGAAACTTTAGAGGGTGAATAAACACATTTACCTTAGTCATCCATAAGTGAAAAATTGGATGTATCCTTAAACACCTGCCAATGCGCTTCAACGGCTCTAACCTCTTCCATAATCCAATTGGTAAAAGCCATCACTTTCGGGCGATCAAAATTAGCTTCAGGCGCAACCAGATAGTTGGCATAAGGCGAATTCCAGTAACATTTAAGCGGGCAAACTAAATGACCGCGTTCTATGTACTCGTACACTAGGCTATAACGAATTGGGGCAACACCCTGGCCATTCAATGCAGCATCCACCTGAAGGCTAGAATCCAACAACTGCAGAACGACCTGATTTTTGCCTCCCATCTCTCGCACAAATCCAGCATTAACCTGTTTAAGTTCGGGTGAGTCATCAATCAACAAGGGCAAGTTGCCAAGGTTCACATCACCCCCCTCTTTTGTCTTCAAAAGATCAGGGTGACAGACTGATACGATGTAATCCTCAGTCAGAACTTTCTCCATCAATTGCGTATTGCCACCCTCTGCGAAACGAATCGCCAGATCCTGACTATCATCCGAAAAGTCATGTAGATCACATGAAGTAGAAACGAGGCAATTGAACTCAGGATAAGCCTGCTGAAATGAACCCAGCCTAGGTATCAGCCACCGCGCAGCAAATGAAGGTAGCGAAGTGATCTTAAGCTGATTAGGTGAAGGATCGACCGAAAGCGCACGACTCCCCTCCTCAATCGCCTTAAACGCCTGCTGGATATAAGGCAGCAAAGAAACACCATCAGGAGATAAACGCACCTCACGATTCAGACGAATAAATAGAGGCTTTGCGAAGTAGTCTTCCAACAAACGTATCTGCTGACTGACTGCAGCCTGCGTCACAAACAACTTTTCAGCCGCCACTTTAAAACTGCCATGCTCAGCAGCCACCAGAAAAACACGCAACGCTTTAAGAGGAGGTAAACGATCCATATCACTTAAGTTTTAGTTAACTGAACAGAAATTTATATCGTTTGTCACTATAGCAACCCAAGGCCAATAATACCTACAAATTAAGCATAAACGGAGGATAAACAGATGAGCATTCAAGTATGCGAAAACTACCAGCCATCAAAAGAGATAAGAAATAGTTATCCTCTTCCGGCAATAAATTTGCGTAAATTGGCGTGTATTCTCAATCAGTGGCAGCAGAACTATCGCACCCGAAAAGCGTTGATTGAGTTAAGTGATGAGCAATTGAAGGATATAGGATTAAGAAGAGAGCAGGCTTATGCGGAAGCTAGTAAGCCTTTTTGGATTGGATAGTAAAAACAATAAATGATTTCCGAAATAGGAACGATGGTTCCTATTTCGGGTTAAGTAAGGCACACGCAGGGAAATGGGTGGTCTTGCTCCCGGTAACATGACCTCGATAACAATTACCATTTCAATCGTAAGTTACCTGCAATTTCCTCTGTAAGTAATGTAGGCACCTCGTTTCGTTTTGCATACTCCCGCCACTGATTGGCAATAGCAAGTGTTTGCTCTAGCGCATCTATGGCCACGGCTTTAAGCTTAGAAGGAGAAGCAGCAATAAGATCATCTATTGTGAATTCATCACGCTTGCCATTAATGGACATCTGATGCTGACTAACCCATGGTGAATCTTTCTTATAGCTGTAGGCAACATCAAAAGCAGGGGCTAAACGCCATTGAATTTTCTGGGAGCCAACTGGTCGAGGCAAGAGAAAACCAAAGTTCTTTGTATGATCATCCTGGTTACGCATCACGACATTAAAAACCATCCGTCTCACTAACTGTTCTGCATCATATCGTGGCAATTGCAATTCGCGCATAAGCATAAAAAGCTCTTCATAACTGTATAAACCAGGTTGTTTATAGCTTTTATGGGCTATAGCACACAAGGAGAGGTAATGTAGCTTCTCATTCCCATTACGGTCAAAGCGCTGTGTCATAAAATGCGCCCGAGGCCCCTCAAGCAGAAGCTCACTATGTGAGATATCTATGCCGACAGTCCGAGCCATCTCATAATAAGTATATTCCATTCGACCAAACCCAAAGGGGTCGCCAAATAGTTCAGAATCAACTTTACCCTCTGTTACTCCGTCGAACTTAAGCAAAAAGTGCTCGAAGCCTTTAGGAATATCAGCTTGCCCAGAACGAATAATGGTACGATCTGCATTAATCGCTATAACCGCCTTTGGCCTAGCGCCACCAGCAGATGTACCCACCAGCAGGAGCTCTGCCAACGCTTCAGCACCGTTTTCAGCGAGATTTTCATTTAACCCTTTACGTTGATCAAGAACCTCCTGCGCCATTTTGACAAGACTAAAGAGCTCAATATTGGTATCCGGTACAACCTTTTTCCGCGTGCCTGGATGATACTCTAGCGCTCCCATACCCCGCGTATGGGTATATAACAAACGGTCAAGTGCAGTAAAAGTATCCGGAGCCCTACCCTCGCGGGCCAACCAAGCATTTATTACAGCATTACCAAAATCATCAGGTAAAGTGTCGGCAAACACAGCAGGCAAACCTTTGTAGGTTTCATAATCCAGAGACGGAAACTGATATACCGCACCAGAGGCTGCAGCTAAGTTAATTGGGTCTATAGCAATACCTGTGCGCAACCATTCCTCCGCATATTCAAATGCACCGATCCGCTTCTCAGGATCATAAGTAAGTGCGCCAACCATACGACCCCACATATGGATTTCAGCATAAGGAATACTCACCAATCTGAATCCTCATTTGTATTAGACTTATTATTTGGTACCTTGATTCTCGATAAGCCAGAAAACCTACTGCCTGGTATTTCCATAACACCGACTTTTTCCTGACTTGCACGCAAACGCTTCTGCCCTTGAGCTTTTAAAATCGCAATAGGACTATGAGGACGATCAGGGACTAGCTGCTCAAATTCATCCAATGCATTCAGAGCTCGAAGTACACCAATCAATGATGTAATCTTTCCGGTCCCATGAAGTTCCAGGCTTTGGTAGGCTGAGCGCGAAATTCCCGCCTCTTCTGCTACTGCCTCTTGTGTTAAATTGAGTTCAAGCCGACGCTGCTTGATACGCCCAGCAAGCATCTTAGCGATCGCCTCATCTGATTGAGCATATACAGAACCCATAACGCCTCCAAAATAATGCATAATAGATAAAAACTGGCATTAAGGCCTTAAATATAAGGCATTATAGCAAAACACCTACAAATTAAATCAAATCCCGCAACAATGCATTAAAAACCACGCATTAACACCAGATAACCGGACTAATGCATTAAAAAAAACGCATTACCGCCCTACTTAGGTGAGAATTATATAATGAAAGAGCATTGGTTACCGTCTAGCACCTCGGAAAGAGCCTGCAGCGCTAGAAAATTAATTCACAAAACCAATGCAAATAAACCAGTAAACCAAAAGAAGGGTTTGACCTGTTAAATGTCTAACTAGAATTGGCTAATGACTCAAGCTGCAATTCAAGCCCGTACACTTCAGCCATCGCTTGAAACTCCTCACCAACACGAGCATTTACATCATCCGAATACACATAGATCAACCCTCGATCATAATATCTCCACCAACGATCCAAAGCCGAAGGGATACTGAAATTGTCTTGGTTAATCTCTAATGGCTTTATAAACTCTTGAGCGGTGTCGGAAAACTCGCCAGGATTCCACTGACCTTTGTATGGGTAAGCCAGAATTTCAGATTCAAAATCGTAACTTGGCAGCCTTTGACAATTCATAAATTCAGCTAACCAACTATCTTCAACAATACAGCCATGGGGATAGACTCCCTTTTGTGCAGATGATGAGATGCAACAAGCTAAATCGGCGGCTGAAATCCAATAATGCGTCATCCACCCCGGACATAAGTGATAAGCGTAAATAAAGCGATTACCCAATTCCCCGATTGGGGTTTTCACAATCATTAAAGCATCATATCCAGAGGTCGTTCTTTTATTCGAACGAAAAATAGAACACTCAAAATGATGCACATCGTAATTTGAGGGCAGCTGCGTAATAAATTTTCCAAACTTTTCAGGCTGCTTATAAAAGTGATATTTTGGATAAACATCACCATGACCAAGCGGAAGCCATTCAGAGTTGATGCTAAATAGTTTGGCAGCGTCCGATAAAATAACGGGAGTGAGCTTCTCAACTAGCGCTTCTTCAGACTGGACATCTGCAATAGTGAGATCATGCCCAAAAAACTCCGGAATCTGGTTTCGATGTACGCCATGGGCTTCGAAAAGCTGAATAAATCGAGCAGCAACCGAATCAGATATTTCAGGCAAGTAGTCTGCTTGCTTTTTAAGCTTTGAACGACTGAATGTAACTAGTTTCCATAGCTCTTTAAGTAGAGAAATAGATCCGTTTATTCCAGAAATAATTTTAGCTATAAAAATGAAATCCATCTCTACTTGGCTAGCTACGCCGCCCCTTCCGCATCAGCATTGGCATTGACCTCACGAATACGCCCAAACAGTTCAGTTACCTTATCAGGATCAAAAAACCCAAAAGCACCTTCATGATGTTCATCGGTAAACGGTGGTTCAAAGATATGCTCAATTTCCAATACACCATTATGCATTAGGTAGTCGATTACCTTATTCACAAAGTTGATCTGCTGAGCGTTATATACACCCTCATCAAGAAAGTCGCTAAACGCTTCTTTGGCAGCATTCATATCCAAGCCAACTAGTTCACGAATAAAGGTACCCAGCGGTTTATCTTCTAAAACTTTCTCACGGTATTCGACAACATCGCTCATACCGCTGGCATCCAACAGCAGACCTTCCAGTACATCCAAGTCAGCTTGTGTAATTGGTTTATTACGCTTCAGTTTCTGGATAGTGAGTTGATCTTGGTGTTCTTTGATATAAAGTTCGGTTTTCTTGCGGTACTGTACTAAATCAATACTCGGTGATGAATAAGTACCAGTCACATCTTTAACACCGGTTACTTCATCTTCAAAGTTGGTGTACACCACCGCTTTCTCTTCTTTATCTAAAGCGAACATCAGGTTACGTAAACGACAACGCACATCTTCCAGTGTGACAAGATGTATATCCTGCCAAAACTCTAGCGTTTGCAGCTCCTGAATCAACAGCAGCTCAGCGCGCACTTTCGGCACATCACTTTTGCCTTCCAACTGCTGGGCAATCTCCATTACCTTTTGCCGAACACCTTCGTTCAAAGCCCCTTTTTCTAAAAGGTCGAGCTGCAAAGTCAACAGAGTATTATCAAAGCGGTTCGCTAGATGATTGTCTTGCTCTACCTCATTAAACGGCTCTGCTTCGGTCGGCAGTGTTGATAGATAGGTTTCCAGTTGCGTGAACTTTTCATCATCTATGCGGTTCCAGTAATCACGCTGTAAAAAAGGCTCTACATGCTTACGCACCGGGCGCACGATAAAGTTATCTAAATTCATACCACTGACCTGATGGTGTAACAGGTCCAATTGGTATGTTTTCAATCCTGTTAGTCGCTCAACATCCTCAGGGTATTCATCAGCATAAGTTTCATCGCTGATCCGCTTGTCTAGCAAAGTACTTAACAGTACGCGCTTTTCAAAAACTAGTTGGCCGATAGAACGCGCTACATTGGCGGGTAAACCTTCTGGGTTTTGATCAAAAAACTCAAAGTTTTGGCAGTAATCAAACACTCTAAAGGTTTGCTTATCTACGCCCGGACCAAACAAGTTCGGGCTTAAACGCGTACCACGGCCCATCATCTGAGTGAACTTAACTTTGGAGCGAATAACTTTAAAGAACACCAAATTGACCACATCCGGCACATCAATACCGGTATCGAGCATATCTACCGAGATGGCGATACGACAGGTTGGATTTTTCGGGTCAAAACTTACGGGGTTGTTTTCATCCCCTGTAAACTCATCGATCAAGCTTTGCGCGTAGGTTTCTTTAAAGGTAATTACCCGCGCAAGCTTACCGGCCCATTTGGGATAATTGGCGTTAAACACTTTTTCCAGAAATAGCGCATGGTCATTATTGGCGGCAAAGATGATGGTTTTACCAATCACATCTCCGCCTTCAACATGAATACCTCCCAGCGCATCTTTGCTCATCAATTGGGCAAACATCTTTTCAGCGGTATCGACGTTAAACAGGAACTTGTTCAGTTCGGCTGGCAATACCTCATCACGGTCTTTGAGTTCGGCTTTTTTCTCCCACTCTTCCTGTTCCTGTTTCGACAGCTCTTTATACTTAATGCCTTTACGCAAAAACTTAGTTGGCACAGTAATTTTTGTCGGCGGTACCAAGAAGCCCTCGGCATAAGCCACTTCATCTTCGTAGGCATAGGTAGGTAAACCATTGCGTAGGTCAAAGATGTCGTAGGTGTTTTTCTCCACCTCATCTTTCGGCGTTGCGGTCAGGCCCACCAGCAGGCCGTCAAAATATTCAAAGATCTGGCGGTATTTGGCATAAACAGAGCGGTGCGCCTCATCCACGACTACTAAATCAAAATGCCCCACCCCAAACGGGCGCTCATCGGCGGCACGGTCCAGCAGATTTTTCATGGTGGGATAGGTAGAGAAAAATAAACGGCTATCGACCTGACCTTTGCTCTGACCAGAGCTTAAGATCGAACAACTAATCCGTGGCAGCAGTTTTACAAAGTTCTTTTTCGCTTGGGTTAGCAGCGCATTCCGGTCAGCAAGAAAGAGCACATTCTTAACCCAGCCGTGGCGCACCAATAGATCCACCAAACTGATCACGGTTCGGGTTTTACCCGTACCGGTTGCCATCACCAACAGCGCTTTACGGCGGCACTCCTGCTCGAAGTCTTGCAGAATATGGGTGATGGCGGCTTTCTGATAATGGCGATTGGTAATAGCATCATCAATCTTGGCGGTGAGGCTCTGGGCTGCGCCGTTTTGATCGGCAAAGAACGGTTGCCGCTCATGCCGACGTTTAATCATTAACGCCAGCTCTGCAGCGGTATAAAAGCCCTGCACTTGCCTTGGCGGGTAACGGTAGTCATCCCAAAGGTAGGTTTCATAACCATTGGTAAAGAAGATTATCGGGCGTACGCCAAAGGCTTGCTCTAAACAATCGGCGTAGAGTTTCGCCTGCTGTTGGCCATCTTCGGCACGGCGGTGGGTACGTTTAGCCTCAACCACCGCCATAGGTTTGCCATCATCGTCCCAAAGCACATAATCAACAAAGCCATTACCTTTAGGGTTCGCTTGAGAGATCGGCATACCACTGACTGGATATTCGCGATCACGCCCGGCTTTCAGGGGCCAACCGGCCTCATTAAGCAAAACATCAATCAGGTAATCACGGGTTTCCTGCTCATTATAATCGTGGCTGTCCTGTACCTGCTCTGCGGCCTGTTTTGCTTGTTCAATCTGCTGTAGTAGGGCCTGATTCTGAGCCTTCAGCTCAGCGTTTTCTTTTAGGGCTTGCTCTCGGGCTTCACGGGTTTGTGAATCCTGCTCGGCCAGCTGTTTCTCTAACCCTTGAACCTGCTTAATACTACTAAGCGCTTTTGCCGCCACCTTAGCATCAATAACAATCTGTTCTGGAATCAGCGCAATATCAAACTCAGCGACAACAAACTGCTGGCGATCTAAACCCGGGGTATAAGTGCGAACAAACCAATATAGAACATGATGTAGCTCTTTTACCGCCTGTAGCGCATCGCGTTGGGCAAAAGCGCTCTTACCGTGTACGGCTTCATTACCCAGTTTGATAATTAGCTTGAGTTTGGGGAACAGACCATGACTCAGGTTGTGCTTAAAGTCCTTATCATGGATCAGCGACATCAAGGTTTTGTCATAACCGGGGCGTTGCAGCCAGTTATCCAGATCAAACACTGCCTCAACCATCAACTCCAGCGTATTACGAGCATAAAACCCGGCAATACGCGGATCGGTTTTCACACTGGCCTCAGCGCTCTGCGCCCGGCTTAGCAACTCCTGCCCCAACTCGATAAAACGCTGGGCATTACCCACTTGCTGTGCGGCTAAGAGTGCCGACTGCATAAACGCAAAGTTGCTAGTGCCGTTTGTAGTTTGATCGCCAGATTGAGTCATACAAATTCCCTTTAACTCGATGGATTGCCGCAGGTTAGTTTAGATTGAGTTCGCCTTTGAAGGCACGTTGCACCAGAGCATTAAAGCCTTTTTCAATTTCTACCTGCTGGCTCTGATTCTCTTGAATTAGCACCTTGATAGCATTTAATTTATTCGAATATGAAACTTGAAGATCATAATCTGGTAGATGACATTCAAATGCTGCAAGTTCTTTACGGTTTATTTTTGGAATATTCGCTCTGCTAGGTAACTGCTCAAGATAGCCATCGAAAGCAGGTGATAGAATAAGTCCCCAAATAAACTCACTTGTAGAAACACCGTCTATTGGATTGAGAGGGTACATGTCTGCACTACATAGGCCAGAAAAGTCTGGTATCGCGGTTTTTTTTAAGTTGGGACGAATCTTAGAAAATAGCACGCAGTCTTTGTTGAATCTAAATTTCCCACTAATTAAGCCATCTTCTTTTGCTGTTTGATGGGGAAGAATTTGACCAGTCTTCTTTGTTATATGTTCTGGTCCTATATGCGGCAAATTTTCATTTTCTGTAAGTTGTGGATCTACCAACTTACTGGTTATTTGGAAAACTTGGTCAAAGCGAACTTTTTTAGGGAATAAGCTATTTGTTCTAAGATCACCAAACATATCGATAAAGACAGACTGAGCGAGGCTGTTTAGCTCTTGCTCCATCTGCTTGCAGTCTTTGCGTAGTTGATCGGATTTTTCCAGTACCGCCGTAATCTGCTTTTGAGTTTCTAGTGGGGGAAGAGGGATCTCTAGTGACTTCAATATGGAGAGGTTTATATTTTTTTGGGCTACACCGCCTGACTGGCGCTCAATCTCTGGCAGTTTAGACTTCAAACAGTACATGAGATACTTATTATTTATCTGCTTATTACACTGTATTCCAGCTATAGCCTGATTGGTGGTCATAGTTTTGCCCAATATTGCTACACGCCCTAATGTCGCAAATATTGAAATTATGACGCTCCCTTCTTCAAACAACTTAGCCGAACTATTATCTAAGCCTTCTTGAGTTATTTGTTCAGTAGTTTCCTCGACCACTTGAAAATCTTTATAGTCCTTAATCGAAAGCCACTTAATTCCATTACCCCAATATTGTGGTTTACTTCTTGAGGGTGTCCCCCCAGCAGAAATTACACCTAAGTCTCCTAGCTTTACATTGGGCCAGCTCACAACAACCCCTCCAGCTCCGCCACACCCTTAGCCATCTTGTCCTGCAGCGTTTTAATTCGTTGCAGAATCACCTGCGGTTCGTCGTACTCAATCTCTTCGTAAACCACCTCTTTATAGCGGTTAAGGCTGAGGTCGTAGTCATTGCTTTGAATATCCGCCACATCCACCATAAAGCTTTGTTCGGTCTTAGCGCGGCTGTATTCCGGGCTTTGCGTATTCGGGGCACCGTTTTCCAAACTCAGAGTACGGAAGCGGCTAATAATATCGGCGATATTGCTCTGCTCGTGGGTGGGCTGTTCGCCCTCTTTGTATAGTTGGGTGCGTTTATCGTCCAGTGAGTAACCATCGGCCTGCATATCGTAGAACCAGACTTTATCGGTGCCACCGGAGTTGGTTTTGGTAAAGATCAGAATTGCGGTACTGACACCGGCATAGGGCTTAAATACTCCGGATGGCAGTGAGATGACGGCTTCAAGCTTTTGCTCATCAACAATACGTTCGCGAATCTTCTTATGAGATTTGGTGGAGCCAAACAGTACGCCATCTGGCACGATAACGGCGGCACGGCCACCAGTTTTTAGCATACGCAAAATCAGGGCGAGGAATAGCAGCTCGGATTTTTCGGTTGGGCCTTTCTTTTTCACCTCAACCTGAACTTCATTGCCCTCTTCGTCGATCTCGGTTTTGAAGATCGGCCTTGGCTTAGTCTTTTTCGGGGTTTTACCCAGTGCGCGTAGCAGATCGGTAGAGACGATATCGAAATCCACCGCGCCTTTAAACGGCGGGTTGGCGAGGATCAGGTTAAATTCTTCGCTGATATTATCCGCACCTTGATCCTGCAAACTGTCACGGTAATGCACAGCCGGGTTTTCGATACCGTGCAACATCATGTTCATCGCGCCGATGCGCAGCATGTGCTTATCAAAGTCGTAACCGGTAAACATATCGTTATCAAAGCGTACACGGTTTACTGGCTTGTTGATCTCTGCGGCGTGATGCTGTTCTACGTGTTCCACAGCGGCCATCAGAAAGCCACAGGTACCGGAGGATGGATCACAGATAGTATCGCCCGGTTTTGGCTGCATCAGCTCAACCATCATTTTGATGATATTACGCGGGGTACGGAACTGACCGTTAACACCGGACTGTTGCAGTTTGCTCAGTAGGTATTCGTAAAGATCACCTTTGGTATCTTTATCATCCATATTGATGGCGCTGAGCAGCTGCACCACCTGATCCAACAGTTTTGCAGAAGGGATCATGAAGATGGCATCGGCCATATGCTCAGCAAAGCTACCTTGGTCTTGCAGGCTTTTGATCTTTGGGAAGACCCGATCACGAACGATCTCAAACATCTGATCTGGATCGGCATCTTTAAAATGACTCCAGCGTAGGACTTGCTCATCCGCAGTGAAAACCGGATTCTTTAGCGGCAAGCCTGTTGCTTGAGCTTTACGCTCTGCGGTTTTTTGCAGCTCATCCAGACGACGGATAAACAGCAGGTAAGAGATCTGTTCAATTACCGAGATAGGGTTAGCCACCCCACCAGTCCAGAACATCTCCCAAACCTGATCAATTTGATTACGAATTTTGCCTGTTAGCATGGAATCTTTACCTTAATCGCCACGCTAAATTGTGGCTGATACAACTTAAATATTATTCGGCGTAGCTTACGCTATTCTGTGAAGAAATCAGTATCGACCGCTTTAACTTCGTAGTTTTGTTTGGTTGAAACACCTAACCCATATTGGATCATCAGTTCTGCAAGTTTACGGCCATCAATCAGTACGACTTTCTTTTCAATTAAAGAGCAATACTCACGCGCTTCGCGACTGAACTGACTGGTGGTAATAAACACTCCTTTACGAGCGCGCTTCATCTCCAACGCACCAACAAAAGCTTGGATATCTGGGCGGCCTACACTGTTATCGGTATAGCGTTTTGCTTGCAGGTAGATGGTATCTAAACCCAAGGGATCTTCATTAATAACACCATCGATACCGCCATCTGCAGTGTATTGGGTCGCAGCTCCAGAGCTTTCGCTCCAACCGCCATAACCCATCGCTTGTAAAAGCTGTACAACTAAGCGCTCTAGAAAGTCCGGTGATTGTTGCTTAACTGATTCCAGTAGTTCGTCTGCGAGACTGCTTTGGATTTCTGCGTAGGCTTCTTCTAACCGTTCCTGAGGATCAGTATCGGTTGTTTGCTGTTCCAATTGCCCATCAACATCTGACAGACCGTTGGTAGACTTAGCATTTTTCGGATTGGTTTTAACTTTGTGGAATTCGACAAATTCTGGATACTGACGCAGGTACCGAACATCGACTCTTTGCGGACACTCTTTTAACGCCTGCAAACCACGATCGGTAATTTGAATCTGTCCACGGGCTGGCGCTTTGGTTAAACCCGCTTTATTCATATAAGTGCGTGCCCAAGCAAGGCGGTTTTTTATATAAGTTTGTTTACCAGAGGGAAGGACTTCTCGAATATCCTCTTCCGAGAGTTCTAGATAGTTACAAACCCAAGCGATGCGATCTTTAAACTCGTGAACTTTTTGGTCTTCGATAGCTACCAAAAGTGGTCGCATACAGGATTGGAAATCAGGGATAGACACGCACTCACTCCTTGTCGTGTATAAAATCGTACTCAAATTGTAAGTACGTAAACTTAGCTCAATAGAATATACGAGAGTAGCTATTCAGACTACTGTGAGAAAGTATGGAAATACTGGAAAATACTCATCGTTTATAACTAGTAAGGCTTAAAAAATAAGACTAATAGGCACCGAATCTACGGATCAAAGAATTAAAGCATTCTAAGCAATCACCCAGATTATTTTTTAAACGATTTAAGTCTAAGAAATCCCCCTATTCCCTGCCATTTTCTGGTAGAGTTCGCACCTCTGTAACAGCCCTTTAAATCCGCTGTACATCTTCTAATTTTTTTACCCTCAGGACACTCCCTTGATATCCTCTGCGAACATTACAATGCAGTTTGGCGCTGAGCCTTTGTTTGAAAATATTTCGGCTAAATTCGGTAACGGCAATCGTTATGGTTTGATTGGCGCTAACGGCTGCGGCAAATCGACTTTTATGAAGATTCTGAGTGGTGACCTAGTGCCGACATCGGGCAATGTGTCTATCACACCGGGTGAGAAGATGGGTGTGCTTAGTCAGGATCAGTTCGCCTTTGAAGAGTACACGGTTATCGATGCGGTAATCATGGGTGATACTGAGCTTTGGAAGGTCAAACAGGAGCGCGATCGTATTTATGCGTTGCCGGAGATGTCCGAAGAAGATGGCATGAAGGTTGGCCATCTGGAAAGCGAATTTGCTGAGATGGATGGGTACACGGCGGAAAGTCGTGCCGGCGATATCCTACTGGAAGCAGGTATTGCCGAAGAATATCATTTTGGTTTGATGAGCCAGGTAGCACCGGGCTGGAAACTACGTGTGTTATTAGCACAAGCATTGTTTGCTAACCCAGATATTCTGCTGTTGGACGAACCAACCAACAACTTGGATATCCATACGATTAGCTGGCTTGAGTCAGTTCTAAACCAGCGCAAGTGCACTATGATCATTATCTCCCACGACCGTCATTTCCTTAATGCTGTTTGTACCCATATGGCGGATATCGATTACGGTGAGCTGAGAATCTATCCGGGTAACTATGATTACTTCCTAGAAGCTTCCTCTTTGATCCGTGAGCAGCTGTTAACTGAAAATGCTAAAAAGAGCGCTGAGCTGGATGAACTACAAGCGTTTGTAAATCGCTTTTCTGCCAATGCCTCCAAAGCAAAACAAGCAAGTTCTCGTGCTAAAAAGATGGAGAAGATCGAGCTAGATGAAGTTAAAACCTCTAGCCGTCAGATCCCATCCATCACATTAAAGCAGGATAAAAAGCTGCATCGACAGGCGCTGATTCTGGAAGATGTCGGCCACGGTTTTGAAGACAACAAATTATTCGAAAACGGTAATTTGATCTTAGAGGCCGGAGCTAAGCTTGCTGTTATCGGCGAGAACGGTGCCGGTAAGACCACCTTCTTGCGCTGCCTAGTGGACGAATTGCAAGCAAACGAAGGTACGATCAAATGGTCTGAAAATGCGGTCATTGGTTATTGCCCGCAAGATAGCAGTGCTGATTTTGATTCTGATCTAACCCTATTTGAGTGGATGTCCCAGTGGCGTACTCCTAAACATGATGACTTAAAAGTTCGTGCCATGTTAGGTCGCTTACTCTTTACGGCTGACGACTTTAACAAGAAAGCTAAAGTCTGTTCCGGTGGTGAGAAAAACCGCTTACTGTTCGGCAAAATGATGATGATGGATTTGAACGTCCTGATTATGGATGAGCCAACCAACCACATGGATATGGAAGCGATCGAAGCGCTCAACAATGCATTGCTAGGCTTTGATGGCACGCTTATCTTCGTTAGCCATGACCGCGCATTTGTATCCTCACTAGCAACGCATATTATCGAAATCAAAGATCAGCAGATGATCAATTTCCACGGCACTTTCGATGAGTATATGGATAGCCAAAAGATGGCTGCTCAAGTTGCTTAACAGCCTTCATAGATACCAATAAAAAATGGCCTGATAAATCAGGCCCTTTTTCGTTTTATGCTCTTTAACTTAGCACTACTAAACCACTTTCCCTGCGACAAATCCCGTTATTCAAGCCTACTAACAGTCACGACCGCCCTGTTAACTGGAAACAGTTAATGGATGCCCTCTTTAAATAACCAAGCCTATTTATTGACTCGTCTCAACATTCGAGCACAAAACATCATTTCCAGGCGGATATCAACTATCCTAAAAGTGACCTTAAAACTGCAGTGAACTAGCCGCTGTTGCCGAGGAGTTAAGGATGGCTTGTTTAGTAATAGATAAGGATACTGATAATGTTGTGCCCTCCCCTAATATGCGGGAATACTCAACAGAGCTAACAGATTCACCCAATTGCCAAATTGATGGTCTACCCGGTAATGCGGTTAACATCTGTTACGAAGCGGTGGATCGACATCTAGATAAAGGCCTTGCCGATAAAATAGCTCTCAGATGGCATAGTAAAACAAACCAACTGAGGACATTTACCTACGCCGAACTGGCAGCAGCGACCAGCCGCTTTGCTTGTGTACTTCAGCGACTTGAGCTTCAACCGGGAGCCAGGGTATTCGGCTTAGCTGGCAGAACACCTGAGATTTATATCTCATTACTGGGCAGTTTGAAGTTTGGTGCTGTTTTTGCGCCACTGTTCTCCGCGTTTGGACCTGAACCTATCCGTTCACGGATGGAGATTGGCGATGCAGCAGTATTAGTGACAACAGAGCGACTGTATCGGAAAAAGGTTCAACACTGGATCAATGAATTAACCCCTTCTCCTCAAGTACTCTTACTGGACGTAAAAGGAGAGCCCCCTGAAGGCTGCCATGATCTAAGCAAATTGCTAGCCGAGGCTGACCCAGACTTTCCGGTTTACTCAAGCTCGCCAGATGATATGGCCCTACTGCACTTCACCAGCGGCACTACTGGTAAACCAAAGGGCGCCGTACATGTTCATAACGCCGTGCGGCACCACATTATTTCTGCCTACTATGCGCTTGATCTGCACCCTGAAGATATTTATTGGTGTACTGCGGATCCCGGCTGGGTAACGGGTATTTCCTATGGCATTATTGCTCCACTTTGCCATGGCGTAACACTGGTAATTGACGAAGCAGAATTTGACCCTGCCCGCTGGTACCAGCTGTTAGAGCAAGAGCGTGTCAGCGTTTGGTATACCGCACCTACAGCGGTACGCATGCTAATGAAGGCCGGAGATCAGCTACCGCTCAAATATGATCTCAGCCAACTGCGCTTTATGGCCAGCGTTGGAGAACCCCTAAACCCCGAGGCTGTCATCTGGGGGAATAAGGTTTTCGGTATCCCCTTTCATGATAATTGGTGGCAGAGCGAAACAGGTGGAATCGTCATCTCCAATTATGCTGCTATGCCGATCAAACCGGGTTCGATGGGCCGTCCAATCCCCGGGCTTGAAGTCGCACTGATAAAGCGGACTGCTAACAACAGCATCCAGCTATTGAATGATCAGGAAACCACCGGCGAGCTAGCAATAAAGGCAGGCTGGGCCTCAATGTTTCGTGCTTACCTTAATCAACCAGATCGCTACCAAAGCTGTTTTTCAGAGGGGTGGTATCTCTCTGGTGATTTGGCTCGACGAGATAGCGATGGCTATTACTGGTTCGTCGGGCGCAGTGATGATGTGATTAAAACCGCGGGACATCTGATTGGCCCCTTCGAAGTGGAAAGTGTACTGATTGAACATCCAGCGGTCGCTGAAGCTGCAGTGATTGGTATCCCTGATCCTATTGTTGGCGAAATGATAAAAGCCTACGTGGCACTCAATTCGGGCTACCTCCCCGATGAAACTCTGAGGAAAACGCTGTTGGGGCATGCTCGCAAATATCTTGGGGCAGCAGTCGCACCAAAAGAGATTTCCTTTCGTGAAAATCTACCAAAAACACGTAGCGGTAAGATCATGCGACGTCTGCTAAAAGCTAGAGAGTTAGGGCTGCCGGAAGGCGACCTATCCACACTTGAGAGCGATGAGAAATGACTTCCCCAGACAAAAAAATCCATCTTGGTAAAGAGCACCTCTCGCAGCTGCTGTACCAGATGTTGCGTATCAGGCTGTTTGAAGAGCGCTGCGCTGAACTCTATACCCAAGAGAAAATCCGCGGTTTCCTCCATCTCTATATAGGCGAGGAAGCGATAGCCGTTGGCGTGTGTCAGTCACTACAAAACGCTGACCGGATGGTATGTACCTATCGTGAACATGGCCATGCTCTCGCACGAGGTATGTCGATGACAGCAGTGATGGCTGAGATGTTCGGCAAAACCAATGGTTGCAGCCGCGGCCGTGGCGGGTCTATGCATCTGTTCTCTGATGAGCTGAATTTTTATGGTGGCAACGCCATCGTTGCAGGTGGGCTCCCTTTAGCAGTGGGATTAGCTCTGGCAGACAAGAAACTACAACACGACAGTGTTACCTGCTGCTTTTTTGGTGAGGGAGCTGTTGCCGAAGGTGAGTTCCATGAAAGCCTGAATTTAGCGTGCTTATGGCAATTGCCAGTACTGTTTATTTGCGAAAACAATTTATATGCCATGGGAACAGCGCTCGAACGTTCCGAATCTGAAACAGAGCTTTATCGTAAGGCTGCCAGCTACGGCATGCCTGCCCAGAGCGTTGATGGTATGAATGTGGTGGATGTAGAAATTGCTGCAAAGCAAGCGTTAGAGGCAATCCGTCAGGGCCAGGGACCACAGTTTTTAGAGTGCCGTTGCTATCGGTTTAAAGGCCACTCCATGTTCGATACTCAGCTATACCGTCGTAAAGAAGAGGTTGAACAATGGCTCAGTAAAGATCCGGTGGTACAGCTCAGCGACTGGATGGAAAAAAACTATCATTTGTCTAAGCAAGACATCGATCTATTGAAAAACAAGATAAACCTAGAAATCGACCAAGCCGTAAGCGATGCAGATCAGGGTGAATGGGAACCTGTCACAGATCTGCTAAAAGATGTTTATACGGAGGTTGATCATGACTAAACCTGCGCAAACCCTGAGTTATCGTGAGGCGGTACGAGAGGCACTGCGAGAAGCGATGGAACAAGATCCTACCGTATTCCTCATGGGCGAAGATGTTGGTCGCTACGGCGGTTGTTACGCTGTTTCTAAAGGACTGATAGATCAATTTGGTGAAGAGCGGGTCATTGATACACCTCTGTGCGAATCTGGATTTGTCGGTGCGGGTATTGGCGCGGCACTGGGAGGGATGCGCCCTATTATCGAGGTGATGACAGTCAATTTCAGTCTGTTGGCGCTCGATCAGATCGTAAACAACGCCGCTACTATCCGGCACATGTCTGGTGGGCAGTTCAGTGTTCCGTTGGTAGTCCGCATGGCCAGCGGTGCTGGACGCCAACTGGCAGCTCAGCACTCCCATAGCTTGGAATGTTGGTATGCACATGTACCCGGACTAAAAGTGCTGACCCCCGCTACAGTCAGCGATGCCCGCTATATGCTGCAGATGGCACTGAATGATCCTGACCCGGTCATCATCTTTGAGCACGTGATGTTATACAACATTGAAGATCAACTTATACCTCGCGAGAAGACTCCTCCAATGGAGCAAGCAGTTATCAGAAAAACCGGAAAGGATCTGAGCTTAATTGCCTATGGCGGTACTCTGGCAAAAGCACAGCAAGCTGCTGAGACACTACTCAAAGAGGGCATTGATGCTGAGGTTATCGACCTTCGATGTCTACGTCCGCTGGATAAAAAAACGTTGCTAGAAAGTCTGAGTCGAACCCATAGAGCCGTTATTATCGATGAAAGCTGGAAAACTGGCGGGATGGCGGCAGAGATCAGCGCCCTGCTGATGGAGGAGGGATTCTGGCAGCTGGATGCTCCAGTCACCCGAGTATGCAGTCAGGAGGTTCCTATCCCCTACCCGGAACATCTTGAGCAAGCAGCACTACCCCAGGTAGAGGATATTCTTGAAGCTGTCAGACAGCTACCGGGGATAGTATGAGTAATTCGGTTTATGAGCTGACTATGCCTTCATTTGGCGCTGATATGGATCAAGGCCTGATCTTGGAGTGGCGAGTTAAATCAGGAGATAAGATCAATAAGGGTCAGGTTATCGCCGTTATTGAAACTCAAAAAGGTGCTATCGACTTTGAAGCTTATACCGATGGTCAGGTTGAGGAATTACTAGTTTCAGAAGACCAAACGGTACAAGTAGGGACTCCGATTGCACGACTAACGGGGAAAATAGACGTTAACGCAGTAACTGATCCTGTCATACCCACTGAAACTGAACGAAAACCCTCACAACCTGTTCCACAGACTAGTAGCCATCAACCATCCAGTAGTTACGCTAACCTCAGTAGACATTCAGCAACACCCTATGCTCGACATCTGGCTAAACATGCAGGGATAAACCTGACCGAAGTTACAGGTAGTGGCCCAGCCGGCGCTATTCTGTCTAGGGATATTAAAAAGGCTCATCACACACCACATTCACCTAGCAAAGATTCAATGCGCGAGGCTATCGCTGCTGCACTAAGTCGATCCAAACGTGAGATCCCTCATTACTATCTGGAAACCACAATTGATGTGCAACGGGCAGATGACTGGGTGCATGAATTTAACCGTGATCTACCGCCAGACCAGCAGATCCTACTCAATGCTTTATTTCATTGTGCTGTAGCCAAAGCGCTGCGCAAAGTGCCTGAATTTAATGGTTTTTATTTAGATGGTCATTTTTCAGAATCATCTGAAGTTCACTTAGCGACAGGAATCTCTATCCGAAGTGGCGGGCTTATATCACCTGCGATCCTCAACGCGGATCAGCTCGCACCTGCTGAGATGATGTCTCAGCTGAAAGATCTGAGTGACCGGGTACGAAATGGCGGCCTGCGTTCAACTGAGATGACCTTAGCCACTGCGACCTTAAGTAGCATGGGTGACCGCGGTGTAGAAAAGCTGTTTGGCATCATCTACCCACCACAAGTCGCATTGATTGGTATAGGTAAGCCAACTGTTCGCCCTTGGGTTGTGGGCTCTGAGGTCAAACCTCGCCTTTTGGTTACCGCCTCGCTTGCTGCTGACCATAGAGCCACTGATGGCAGGCAAGGAGCTCGTTTTCTCAACCAACTGGGCAAGCTATTACAAAAACCGGAGAACCTATGAATACAGAACAGATAAAAACAATTCTGCAGGAAGAGATTCTTGAACTTGCGCCAGAAGCAGATCTAGATCTACTGGATCAGCAAGAAGATATGCGCGAAGAACTGGATCTGGATTCAATGGATTTCATGCGCTTATGCGTAGCACTGGGTAACAAGTTAGGTTTTCAGATTCCTGACTCCGACTTGACCAAAATATTAACCTTTGAATCCATGCTTACTTATCTGTATGAACGGAGCGGACCGTGAACCTGTCCCCGTTTATTTGCCCTTTTTCTTGTCCAAAATTAGCCTCGATAAATTACAGGCCCCTGACTGCAGGCAAACGTTTTGTCCACTGACCCAATGCCTACCTCTCAGGAAAGTGCACTCCATGTTTTGCATATAGTGAAACAGGTTGCGGCTGAATTACATCCAAATCAGCATTTTTCCAATACATTAAATTTGGATAGTTCTCTAGATCAAGATTTCTCTTTCGATAGTCTTGGAAAGGTAGAGCTTTTACTGCGACTGGAACAAGAATTTAGGGTTGCTCTACCCGAATCCCTTCTTAATAGAGCGGATACTCCACGAGACCTGTTTAACGCTATTTTAAACTCTCAGGCTCGAACTAAGAATTGCGCTCTACCCGAATTAGAGCAAGTACAACTAGAGCTGAAGGATACCGGCATAGCCCCAGAGCTGGCAGAGACCCTGCTAGATGTGTTGGAGTGGCAAAATCAGCATCATCCTGACCAAGTTCATATCACCTTGTACGATCCGGAAGGTGAAGGGCAGACAATTAGCTACATACAATTAAAAACAGAAGCGTTGAAAGTTGCAGCAGGCTTGCAAGCACTTGGACTTCAACCACAGGCACCCGTTGTATTAATGTTGCCAACTGGCGCCGAGTACTTCTACTGCTTCTTTGGCATTCTCTATGCGGCGGGTATTCCCTGCCCTATTTACCCACCGGGGCGTAAAAGTCAGATTGAAGAGCACCTTAACCGACATGCCAGTATTGTTCGGAACAGTGGTGCAGAGATAATGATTACACCTGAAGATGCGCTCCCTTTTGCAGCTCTTTTACGTAATCAGGTGACGTCGCTAAACCATTTGGTCACTCCTGAAAATCTGCAGCAGCATGTAGGAGAACTTACCTTACCAAAAATACACCCACGGGATATTGCTTTCTTACAGTACACTTCCGGCAGCACCGGCACCCCGAAAGGCGTAATCCTGACCCACGCCAACCTTCTCGCGAATGTCCGAGCAATGGGCGAAGCGGTACAGGCTGATGCCAATGATGTATTTGTCAGCTGGCTCCCCCTTTACCATGATATGGGCCTGATAGGAGCTTGGTTTGCCAGCCTCTACCATTCCGCCCACCTAGTGATAATGTCACCATTGAGTTTTATTGCCCGTCCACAACGCTGGTTGGAGGCGATTCACCGTTATCACGGCACTCTGTCAGCCTCACCAAATTTTGGTTATGAGCACTGCAGTAGACTCGTTGACCCCAAGGACTACCAACATCTGGATCTATCCAGTTGGCGTTGCGCGTTTAATGGCGCAGAAGCCGTGAGCCCTCAGACTCTTGAGACATTTTGTCACCGTTTTTCCTGCCTTGGTTTTTCCGCCCGTTCGATGATGCCTGTTTATGGATTAGCTGAAAACAGTGTTGGACTGGCTTTTCCGCCACTGGCACGCGGGGCAAAACTCGACTGCATCAATCGTGATCGCTTTAGCTTAACAGGGTACGCAGACCCCGTTTCTTCAGCAGATCCATCAGCAATATCCATAGTTAACTGCGGCCAAGTTATCCCTGGCCACCAACTTAGGGTTGCAGATAGTCGCAATCGGGAATTACCTGATCGACAGGAAGGACATGTACAATTTAAAGGTCCATCAGCAACTTCTGGGTATTATAGAAACCCAGAAAAAACAGCCGGTTTATTTAAAGGAGACTGGCTGGAAACCGGAGATCTTGGATATATCGTTGACGGAGAGCTCTACATTACCGGTAGGCAAAAAGATCTAATAATTCTGGCCGGCCGAAACATCCACCCATCGGAATTAGAGAACGTGGTTTCAGAACTAGAAGGCGTGCGAAAAGGTGGGGTGGTCGCATTTGGTAGTCAGAGCGAAGAATTTGGTACTGAGCGATTGATTATCGTTGCTGAAACACGCTTAAAAGCTGCAGACGCATTAAATGCCATCCGATCAAAAATCAATCAAGCCTCTTTAGATCTGTTAGGTTTGCCTGCAGATGAAATCTGCTTAGTCGCCCCAAATCAAATATTAAAAACATCCAGCGGCAAGGTACGCCGCGCAGCATGCAAAGCACTATATGAATCAAACCAGTTAGGCAAAAGAACTGGCAATATCCGGCTGCAATGGCTGAAGATCGGACTGGCATCCATCCGCGGTAAGTTAACACGCTTCTTTTTAGACGTTCTGGATTATGCATTTGCTGGCTACTGCTGGCTGGTGTTCACTACATTGGCATTAGTGTTCACTCCCATCGCCCTTTTGTTTTCAAAACTGGACCTTCGCTGGGACGCACTCAGCCTTTGTATACGACTTATGTGCATGCTGACAACAATCAAAGTTAAGGTAGAAGGTCTGGAGAATCTACCGGCTAAAGGGCAGCCTTCTGTCTTTGTAGCAAATCATGCCAGTTATCTAGATGGCTATCTCATACTTGGTTTTCTGCCCAGAGCCGTCCGTTTTGTGGCTAAAGCAGAATTAAAAAGCAATAAGCTGGTGGCCTTTTTGCTTAACAAGATCGGAGTAGAGTTTGTAGAACGCTTTAACGCCGAACAGGGATATGCGGATATCACGAGGCTTTCGGAAGACACAATAGAAAAACGCTCTTTGTTCTTTTTCCCTGAGGGTACATTTTCCCGTGTTCCCGGTCTGCGCTCCTTCCACCTAGGAGCATTTATTACTGCGTGCCAGAAGAAGCTTCCCGTTATACCCATAGGAATAAGGGGAAGCCGAAATATACTCCGCGCAGATAGTTGGTTCCCAAGACGGGGGCATATCATTATCTCCATTGGTAAGCCGATCTATGAACCACCAGAAGAAGGGGTCTCTCCATGGCAAAGCGCCATCAAGATGCGGGATTTAACCCGTGTAGAGATTTTAAAATTAACTGGCGAGATTGATCTGAAATCCGAAGAGCCTATGAACAACGTTGCGGAAATTGAATAAAGTTTAATAGGGACAAGGATCAATGACTAAAGCTGGTATATGACACCAGCTTCCGACATTATAATCGCTTGCATATCTCAGATAGATTTAAACAACCTGCCCTGCTGCAAATCCAGATGCCCACGCCCACTGGAAGTTATGACCGCCCAGATGACCGGTTACATCGAGACACTCACCAATAAAGAATAGGCCCGGTGCTTTTTTAGCTTCCATGGTTTTCTGGTTAATTTCATTGGTATCGATACCACCTAGTGTCACTTCCGCTGTACGATAACCTTCAGTACCTGAAGGTTTGATCTTCCACTCACGGAAAGCGCTGTTGATCGCATCCAGATCTTTATTGGATTGGTTACCCATAATGCCGCTAAAGCCGAATAGCTGGCAGAGAATCTGTGCCATACGCTTACTCATCTGCTGCGCCATGATGGTGGTGATTTCCGCTTTTGGACGCGCTTCGCGTTGCTCTTTTAACCATGTAAGCAGATCAAACTCTGGGAACAGGTCTATCTCAACTTCGCCGCCCGGTTGCCAGTAGGAGGAGATCTGCAAAATAGCAGGACCACTTAAGCCACGGTGGGTAAAGAGCATACTTTCGATAAAGCTGGTTTTACCGATAGTCGCTTTTACCTTGTGAGATACACCCGAGAGTTCTTTAAGTACCTCTTTCTCTTTTGGCTGTAGGGTAAAAGGCACTAACGCTGCTGTTTTAGGTAGTACTTTTAGATCGTACTGCTCAGCGATATCGTAAGCAAAGCTGGTAGCTCCGCCATTGGGAATCGATAAACCTCCAGTCGCAATAACGACAGATTCAGCTTTGATCGGACCAGATGATGTTTGCAGTAAGTAACCCTCTTCCTGCGGCTCGATACCATTGACGCTCAGCTCGGTACGGATCTCATTACCCGCCCATTCTGATTCGGTCATTAAAACCCGAAGAATCTCTTTACTGGATTCATTACAGAACAATTGGCCGAGTGTTTTTTCGTGATATTCCACACCATGACGATCAACCAGATCGATAAAGTCCTGCGCTTTATAACGACTGAGAGCAGATTTACAAAAATGAGGATTCTGCGAAAGGAAGTTAGCGGGACCGTTATGAATATTGGTGAAGTTACAACGTCCACCGCCGGACATTAGGATTTTTCGGCCAACTTTTTTAGTGTGTTCGATAACAAGAACAGAACGTCCTCGATAACCAGCAGTAGCGGCACACATCAGGCCTGAAGCTCCGGCTCCGATAATTACTACATCGTACTGTGTCACACGCTTTCTCCACTGGTTTGAAAGCGCGCTATCTTACCACAAGCTATTATTTTTCAGGTTTGTTTTTATGGCTACCGTCGCAGAGTGGCTGTGTTTTTGTTTGCTTGCACATACAAAGCCAAACCTCACCATCCTCTTCGGCTTCAAAGACGACGGGATCTATTCCTGTGCCTTGATGAGAGCCATCACAAAACGGTTGATCACCCGAGCGACCACAAGCACACCACGCATAAGTCTGCCCCGCTTCTAAGTGAATTTTGACTGGGGCATCTGCTGCCCTATGAACGGGTGAATGAGACATCGTTATGCTCCTCTACTGAATATTCCGCCGTCCTTAGCAGCATTTAGTGCTATCGCTATATTCAGTAAACGTAGAAGAGCAATTTCAATTGTTCAAATTTAGAACAATACAATTATTAATGCTGAAGCGCTTGATCAAGCTGATTAAGATTATTTGATAGCCACTGTGCAAGATCCGTTTTCAGTGGTTTGATCGCTGTATCCACCAGCCATAAACCCGATTGTGGCTCGAGTTTTTTACTCTTAGATTTGATCTGCAATGCCTCGCTACACTCCTCTTCCACTGGCAAGTAAGTGGCTTGCGCTAGCGGTTGAAGTTTTGTGTTGTCGAGACAAACAGCGACAACATCATGCTCCAGCAAGGTCTCATCTAACTTAAGAGCATAATCACTGATCTGTTTTTGCAGCGCCATTTGGTTTGAACGGATAGTCGGTGCATGCTCCGGCCAGATCCGCTGAAATTCACGGGAAACGATCTGACTCATTACACGCAGATTATCAGGCGCTAACCAAAAATACGTACTCTGCTCGATATCTTGAGCACTTAAGCTAACCTGAGCCCCACCCGGCAGAATTTCTTGTGCAGCGTCTACATTGATCACCCGAACATTTGTCGCTCTTAGATGCTTAAACAAAGCATATTCCGGCCAAATTGACTCAATCGATACTACAGCAGTTACAGGACCTTGTTTTGAGATAGCCGCGCCACTTTTATGTTTTAGCCAGTTATTAATTCGGGACACTGGTAAACGTTTTGGTGGCAGATAAATCGCCTCAACATCCGTACCCTTAAGAAGGGCTTGGTTAATGCCTTGGATGATAGGCATTGCTGACACAACACGTTGGGATTCTACTTTATTTGCAGCGATAGAATAGCCCGACAACGCCAGCATTAAAGTAGTCAAAATCAGCTTAATTTTCATGACAGGAACTCTAAGCAAAACTACGAATACGATTAGTAATAACAGCCAACACAAATCCCAAACTAGCCAATAACACAATGGCTGCCCCAGATGGTACGGGTAGCTCTAAGGCCATAGGTAATATGATTCCGGCCAAACAACAGATGGTTGAAAGCAAGATATTGGTCCAGAAGAACTGTCTGATATTTCGGGTAATTAAACGAGCGGTTGTCGCTGGGATTAACAACATTGCCCCTACAAGAATAGCTCCGGCAATTTTGACAGCCGCAACGGTAATTAGAGCGATTAGCACAACAAATGCGTAATCGAACAAACGCGTGTTGATACCGTTCACTTGCGCCAGCTCTGGGTTCAACGAAGCAAGCAAAGCCTGATTACCGAAACAAACCGTTAGTAATAGACAGATTGCACCTATCACCGCGAGAATAAAGAGATCCTGATCCTGCACGGTCAGTATCGAGCCGAACAGCACATTCTCTAGAATATGCACGTTCACCTTACGCGCTACATAAAGCAGCAAGGCTGCACCCATTGCGATAGCCACCGCTAGGAACACACCAACAAGCGCATCATAAGGCACTTGGGTACGGCTTTTAATCCAATGTAATAACAAAGCAAAGATCAGACAAAAACTAAACAGCGACGCATAAGGATGCGCAGCAGGCTCACCCAGCAAGATACCAATCGCGATACCTGTTAAAGCTGCGTGCCCTACTGCTTCAGAGAAAAAAGCCAGACGTTTGATTACCACTAAACTGCCCATACCCCCAAGAAGAGGACCAATAATTAGCGCAGCAACCAACGCATTGATCAAAAATCCATATTCGAAGATGCTTGGCAGCGTACCTTGAGCCTGCATTTCAAAGGCCCATTTTCGTAATGCTTCCATCAGGCTACTGCCTCCATCTCTCTCTTTGAGGATGAATCAAGTGAAGCCCCAACTATGCCAAGATCGACTTCACTTGGAAGCCCCATATCAACTAAACCGCCGTTAATAAGCAACACGTTATCGGCATGTTCTCTGACAAATCCCATATCATGATGGACAACCACCAAGGTTTTACCTTGCTCTCGAAGATTGAGCATCAAGTCGGTAATCAGTGCTTGGCCTTCTGCATCTAAACCTGTCATAGGCTCATCTAGGAACCAAAGATCTGACGATCGGATTAGTGCTTGAGCAAACATTAAACGCTGTCTTTCACCACCGGATAACTGTCCAAGCTGCAGTTCAGCTTTTCCTTGAAGGCCAACAGTTTCTAATAATTCCAAAACAGTATCTTGAGTCTCTTTACGGCGACGAAAGAACACCGGCTTGCGACTTAAACCAGCACTGAGAAAGTCTGAAATTGTCACAGGTAAAACTTGGTCAAATCGCGGCTGTTGCGGGATATAGGCAGGCTTTTGCGCTTTATTCATCCAAGCGCGTTTTATTTCACCCTGATGGGGAGTTAAACCTAACATGGATTTTAGCAACGAGGTTTTACCTGCACCGTTAGGGCCAACCAGCAGATGCATTTTTCCAGCACTTAATTCAGCCGACAGTGGCGATAAGATCTGACTGCCTGCAATGCTCAGGCTTACTTTATCCAACTTAATTGAAGGCCCCATTATGCGGCTCCTTCATCGGCCAATGCACTTTTAAGCGCCTTAACTAAAGTTTTTAAGTTGTGCTCCATCTCACGATAAACAAGTTCAGCGTCGTACTCGCCGAATGTCAGATGTGAAAAATGGTACAGCCCAATCCCCGTTGCTTTTTCTACCGTCTCCACATAGCGATAATCCATGTTTAGCTCGGTAAAGAGCACTTGTACTTGGGCATCACGAATACGGTCGATCGTTCCTTGAAGCTGACTCGCACTTGGCTCTACCCCATGGGCAGGCTCGATCACTGTGTCGATGCCGATTCCAAATTCCTGCAAAAAATAACCGTAAGCGTTATGGGTACTCGCAATGCGAATACCACTCAAATCTAAGCCGTTCAGCGCTTGGGTATATTGGTTCTTCAGCGTTCTAAGCTTGCGCGCGTATTGCACCGCATTTTTCTTATAGAACTTGGCATTATCTGGGTCTAATTCACCAAGGTTTTTAGCAATGGTATAGACCTGACGGATAGCCGCACTGATCGACACAAAAGTGTGAGGGTTCCAGGCGCCAACGGTATTTTCGGCAGCTAATAGAGGTACATCCTGATTAGCCAGAATCACCTTAATCTTTTTACGCTGCTTACCGTTTTGAGCTTCCAACGCTTCAAGTGCTCTAAACGCAAATTCATCATGCCCGATGCCATTCACCACCAAGGCATCCATGGTCATTAAACGTTTGAGATCGGCTGGTTGAAGCTCATAACTATGAGGGTTAAAACCGGCATCAACCAAAGGAACAATCTCCGCTCTATCCTTAACGATATTAGCAACGTAGGCGTAGTATGGATGTAGCGTGATACCAACCTTCAATGGCTCTGCCATCAACGCGCTGGAAAACAAAAATAAAGAAAATGTAATTAAACGCTTAATCATGAGTGGAAGCCGTTTCCCAGTTTGTTAACTGATCGCAATTTGGAGTATTTACAGCGGTTTGTCGCCAATAGATCTCGGAATGATCATTGTGTATTTTCAAGACAAACTCGCGGGAGCCTTCTTTGGAGGAGCGACCGAAATAGCAAACAGAATCGAGAAGGTTCCACGAGTAGGCAGCGAAAGTACCGTTACTGTCAGCAAACGGCGGTAGTTCTTGTTCGATCAGTTCTGAAACCGCAGGAAGACTGCCATCATCGGATAGAAACATAATCTCATCGGCAGCATTTCTTAAAGCTGTCAAAACCGCCTTGCCTTCAACATCCAGCTCAAGATGTTTTTGCGGGGCTAAACTCGGGGCCTGATTGTTCTGCAAAACATAGTTAGCGATAGAAAGGATGATCACGATACTGCCGATAAGCCAGTAACTCTCAACACGGCCGTTATCGGGCCTGACAACCTCAACCGTTCCGTCTTCTTCCAGTGCTGAGGTTTTAAAGCTCGCCATAATCAACCTCTACCGGAAACTCATGCCCTGAATCGAACTGAATATAGAACTCACCTTCAGGTTGTTTGAAGCGAACTTGAGAGAACTTATCGGCTTTTTTAGACACCAGTAAGGTCTCATCGTAGTCATAGAGCTTAACCGGTTTACCCACCGCTTTAGTGCCATCACTAAAACCGACATGACATAGAATTTCAGCCGATTCTTGCTCGCAAGTCATAACCGGGTAATGCGCAAGTGCAGATGCACTTGCGCTCATTAATATCCCTATTAATCCGTATTTTGTTGCTTTAAGCATTACTCAGGTAAAACCTCAAAACTTACGAAACGGATCGCATATTGGTAGTCAGCCAGATCACTCTTGATTGGGCTTTTTAGATCAGCACCAACTAACCATGGGCCTGCTTGCTCTGGCGTGAAGATGATTTTGCCATCTTTAGCCGTAGTAACTGGAATAGCACCACGTTCGCTGCGGTATTTAGTACCTGCTGGCGTGACTTCAACATCAACACCCGCCACTGGCTTACCATCCAATAGCATGGTGAATTCAACTTCTTCACCCACAACAATATCGTTTGGATGTGTATCTAACTTCATCTCTAATCCCTTGCCTTTGACCTCAGTCACAAGGTCTGTAGGCGCGTTATTAGTGATGTACGTTGCAGTTACCATATCGATCAATAAGGTAGAAACATCACGAGCGTTTTTAGGTAGACGCTCTTTCGCTTCGATCTTATCCGCCATCATGCGCTTAGGGGTGTCACGCTTACCTGATTTATAGCTAGTGAAATAGTAAGGTTGGCGCTTACCTTCGATTTTGTAAGTACCAGGCTGATCGATATACAGATCAAATACACTACGACGATGGCCTTTAAAATAACTGCCCAGCGCGTTGCGATCGCCATCAGGAGAAAAAACGAGGAAGTGATCTAGCGGCACACCCTTATCGAATCCGAAAACAGTGTGAGACGCACTGACATCAGCAGTGATCCATTCACCCTGACCTTCTTCAGTTGATACAGTAAATTCACTTGGCAATATCCATAATGGATGTGCTTGAGCTACTGCTGACACGCCTAAAGCGCTCGCTAAAAGGCATCCTTTAATTGTGCGGCCTAGTTGTTTAATCATCATTATTTACTCTCTCCAATACTGATACTAACTGGCCCTAGCTCTGCACCGGCATCCAGTTTATAAACCTTTTGTCCCTTACCTAAAGACACCTTCTGTTTAAGAAGCGTACGATCACCATGCTCGCGAACCGCTTCTAGATACAGAGTGTATTCGCCTGCTGGAAGCGCTTTACCTTGGTTATCGGTTCCATCCCATTTCAATGTGTAGCCACCAGGAGCACGGGTAGCTCCGGTCACACCATCCACCGCTTGGCCATAGCGACCCGCTTTACGCCACCAGCGACGGATATCCTTAAGCCATTTTTTATCGTCAAACCAAACACTGATAGTGCTTACCGCTTTGCGTTCACCTTTTTGTTCTACCCATACAGCAACAAATGGACGCTGATATTTAGACGTCGCTATTTGCGGGATGGTTAACTCAATTTGATGTGTATCTGCGGCAATGGCTGAATGACTCATTAGCCCAATACTCAGCAACACCGAAGAGATAGTACTTTTCATAAAAATTCCTTAAGCCATCAAAAGCCAAACGTAAGCAAGCGCCATTGAGCCGGTACCTATTAGGCTCATTGCAAAGAGCTTGTTACGCTTTTTCTTTTGCGGGATGACTAACCAAAAGCCAGTTAAAGTAAAAATCAGCATGAGCAGTGCGGAAATATCGATAAATCCGCGCCAAAGCTCGCCACTGTAACGCCCCATGTGAAGATCATTTAACGTCGCAACAACACCGTAATTTTGTTGTTCTACTAGCACCTCGCCTGCCCCCACATCGGCTTCGACGATGCTGTAACCACCTGGGCGTTTAATATCGATAACGAGGAAGCGCTCCTCTGCTTCCCATTCGTAACTTACTTTGTTGCCATAGATGCCATGCTCAGAACTAAGCCATTTACGCAGCTGATTAGCCTGATCAAGGGGCTCTGTATCCCATATCCCCTCAACTAAAAAAGAATCTGGCATATCTACCGTTAACTGTTTCGGAGCATCAGCACTTTCAAACCAATCTCGGTGGTTTAGCGTAATGCCTGTCACCGTGAAGAACAGCATTATCACGAGCATAAACATAGAGGTATAACTATGAAGCCAGCGGACTAACCGATTAGATTTTCCTTTAGGCTGAGATTTAGACTTGGGCTGAGTCTTCGTGTTTGGCTGTTGTGTAAGGATCTGGTTCATTGGAAAGATAAAAGAGAATCAAAACCATTACGATAAACGATTCTCTTTATAAGGCTTTAATATCGTTACAATCTTTACAGAAAAGCAGCGCCCTACTTCGTAGAGCGCTGCCACCTTAAATCCCTGAAGGGGAAGGGATAGATTAGAACGTATAAGCCGCAGTTAACTTAAAGTTACGGCCAGGCTCGTAATCGTTTAGGTGAAGATCACCAAATAGAGGGTGAAAACTGTCACCGATACGTGAAGCATGGGATGTGTAATGCTCATCAAAGATATTTTCTACGCCGAAGGTCAGATTAAGACCATCAACCTGCTTTGGTGTCCAACGAGCGGAGATGTTATGTACATCATAAGATGGTTTATCAAAGTGCTCTTCTTTGATCGTTACAAGCGAGGTCCAGTTAACCGCTAGATCTTGTGCTGGCATGTGGTAATCAAGTCCCAAAGAGATGCTATCACCCACTTGACGGCCTAATGGCTCGTCCGTGACATCATTAGCTGATTCTGAGTGAGCATAGGTAAAGCGAGCATCAAAGTTACCTTTGCTCAGACCTAAGCTAGTTTCAAAACCTTGGATACGGTAGTCACCAATATTTTGCAGAGCATTACTACCATCATCGATGTAATCATCCACATCGGTACGGAAGACGGTTAAAGCAAAATTCAATCGATCCAAACCAAAACGTTGACGATCTTCAAATGTGATGCCAATTTCCGAGTTTAAGCCTGTCTCAGGCTTCAACTCATTATTCTCTACAGTAGATGCAGGAACGAAAACTTCTGATAAGTTAGGCCCTTGGAATAGCTCTGTAGCACTCGCTCGAACAGTCCAAGCGTCAGTTAGCGGATAAACAGCATTCAAACCAAATGTTGTTTCAGTAAATGTTTCATCAGATACAGCGGTATCTAGCTTATATCGGTTATAACGAACACCCGGTGTCAGCGCTAGACCGTTAGAAAATTCGATTTCATCTTCAATGTAAGCTGCGTAAGACTTTGCTTTTTCAGTGTTTATAGTTACCGAATCATCTTGCAATTTGGTTTTCTGACGGTAAACCTCAAAACCATAGCGGACATTATGCGTAGTCTCTTCACCTGAAATAATAGATTCAGCAAGAACATTCACACCACTATGATTCGCTTCACCTTCACGATAACGATAGGTTGCAAAAGTGTTATCGTCCTCATCACGCCATAAATTCATATCGTTTTCGTAGACAGTGGCACGTAGGTTCAGCATGTCACCAAGATCGAGTTCATAACCTAGAGTGATTGTTTGACGCTCAAATTCTGTTGGGTATACAGTCGTACCTGTGATTGATGAATTAGTCGCAGCGCCCATATCAGCACGAGGCGCATAGTCACCTTCATCGGTGTACTTGTCATAACTTAATTCGATTCGGTTAGACTCATTAATATCAAGGCCAAACTTAACTAGGCCATTCTTAATATCACCATCATTACCAACGCTTTCAACACCTGCGCCATCTTCCGGGTTGTCACGGTTTACGTCATTGAAGTAAACAATGGCGTCTAACTGATCGTTTAGTTGGCCATAGGCAGTAACAGAATAATTATGGTAATCATTGCTAGCATAGCCAGCACTTATACGTGCGCCTACTTGCTGACCATCACGCAAAAGATCTTTTGCATCTTTTGTTTCAAAAGCGACGCCACCTGAAAGACCACCAGTCAAAACAGAGTTAGTACCTACCTGAAGATCAACAGCTTTTAGAATATCCGCATTAATTAACAAGTTACCCATATGGTGGTAAACGTTGTTGTTCTGCTTTGCTCCATCAATCGTAATATCAAGATCATAGTCTTCCATACCACGAATATTGATTCGCTGATTAAGGGAATGGGCACCACCAATATCTACACCAGCCTGATCTCGAAGCAGATCACTCAGATGGTCTACTTGTTTAATCTCGATATCATCACTCAACATCGTCGAAGCATTACTGATCTGAGTACCCCAAACTTGTACTTTTTGACCTTCAACTGCTGACGAATCTGCCCATGTTTGAGTTGCTATACCAATGGCTAAAACCAATGGCAATTTCTTAGCGCAAATATGCGTTTTCATTATTCATACCACTTAATCTAAATGCGAATCGAGTGCATTATTCATTAGATATAAAGTAGCAGTTACAAGATTTACACTTCTTACAAAAATAACACTAATATTTGGAGGGTTTTATTTAACGAGGTAGCTTGATATTGATATCCAGCCCACCGTATGGGTTCAGGCTCGCCTTGATAGAACCACCCAGCATTTGAATTTGCCGCTGGCATAAAGCTAAACCTAATCCAGCCCCGCCAACATCACGGCTACGGGCCTTATCAGTACGAAAGAAAGGATCGAAGATCTTAACTAGATCATTTTCGGGTACGCCTGGCCCCCGATCAGACACACAGATATTCAGCTCATTACCCTTTTCAAAACAAGTCAGCTCAACGGGTTGATCAGCGGGACTATATTTCATCGCATTTCTTACCACATTCTCCAATGCTTGAGATAGCGCTTGTTGCGATGATTCTGAAACGTTCAGAGTTTGAGCATAGTTACGGATTAGTATTCGGCCAGAGTATTCAAAAAGTGCATCGTCACATATCAGATCCAGCAAGGTAGCTAGATTAAACGCTTCACTTAGCTCCACTTCTGGATCTCCATCTAGCCATGCTAGGGTCAATGCATCTTCAACCAACTGATGCATTTGATCTACTTCACGTTGAAGCCTAGGTAAAAGCTCCTTAGATTTTTCTTGATCATCCCGGCATATCTCAATCGCTAGTCCGATTCGCGTCAGCGGAGTTCTTAACTCATGCGATAGATCACCTAAAAGCTGTCTCTGAGAATTAACCAAACGCTCTACCCTTGCAGCCATACTGTCAAAAGATTCGGCGACTTGGGTTAATTCGTCTTTACGATTATCTGGTAGATTTGGCAACACACGTGCAGAAAGGTCGCCTGAAGCTAATTTTAAAGTGCCCTGATTTAAAGCTTCTAAAGGGCGCATTAGGTATCTATAGGCTATCCAGCAGAAAATCAGAATGATGAAAGAAGGAATTACAATGGTCAGTAGGCTATGTACCAGATCAGTATCTACCTTTGGATACATCCCTCTTGGCAGCTCAATTACAAAGGTGCCGGTTTGCTGTTCTAAAGGAATTCCAATGAGCACATTTTCCATGAATTCATGGACTGGCCAGTACACATAACGCTGAAAACCTATTTTGCTTTTTAAAGCCTCAGGAATGGGTTGACTAGAGATAATGGTGTTATCTGCAGTTACTAATGCAGACCAGGTATTTAAATCCTTTTCGATTTGCTCTGTGAGCTGGAGCACAGATTTAGCGCCTTCAGTTTCAAATCGCTCACTAGCTTCCTTGGCTAAGGATTTTAACCTCTCCTGACTATCTTCAGATATTTCAGTCATCCCAATAGTCACTTCATATGAGAGATGGTGAAGACTAGAAAAGATAATCAATGATACGGCTAATAAGCTAAAACTAAGCTGCCAGAATAATCTCCGGCTCATTGATAACAGTACCCTTGGCCACGGATCGTTTTTATTTTCTGCTCATCGACAATCCCAGCCATTTTCGAGCGAAGATTACTAACATGCATATCTAAACTTCGGTCGTAACGACTAAAAGGCTTACTCAGAATTAACTGATAAAGATAAGGCTTTGTCAGTATTTCATCTTTATGGGTGATAAATGTTTTTAAAAGATCATGTTCGATCGGCGTCAGTTCAATATCGCCGTCATCTGACTGTAAACATTTTTTCTTGGAGTCTAGCTTAATAGCACCGTCTGCTAAAACGCCATCGGATTTATCCATTTTGTTAGGTTTACTTCGTCGAAGTAACGCCTCAACCCTAAGCAACAGCTCAGTCATATTGAATGGTTTTGGCAGATAATCATCCGCACCGCCCTTAAATCCTTCAATTCGATCTTGCTCGGCACCGCAAGCAGACAACATAACAACGGGAGTATCGCGATATTTGCGTAAACGCTGTAGAACTTCTAAACCATCTAATTCAGGTAGCATTTTATCTAGAAGAATCAGATGAAAGTTCTGATTTATAGCGGTAACCAAACCCTCCCTTCCGGTGAAGCTTTGAACCGTATGGTAGCCCTGTTTTTTTAACAGCTCCGAAACAGAGTTACTTACCTCGCGATCATCCTCGATCAAGAGGATACGTGCTGGATTAAAATTTTTGATCCCTTCAAGGGCCTTAACCGGTGCTGATGTCATAGGTTCAACCTTTTGCCTGAAGATCCATTTCCATCTGGTCTAGATACCGAATCCAATTCGCTGCCATTTTCCCGTATTTAGCATCGCCTTCTGCCGCTGCTAAAGATATTCTCGCTTGCTCAAAATGCTTTTGATTGATTTGAGCGATACCCTGCATCAACTTAATCTGAGCTACTTTTTTAGGTTTGCGCTTCAACAGATTAGCAAGCGTTTTCTCTGCTTGATCCCACCGTTTCTCTTGCAGCTGAATCTGCGCCAGCTGTAAAGATACTTTCTCACTTGGTGCGATACTGTTTAGCTTCGAAAGCACTTTAATCGCCTTAGGCTTCTCTTGCGCGCGAATCCAAGCACTACTTAACAACCTTAAGTTTTTAGCGTTTTGCTTGATCACACCTTTCTGGAAACCCTGCTCGATCACTCTAGCGGCATGATAAGGAATACCCGAACGAAGCATTAACTGCGCGAGTAATTCATAATCATTGGCTGAGACTAACAACTTCCGCTCATATCCCAATCGCTGAGTAGCGAGTGCAGATTTGTGATCCCCTGCTTGTATTTGCAGAGAAACCAACTGACGCCATTGCTTGGGATTAGAGGAGTAATGTTGAATCACAACTTGCTGCTGTTTAGCTGCCTGCTTCCACTGCTTAAGCTCAATATGCGCCGCTATTTTCAGCTGATACCAGCTTTCTGGTGCTATCCCTTTGTAACGAATCGCTTTAGTGATGTGTGGTAACAGGGATTTCCAACGCTTCAGCTGACTATAAGCTTGAGCCATCATCAGATGGTCATTCGCTTTTACCGAAACCCCAGGACTAGCCATCCATTGTTGAAGATTAGAAACACAGCTTTTCCAAGCTTCCTGCATACAATAAAGCTGCCCTAGAGTGCGCAATAGATTAATCTGCTGTGCATCAGGCAAGGCTTTTAAAGCTTGGGTAGCTTTCAGATACTTTATTGCAGAGGAATAGCGCTCCTGCTGGAGAGCAACTTGAGCAAGATTATGCTGCACAAGCGCTTTAGCATAATCAGACTTAACCTTTTGCTCAGCAGCCAACAATTGCTGATTCGCTTGTTTCCACTGCCCCGCCTCCATTGATTTAAAGGCAGCATTTAGCTGTTTATACTCATAAGCAGATAGAGCAGGCTTCGCCGCATGCCCCTGGAGAGCAAACAACAAAAAACAAACTGTAATTAATGATCGCAACATTTTTCTAAACTGTTCTATTCAGTTCTATTTACTTATCGAGTTTAAATTCCAAAACCTGACGCGCTTTAAACTTGACCGCTTGTCCGTCTACGGTTTTGATTTTAAATCGCCAACGCTTAATCGCTTTAATAACTGCGCTATCAAAGGTACCTTTTGGATTAGATTCAATAACCTTAATAGTGTCTGGTTTAACTGTGCCAGCTTCAGTCACCAAAAACTCCACCGTTACACTACCTTCAACTTTACGGCGCAATGCCCTTCTCGGGTAACTAGGCGGCACCTGACTCACTGCTGTAGGATTAGTATCTAATACAAGCTCAGGCGTCGGCACAGCCAGGTTATTTAGCGATGGTGATAGTGCGACGCTAATTCCAACATCGATGTTTGGAATATCAACGGCCGTCACAGGCGTGCTGGTAATAGGCACAACCTGCTGTTGCACCTGTGGCATTTCGGGCTGGGCTTCTGGAACGATCTCTTCCGGCTCTGGCGGTAATTCACGGCTACGCGCCTCGACATCACTCTCCTGGCGAACCATTAAAAAGTCCAGATCAGGCGTTAAGACACTTTCAGGTTCTACCTGCTTGCCAATACCCGAAACCATAGCCAATGCATAAAAAAGCAATATAGCTAATAACAGGCCTCCAGGGGCAACGACTAAAGCACGCAGCATTATTGCGAACCTGCTTGAGTAGCCACTGTATAGTTCACATTAGCCAAACGCAGCTGATCGATCACCTTAACCAGTTGACCTGTAGTCGCTTGTTCATCCGCTTGAATAACAACGTTGATTTCAGATTGTTCGCTTTTCAGACGCTCAATCGCAGGGCGCACCATACGCACGTCGACAGGCTTACGATCGACCCAAATTTCATTGTTAGCAGAGATCGCGACTAAAACTGCCGTTTTACTCTGACTTTCACTGGTTTGCGCTGTAGGGCGATTAACATCGATGCCTGCCTCACGCACAAACGAAGTGGATACAATAAAGAAGATCAGCATGATGAACACCACATCCAACATAGGTGTCATATTGATTTCGGCATCATCCTGCTGCTGAGTTAAATTGACTCGCTGTCTCATGCTGCAGACTCCTCATGTAACACTCGGCGCAAGCGGTTTCTTTCCGCTTCAGACCATCTAGATAAACGGTTGTAAAAAAGTAATCCCGCTACAGCGACTGCCATCCCCGTCATTGTTGGGAATGTTGCGCTAGCCACACCAGCGGCCATCATTCGCGGATTACCTGTGCCATATAGAGCAAGGCTGTCAAAAACTTGAATCATGCCAGTCACCGTGCCTAACAAGCCAATCAACGGACATAAAGTTATTAGATTTTTGATCATCTGAAATTGGCTTTTCAAAGCTAAGTCCAGATCACAAACAGCACTCAATTTCTTAACTGGCGAGCTTTGCCCTTGCAAATAATCTAACAATGAGGCTCTCTGCTTGGGGTAAGCCCATACTCTATAGCTGATACGTTCAAGGATAAGGGTGAACATCAGAAAGCTTACCCATAGAATCAGATAGAGCACCCACCCTCCGGTTTGGAAAAATTGCCCTAAGGCAAACATCCAATCATGAAGACTAGGCCACATGAGTGCTCTTCTCTTCTTTTGCAATAGATTCATCAGTCGCCAACAAGCCCAAGCTTTTCTCTTGAAGCAACTGAGTGATGCGACGGCTTCTGCTGGTCAAATAGCTATGGCAGAACAACAACGGTATAGCTACAACCAAACCTAAAACGGTTGTCATCAATGCTTGAGAGATACCACCCGCCATCAACTTGGGATCACTGGTACCGAACAGGGTGATACTCTGGAAGGTCGCGATCATACCGATCACTGTACCTAAAAGACCCAAAAGCGGAGCAACGGCAGCTAAAAGTTTAACGATGCTTTGGCCCTGCTCGATTTTTGGTACTTCTTTAAGAATCAGCTCATCAACTTTCATCTCTAGCTGATCTAAGCCTAGTTTCGAACGACTAACTGCCTGCAGTACTCGCCCAAGGGGATTGTTATCCATTAGTTGCGTAGGTTGTGCTAATTGCTTTCTCACCTGCAGCTCAGTTTTGGTCATACGCATCATTTGCCAGAATGCCACCAGCAAACCAATTAAGCCCAAACCCATGATGATGTAGCCTACCTCACCCCCCTGATGAAGCCTCTCGACAAGCTTCGGCATACGATCCAACAACGCAAATAACTGACCACGACTTGGATCAATCAATACATCCTCGCCATTACCATTTTGATAATCGATGATATCTTGTTGAGCACCTGCACTTGGCTGAGTCGTTAAAACCGACAGTTTTTGCTGCTGAAGATCCCAATGTAAGAACTGGCCATCATTAGTAGCTGCAGCAAAGGTACCTATACGTAAGACCTCTGTATCAGCAGTAACACCTTCCCGATTTACAACAGGAACCGTAACTTGCTTTATTTCACCAGTGGCAGTCATTTCGAGCTGCAGCTGGTACCAAAGGCTTTGTAGATCCTGAAGTTTTGGTACACGTTTAGAATCAGCAAATGAAAGTTGATCTAAACGACCAGGGTTATCAGCACTGGTCATTGAATCCATCAAAACTGGTACTAATTCGGATGCAGATTCTTTAGCAACGCCGAATACTTCACCTAGCTGACCTGAACGTTGCTGTAGTGCTGCTTCTAATTCAGCAAGCTGTTCATCATTTGCATCAAACTCAGCTTTTAATCGCTCCTGCTCAGCTTCGGCTGCAGCTAAACGCGCCTTACTTTTCGCTAGAAGCGTTTTTTGTTTACTTAAATCAGCATTGAATTCTGCTTCACGTTGGCGGTTGATCGCCGTATCGGTGCTATTAATCTGTTTTACGTCGTTAAGTAAGCCTTTAAGCGGCGCAGTTTCAGCGAATACTGTTAGCGAGCTAAGACCAAGGACTGCGGCTAAACCGAATTGTTTCAACATTATTATCGCTCCAGCTTAGGCAGTGGTAGGTTTAACAAACTTGGCACCTGCTGCTGCCGAGCGATTTGTATAGCTTTAGTAAGCTCTAAATTCTGCGAATCAGTAAGCACCTGCCAAGACTGTGAAGAAGGCTGCCATAGCGCACTTTCAGCACCATTTAGCGACTGGTAGTACAGTACTGCTCGGCCTAGACGCAGGAACGTAACCTGTTGGCCATTATTTGAAGCGAGTGCACCTTTATACGATTCAAATGTTCGACCGTACTGTACTTCAACAGCATAGGCCTCAAGAATCTGACGGTACTTCTCTGCCACGCTGACATCAGCGCGAAGCAAGAGCGCCTCAAGTTTCTCTAAACGCTCGTTACGTTCCGACTGTAAGAAAGGTGTATCTTGCGCCACAAATTTACCTAATGTTTCAACCATCTGGTTCAACATAGGTAAAACGGCCTTATCCGTTTCTTCAATAGAGGCGATTTGCGCTTCCAAATCTAAAACTTCTTTTTTCTGCGACTCAATCAGTAAAGCCACTTGCGCATTGTATGCCTCGGTCACATCCGACAGACGCTCATTGGTGAGATATTCATCAACTGCAACTTGAGTGCTCTGCTCAATATTATCGATGCGTTTTTGTGATTGTTGGCTTTGATTATGTGCCGCTACTGTTTTCTTAGTACCAACATCCAGGTCGTTAGCCGCGAAAACAGGAACGCCTGAAATAGCGACAGCTAAAAGAGAATATTTAAACAGAGATTTCATGACCAGCAACTTACAGCTAAATAAAAATGAGAATAATTATCCGTTAGATTAATAAAACAGACAACCCGCTTTACAATACTTACAACTAAAAAGAGAGCGCTATTCAGCACTCTCTTCTTTGGATTTATTTAGTTCACGAATCTTATCAGCCAGTCTAGTTTTACGCTCTGGTTGCTTCTTACTTGTGGAGCTGTCATCAGCTTGACGCTGTTTTTCAAATACCGATTGATTCTTTTTCTTTTCCTGCTTAGCTTTGCGTCGTCTGCTATCGTAACTATCAGGATCAGCCAAACGCTCATTTCGTGTTGGGCCTTCATTTGGAATAAAGCCTTTTGCTTTTCGGCTTTTCTTTAAACGTGCCATTACTTACTACCTTCTTTTTCCGCAGCCGCCTGTGCTTCTGCTTCTAATCGTTCTTGCTCTAATCTTTCCTGTTCAGCGATACGGCGTTTTTCTTCCCACTCTAGAACAGTTTCAAAACTTAATTTACCCAGTTTACCCGAACGTATTTCATTTAAGAGCAACGTTGACGCTTTATTTCGATCAACAACACCACCTGGGCGCAAACACCCTCTTCGACGACCAATTTCGTCCAAAACACCTTCCGCAAGCTCCGGCATCTCTTTAAATTTAAAACGCTCTACTAATCGATCAGGATAATCATCTCGCATGAACCCTGCGGCAAATATCGCCACGTCTTCATGTTCAATGGCCGTATCTTTGATTGCACCACTTGCTGCTAATCGATAACCCGAATCTACGTCTTCAATTTTTGGCCACAAAATGCCTGGTGTGTCTGACAACGCCATACCATTACGTGTGGTAAAGCGAGTCTGGCTTTTAGTAACAGCTGGCTCGTTCCCCACTTTGGCAATTTTCTTGCCTAACAAGGCATTAATTAGCGTAGATTTACCAACATTAGGAATCCCCATAATCATGGCACGCACTGGACGTCCAGATTCTGAGCGAGACGGTGCCATCTGCTTACAAATCTCAGCAATTCTATTAATCAGTTTCTTTTGTGTATGATCAAGCGATATAGCGCGAGTATCTGGAAGACTATTAAAGTAATCGATCCATTCCTGCGTTTTTTTATCATCAGCCAAATCGCTCTTATTAAGGAGCTTTAACGCTGGCTTGCCCTTACGCAAAGTGTTAACCAATGGGTTTTCGCTGGATTGAGGCAGGCGCGCATCAAGCACTTCAATAATTACATCTACCTCATCCATTACTTTAGCGATCTCTTTCCGGGCTTTATGCATGTGCCCTGGAAACCAATTAATACTCATTGGTACATCCCGAATTTGTAAAAGTACACTATTATACTGCATGGAGAACGTGAATGCTGGCTTGCGACTATTACTAGCAGCTTCTATTCCCATTTTTACATAGAACAACTGCATTTTCTTATGAAACAAATGTCCTGTAGGTGATACACTGAGGGCATTCCGCTTTTTCTTATTTTGCACAAGGACCAAGCACCTTTATGGAATCGTCTGAAAACTCTCAAGTGCTAATGGCTCGCCAACCTATTTTTGATCGAAATCAGAAAGTAGTTGCGTATGAGCTTCTATATAGAACTGAAGACGCCCAAGGACATGCGCTATTTTCAACTAGCGAAGCTACGGGTGAAGTCCTACTCAATGCCTACACTAGCATTTCTGATGCTGGGGAATTAAAACGAGTACCGGCTTTTATCAATCTGACTAGAGATATCCTTGTCGAGCAAAAATTACCGGAAGTTTCTAAAAAACACATCGTTTTGGAAATATTGGAAGACATCGAACCTGACGAAGAGGTTATCGAAGCTGTCAGAGCCCTTCATAGCGAAGGTTACCGAATCGCTATGGATGATTTCATATACGATTCAAAATTCGACCCACTGCTTGAACTAGCACAAATCGTAAAAGTCGATGTTTTTGAAATGAGTGCTGAGCAAATCAAAGAACAGGTTCAACAATTACGTCCTCATAAAGTGACTCTTCTCGCTGAAAAAATTGAGACACATGAACAACTAGAAACCTGCATAAATCTTGGCTTCAAACTTTTCCAAGGCCACTTTTTAAGTAAGCCTAAGGTGATCAAGGGTAAAAAAATTCAAGGCAGCCAAGTTGCATTGATGCAGCTAATCCAAGAGTTGCAAAACCCTAAAGCAACACCTGAAAAACTTGAAGAGCTGATCATCCGTGACCCAGCCTTAACCTATAAATTGTTACGTATCGTGAACTCTGCAGGCTACAGCCTAGTTAGACAGGTAGAATCTGTAGCTGAAGCGATTGTACTGCTTGGTTTAGAGCAAGTTAAAAAATGGGCGACGTTGATTGCGATGTCATCTAATCAAGAGAAACCAGAAGAGCTTTCTAGAAGTTTATTGGTTCGTGGCCGCATGTGCGAAGAGATAGCCCAAGCACAGAAGAAGAGCAACTATGGCAGCTACTTTATGGCTGGCATGATGTCAGGACTACATGCCCTTTTAGATATTGAACGTGAAACTATGCTGGAGCAAGTTCCACTAGGCGATGACATCAAAAATGCCGTTAGTCTTGGCCAAGGTGAAATTGGCCAAGTCTTAAGGAATGTAGTGAACTATGAAAATGGTGATTGGGATCTTTTACCAATGGATCTAGACGGCACCCTGTACGATCAAGCTTACCGGGCCAGCCTTGAATGGACTCAGGAATCCATGCAAGCAATGTACGAATAATCATCTACCTTTCTAGTAATTCAGGGCAGCATCGACTGCCCTGAATTATTTTTATCTAGAACAAACCTATCTTTCGTCTAAAAAACTCCATTTCCTAAGCTTATTTAGGATTATTTACTGTGTTTCTAACTTTTTCACATTAGAATAGCCGCATTTAAAGTACCGCCCTTTACTATCATAAAAAGCAGTAATTATGCCTTTACCAGCACCCGTTAATCGTACGCTTAAACATACCCGCAAAGTCGTTTGCGAAGGCTACAAAAGAGAAGATGGCCTATGGGATATTGAAGCCCATCTTGTTGACACAAAAACCTTCGACATGGATCACTACGGTCATGACGGCACTTTGGTTGCTGGCGCGCCCTTACACGGTATGGCTGTGCGAATTACTGTCGATATGGACCTAAACATATTAGATGCCGTAGCTTGTATGGATGACACTCCATTCGAAAGCTGCAAGTCTATCTCAGATGCCTATACCCAGTTGATTGGGCTACAAATCATGCCTGGGTTTACCAAACAGACCAAAGAACTGTTTAGTGGTCGTAAAGGATGTACTCACCTGCTTGAATTGTTAGGCCCACTGGCTACTGCGGCTTTCCAATCTACTCATCAAGAGCGAGAACTACTTGAGAACTTCTGGCAGGACGGTAGCAAAAAGCCACCGATGCTTGATACCTGTCATACGCTCGCGACTAATGGCGCCATTGTGAAAGAGATCTGGCCTCATTATTATGAGGAAGATCAGCTGGAGACTTTGATTCCAGCAACTAACCTCGAACACGTACAATGCTGCAATGAGCTAGAACCAGCATAAAAATAAGGCTATTTCGCATGCTTATACACCCGAATAAATCTTGTCTGCTGATCATCGATATTCAAGATAAACTGGTAACCGCAATCCATAAAAAAGAAGAACTGATTGAAAATACAATCTGGTTAACAGCGATTGCAAACAAACTTAACGTACCGATCTTAACCAGTGAGCAATACCCTAAAGGCTTGGGCCATACGATTTCGGAATTAGCTGAGTTAATCCCAACAGAAGGCATTATGGAAAAAGAGTTTTTCTCTTGTATGTCGGAACCTGCTTGTAACGAGAAGATCAATTCCATCCGCCCTAACCAAGTTATTATTGCCGGCATGGAAGCGCACGTTTGCGTTCTACAAACAGCACTTCAGTTAAAACAACAAGCACGAGAAGTGTATGTAGTGGCGGACTGTGTGTCTTCGCGCAGCCCTGAAGATAAAGCACTCGCGCTCGATCGTATGCGCCACGCAGGCATACACGTTGTTAGCCGTGAGATGGTTGCCTTTGAGTGGATGCAAAAGTCAGGAACTGATGCGTTCCGCGATATCAGCAAAAACTTCCTGCGCTAATAATCAGCCCTGTCATCTATAGATGGCAGGGCTTACTCTCCCTATAGCTCTCCATCACCCCTCCCCAACAAACCAACTAAAAAATATTTCAGCCTCAACCCATATACAGGTAAACCCTTATTGTCTATTCTGTCTTATAGACATTGATTCAATTAGGAACTGTATATGACACAGCCATTGTGGAGCCCGAGCCAAGCACAAATCGAACAATCTCAGCTATATCAGTTTATGCAAAACATAAACAAAAGCTGTTCGGTCAAGCTGGATAGCTACTCAGATCTTCACCGCTGGTCTATAGAAAACCCTGAAAGCTTCTGGCTCAACATTTGGGAACAGTGCAATGTCATAGGTAGTACGGGGAACGCCCCATACCTGTTAAATGAAAACCTAATGCCAGGTGCAAAATGGTTCCCTGAAGCCCAATTAAACTTTGCAGAAAACCTTTTAAAGTATCGGGATCAAAACACCGCCATCATTAATTACAATGAAGCGGGTAAACGCTCAGAAATTAGCTATCAAGAACTCTATAACCAAGTTGCTCAATACGCTTCTGGCCTCAAAAAGGCAGGTATTACAAAGGGAGATGTGGTCGCTGGCTTCATGCCTAATATCACTGAAACCGTTATAGCTATGCTAGCAACGACATCGCTTGGTGCCATTTGGACTTCATGTTCCCCTGACTTTGGTGTGCAAGGTGTCATCGATCGCTTTGGCCAAGTAAAACCCAAAGTGATATTTACGACCCAATCCTACCTGTATAACGGCAAACGGATTGACTGTTTAGAAAAAATTTCAGGTATAGCCTCGCAATTAAGTGAAAACACAGCATTCGTCTTTGTACCTTATCTAGATGAACCAACACCTGAGTTCAGCCAGATAAAGAACGCCTGTGTACTTAGCGACTTTATCGATAGTAACGCACCCGAAGTCAATTTTACGCCGGTTAAGTTCTCTGATCCCCTATACGTCATGTACTCATCTGGTACCACTGGTACACCTAAATGCATTGTTCATAGCACTGGTGGCACACTCCTTCAACATCTCAAAGAACATCAATTACACACAGATATCAGCCGGGATGATAATCTCTTCTACTTCACCACCTGCGGCTGGATGATGTGGAATTGGCTGGTAAGCGGTCTGGCCTGTGGCTGTACTATCACATTATATGACGGCTCACCGTTTGCCCCCTCTCCCTCTGCTTTGTGGAATATGGCAGATAAAGAAAAGGTCTCTGTCTTTGGCACCAGTGCTAAATATATTGCAGCACTAGAAAAGGCAAATATCTCACCAAAGAAAGAATTCGAGCTTTCTGAATTGCGCGCGATACTATCGACAGGTTCACCACTAGCGCACGAAAGTTTTGATTACGTTTATCGGGAAGTAAAAACTGATCTTTTGCTGGCTTCAATATCGGGCGGTACAGATATCATCTCTTGCTTTGCTCTAGGGTGCCCAATACTCCCAGTCCAGAAGGGTGAGTTGCAATGCTTAGGCCTCGGAATGGATGTCGCCATTTTTGATGAAAGCGGCGTAGAAGTTACCCAGAAGAAAGGGGAATTAGTCTGCAAATCCCCATTCCCATCGATGCCTATCTACTTTTGGGACGATGCTGATGGTGAAAAATACCAAAATACCTATTTCAACCAATTCAAGAACCGCTGGGCCCATGGTGATTACGGAGAAATAACCGAACACGGTGGCATGATTATTCACGGCAGATCGGATGCGGTACTCAATCCAGGCGGTGTAAGAATTGGTACCGCTGAGATATATCGTCAAGTTGAACGAGTTGACGGGGTGATTGAGTCTTTATGCGTAGGCCAACCCTGGGAAAACGATACACGCGTAGTCCTCTTTGTGGTTATGTCTGAAGGAACTCTGCTTGACGATTGTCTACGCAATACAATTAAGCAGACAATCCGCCAACACACCACGCCAAGGCATGTACCAGCCAAGATAATCCAAGTGCCTGAAATCCCTAGAACCATCAGCGGGAAGATTGTTGAGCTGGCTGTAAGAAAGGTAATTTTAGGGGAAACAGTATCCAACAAAGATGCGCTAGCCAATCCTGATGCATTGGATTACTTCGCTAACCTACCGGAGCTAGCCAGCTAGCTCCGGCAGTGCAGTTTTTTAGGGCAATTTTACTGAAGGTTTAGTTTATTGATCTCGTAGATCGCATCGTCATGCTTCATAGGGGTGAGAAATAATTGGTACTTGGTTTTTTCTAGCAACCCCATCGTATTAGGGTCGTATCTCACCTGAAACTTAAGGTACTTCTGCTCGGTATGATGAACTGAGAATTTACGTTTAAAATCTCGCTCTTCCCATTTCGCTTTATCTGTTAGCCCGGTGAATAGAATTTCGTGCATACCGGGCTCAAGCTCAACAACAATGTACTTCTCTAATTTTAACAACCCAAAACTTTTACCATCGATAAATACTTCGGGGTACTTCCAACCCAGCGGCTGCTTACCTGGATTAGGCGCTTCAGGTCGATAGATATACACAACTGCATTATTCTCAACTTCGGGTTTAACATAGCTAAAGCCATACTTTGTCCCGCAACCACTGAGCACTATTGCCATAATGACGAGCAATACCTTATGCATCTGCTTACTCCTTGATCTTCGTTATCTCTTTCTCCAACTCAGAGATAATAGATTGAACACGAGCTTTGTTTACACCAAAATCAGAATAGCCCTCTCTCGATGCTGAGCGAAAGTGTACAAGGCGTTCTTCCATATCGATTCGAACCTCAAAGTCGTCTACAAACCCAAGTATACGGCTGCTAAACTCAGCAGCGATATATCGGTTTTCCTTAATAATGCTCTTAACCACACCACCAGAACTTTCAATAACCTTAATTAGAACAGTTATTACAGCATCTGAATCCTTAACATTGGCGGGTAACGCCAAAGGCTCTATGTAATGGGTTGTACCCGAAAATTCACTACATACGCAATTAGGCTTACTACTGCATTTAGTTAAACGACTATCAACAATTCCTGCCGGTTCACCGGCTCTTGACTTAAAGGCTTTAAATCCAAATAAGATGAGAACAGCAACAATTAAGAGCGAGATTACAGTAACAATCACTTTCAGCATAACACCAGCATCCAAGGATTAAATATAAATATCCAGATACAAAAAAGTGCCGCATAACGGCACTTTATAAGTCTTTAAGTTACAAGTTTAAACTTGTATTAGTCTTCGCGACTTGTCACTTCTAGTAGGTGGTAACCAAACTGAGTTTTGATTGGCCCTTGAACAACACCCACTTCACCTGTGAATACAGCTGTATCAAATTCTGGAACCATCTGACCACGGCCAAAAGAGCCTAGATCACCACCTTGAGCGCCTGATGGGCAAGTTGAGTTTTCTTCAGCAGCAACCGCGAAATCCAAACCACCTTCGATTTCTGCTTTTAGTTCGTTACAACGTGCTTCTGTATCTACAAGGATATGTCGAGCTGTAGCGCGTGCCATTTATGTTCTCCTAACAATATCATTCAAATTTGGTGCAAAAATTACCAAGCACCTAGTAATATCGCAACACTAACTCGCCCTATTGTTGAGATCCACTAGAATCTAGCATTCCTGCAATATTTTTCTTGTCGGAGAAACCATAACTCACTCTAGCCATAGCTAAAACCTGTGCATCTGGAGGCGAAGGCTCTAAATAACCATTCTGGTAACACCAACCTACGTAAATTGCTGCGCGTGCAACCTGACCATAAATAAGGCTTTCATTGAAGTAATTACAGGCGTCGACGAAATTGTTTTTTGCTAGATGTATCTGTCCCATAGGGAAACTCGCAAATGTATCACCTCGATCCCTTCTTTGAGCATAGGTATCAACCACCTTTTTGGAGAAGTAGTTACTGATGTTGTCATAGAGCTGATTACAGAAATGTTGTTTAGATGCCTCGGTTGCATCTTCACACAAGATCGGCAAGTACCCCGCAACACCTGATAACATCCTTGGATAGTAATCATCCCTTTTTAGAGCCGCCCAGCGATCTTGCTCAAAGATATATCCAATAGAGATCAAGCGCCCTAAAGTATCATCTGGCTTGAAGTGCTCAGCTTTCACTTTTGCCGCCCAATCGTCTGCTAGACGCTCATTATCCTCTCTTACATATTGCGACGCGAGATAACCATAAAAGGCATGCTCTGCATGATGCCCCATCTCGTGTAACAACACATCAACAATCACACTTTCCAATAGACGCTCATGCTCTGCCTGAATCTGTTCTCTTTGTTCCGGCGAGGCACTTAGCCAATCAGCAGGCGATTTTGGCAGAGGACCAACAAAGGATGGATGATGACGCCAGAAATAATCACTAAAGTACTCTTCGACTAGCTCGGGCCGGTTCATGGATTGAGAGAGCAAATAGGCTTCGATATAAACGGACAGGCCTTTTAGGAATCGATCATTGATAATAATCAGAGGGGGCGTGTCATCGACAGCCAAAGCCATACCCGCAGCACGTAGGTTTTCGACGACGGAAATTTCAACCGGGGCTAATAATCTCTGATCTTTATCCGGTAACTGTTTAAAAGCAGGCACTATCTTGGCCTGCACAATCCGCTCTATCAACGGAGAAAACTGTGCGCTTGTACTTCTCACCTCAAGCGCGCTAACTGGCGGTATAAATAAGGTAAGCAAAGTGACAACGACAGTAAAATTGAGGACGAAACGCATATCGAACCTCCCTGCGGTCAACCTATAAACCGTTTAAATCTGTTTCAAATTAAACGGCGATATAATCAATATAGATCATTTTTCAAACAGCAAGGTTCATTTTCATTAACGCCGGATCGGCTAAAGCTAAGCTTTATTCCCCCAGTTATCAGTAAAAATCATATCTTCCAATTGGCTGCGTTTTTCCCACTGAGCCAGTTCAAGCTCCGGTTTTTTTAGAAACTCTGAGACATAACCCACACACAAATAAGCGACAGGAACCACGCCCTCTGGGAGCTCAAGCAAATTAGCTAATACATCCCGATCAATAATAGACACCCAGCCTACACCTACATTTTCCGCTCTTGCAGCAAGCCAAAAGTTTTGTACCGCACAAACAGTACTGTAAAGATCCATTTCAGCCTGATGGGTCTTGCCAAGCACAACCGGGCCGCCCCGTTTACGATCACAAGTGATACAAACATTCAAAGGTGAATCGAGTATGCCTTGCAGTTTTAATGCTTGATATTGAACCTGTCGCTCGCCACTAAACATTTCTGCAGCTTCATCATTAGCCTTTTGAAAGGCATTAAAAACTTGCTGACGCTTGGCCTGATCACGAATCAGAATAAAGTTCCAAGGCTGTGATAAACCGACCGATGGAGCATGATGGGCAGCATGCAGAATATTGGTCAGCACATCATCAGGTATAGAATTCGGTAAAAACTGACCTCGCACATCCCTGCGACCATATAACACTTGGTAAAAGTGTTCTCGCGCTAGTTCATCAATATCTAATTGAGGTGTATTTGGTTCAGACATGTTTTACCCATATAAAAAAAGAAAGCTGCCAACAGATGAGAAATTAAGGAGACAGCACATAACCTTCTCGACCCTTATACCAGCCCCACAATGAGACTGAGGCCCAAACGATTTGTAACACTAATACCGGCCAGTTTGCATCGGTATAAAGCTGCGGCAACAACATCACCGCCGCATAAGTATTGACGAGATAGTAGGACTGCTGACTTAACCGCCCTGCAGAAAATCGCCAGTAGCCTAAGCAATAAGCAATAGATGAACTCCAAGCTAAGATAGCCATTCCTTGCTGAGCATACGCAAACAGTAAGCCACCAGCTCCTGCCAAAAACATGACGCCCAGCAGCCCATATAATTGGGCATTACTGAAAGGTAGACGCGGTAATACATAGTTTTTCATGGCAGCAAAACTAACCAACGCCCAAAACACATTAATCACAACCGCCTGCCAAGACGCTATCAGGTACGAGGAAGTAGCAACCAAAATTGCGGCAACTAAATTGGCCAGATAGTAGTGATAAGAGGCTTTATTTTTAAGTAAGGAAAGCCAAGCATGAGCCAACAGGTAAAGTATTGTCCCAAGCCAGCCTAGTGTGACTGAAACCACTACTCTACCTCTAGATGCATGTTTCTTACGAAAAGTGATCGACCCGCATGTGGTCCATCGACCACCTTCACCTGAGAATACTTCATCATGCCATCAAACACTTTTTCTGTGGCATGCGGCTTTAAAACAACATCATGCCAAGCTAACACCGTCGCCCTGCTGCCCTGAGGAATGACAAAGAACTGCTTATCTCCTTGAGCGTTCACCTCATAGCCAGTAATTAAAGGAAAGCCTTCCGCGGGTACCAGTCGAACATAACCACTACCTTGAACATCTTCATTAGAGGTAAGCAGCTGTTCAATCATACCTTTAGACTTTAAACGCGCTAACGCCGAATTAAATCTCTGAATAAATTCCCGACCTTCATCATTATCGCTAGCCACTAGATGAACACTGTCTGTACCGCGATGATTTTCGAGCAATTTAAACTCATGTAACAGATGAGGAAAGTGCTTATGTAACATCACTTGCGCAACCTCAATGCTGGCTGGTAATAGATCAATTTCGCCTTTAGATAATGCAGTTAAAGCCTGAAGGTCACTGTTATAGACCTTAGCATTTTTCAGCAAAGGCTCAATTTCAGCACCATAGCTATAACCTGCGACTTTACCTACTTTCTGTTGGTTGAAATCGATAGTTTTACCTGAATATTGCCGCCATTTAGAGTTATAAAAAAGGCCATTCTCTACAGACATAAGCGGATCTGAGAACAACACCTCTTGCGAGCGCTGATCTGTTTTGAAATAGGGATAACTTAGTAAAACCTGCTGATTTTTTACCAACTTATAGCTGAAGTAATAATCCAGACTAGCTCGTTCAGCCTCCAACCCCATCTCCCAAAAGGCGAGCTGTACCACTCGGGAAACAACACCTTTCTCCTCTTCTTCACCATTAACAAACGGCTTCCAATCAGAGGTATAAACAGGCTGTGCTTGAAAAGGGCTAGCTACCGCCACATTCAAGATCAAGGCGATGACAGCAAAAGATTTAACGACGTTTCGCAACATAGTACACAACAAATAAAAGAATGATTGAGACAACACTGCTCAGTAGAAGCAGGTCAGTTTCCATATTAGCCACGCCACTCAAGAAACTAGAGGGCTGTTCATCTCTATAACCTAACGCCGCATTTGATGTATAAGTACGGCTGTATTCAGAGATGGTGATCGCAAGATCGAACAGACTGATAAAACCGATCGCAACAAGAATCAGATCGGTGTAGAAGCTGCTTTTTTCCGAACGGGTTGCATGTATATCCTTAATTTTACTAGAGCAGACCTCAATTAGGCGCTCAGAATTCTGAACCATCTGTTCATAATCCCAACCAGCCAGAATATTCTCGAGCAGTAACTTTTTGTCTCGGGTGAGATATTGGCAGTTCTCATGATAATCACTGATATGCATACGAGTCGTCGCACGCACCCCCGCCAATATATCTTCGGCGACATGGGTATTACTCTCTAAATAGGTATCCGAGATCGCCATATAAAGATTGGAATTACAGGCATGCTGTACTGCATAAAAGTACTGAGCTAATCCCATAGCCTCTAACTTATAGTCTGACTTGTGACGCAGAGGCTTGTTCTTTTCATCGATCTCATCAACTAATACATAGTTAAGCCACACTAAGGAATCCATTCTATTCTGCTCAAGAATCTCTTTAGCGTGTTCTGGATGCGGTGTTTCAGCTAACCAGTTTTCAATAAGCGACTCATTTCCTTCCCTTTCAGAACGATCTAAACGCAGTAAGCGAGAACTCCATGGCTGATCGACATTAGAACCATCGGTTTCTTTAATATCGTTAAAGCCAGAGAAATCGCCCAAAGCTTCCAGATAGCTAACCTGAATCGTTTTAGGCAGATCACGAAGCGCTGGGTAAAGCTCGTCGCGATAGTATTTTGAAATCAGATAGGTTGATTGGGCTTGGGCAAATAGCTCTAGCGTCAGTTCAGTATCTTCATCGAGGAGTTGATAGATCTCTGGAAGCAAAACATGCTCACCTGGCTGGTGAGGCGCTTCTTGAATTAAGCCACACAAAGCAGCGATTCGATCCTGATAGTTAGACACTGCCGAAGGAAGGCTGCTTTCAACACTCAAGGATTGAGCGATATCTTCGAGTGTAGCAATGACATAATCCATATCCATAGTCACGGTCACCACAGACAAGGTATTGCTATAAACCTTCGCTTCAAGACTAAGCTGATCAGTAATTTCTTTAGTGTGAGTGAATAAACACAGAGTGTCTCGATCGTCAGAGCCAGTATTGGTGTAGGCCTTGCCCTGATTTTGATGCTGTACAGCAATGCGGTTTGATAGATCGCCTGATTCATCAAGTTGCTTTACCAATTGCTTTTGTAACACACCATCTAACTGCGAAAGAAATTGGCTATATTCCGCACTTCTTTCATTCACTCCCTGACGCAGATTCAAATGACTGCGGATTGGGGTCATGGTCACTAACTGCATTACTTACCCTTAATCTTTTAGATACTGAGCATTCTAAAATCAACGAGTTAGGAATAGAAGCGTGTTTGTACTTTAAGCGATCACCGCACGGTAAAGCTGAAGGCCAAATAGCATGATTAAACAGATTAACGCAGCCCATAAGGCGCGGAGAAAGCGGTTACGTTTTAAATTACGCAGACCCGAGACTTTTAATAATTCATAAGTCAGCTCAACTCGCAGATCAGAACTTTCCAGCGCTTTAAGGTAATGCCCTGTCGATTCTGAATGCTCACTATCAGTGAAAAAGAGTTTCAAAACTTTACTGTGCTCAGCCCCCACTTTGGGTGCCGTATTGCGTGTAGGATATAAAACCGCACCAAATAAAATGATCGGCCCGATGACTAACCCCCAAGAGAGGATGATCGCCAATATGCTGGAGATATAATCATCCCTTTGCGGCAACGTAGAACCGATTGTATGGATTAAACCTGCTGTAAAAATGTAACCCACACCAACAATCTGCGCTTTAGTATCAAAGCTGCGCACGTGCTCTTCTGCAGATTTCAGTGCTGTATAAAGGAACTCTAGGGACTGCTTTTCCATCAGTTTTTCGCCTTACCAAGAATAGTAAGCAGATTAGATGGAAATGCAGAAATAAAAAAGCCCGCTTTCGCGGGCTTTACAGAAGTTTGCGATTAAGCCGCAGTATTTACGTTCTGCGGGCTCTGCTCAATAAGAGCGGCATGCAATGCAATGATCGCCTTCTCGTAGTCATCTTCAGAGACAACACACTGCATCTCTACCTGACGGATAGACTGGTGAAGCGCCATTACGTTGATATCCGCTTCAGCCAAAGCACTTACTGTACGAGCAAGAATACCTTTAACCTTCATGTGTGAACCGATAGCAGAAACGATCGCAAGGTTGTGCAGACGGATCTGGCCTTCTGGATACATCTCTTCCATTAGGCGCGTTGCGCGGTTAACCATCTTACGAGAGCCACCAACATAGTACGTGATACTGTTCGCATCAGCGTCTTTATTGATCACGTAAAGTTTCAGCTGAGCTAGAAGCTTAGAGATCTCAATATCGTAAGCCGCATCGCCTAGCATCTCTTGGTCAAAGATTTCGATACCAAACACATCATTACGACCAGCAATAATCTCCACACGAGGAGCGTTGCTGTGGTAATCCTGACAGATAACCGTGCCTTCGTGCTCTGGCTCAAATGCGTTCTTAATACGCAATTTAACACCGTTACGACGCAAACCTTTCGCAGCTTTTGGATGAATAGCTTCCATACCTAAGTTAGACAGCTGATCGGCCACATCGTAGTTAGTCGCACCGATTGTTACTACATTATCAGTACCGACTAGCATCGGATCTGCAGAACTTAGGTGATATTCCTTATGGATAATCGCCTCATCAGCACCTGTTACAGTCGCAATCGTGCTGAAAGTCATCTCGCTGTAACCACGGTCAAAAGTCTTCATCAGACCTTCTTCACAGTGCGTATAGCCCGTAGCAATCACCATCTCTTTGTCGATCTGAACATCGGCAAACTGAGTCTTAACCATCTCTTCAAACGGTAGAGGCTGATCTAAGTGCCAACCAGTCAGGTCAACAAAACGAGCATTGATGCCTGCATTACGTAGAACAAGTACAGAGTTGTATGCACTATGCGCCTCACCGATAGATGCTAGCATCTCACGTACTTTCATCAGGTGCTCTTCCAACTGGAAGTGACCGTAAGTACAAAGGTGGTGCAGGCTCTTCATGCAATCACGAACGTCATTCAAACGCTCGATTACAAAAGCATCCGCAGCGTTTCGCTCAAATTCCATATCAGCGAAAAGCTCAGCGTTGATCTCTTCCATTTTCGCCTGAACTTTACTCAACTCATCGATCCACGCCTGCTCGCTTTCAGCGTTTGCAAAACGTGCATAAACACCAGGCTCACCGGTTTTCTTGTGCTCAAGAAGATAGTTGGTAATACCGCCATAAGCTGACACAACAAAAATTCGGTTATACAGTTCCTCTGGTGTGGTGCGCTTCCCCACCAAAATGGTGTCCATCAATTCCTCAAAGCGGCTCATGGAAGTGCCGCCGATCTTCTCAACTGTATGCATCTTCTTTCCGGATATTTCTGGTTCTAGCTTAGGGATTTACTCCCAAAGCAAAAAAATTGGGCCCAAATTTTACATCAATATGATGGATTTGTGATCATTTAATTGCCTTCATACAGAAAAAAGCCCCGTATTCTCGCGAATACAGGGCTTTTCTACTTAAAGCTGTTCTACGTTTAGGTAAACATACCTTTAAACATAAAGAAGAACATAATTGCTAGACCCGCACCTGCAGGCAGAGTTACTACCCACGATACGAAGATCGTACCTACGATGCGCAGGTTCAGTGCAGCCATACCACGCGCAAGACCTACACCCAATACAGCACCTACCAGCGTGTGAGTAGTGGAGATTGGCAAACCAGTACCCGATGCAAATACAACTGTTGTTGCAGCAGCTAGTGTCGCAGCGAAACCACGGCTTGGTGTAAGTTCAGTAATGTTATTACCTACCGTTGCGATTACCTTGTGGCCGTACATAACTAGACCAGCAACGATACCGCCACCACCTAGTAGCAAGATCCATACAGGCATTGCAGATTTCTGCGCCACTTCACCACCAGCTGATACAACACCTACTACAGCAGCTAGAGGGCCTACCGCGTTTGCAACATCGTTAGAACCGTGGGCAAAAGCCATTGCGCAGGCAGTGAACATCATCAAGATACCAAATAGCTTCTCTACACTAGTAAAGTGATGTTCGCGATCAGCTTCTGGATCAGGCGTGATGCGTTTTTGCATCTTCATACCGATCAACATGATGATTACAGCAATACCAATTGATGCTAATGCGCTTTGACCCCAGCTAAGATCTAAACCAACGTGTTTAAGACCTTTAGTGAAGGTCACCATGGAAACCATGAAGCCTACTAGGAAGATATAACCTGGGATATATTTTTTAGCGTTAGCAAAAGGATTATCAGTATCGAGTATCAACTTTTGTACGCTTCTAAATAAGAAGAAGGCTATCAGCCCGGCCGTAACCGGCGATACGACCCAACTTGCTACGATCTTAGATACTTTACCCCAGTTAACCGCATCAACAGAGATACCAACTGCTGCGAAGCCAACAATCGCACCTACGATAGAGTGTGTAGTAGATACAGGCCAGCCAAAGTGAGTAGCAATTAACAACCAGATACCCGCAGCTAATAGCGCAGATAACATACCAAACACGAGCAAATCAGGCGTTCCAGACAAGATCGCCGGGTCTATAATACCCTTACGAATTGTTGCTGTTACCGCACCACCCGCAAGATAAGCCCCAAGAAATTCGAAAACAATTGCGATCATAATCGCTTGTTTCAAAGTCAATGCCTTTGAACCAACCGAAGTACCCATGGCATTGGCAACATCGTTTGCACCAACGCCCCAAGCCATAAAGAAGCCAAACACACATGCCATAATTACAAGGATATGGCCGTATTGAGAAATGATTTCCATCTTTACTTACCGAATGAATTAACGAGCAACTAATAGCTGTAAACGACTACCAACCTGTTGTGCGCGATCTGCCAGGTCACCGATTGAACTAATAACCTGATAGAGGAACATAACATCTACCGGCGGAAGTTCTTTCTCGATGCTAAACAGTTTCAGGCGAATAGCACGTTCGTGTTCATCCGTGTTGTGCTCTAGGGCATCCAATTTTTCTAGCATTTTTTCGATGACGTCGATCTCATGACCACCGAAACCGCTATTTACAAGTTCGTCCAGTTCTTTAAGTGCAGTCAATGCTTGCTCAGACGTTTGCAAAGCGACGCGAACGTAGTCTTTCATATCTTGTTGCATCTCTGCTGGCACTTTCATTTGACGGCCAAGCATAATGCCTGCGATATCTTTCGCACGATTAGCAATTTTGTCCTGCATACGTACAACTTCTAAGAGATCTGTACGAGGAACTGGAAGGAAAATACTTTTAGGCAGATTCTGGCGAATCTCTTTTTTCATAGCATCCGCTTCGCCTTCTAAAACGGCGATACGTGCTTGTACTTTATCAGCCTCATTCCAATCATCTGCGATCACCGCATCAAAAAATGGAATAAGCTCAACAGCACACTCTTGCGCTTTTGCAATGTGATCTTGCATTGGTTTGAACGGTGAACGAGCAAACATCTGCAAGAATGGGGTACTGGTTGCTACCATACAACGCACCTTAAAAGTCAAAAAATAAATTGAACACACCTGTGTTCAGGCGCGCGAATTATGACGGAATTATTGCGTAGAGTAATTACAGTTTTGTTACAAAACCGTCATTTTTCAGTAAAAAAACTGAAATATTTGATGCAAGGCAGACAATTGATGTACTGCGAATATGCCTTGTAAATCCGTTGCATCACAATGTATATACATAAAGCTAATAAGGTTTAATTACGATCTATTTGTTCACATCTTTCCTAAAAATATATGAGTCCATTCCCGACTCAATTCGGTCCGACTCAAAATCCACTAAAGTCAATTCGGCACAATGACCTAAAAGTTCATTTTCTCTTAAGCAAAATCGCTTCGAAAAACCGGTACGTTCATGCTGGAGCAGATTGAACGTAGTCATTAATAAAGTACCTTCTGGCTTCAATAGACTTAACAGTTTTTCCCAGAATCCATCAGCAGGTTTATATCTGGAGACAACTATCGAATCGAACAATCCCAGATCTGACAAATCAACCGATTCCTCCTCTAGATCCATCTGATGTGTTTCCACTTCCAAGCCCAACTTAGTCATTGCCTCAGACAAACGATCCAAACCTACTTGAGAGATATCTGTCGCTACCGTACTAAAGCCTTGTTTCGCCAAAAAAATAGAGGCCGCCCCATCTCCTGCTGCCAAATCTAATACACGACCTGTTTTTAAAAAACGCCACTGACGTTTTAGATATTCTGGTGCAACAGGTTCAGATGCTAGACCTTGGCTTTTTGCCAAGTATCGCTGATCCCATTTTTGCTGTGCTTTGCTCATTGAAATCCTTAAGAATAGATATGTGCAGAAGAAGGTTAATTAACAATGATTGCTTAGCTATAAAAATGCAGAGCCAATTGTTTCGTAAGGTGAAAAGCCTTGTTTCAACCAAAAATCATCAGCCTCTGTATTTCCTGGGTGCCATCCAGCCTGAACAGAGGTCACCCCTTGAGCTTTAAGCCACTGTTTAGCTTCCGTGACCAATGCTTGCCCTATCCCTTTTCTACGCAGATCAGGTTCTACCCATAAATTAAACAAAACACTACTATTAGGCTGAGTATAACCTGTTTGCTGATTCAGAATGACGGCAATCGTCCCACAAACCTTATCCCCCTCAGCTATAAATATCATTGCATCATCTCTTTCAATACATTGTTCAAGGGTATGATAAAGCTGATTTTCAAGATGTTCAGGAATAGGCAAACCAAAAGGCTTTGCATGGTGAATAGGCAGATACGATGTAAGTTGCTGCCACTGTTTAAGCACAACATCTACGCGATCAGGCCCGGCCACACTGATTTGAAAAGACTCTTTATTGGAAAAATCCATTACATATATTCCGATATTCCATGTACATCTACTTTATCATTTTGGAATAACGATTATTAAGTTCTTTACCTTCTATATAAGTCATCTTATCCGCTAACTTGTGTAGTTCTGACAAACGGTCTTCAGCGCTTGGGTGACGCTTACTAAATGCCTGCCAAAAGGAACTATCATCCTGTTGAGCATCTATCTTTTGCAATACCGCGATATAAGCCATTGGATCGTAGCCAGCTCTGGCAGAGATCACCATGCCCATCTTATCCGCTTCTAATTCATCGCTTCGAGCCAAACCATCACTGTAAACATCCTGAATGGTATTCAGCAGTTTATTTTCAACTGAGTGGTCACCAAATACCGTAGTTCCACTGCTATCTGAATCGCTTTGACTGTCACGTAAGAACCGAGCAAGATCTGCTGCAATACCGATTTTTGCTTCCTTCTGAATAGCTCGGAGGTGGTGCTTTTGAACCACATGTGCAATTTCATGAGCTAGCACACCTGCAAGCTCAGCTTCGCTCTCCAACTGCTCTAAAGTCCCCGTTGTGATATAGATAAATCCACCGGGCGTGGCGAAAGCATTAAAACTATCATCTCGTAACACTGAAAAGGTCCAAGGGATATCAGATCGTTCAGTTTGTTGAGCGAGCCACATTCCCACTGAATTCACATACTTTTGAACATCTCGGACGTTATATATGGAGGCTTTTTGAAGCAGAACAGCACTCACTTCCTCACCGATCTCAACTTCTTCAGCCAAGCTTTTCTCAAATAGATCGGTCGATTTTTTTCCTGCTTCCATTAATGGGGTCAGATTGATGTTATTGACCTGACAGCCGCTTAAACCCAGCAATAGAAAACCAGCAACAACCCCTTTGATAGCGTTTATTTTCAATATAGACATAAGCTACTCCACATAATTCATGCTTCGTGCTTTCAATCCCCCTTCCCGTGCAAACTTGGTAGCCGCATCTGCACTCACTTTATAACCTTTTACTTTGCTAAGGGAGACACCTGACCCACTCGATATAATCCCGCCTTCATCCAACCCCCTAACACCGGTAGTCAGGGTTGTTTTGGAGCGATATTTCATATTGCCCGCAACTTGTTGCGTGCTAGGCTTACTCACATATCGAAGGTTTATCATTTTCACCCAACCAGAGTCAGCATTACCCGTTCGTACTTCGTACCAACCACCGCTTCGTCGCAGAATATTTACAGAGGATTTTTCAGAGAGTTTCGTAACGACAGTGCTAGAAATTGAGGGAGTTTGGTAGACAGAGATATCTCTGACTGTGTAGGCAGTTTGAGCAGTCGCCCAAGTGGAGCACATAAATGGAAGACCGATAATTAGTAATTTAAGGTTCATCACTCAACCTCCTTGGCTGATAGACGGTTACCAATTTTTCCCGGCCTTTAACCTTATAGTCACCAATCAGCTCGAAGTCAAAAGCATCCCCACATGCCTGCCGAGTTTCTTCAGAAACTAAAATTCTTCGTCCCGTTTCTTTAGTCAGCCCTTCAATACGACTGGCTACGTTTACCGCATCACCAATGGCAGTGTAATCATAGCGACTTTGCGTGCCTATAGCCCCAACAACTACTTCCCCTGTATGGAGGCCAATGCCGATATCGAAATCAAACAAACCAAACTCCCGTCTGAAGCCGAGCATTTGATCCACCATATCCAAAGCCGCGTTTACAGCAGCAATCTCTTGTCCGGGATTTTCAATGGGCTCACCCCAAAATGCCATAATGGCATCACCAATAAATTTATCGAGGGTACCTTTATACTGAAAAATAACTTCAACTTGACGAGAAAAGTAATGATTAAGCAGATCGACAATTTCGGTAGCACTGCGATATTCAGAAAGATGAGTAAACTCACGAATATCGGTAAATAAGATGGTTACCCGCGTGCTCTTTCCTGCCAAAGCTTGATCGGTGATACCTTGTTCAAGCAAAATATTCACTACTTTCGGGTCCAAAAAACGGCCAAAAATATCGACCGTTTTTCTCATCTCTCTCTGTTGCTGCAATAAACGGAATGCGTAAAAAGAAACCGCAATAAAAATATACGCGACCAGCCAAGTCATAACAGGGAACATCATCCCTTCCATGATCAAAAGCAGATAACTGAACAGCACGTTTACTCCGATTAAAATGCCTATTCCGATGAGTGCGTAATAGAAACTTCCCACACGAACCAGCAATAGCACTAAAACACCAAAGCTTACGCCCACAATCACCAAAGCCCGCAAAGTGTCTACTGGTTGAAGAAAGCTCTGATCAATAAAGTTATTAATAGCCGTAGCTAAGATAAAAACACCGGGGTAAGTACTACTAATCGGTGTGACTTGGATATCATGTAAACCCGCAGCAGTTGAACCGATAACAATAATTTTGTCCTTAAAATAGTTTACCTCTTTGAAATCATCTCCTTGGGTCAACTGCTTATATACTTCGCTATAAGAAAGTCTAGGATAGGGCTCACCTTTGCCTTGATACCAATCGATCCAGATTGACTGCTCTTCAATTTCAAAACCATTAAGGTCAACAGCGATTCGCGCAGGCATCGTCATAATCCCCCAATCAGATATTGGATGAATTGCAGCGTACTTGCGCCCGACACCATCATCATCAGGATGGAAATTAATACTGCCTAAACGCCAAACACTCGCGTCAACCGCATTAGGTAAGACCAAACTTGCATGAGGAATAGATGAAACTGTATCCGGCTTTCGAATGGGGACGGTTTCTGGATATTGATCTAAACGCGGAAACAGATGATCAGAATAGGTTTGCAGATGTAAGAAAGGTAGATAAACATTATCCGATGTAGCCAACACCTCGCTAAAATACTGATCACTTTCTGGGTTAAAAATATCTCTATCAGCAAACAGAACATCAAACACCACTGCTGCAGGCTTCTGTAACTGCAACAACTCGACCAGCTCGGCATGTACAGCCCTTGGCCAAGGCCAACCACCCGCAATAGGCGCAAGATTATTCAGGCTCGAATCATCTATATCGATAACCACGATATGCTCACTTGCGACTCTTTTGTCTGCTCGCTGTTGAAGCGTTAAATCAAGCCAGTAGTTTTCGAGCGGTGGAAGCAGTGGTGAATGGAAATTAAAGGCAGCAAATAAGCAAAATAAAATACTCAGCACTGAGATAGCTTTGATTTCCGAGAGGAGTTTGCTGGCGGGCATAGCCATCCTTATCTGACCTAGTTTGTTACTACCTTATAGAAAGTAGCTTTAATACAGCATAGGCCAGAGAACGACAGACACAAAAAAGCCCCGTAAAAACAGGGCTCTAAAAATTCAGTTAGTTAGATTAGAAAACGCCTAATTCCAATTTAACCTGATCTAACCAATCAGAAAGGCGCTCATCGGTTTGATCACGCTGCCAATCTTCATCTAGAGCTAAGCCGATAAAATGTTTTTTATCGTCTGTTAGTGCTTTAGATTCTTCAAATTCATAACCTTCTACAGACCAGTGACCAACAATTTCTGCACCTTTGGCTACGATTTTATCATGTAGCATACCCATTGCATCGACAAACCATTCAGGATAGCCAAACTGATCACCAAGACCGATAAAGGCAGCCTGTTTACCACTGAAATCCAACTGGTCCACTTCATCCCATACTTCCAGCCAATCTTCCTGTACTTCACCATAATCCCACGTAGGTATAGCAAAAATAAGAATATCAAAATCTTTTGCTGCAGAGAGTGAACTGTCTGCGACATCAAATAACTCTAGTTCGCCGGCATCCCAACTACCTTTTATCTTATCTGCAATATCGCCAGTATTACCTGTTGTGGTGCCGTAAAATAACGCTGCCTTCACTACCTACTCCAATACCTACACGCTAATGATAACACTTATCATTATCCATCTAATAACGACACTTATGCAAGCCTGATGCATATAAAATTTTGTTCTAGAAATAAAAAAGCCCAGCATATAGCTGGGCTTTAGAAACTTTATATCCTAGATCAGGCTAAGCTGAGTTCCTCATCCGCTGCCATTTCAACTGTTGCAGCGGGTCTCTGATTTCCTTTTTTATTCACGTTTTTCTGGTGAATCTTATCTAGCTGACGATCAATTTTATCAGCCATCGCATCCAGAGCAGCATACAAGTTATCAGCGGATGCTTTCGCAAAGATATCTTTACCTGCTACGTGAATTGTTGCTTCAGCAACGTCCTCACGATCATTTTTTTCAATAATAACGTGAGCACTAGTAATAACTTCGTAACGTTCTTGGCTGCTGTTCAGCCATTCCTCTACTTTCTCTTTTACACTGTCAGAAACTTTAGCATTGCGGTGAGTAATTTTGATATTCATGTGCAAATCCTTAATGCCTTGTTGCAGTGAGAGCGCTATGAATTAATGTTTTTGTGCGCCCCTGTACACTTACAGTAGTACCATTCTGACAATGGATTACAAGTACTTTTTTCGCTTCATGAAGAAAAATTGATAGCTGACAGGCAAAACTGTTCAAACACCAAACAGTTGTTACTAGGATTTAGCCGTTTTACGGGAAGAAAGGGACAACAATCCAGCCGAGAAGATCAAGCACAAACCTATTAAGCTGTAGACGCCTAATACTTCATCCCATAATAACCAACCAAACAGTGCAGCAAAGACTACCGAAGCGTATGTGTACGGCCCCAACTGTCCTGCTGGTGCAAGACCATAGCCTTTACTCAATAACAGCTGGGCAACTGTTGAGGTAATGGCCATCAGCAATAACCAACCCAATTCAACTAAATTGGGCGTAACCCAATTAAGCATCGCTGGCGGCAAAGCTAAAACGGTACTAAACAAAGCGAAATAAAAAACGATGCGACTGGCTGGTTCTGTATCGCTCATCCTACGGATAATAACTTTTGCTAGCGCCCCCAGCATTGCACCAAAAAGCGCAATTAGCACAGCAACATTGAGTGTTCCCTGCCCGGGATTCAACACTAGAAAAACACCAAAGAAACCAACACATATTGCCAGTTTCACTACCCCAAAAATCTTTTCACCTAACCACCATAAGGCGAATAATGGAATAAAGAATGGAGCTGTTTGTTTGATCAACGCCGCCTCTGCTAAAGGCAAGTGTCCCCATGAATAGTAAAGACACATCATGGCAGTCACACCGACCGCCGCACGCGCAATATGAAATCGAAGAGAGCTCGTTTTTATCGAGGAGATCCCATTTCGCAATAACCAAGGCATCAATAGAATTAACGCAAAGAGGTTACGGGCAAATACGATAATCTCAGTGGGTAGCTGATGAGTGATCTGCTTTACGACCATGCCAGAACAGACCAAAAACAGTTCTGACAGAATGATAAACAGCGCACCTTGATAAAGCGCTTGTGTGGGCATAGAGGCTTGAGGATTATTAAGGAATAAATGACTAGCAATCAAAGTCTACCTTGATCGCTAGTCGAATTTTACCTTAATTAGACTTCAATTACTTCAAAGTCGTCGGATAGACTGTCTGCCTGCTCTTTACTGGTGATCACTGCCACACTGCCTTCTTTATCCAAAAGATAAGTTTTGGCAACACGCTTTAGATCATCCAATGTCACATTCAAGATACGCGCACGAAACGCTTTACGCTGCTCAGGCGTACGTCCAAACAAAGCGCTGTGGAATGCCTGCTTAGCTTCACCAGCCGGTGATCCTGGCTTATCAATCGAGCTGACAACACCCAGAATCGCTTCTTCTAATTTCTGAGCATCATGATCAGTCTCCAGAAGCCATTTCACCGCACCATCAAAGTCATCCAAGGTTTCAGATAAACGAGGATCACGGTAAGAGAAGAAACGGAAAGCTGCATCACCTGAATCCTGACCAGCGCCAGAGCCGTAAGCACCGCCTTTTTCGCGAATAACTCGGTGTAGATAGCCATTACGCAGAAAGTCCCCCAAAATTGTAAGTGGCGCAGAATCAGGGTGATCTACCGCCACGGTAGGGAATGCTTTAGCACAGAAGCTTACCTGTGTACTGGTAACCCAAGCTTGTTTCACCTTACTACGTAATTCTGGCAGTAAGAACCCTGCAGAGGTTTCACTCGGCACATCTGCCCAGATAGACTCTAAGTAGCTCTGAACACTAGCCTGATACTCATCTTCAGCCACTACTAGGTATTGACGTGGGGCAAGCTGGATCTTGCTATGCAACTCTTGGAGACGTTGTGAAAGCTGTTTAAGAGCATCTTCATTCTCTAGCTGATCATCCAGCTGCTTGTAATAGCAGATAGAATCAAGACCTTTTGTTGCATGAGACAGTGCTGCAGCCGGGCTCATCTTCGCTGCTGCAGCCATCATTGCGAATGCATGGCCTTGCCCGGTGATACCTTGTTCTTTACGAGTACGTTGTTGAGATACCACTTCACGAATACGAGGCAATTCATCAAAGCGTGCAAATTGCAGCGTCTCTTTCAGCAGATCCAACAACGCCTCATGTTTAGACACTAAGGCTTTACCGGTTAATGTGAAGTAACCTTTTACATCCTGTTCATTATCAGGCGCACCTCTTACCGAAGCAAAACCATGAACGCCACCGGTCACTTCAGTTTGATACTGCTGATTTTCTTGATAAGTGCGATCACCACAGCCCAATTCAGTAAGAAGATAGCTGTATAGCGGCAATATGTGCTGCTCATCTTCCGTTAACTGCGGAAGCTGCATAATTACCTGCTGATAAACAATACCGTTGGTGCCTCGATCATAACGGGTCAAAGGTAGCGTAGACTCAACCGCCACATTTTCAGGCACAGACATCTCATCCGGTACATCGGTCAATGTCACTTTAGGTAGAATCGATTCATCATCGACCTGTTCTTGACGCTCGGCTAACTCAGCTGCACGATCAATTAGCTGCTGTTTATCTGCATCCGATAAACCCGCTTTAATTTGAGCTAACTGCGCTTTCTCTGCAGCATCACGACTAGCTGCTAGTTTGTTGTCTGGGCGTAAAGTCAAACGAACGCGATGCGGGTTATCTAACAGCTCCTTAACCATGGACTGCACAAAGTCAGGCTGTTTGATCGCTTCACGCAGCTTTTCTAGCACTGGATCAAGGTTCAGAATAGCGATTGGATCGCCTTTGTTAACGGCTGCCCCGAGCGAAGACATGATCAAACTCAGGCCATAAGGATAGCCATCACCATTAATTTCGCGCTGTTGCAGTTCTAACTGATGCAACTGGGCTTCCAGCATAGCTTGAGGTACACCCTCTTCAGCAACCTTATGCAAGGTATTCAATACCAATTTTTCAAATTCTGCCGCAGATTCGGGCTCACTGCCTTCAATACCGCACATGAAGCTCATTTCACGATTGGAATCTTCTAAACCACATAATGGCGAAGGAGCGCTGCCTAAATCAGTTGATTCAAGCGCATAACGTAGCGGAGAAGCACTATTATCCAGTAACACACGTGACATAAGGTGTGCTTTAAGTTGTGCTTCTAAATCATTGGAATGACCCAGAAGCCAAGCTAAAACATGGTGTGTTTTGCCACTTAGATCCACTTGGTCAAGGTCATAACCTTCTTCCACCCGCAATGGCGAGTGGTAGCGTTTCTCATCATGAATTTCGATAGAAGTGCCCAGCTTTTCAAAACGGCTTAGCGCTTTCTCTTCAAAGAAGCCCTGAAGTTCAGCAGCAGGAATATCACCAAAAGTCATAATGACCGCATTACTCGGGTGGTAATGGGTTTTATAAAATTCAATTAGCTCATCATAACTTAGGTCAGGGATGCTCTCTGGCTCACCGCCGCTGTTGTGATGATAGGTTGTTGTCGGGAACAGGTATTTCGTCACTGACTGCCACAAACGAGAAACCGGCGAACTCATCGCACCTTTCATCTCGTTGTAAACAACACCTTTGTATTCTAAATCGGATTCAACATCACCTGTTTCAGAAAACTCGATACGATGCCCTTCTTGTTCAAAATCCAGAGGATCTAAACGACTGAAGAAAACAGCATCAAGATAGACATCTAAAAGGTTGAAGAAATCTTTGCGGTTTTGGCTAGCAAATGGATAAGAGGTCCAGTCACTGCTCGTCATTGCGTTCATAAATGTATTAAGTGAACGGCGCGTCATCATAAAGAATGGATCACGTACCGGGAAACGTTCACTACCACACAACGCTGTGTGCTCTAGAATATGCGCAACGCCTTTTGAGTCTTCCGGCACAGTCCTTAGACCGACAAGGAAAACATTCTCAGTATGATCAGCCGCTATATGGAAATGAGAAAGGCCAGTCTTTTTATGCTCGTATTCCGTTACATCAATTCCTAAAGACTCAATCTTTTCTGATCTAACAAATTCAAAAGATGAGTGTGATTCTACGACTGTATTCGATTGCGTCATGAAAATACTTGATCCTGTTACTAAAGGGACTCTACCAAAGCTAAACGTTAGTTAGCTGTCCCGAGGTATTGAGGTGAAGAAAGCTTTCAAGCAGATAGCCAACCCCTCCCATATAAGCCCTGTTTTTGGGCTAAAGAGTATCACCTGATTGTAATAGCTATTTGGTTATATGAACAACCTATCGGCCAATATAGGCACAAAGCGGGTGCAATTTGACTTCAAGAATTTTTATTTTTCTCCAAAAACAGCTCAAAAAGCTGATTTGAGTAGAACTTAACTCTTTTATACCAATCACTCTAACTCATTGTTATATAGGTGTTTAATCATCTAAAGCAATGCATATAAATATTTTTGTGCAATGCACAAAAAAATATTTGACAGGTTATTTATTAACCACTATATTTATCTCAAATGCTGCAACGCACAAAAACACTTTATTAAAGATTCTCAGAGGAATGGAAAATGTACGATGATCTAATGAAAGATGTTCAGGAAAAAATGCAACCAGCAATCGACGTTGCTGAAGTGAACAAAAAAGCACTAGAAACTCTGTTCTCTTTGCAGTCTGAATATGTAACTGATTTCGTAGATTCAAGCGTAGCTCAGCTTAAAGCTCTATCTGAAGTAAAAGAGCCTAAAGAAGCTATTGAACTACAAGTTGAGTTTTTCAAAGCTCTAGAAACCAAAACTACTGCGACTGCAGAAAAAGAGCTAGCTGCTCTAAACTCTGCAAAAGAAGAGATCTCTGAGATCGTAGAAAAGAGCCTTAGCGAAATTCGTGAGATGCCTTACGTATCTGATTTCAACAAGTTTCTAACTGAAGCAGCTGAAGCAACTTCTGCTGTAGTAGCTAACGCAACTAAAACTGAAGCAGCACCAGCTGAACAAGCAGCGGCTCCAGCTAAGAAAGCACCTGCGAAAAAAGCTCCTGCAAAGAAAGCACCTGCGAAAAAAGCAGCGACTGCTGAGTAATTCATCGTTGGGGGTCACGTAACGACCCCACTTCTCTACTCTGGCTGGTTTAATCAGCCGTATTTCTTTGCCGGTCTCCCAGACCGGCTTTTTTTATTTAAGCCTTTGATTATTGCTCTTTGGCCATTTCAGGCAAAGGCCCTTCCAAGCCCATCGCGAACTGCATAACTTTGTTTTTAGCTGGCGTTACACGACCTGCCAAACCCAAACCAATATTGCGCAAAACTTTTAGTGGACCGTTCTGATTACTAAATACTCGGTAGAACGCATCCATTGTCTGCATCATCAATAAATTATGCTTACGGCGCTGCTTTTCATACTCCTTCAGCAACGCCAATTCAGTAATATCTTCACCTGTATTAGCAGCCGCTAAAATCACTTCAGAGAGAGCAGCTGCATCAAGCAGGCCTATATTAACACCCTGTCCAGCTAGAGGATGAATCATATGTGCAGCGTCACCTGCTAAAGCTAGACCTTCTAAGACATATTCCTGCGCATGTTGGCGACGAAGCGGGAAAGCTCCTCGGCTAAGTAACTGATCAATTTCGCCCAACGCATCAGGGAAGGTAGATTTAAGCTCTTGCATAAAGCTTTCATCATCCTGAGCTAAGAGACGCTTTACGTTATCCGGTGTGTTATACCAAACCAGAGAAGCGTTATTGCCTGAAAGAGGTAGAAAGGCAAGCGGACCTGTCGGTGTAAACTGCTGCCAAGTGATATCTTCTTGAGCAAATTTAGTCGTCACAGAAGCAACCAGTGCATGCTGCTCGTAATCCCAACGAGTAACACCAATACCTGCTGCTTGACGAACACGAGACTCACCACCATCCGCAGCGATCAGTAGGCGCCCTATTATTTCGCGATCATCTTTCAATCTAACGATGCTGCTACCAGGAGAATAATCGATAGCCTCAACTTCAGCGGGACAGATCAGATCAACATTTTCAAATGTCTGTAAACGCTCTAAAAGTGCTAGCTGAATCACACGGTTTTCGACAATATGACCAAGGTGATCACGGCCAATATTATCGGAAACAAATTCGGTAGATGCCTTTTCTTCGCTTGCTTCCCAAACCTTCATACGTCGGTAAGGGCAACTACGACGAGATAGAATCCCCTCCCATGCACCTACTCTCTGAAGAATATTCTCCGAAGCAACGCTGATAGCAGAAACACGCAAATCATTTGGTTGGGAAGCTTCATATTCCGCAGGATATCGACTTTCCAAGACGGCAACTGATAACGGGCTGTTTCCAAGAGCACAAGCGATCGTTGCACCCACCATACCACCACCGACAATGACGACATCGTAACGCGTATTCATAATTCCCAACCAACTTACTTATTTTTGACTGTCCCGAAGTATACCCAAAGAGCCTGCCAACATCTTGAGAAAGATCAACAATTGTTAACGCGCTTTGATTAGCGAGTGATTCTTCAGGGTATTCATATTCTCCCAAAGCGGTTTGCTCTATAATGCAGCTTTGCAACAAAACCTAACCAACTTTACTTTTACCGAGTGCCCTGTGTCTGATACCTGCTTCTCAAATCTCAATCTTCCAAAACCGATGCTAAAGAACCTGGATCATCTAGGCTATAAGCAGATGACGGCTATCCAAGAGAAGGCCCTACCCGAGGTTTTGCGAGGTAATGACCTCATTGCGAAAGCAAAAACAGGCAGCGGCAAAACAGCTGCGTTTGGTATAGGTACACTGCTGAATTTAAACCTTCGTAGTTTTGCCACACAAGCCTTAGTACTTTGCCCTACACGTGAATTAGCAACACAAGTTGCTAATGAGCTAAGAAAGCTTGCTCGCTTTACTGAAAACGTGAAGATTCTTACTCTCTGTGGTGGCCAATCAATTGGGCCTCAGATTGGCTCTTTGGAGCATGGCGCACATATTGTTGTAGGTACACCGGGTCGTATCAAAGACCATCTACGTAAGAAAACTCTGCGCTTAGATAAAGCCACTACCGTAGTGCTTGATGAAGCGGATCGCATGCTTGATATGGGTTTTTCTGATGACATTCGTGACATCATAGGGCAGACCCCAAAGAAACGCCAAACACTGCTATTTTCTGCTACTTACCCAAAGACCATTGCGAGCCTGAGTGCAGACATTCTCAATCAGCCAATTACGGTAGAGGTAGAATCCACTCACCAACAATCTCAGATTGAACAACATTTCTTTGAGATCGAAAAAGAAAATAAGCTAGAGAATTTGAGCGCGATTTTAGCTCAGTTCAAACCAGAGTTTGCAGTGATTTTCTGCAACATGAAGCAAACCTGTAATGATGTTCAGCAGCACCTAAAATCCTTGGGCTATAGCGCAAAAGCGATACACGGCGATTTAGAACAACGCGATCGTGACCAAATACTAGTGCAATTCGCCAACCGCAGTTGCTCTATCCTTATCGCGACTGATGTAGCAGCGCGTGGATTAGATATTGATGACCTCCCTTGTGTCATCAACTACGATCTTACTCGCGACGCTGAAGTTCATACTCACCGTATCGGTCGTACAGGCCGTGCAGGTAAGCAAGGCATGGCACTAAATCTTTATCAGCCATCAGAAGCTTATAAAGTGGCTTCCATTGAAAAGTATTTGGATACAGAGTTCCCCGTGACTGAACTACCAGACGCAGATCCGAACTATCAGCCGAATAACCCACCAATGGCTACGCTTGCGATTGCTGGAGGTAAGAAGAACAAAGTTCGCCCTGGCGATATCTTAGGTGCATTAACAGGCGATGCTGGAATACAAGGCAGCCAAGTAGGCAAGATTAATGTGTATGATTTTGCTGCTTACGTTGCCGTTGAACGCAAAGTTGCACGAAAGGCAGCCGAGCGCTTGAGCCAAGGTAAAATTAAAGGCCGCAAGTTTAAGGTCCGTCGTCTTTAACCTTTTTTACGGGCTAAACGCTCAAAGTGACGGCGATACTGGTCTGCCAGTATCGCCCATTTAAACCGATCGACATTCACTTGCTCCCCCCACTCACCTGCGTACTTTCTTTCTACTAACTGATCTAATCGTTCAGCCAAGACTTCAGCTTCGCTTTCTTCTTTATACCGGCAGGCTTCAGGGAACAATTCTCTATACGCTAACCTTTCAGGGACTAAGGGCTCCGCCCCAGACGCAACCCCTTCTAGAACAGCTATCCCTTGGTAATCATGTACAGCCGTTGAAAGCACAACATCCGCTTTACGCAGTAGAGCCAGATAATCCTCACGCGACGAAAGATAACCCCACTCTCCAGCGCAATCACCGAGTAGCACACGGAGTTGTTCAAATTGCTCTGGCACCTTTCTAAACTGCTGCCCGACCACATGGAGCTTAAAGTCCTTGCGTTTCTGGATAAGCTGTTCAACTGCATCAAGTAGCAGTTGAGGGTTTTTATCGTATTCCCAACGGTGATTCCAAACGATATGAACTTCATCAGATACAGGAGAATGTATTTGGTAGCTATCAGACTTGATAGGAACAGACAGCACCGATGAATTATCTCTAATCCGTTCGATCAAATTTGCTGGTACTTGATCGGGCATCTTTTTCAAGAGAGCTTTCGCGCCATCCAAAAGCGTCTGTCGATTATATTCACTGTTAAATAAACAATAATCCGCAGCCAGCGCGGTATAAAGGTTCAGAATGCATGGCTCAACGGTTTTAAATGCTTTACCAGACTCAGGATAAGCGAATTGGTTTTCGTGAAAGTAAACCAGTGCTGGAATTTGGGCTAAAGATGGTACAAAACCACGCAAGGCAGACAGGTCTGTCATAGAGGTCGCCACGACCAGATCATAAGGCTGGCTTAGTGTTTCCCTTTCATTAAACGCCCAACTAAGACTGTTCCCTCTCATACGCCAACTAAAATAACGTCCTGGCAGAGACAAAACTGTCCATTCGTGTTCATTCAAGTGCTCAACAAGCCCTTTACGCCAATAAACATGACTATCCGCATCGTAAGCTGAGAGAAGGAGTATTCGCATAAAGCCGCCGTTGAAAAAAAGCGCTAGTGTATCAGCCAAATTTTGCTTTGTCCTATTACACTTAAAACTGAGTCACAAAACCAAAAGTATCAAAATACGATACCTTTTTTGAATATTTAGCCCTGCTTCCTCAAAGCACACATACTTTACGTATCAACTTTTGAGGAAACCATAATGAAAATGACAAAGTTCAACAGCGTAATCAATGACCTAGAAAACTGCGTACAAGAAGGAGACATTATTTTTATCTCCATCAATAGTTTTCTATACCGCCAGGTCGCAAAAGGCACTGGCAGCTGGACTTCGCATGTAGGCTTTGTCGTTAAAGAAAATGATGAATGGTTTGTTTTAGAAAGTGCTGTTCCCTGCGTTAGACGCACGAGCCTAAAAGATTTTGTATCGCGCACAACCAACGATGAAGTGAGCATATTACGACTTAAAGAGCCGTTAATTGATGCAGATATTAGCAAATTAAAACAAACCGCTGAGAAACGTAAGGGGCGCTTTTATCACTTAGGCTTTAAATTCGATTCCAAGCGACAGTTTTGTTCGAAATTTGTTTATTTAACCTTTAAGGAGGCGTTAGGGATAGAGTTAGGTAAAGTACAAACGCTAGCTGAACTATTGGATGAAAACCCACAAGCCAGCGTTAACTTTTGGCGCTGCTGGTACTTTGGTTTTGTACCTTGGCAACGAAAGACAATTACGCCTGCCAGTCAATTGAATGACCCGCAACTCGAAACGATCTATACGACTGTCAGTCAGGGAACCTGAGAACAAGTCTTATGCGACTCAGGCTTACAGAGCAATTGAAGCACGAGGCAATGATTACAGGCATGCTGGTTGCCTGTCGAAAATCATTAACAAAGTGATTCAGTTGCTATGTAAGCCCCGTAGGGTGAGCTCTAAAGCGACCATCTACTTTGTCAGCCAGCTTGAAAAGGTCCAGACATTTCACTGCACTGACTTTCGCGTATCTGACCGCTTTAGAACCCACTGAGAAAGCATTGGACTTATTCGCAGATTCCCAAACACTGACAGTCAGGACTGTTTCTTACAAAGAGTTATAACGAGCAGCACTGATAAATTCAGAGAAGGTTTCACACCAAATCACAGCCGTAGAATATTTAGCCGGATCTACCCCTTCTGGTAAGTTAACCACAAAGCCATCAAATGTTTTGATTTCTGCAACTTGTACCATATCTCGCTTATTCTCAAGAAAACTCATCTCGTCATCTACAAATACAGGAGAAAGGTAAAGCTTATAATCAGGACCAGGAGCTAATTTACCTTTGAATGCTGCAACACCGCCACCCAACATCACTGAGCCTTCTCCCCAATGCAAAAAGTCACTGCCTTTTAACTCTTTCACAAATTGCCCTTCAAACTGCGCCTGAGCTACAGCCGAAGAGATCTCTTGCTCAGAAGGTCCCTGTGGCTGAATTAGGATAGGTAACAGGTATACGCCTAAGGCAAAGCCAGCAAAGCCAACTAGGCCATGACTAATCAGTAACATTAATTTTTTCATATTCCCCCCTAAAGCTGCTAAAACAGCCAATATAAAAAAACCACCCGAAGGTGGTTTTAGAATAGATCAAATTAGCTTAAAGCTTTTCAATTTCAGCTTTAGCTTTTAACTGAGCAAGGTGATCTTGGTAATCCTGCTGACCTTGACGGTTATTAAGCATCATACCCATAAAGCGAATCTCGTCTTCTTGCAGCTCAATATCTTGCTGACCGATTGCGTCTAGCGCGATAATCATTTTGCTGCCATCTACAGTATCAACTGCTGCATAGGTAGAACCACTTTGCGGTTTTACCATTTTGAATGCGGCGGTAAGAAGCTCTTGTGGAAGCTCTCTCTGGCTACGATTAACTGCAGGCTGCGCTACTACTTCATTACCTTCTGCAACAGTTGCTAGATCTGCACCTTCAGTAAGCTGAGCAACAATAGCGTTCGCTTTTTCAGTCATCGCTGCAGCAACTTGCTGCTCAACCAGAATAGCGCGGATCTGATCAGCCACTTCGTCTTGTGCTTTTTCACGAGGTAGTTGATGTTCAACTACACGTAAAACAACAGAGCGACCAGAATCCAATTCTACTGGCGTGCTGTTCAAACCTTCATTGATCAGCTCCTGATCGAAAGCAACAGCAAGAATCTTCGCGTTGGAAGTAATCGCATCTTCGTTACCAGAACGCGCAAATAGCTCAGTTTTCTGAATCTCTAGTTCTAGCTCTTCAGATGGCTCTACCAGATCACCAGAAGAGAAAGACACATCAGCTAAACGCTCTAACTGCTCAACATACTCTTCTTCAGCCTTCTGATTTAGGAGATCAGAACGAAGCTCTGCTTCAGCTTTTGCAAAAACAGGCACTTCAGACTCAACAACATCAACTAGTTTAATTAAGTGATAACCAAATTCTGAACGAACTGGCTCTGAAACAGCACCTTTTTCTAGAGCATACAAAGCGTCTTCAAAGTCAGTTGAGAAAACACCTTTCTCATTAATACCTAAATCACCACCCATCTCAGCAGATGCTGGGTCTTGAGATTCTGACTTAGCCAACTCTTCAAATACTTCACCTGCTTTTAGGCGCTCAGCAATTGCATCAATCTTAGCTTTTGCAGCAGCATCGTCTTGCTGTTCAGAAATCTCGATAAAGATATGTGCTGAATGACGCTGCTCTTGTGCTTGGAATGTATCAACAAGCTGCTGGTAGGCTGCTTGAAGTTCATCATTAGAAACTTCAATACCTGCTTCTAAAGCACTTCTTTCTAAAAGAAGGTATTCAATCGCTACCTGCTCTTCAGTCATAAACTGTGAACTGTTCTCTGCATAGTAATCGGCAATCTGCTCATCAGAAACCGTAATTTCAGCACGAACATTGTCCGCAGGCAGCGTGAAGTAGCGAAGATCACGCGTTTGATTCTGTAGAACGTTTAGAGAGTTCAATTCATTTGGCAGAGTAAATGCAGATAACATGAACGCTATACGCTCTTGCTCAGTCACCTTCTCTTTACGCACGATATCACGATACATCAACGGCGTAAGACCGGCGTTACGTAACGTCGCTTCAAATTGAGCACGATCAAACTTACCGTCTAGCTGAAACTCTTTGGTAGACAGGATCAGTTGATCAATCATTGCATCAGAGAATGTCAGACCTTGATTTTGTGCAGATTGAACTAAAACAGATTGCTCAATCAGGCCTTCCAAAACCATATTGCTGATCAAACCGTCATCCAGTAGCGAAGGATCAGCATCCTCCCCCATCTGCGACAACATTTGACGACGTTGCAATTGAACACCTTGATAGAGATCTTGCTGACTGATCTCTTCACCATTAACGGTCGCAGGAGCATTACTGCCAGCAGTTAAACTAACCAGCGATTCAACACCAAATAATGCAAAAGTAACTGCAATCAAGCCAACAATAATCTTGGCAATGATTCCCTGAGAGTTATCACGAATGGACTGTAGCATTATGCCTCTAAACCCCTGGCAAAATCTTTAACACATAAAAAAGGCGCATTCTTACAAATGCGCCTTTCAAGAATTTTGTACCTGACTCACTAATATGATTTAGCTCGTCATTCTATGTAGAACAGAGATCGTCTGTTAAACAAAGTTGGCGGAACGGACGGGACTCGAACCCGCGACCCCCTGCGTGACAGGCAGGTATTCTAACCAACTGAACTACCGCTCCTTTCGCGGGTCTTTAACCCGCACCTAAAGTACTTTATCAGTACTTCAGGCTGGGTAACTCACTAAACTAATGAGCTACCTCCCCTAAGTAAGATCGTGACGCGATCAGATCTTACTTGTTTACTGCGTCTTTCAGAGCCTTACCAGGCTTGAAAGTTGGCAGTGTAGCGGCAGCAATTTCAATTGGCTTGCCTGTCTGTGGGTTACGGCCCGTACGAGCAGCACGCTCTTTCACAGAAAATGTACCGAAACCTACAAGTGCAACAGAATCACCGTTTTGAAGTGCACCAGTAACCGCTTCCAGTGTAGCATCCAGCGCGCGACCCGCAGCTGCTTTAGGAATGTCGGCTGAAGCTGCGATAGCGTCGATCAGTTCAGACTTATTCACGTTGTTCCCCTTTAAATAGATCGTTATTTTTAATTGTTCCGTTATCCATGCCCAGCAAGATGGTCAGGCATTTATACCAAGGTGCAGAAAGGAGTGTCAAGACACCTAGAACACCTTTCTACCCCTGATGAATACTAATGTGGCTTTATTTGCTCCGGCTCAGCTTTTGTAGCCTTTTCCTTTGCCGCTACCACTTCTTTCTCGCTTTTCTCTACAGGTTTTGGTTGATACTTTAGTGCGATGTCCAGCACCTCATCAATCCATTTAACCGCCTTAATATCGATATCTGCTTTGATATTGTCGGGAATTTCCTTTAAATCGCGCTCATTTTCCTTTGGAATAATGACCGTTTTAATTCCCCCGCGGTGTGCTGCGAGCAGTTTTTCTTTCAATCCGCCAATAGGTAAAACCTGCCCTCTTAGGGTGATTTCACCTGTCATTGCTACGTCAGCCTTAACCGGAATATTGGTTAAAACCGATACTAAAGCCGTACACATTCCAATACCCGCACTTGGGCCATCTTTTGGTGTAGCGCCTTCTGGAACGTGAATATGAACGTCTTGTTTCTCGTGGAAGTCAGACGCAATACCTAGGGCTTCAGCACGGTTTCTTACAACAGTCAGCGCAGCTTGGATGGATTCTTTCATCACATCCCCTAAGCTACCTGTAGTCACCTGACGGCCTTTACCTGGTACCACTGCCGTTTCGATGCTAAGGATATCGCCACCCACTTGGGTCCAAGCTAGACCTGTGACTAGGCCAACCTGATCTTGCTCTTCAGCGATACCGAAGTTATGTTTACGAACACCACTGTAGTGCTCCAACTGAGCTTCTTCAATAACCACTGGCAGATCTTTCTTATCAGCCAAGGCAAGCTCTTTAACTACCTTACGACAAAGCTTAGCGATCTCTCGCTCAAGACCACGCACACCAGCTTCGCGGGTATAGTAACGGATCAAACCAGTAATGGCACTATCCTTTATCTCCACTTCACCTTTTTTCAAGCCATTATTCTTAAACTGCTTCTCAACAAGGTAATTTCGAGCAATATTCAACTTCTCATCTTCGGTGTAACCCGGGATGCGAATGATCTCCATACGATCCAACAAAGGACCCGGAATATTCATAGAGTTGGAAGTACATACAAACATTACATCAGACAGATCGTAATCCACCTCTAGGTAGTGATCGTTAAAACTGTTGTTTTGTTCTGGATCTAGTACTTCAAGAAGAGCCGATGCTGGATCTCCACGCTGATCCATACCCATTTTGTCGATCTCATCCAACAAAAACAGCGGGTTTTTCACACCTACTTTCGACATCTTCTGCAACAGCTTACCTGGCATAGAGCCGATGTATGTACGGCGGTGACCACGAATCTCTGCTTCATCACGCACGCCGCCTAGCGCCATACGCACGTATTCACGATTCGTAGCACGAGCGATTGAACGGCCTAGAGATGTTTTACCTACACCTGGAGGACCAACCAAACAAAGGATCGGGCCTTTAAGTTTCTTAACTCGTTTCTGAACCGCCAAGTATTCCAAAATTCGGTCTTTAACTTCTTCAAGACCGAAGTGATCTTGATTAAGTACCTTCTCTGCTCGCTTCATATCATGGCGAACTTTAGAGCGCTTAGCCCAAGGAATCTGGATCATCCAATCGATGTAACCACGAACAACTGTTGCTTCAGCCGACATTGGCGACATCATCTTCAACTTGTTGTATTCACTCATGGTTTTATCGAAAGCTTCTTGTGGCATTTTTGCTTCAGCAATTCGATTTTTCAGCTCATCCATATCGTTAGTACCGGACTCATCCAGATCACCTAACTCTTTTTGGATAGCTTTCATCTGTTCATTCAGATAGTACTCGCGTTGACTTTTCTCCATCTGCTTTTTAACCCGTCCGCGGATACGCTTTTCCACTTCAACCAGGTCAATTTCAGATTCCATCAACGCCATTAGATGCTCTAGGCGCTCTTTATTGCTAAGCATCTCTAAAATCTGCTGCTTCTCTTCTAACTTAAGCGACATGTGGGCTGCAATGGTATCTGCCAAACGCCCTACATCGTCGATATTCTGGAGAGAAGAAAGCACTTCAGATGGAATTTTCTTATTTACTTGAACGAATCGTTCAAATTGCTCTAAAACTGTACGCTTGTATAGCTCGCTTTCAGCTTCCGTCAGCTCTTCAATTGCAAGCATATTTGCTTGAGCAGTAAAGAAGCCTTCGTCTTCACTCAATGCGTGAATGGTTGCGCGGTAATCACCTTCCACCAGCACCTTTACAGTTCCGTCAGGCAATTTAAGCATTTGTAATACGCTAGCAACAGTACCCACTTCAAATAGGTCTTCAGCTAACGGCTCATCATCTGATGCGTTTTTTTGTGCAACAAGAAGAATTTCTTTTTCCCCAGACATTGCAGCTTCTAGGGCTTCGATTGATTTTTCCCTTCCCACGAATAATGGGATAACCATATGCGGATATACCACTACATCCCTTAACGGGAGCACCGGCAATTCGATTAGTTGTTCCTGAATGTCGTCATGTTGTGTCATGAGCAAAAGCCTCATCAACCAGTCCGCGATGTATTGCGGAGAAATTCTAAAAAAGCGTGTCTTAGGGTTACATGGGGGTCAAAATTTCAAATGCAACCAATTAGATACAAAAAACAACGCGTTGGGAATATATCGAGGTAAGAGAACCGGGATACTAAATCTTATAGCAGTATCCCTTTATGGAGACAATCAAAAAAGGGGAATTTAATCCCCTTTTTTCACAGTTTGTAACACTTACTTGTAATAGGCTTTATCAGTAACACTGTGGTCTGTTATGTCACGCACACCAACCAACGTTGCTATACGCTCTACCAATGTCGCTTCTACGCCATCTTTCAATGTCATATCAACTGCACTACAACCCTGGCAACCACCGCCAAATTGAAGTACAGCAATATGTCCTTCCTCTTCCTCAACCACTTCCATCAGTTTTACTTCACCACCATGGGAAGCCAAACCTGGATTAATTTCTGAATAGAGAATGTAGTTAATCTGCTCTGATATCGGGCTATCAGGTGAAACCTTAGGCACTTTGGCATTCGGCGCCTTGATCGTTAACTGACCACCCATACGATCTTTCGCGAAGTCCACATGCGCTTCATCAAGATAAGGAACACTGTTCTTTTCAATGTAGAATCGCAGCTGTGTAAGCTCCAGAATTTCATCATCTTCGATAACTTCATCTGGACGACAATAAGCTAGGCAAGTTTCTGCATAAGATGTTCCTGGCTGTGTAACGAACATGCGCACAGCCATACCCTCAACATCCTGTTTAGAAAGTAGCTCTTTTAAGTATTCTTCTGCCGTTTCTGTGACGGTGATATTCATACGGTGTCCTGTATGTTGAACCAATCAATTCTTAAGCTCTAGGATACACTCAAAGTAAACCCGAGTAAATTGATCAACTATTAATCAATAGGTGGGGAATTCTATCGTATCCTTGTTTAATTCTGCTACCAAAACCGTCTTATCCTTTAGGCATTGATATACAGATCCTTTTATTTGCACAAATAGAAAGCGCTTATTTCAAAGAGAATCTGATAGAATTGCTTTTTTCCTATTTTGACCCCTATGACATTCTTCAACCGACAAAAAATAATAATAGGTTTAGGGCTGCCGATTATCGCAGGAATGCTTTCCCAAAGCCTACTAAACCTTGTAGATGCCGTACTTGTCGGTCAGCTCGGTGAAGCATCTCTCGCCGGCGTAGGCATAGGAGGTTATGCCAATTTCGTGGCAATCAGCCTTATTCTTGGCTTGTCTTCTGGAGTACAGACCCTAGTGGCCCGCCATCAAGGCGAAGGTCAGAACGATCATGCCGCCTCCCCCGTTCACTGGGGGCTAATGATCTCACTTATTTTTGCACTCCCTGTCAGTTGTGTATTGATCTATTACTCAGGCTCCATAGTCTCACTGATGACTGAGGATTCAGCGGTACAAGATATCTCTGAAGCCTATTTTGATTACAGAACTGCAGCCATGCTTGCTATTGGGCTCAACCTCTCTTTCCGTGGTTGGTGGAACGGCACCAAGCGGCCTGCGACCTACTTTAAAGTTCTGATAGCCACTCATCTACTGAACGTGATTATTAGTTACTGTTTAATCTTTGGTGAACTGGGCTTACCAAGACTTGGCGCACCAGGAGCAGGTTTAGGCACCGCTATAGCATTGTATATAGGCGCTCTATTAAACGCTGTAATGGTCTACAAGGACGCCAAAACTAACGGGTTATTTAAATTCAGCACTCAGCAAGCATCCTCAATTTATAGAGTGATCAAGCTCGCAATCCCTCATTCAATACAACAGTTCTTTTTGGCTTTGGCTATTTGCATTCTTATCTGGATCATTGGTCAGCTGGGCACCAGCGAACAAGCAATCGCACATGTACTGATTAACCTCTCTCTTTTCTTGATCCTTCCTGCGGTAGGTTTTGGCGTTGCATGCACTTCGCTTGTGAGCCATTCAATTGGTGAAGATAACTATCAAGAAGCAGCTCGCTGGGGATGGGATGTGATTGTCACGGCGCTGGTTTGCATCAGCCTACTAAGCATTCCACTTGCAATCTTTCCTGAAGCAGTTCTTTCTGCGTTTTTACAATCAGAGCAACTGATCGATATCGCTGTACTGCCCTTACAACTAACTGCGCTAGCAATCTGTTTAGATGCTGCTGCAATTGTATTAACCCAAGCGCTACTCGGCGTTGGTGCCAATCGCTCAGTTTTACTTATATCTACATTTGGCCAGTGGTGCTTCTTTTTACCGCTAGCTTGGCTATTTGGACCTATTTTAGGCTTCGGATTGTTAGGCATCTGGATTGTACAGATTGTTCATCGATTGCTTTCGTCAGCAATCTTTATCCGCATCTGGTCTCAACAGCATTGGCAAAAAGTCAAAATTTAACCCCCCAAGCAGCTTGATTGTTTGAACCGCGCTGTTTCATCTTGCTATAGTTTAAAAACCACATTTAGGGATATGTAAATGACTGATCAGTCACTGGTTTTTTCGTTCTTCTTAATTTTTACGGGTGCTGCCATTATTGCGTCTTTGGCGCTCTACACCCGTCAGCCTTTACTCGTGGCCTATATCGTTTTGGGAGCCATTTTAGGTCCATACGGCATGAGCATGGTGACTGATACTAAACTGCTATCTGATATATCCCACGTCGGTATCATCTTCCTGCTATTTCTTCTTGGCCTAGACATGCAGCCCTCACATCTATTGCAGATGTTACGTAAAGCCACCTTGGTCGCCATAGGAAGCTCATTGATCTTCTTTGCCCTAGGCTACAGCGTGGGATACGCCTTCGGTTACACCCAAACAGAAAACCTAATCATCGGCGCCGCTGTGATGTTTTCGAGTACGATCATAGGCATCAAGCTGTTACCCACAACTGTACTTCACCACCGCCATACCGGTGAACTCGTCGTAGGTCTTCTGCTTCTACAAGACGTTATTGCGATTATGGTCTTATTGTTCCTATACAGCGGCACAAATGGCGGCACAAGTAGCGATACTATGGCTCAATTTGCTACCACGCTCGCCGCATTACCTCTCTTGATCATTGGCGCATTTGTATTTGTAAAATACGTGCTACTAAAACTGATCCAGAAATTTGATCGCTTTCATGAATATATCTTTCTACTTGCGATTGGCTGGTGCCTTGGCCTAGCAGAAATAGCACATTTAGCAGGTCTATCTGCAGAGATCGGTGCGTTTGTTGCCGGCGTATCCATTGCCACCAGCCCTATAGCTCAATACATTGCGACAAGCCTAAAGCCACTCCGTGACTTTTTCTTGATCCTATTTTTCTTCTCAATCGGCGCCAGCTTCAATCTAACCTTAGTTAGTACGATTGCGATTCCAGCAATTATTTTGGCTATTTTGGTCCTTGCGGTTAAGCCAGTGGTGTTCCGCTTTTTACTGAGCCGAATTAGTGAGTCAAAACAGTTAGGATGGGAAGTAGGTTTTCGTTTGGGCCAAATCAGCGAGTTTTCGCTGTTGATTGCTTATATAGCGGCGGGAAGTATGATGATTGGCGAAGAAGCCTCTCATGTTATTCAGGCAACAGCGATCTTAACCTTCTTGTTATCCAGTTATGTGGTGATCTTCAACTACCCATCACCGATCGCAGTTTCAGACAAGCTTCGCCGAGATTAATCGGCGAAGCTACTCGCTCAAGCAAATAGAGAGATATTTCGGCTTTTCCAAAGCTGCTCTGCCTTCTCCAGTAGCTCAGGCATCTCTGCTGACTCGCCTAACAATCTCAAAACCACAGCCATCGTTGAGATGATCGCTTTATAGCCGTATTCATGTTCACCTTCCCCTTTCCAAACATCAAGCAGGGTTTGCAAAGGAAGCTCAACCTCTTTGATGAAGCGCTTTTCAACGATACGAGGCCAGTCGTATTCAGTTAACTCACCGTTATCTGACCACTGCAGCAAACACTCTGTATCAGGTCTAATCTCGGCCTCGCCACCATCACCACGCATAGTGACGTTGCGTTTAACACCTAAGAGCTGGGCGGTTTTTTGATGCATAGGGCCGTAAGCGGGGTGGAAAACGCCATCGATACTTGCTGGAGCATCAGCAGGATTGAGCATGCGACATAAGGTATGAACCGGCGAACGAAGTCCAAGAATTGGGCGCAGCTGAATAATTTCCCCTAGTGGAGGGCAAAACTGATCCACAGACATATACGCAAAGTTAACTCGGTCTAATTCAGCCTCGGTCTCAGACCAATCCTGGCAGGGATTTAAGTTAAACAAACTCAGCATATCTTCTACATAGATACGCCCCGGCGTGTGACCTTTTGAACCATGCATAAAAACACGATAGCCATGGCTTGCTAGACATAGAGCAACCAGCAGATACCAAGTGTGACGTCTCTTTTTACCTGCATAAGTCGACCAATCAAGATCGACTTGCATTTCACGACCAACCGAATAACGACTGCGCACAGCATCGGCAAACCCCGCAAGCTCCTCTGGCGCCTCCTCCTTTACTCGCAACAACATCAAAAAGGCTCCGAGTTGTTCAGGCGTTACCTCTCCATCCAGGATCATGGCCATTGCAGCTTCAGCCTCTTCGCGGCTAAGCGATCTTGTACCATTTTTACCTTTGCCCAAAATACGAACAAAGGGAGCAAACTTGTGTTCTTCGATCATCAGTCGTTTAAACCTTGTCCTTAGTTAAAGGAATTACTAAAGTAGGGGTCCTTTTTCTCAGGCCCCAAGTTTAATGAAATCTTACCCCGAGCAGCTACATCTTTTTTTTAATGCCCTAACTTATTTTACCCGATTCACTTCTCCATCCTGGGTGCATTACACAAAAGAAACACAAGCAAAATCGACTAAGTACTTGCCATGGGTAGGCCTTTTAATTGGATTTTACGCAGCTCTGATCTATTGGCTTTCTAGTTTTATCTTCACAGATAGCATAGCTGTAATTCTATCGATGCTATCCAGCATCTGGATGACGGGAGCTCTCCATGAAGATGGCTTAGCGGATTGTTGTGACGGCTTTGGCGGAGGCTGGGATAAAGATCAGATCCTTCGCATCATGAAAGACTCCAGGGTTGGCAGCTACGGTGTTATTGGCCTAGTCGTTGTATTATTATTGAAATTCAACACGTTACTAGAAGTTCAACACACCATTGCCATCATTGTATTAGGCCACTGTCTCAGTCGTTTATTCCCGCTAATCATCATCTATCGTGAAAAATACGTTAGTGATGAAGAGACTAGCAAATCCAAACAGATGCTACGCCCCTTGAGCAAGATGGATCTGCTTATTGCTTCACTGCCAGCTGCTGCATGTTTTATCTTTTTACCACTCAGCTATCTTAGCGTTTTAGCCCCAACCCTTATCGCTACCGCTTATATGATCCATTTCTTCAAGCATTGGATCGACGGCTATAATGGTGATTGCTTAGGCTGCTGTCAGCAAGTCAACGAATTATTGATCTATCTCTGGTTGTGCATACCGATCTTTCTTATCTAACCAATATTGATCAACACAGGGGCCAGATCACTTTCCTACAAGTCATAGGACGTGCAGGCCGCTTTCTGATAGAATCGCCGCCTTCTAAAGCTGGTACTCATCATGAAACGTAAACAAAGCCTTTTTGCCAAACCCATTCCTCAGAAAAAGAAACCCAAGGCAGCTACTCCTTACCCTGAAACTCTGAAGATTGAAGGACTGAGCCATGAAGGCCGAGGTATCGCCAAACATGATGGTAAAACCATATTTGTAGCTGGCGCGCTTCCAAATGAAGAAGTTGAATATGAGATTACTAGCAAACATCGCCGCTATGATGAAGCCAACTGCACTCAAGTGCTAACTGAATCGTCACAACGCACATCACCGAAGTGCGAGCATTTCGGTACTTGCGGCGGTTGCGATTTACAACATCTAGCGCACGAACACCAAATCCCAACCAAACAAACATTGGTTTTAGATCAACTCAATCGTTTAGGTAAATTTGCGCCTGAAAAAGTTGAAGAGCCCATTACAAGTGCAGAATGGAACTATCGCCGTAGCTGCCGAATAGGCATCAACCAGATGATGCGAGATGGCAGTGCATTGGTAGGCTTTAGGCGCCGTGGTAGCAGTAAATTGACCCAAATCGATCACTGCCCTGTACTAGCAGAACCTCTAGATAAGATCCTGTCGGCGCTACCACATGTACTGGAAGCAGAAGAACAGTTCAAAGAGATAACACATGGCGAATTAACTCTCGGAGACAACCAAGGCGCATTAACGCTTCGCGTAAAAAAACGCCCGAGTGAAGCGCTTTGCCAAGCGCTAAGCGATTTAGCTGAACAACGGAACTTTAAACTCTATTTTGATCATGGCGATAAGATAGAAGCCTATTCTGATAAGGCAGTTTTAAGCTATAAACATCAGCCAACCGCCACAAACATCGAATTTGAGCCGGGCGACTTTATTCAGGTGAACAACCAAGTTAACCAACAGATGATTGATCGTGCTATCTCTTGGCTTAATTTAGAAGCTAACGATAGAGTATTAGATCTATTTTGTGGTATCGGCAACTTCAGCCTCCCGTTAGCGAAAACCGCTGCGCATGTTGTTGGCATTGAAGGTGTTGAAGATATGGTTGCCCGCGCTAACACCAATGCAGCTAATAATGATCTAGACAACTGTGAATTTTACCGTGCTGATCTAAGCAAAGATCTACGCGCAATGCCTTGGTATAAACAAGGCTTCAATAAAATCCTACTAGACCCTCCAAGAACAGGCGCCTTAGAGATAATTAAGCAGCTCAAGAATCACGAGCCAGAGATGATTCTGTATGTATCTTGTAACCCTGCCGCCCTATCGAGAGATGGAGCCGAATTGATTGAGCAGGGCTATGTAGCAAGCCGCTTCTGTGTCATGGATATGTTCCCACACACTTCCCATGTTGAATCCATGGTCCTATTCGAACGGAAAACAGCGTGATTGAAATCATTTATAGCGATGGCTCACTCGTCATCGCTAATAAACCTTATGATATGCTATCCGTACCTGGGCGCGGTGAAGATAAGCAAGATTGCTTATGGCGCAGAGTACAAGAACAATTCCCCACAGCACGGGTCGTTCACCGCTTAGATTACGCCACATCTGGCTTGATGGTATTAGCCCTAACCCTTGAAGCACAACGACATCTTAGTCGTAGCTTTCAAGAGAGACTGACCAACAAACGTTACCAAGCGATTATCTGCGGAGAGCCAAGCGAAACATCGGGTGCAGTAAAGCTACCACTACGATGCGATTGGGAGAATCGTCCGTTGCAGATTGTAGATTTTGAGCAAGGCAAAAGCGCTCACACTGAGTGGGAACAACTTTCGAAAGAGTCGCTTGGCACAAGAGTCGCGCTAAAACCAATTACAGGCCGTTCGCATCAACTTAGAGTACATATGCAAGCCATGGGTCACCCGATCGTTGGCGATCGTTTCTATGCGACCGAAGAAGGCATTGCCGCTTCAGAGCGTCTACTTCTTCATGCAGAGTACTTAGCCTTTCCTCACCCAGATACTGATGAGCAGGTCGAATTTTTCGCACCCTGCCCATTCTAAGCACCTCAAGGGTTAAACAGGATTGGTGTGTTCACCTCGAAAGAACGCCTGAATATTATCTGCTGTTTGCTGAATAATACGGGTACGAGCTTCTAGTGTTCCCCAAGCTATATGCGGCGTCACCAGTAGATTAGGTATAGATGGATCTAACAGAGGATTTCCATCTTTTGGAGGCTCTACTGTAAGTACATCAGTCGCAGCACCCGCAATCTCAGCAGACTTTAGCGCATCCACAAGGTCTTGTTCATTCACAATTCCACCACGAGCAGCATTAACTAAAAAAGCAGTGCTTTTCATCTGCTTGAAGGTGGATCGATCAAATAAGTTTTCCGTATCATCTGTTAATGGGCAATGAATGCTAATTACATCAGATGTCGCAATCAACTCATCCAGGCTTACTCTAGCTGGATCTTGACCGTTACTGCTCAAGCTTTGTGCCACCAATACCTTCATTCCAAAAGCAGACGCTACACTCGCTACACCCTGCCCCAGGTTTCCGTAACCAATAATACCAAGTGTCTTACCTTCAAGTTCTACAATCGGATAATCCAGAAAACAGAACTGGTCAGAACGCTGCCACTGACCTTTTTGCACATCAGTAGCGTAAGAAACTAAATTAGTGTGCAAAGCTAAAATCATTGACCATACATGCTGTACAACAGAGCTGACCCCATAAGCAACACAATTAGACACTGGGATATCTCGCTCAGCAGCCGCAACCTTATCAACCACATTCGTGCCTGTAGCAACTACACAGATATATTTAAGCTGTTCAGCAGCATCCATAACTTCAGCAGTGATAGCAGTTTTGTTGGTAATCAATATATCTGCACCTCTAACTCGCTCAAGCACCTGATCTGGCCGAGTCAATTCATAGCAGACCAATTCTGAAACATTCTTTTCGATAGGAGATAGATCTATCGTTTCCAGTCCTTTTAAATCCAAAATTACAGCACGCATAAATCTCTCCTATTGATATAAAAATAACCACAAAAAAAGGGCCTCGCGGCCCTTTTTATAATGACAATATTGCTCACAACATCATCTTTTATGCTTTAGGTAAATTCTCTTTAATTTCCCAAAGAATCTCTTCCGCAACAATAGCAGGAGCCGATAGACCTTCCGAAGTTAATACGCTCAGGAAGACACCTGAACGAGTACGAATTAGTTTTAACTGATATTGACCTGTATGTTCGAATTTACCTGTCGACTCATTGTAGATACCAGACTCTTCACCACCGAAGACGTAGATAGGCTTACCAGCAAACCAGATTTTATAACCTTTTTTGTTACCTTCATCTTCTGGGTCCACCAAGGTATCTTTGGCTTCACCCTCTTTAACTCCTTGAAGGTAAGCAGCAGTTTTTCCTGTTGTATAGCTAATGCCACCCTCTTCTTCTCCGTCAAAACCTAACGCAGCAGAAATCGAGGTAGTATCTAACTTAATCTCTTCTCGATCAGAGTGTAACCATTCAAAAAAGCCTTGCTCTTCAATGTTCTCAAACGGTGTAGAGGTCGTATAAGTCATATAGAAGTAACCCGTATCTGAATCACGAGTACCTACATCCATATCGGCTTTATCTAAAGCAGTACTAATTTCACTCCAAGCAGTACCTGAATCAGTGTTCATCTTCAGAACTGGATTACCGCGAGAATCACGACCCAGTTGCGTACCGACACGACGCTTTTCATTGAAGGCGATAAGTGTTTGGGCATTACGCTGACCTGAAGCTTTACCTAGGTAACGCAGCATCTCAAACATCATATCTGATTTAAAAGTTACACCTTTAGCTTGAGTCGCCCAATCAATACTGGATACCTCTTCATCGGCAGCAAAACGGACGTGTTCCATACCAATAGTGGTTCTAGAAGGATCACCAGTAACAGGTTTCAAACTAACACGTAACTTATCTTTAGTATCGCCCGGGATATCCTGGAAGGTTAAACGCTTCACCCAAGTATCAACCAAGCCAAACTCTTTAGCATCGTGATGGATCCATTGAGTTTCCATACGCCCCTGACGCGGATCAGACTTAGCGATATCAATGCCATTAAACTGCCAGAATTCCTGCAGTTTCACCCAAACGCTTGTAATATCCTCATCCACAATGATGAGTTTCTCACCATTTTCACGTTTAAGATTAACAGATTCACTACCTGCTTCAGCGTAAAAGAACTCAGGACGAGGAACTTCGAAGTCCCCCGTACGTGCTGTTGCAACACTGCTAATTTCAGGAATAGTCAATGTATCTGCTGTCTGCTTTGCCTTGAGGTGAGCAGGCAACTCTAAACGCTGGCTCGTTTGCGCCAATTCGTAATCCTGACTACGGTCACGGACTATGCCATTGTCACCGTAGATCGGGTTATCATCCAACATACTGCAGCCAGAAAGCAGCGCTCCAGTAACCACTGATACAGATACAATTTTCTTCATGAATATAGTCGCTTAGATAATGTTAGTGCTACGCATCGCTTCACGAACAGTGTCGTGACACTCATCTGCCAATACAGTTAGCGGCAAACGAATACCTAGACCCATGTAGCCCATTTCTGCTAGCGCCCATTTAACTGGGATAGGGTTCGCTTCAACAAAAAGTTTTTCGTGAAGTGGCATTAGGCTGTTATTTAGCGTACGTGCTTCTTCTGCTTTACCAGACATCGCCAAAGCGCACATTTCAGCCATCTCAGCAGGTGCAACGTTTGCAGTTACAGAGATGTTACCTTTACCACCCTCGAGCATTAGCTCTACTGCAGTGGCATCATCACCAGAGTACACAGCAAAGTCCTCTGGCGCTTTCGAAATTAGATCGATACCGCGAGGCACGTCACCTGTTGCTTCTTTAACACCTACAATATTGCTGATCTCAGCTAGACGAAGCACAGTTTCAGTCTGCATATCGCAAGCAGTACGACCCGGTACGTTATAAAGGATCTGTGGAATATCTACTGCTTCAGCAATCGCTTTGTAATGCTGGTACAAACCTTCTTGAGTCGGCTTGTTGTAGTAAGGAGTCACAAGCAAACACGCATCTGCACCCGCATTTTTAGCTTCAGCAGTTAGTTCGATTGCTTCGGAAGTTGAATTTGCACCTGTGCCTGCAATCACTGGGATGCGGCCTGCAACACGATCAACTACACGTTTAATCACTTGGCAATGCTCATCGCAGTTTAGTGTAGCGGACTCACCCGTAGTGCCCACAGCGACGATGGAATCAGTGCCCTTATCCAGATGCCAATCTACCAGTTTGTCTAGGGAATCCCAATCGACGTCTCCGTTAGAAAGCATAGGGGTAACAAGAGCAACAATGCTGCCAGTAATCATTTTTTTCTCCATGAGATTTATATCAGGTTTTGCAAAGGACAAAACTACTCTGCCCTAGTGCGTATTACAACCTTAAAACTTGACTAATCGACCCTAGGCGGCTGAAAAGATTCAATTTTTCCTTAGGTCGATCCAAATAGTGGGCTAATAAGGAATATTTCTACTTTCACTCATAAAATATTGCCAATTACTCGTGTAATAGATCACTTATAATCTAAACCATATCTGGTATCGTATTAAGAGACGTATTCTATACGATTTTATACTTTGTTGAGTAGCCATCATCACTAAGGATTTACTATGAGCAACGTTGCTATTGATCAAAAAGTCCCATCTTTTACCGCTCAAGCCACTAGCGAGCAGACTGTTGAACTAGATGCACTGAAGGGCAAAAACATTGTTATCTATTTTTACCCTAAAGACAGCACCCCTGGCTGCACAACCGAAGGTCAAAACTTCCGCGACGCTATCGATCAGTTTGAAGCAGCAAACACCGTGATTTTCGGTGTTTCTCGTGACGGCATGCGCGCTCATGAAAACTTCAAAGCAAAACAAGAGTTTCCATTCGAGCTGATCAGCGACCCAGATGAAGAACTGTGCAAACTATTTGACGTAATCAAGCTGAAAAAGAACTACGGTCGCGAGTACATGGGCATCGACCGCTCTACGTTCTTGATTGATGCTGAAGGCGTATTACGACAGGAGTGGCGCACTGTAAAAGTTAAAGGCCATGTCGATGAAGTACTCGCTGCGGCTCAAGCACTATAAATCAGAATAACAGACACAAAAAAAGCGGTGTTTAAACACCGCTTTCTTCTAATTCTACAGGATGTTGCTTCGCCTTAGGCCAAGAACTCAAAATAGCTTTGATCAAAGTCGCTAGCGGAATCGCAAAGAACAACCCCCAGAATCCCCAAAGCCCACCAAAGACCAATACCGCTACGATAATAGCAACCGGATGCAGGTTTACCGCTTCAGAGAACAACAATGGCACTAGTGCGTTACCATCCAACGCCTGGATGATGCCGTACGCCACCATCAGGGTCATAAACTCACTACTCCAGCCCCACTGGAAGAAAGCAATCAACGCTACTGGAATCGTTACCAGTGCAGCACCAATATATGGGATCAGTACAGATAATCCGACCAAAATCCCCAGTAGCGCAGCATAGTTAATGCCCAAGAAGATAAAGGTAATATAGGTCACAGTACCTACTACGATGATCTCAATAGCCTTACCACGAATATAGTTGGCAATCTGATCATCCATTTCAGTCCAAACGCTGGTCATCATATCGCGCTTCTCAGGCAAAAATGATACCCACCACTTAGTCATAACTGCGCCATCTTTGAGGAAGAAGAAGACTAGTATAGGCACCAATACGAGATAGATCAGTAATGCCATCACCCCGGTAATCGAGTTCAAGGAGAAGGTCACTACCCACTGTCCCATCTGCGATAGCTCAGCAGCAGCCAGATCGATCAGCTCTAGAATTCGAGCCTCCGATATAAACTCTGGGTATTTTTGCGGCAACAGAAGTAATACCGTTTGTATTTCCGATAAGATGCCGGGGAGTTCATTAAACAGATTTACCGCCTGACGCCATGCCAGAGGCATAACAATCAAAAACAGCGCAGCTAAACCACCGACAAAAGCTAAAAATACGAGAATCACCGAAAGCAGATGCGGAACATTTAACTGCTTTAAACGGTTAACTCCACCCTGCATCAAAAACGCTAGGATAATACCCGCAAAAACCGGTGCTAAAGCCTGACCTAAAGTCAGGATCACCAGTAATGCAGCACCTAACAAGACAAAGAGGAGCAACGCCTCTTCATCAGAAAAGTAGCGCTCTATCCATTTACTAAATATCTTGCGCATAAGAAACTCTGCTTAGCCTCGACGAATCAGATAAACATAAGGTTCCTGATCAGTGAACGATTCCAACAATTCATGGTCAGATTGATCGGTATAGGCTTTAAAATCTCTGATAGAACCACTATCAGTAGCTATAACTTTTAACACCTTTCCCGCTTCCAATTTATTTAGCGCTTGTTTAGCTTTCAGGAGCGGCAAAGGACAATTTAATCCAGACGCGTCTAATGTCTCGTCGAACGAATGTGTAGTCATTAACTTTTCTTAACGTAATTTTTGTTGTCGTTATCAATTAAGTTCAGCACTATATACCATTCTTGTTTGTATTAGCACGGGCTTTTTCGGATACCAGTATGCACAATGGACTTATTGCTTTCCTCTTAACAATTTTGTTAAGTGTTTCACCTTTAAGCCTGAAAGCAGATAGCCAACTACCTGATATTGGTAGTAGTGGTTACAGCATTATCTCGCCACAAAAAGAATACCTTTTGGGCCGCGCTTGGGTACGTATGCTCCGAGGCAGTTCGCGTTTATATAAAGATGCCGTTGTAAGCCAATACGTCGAAGAACTCACTTGGAATTTAGTCACATATAGCCAACTAGCGGATCGTCGTTTAGAAATTTTAGTACTCGACAACCCTACCGTTAACGCCTTTGCTGCACCGGGTGGCATTATCGGCGTTCACACTGGTCTACTCCTTACGGCACAAAATGAAGCGCAGTTAGCCTCAGTACTCGCACATGAGCTAGCTCACTTAAGCCAACGCCATTTTGCTTCACAGCTAGAAGAGCAACGACGAAATAAGCCATTTTTCATAGCCAGTTTATTAGGCAGCATATTATTAGCCGCAGCAGATCCCGAAGCAGGCGTTGTCGGCATGCAATCATCTATGGCAGCCTCAGCCTCCTCCCGTCTCTCTTTTAGCCGCCAGAATGAACGCGAAGCCGATTACATAGGCATGCAAACCCTGACTCAAGCAGGTTATGATCCAAGATCCATGGCTGATATGTTCCGTCAGCTGCAACAACAAGCGCGCTTTAGCCGCATACCGCCTGAATTTTTGCTAACTCACCCAGTGACCCAATCACGTGTATCGGATGCACTAAACCGCGCTGAAACAATCAATGTGATTAACGCAAAAGAGAACAGCATCCACTTTAATATCGCCAGCGCACGTATTCGTACCGGATACGCTAAAGACCAAAAACAACTGTTAGAAAAATACCTAAACACACAAAAACAGCAGGACAACGACAGCCTAAGGTACGCTATTGCCCATACAGCAATAGCAGTTAAAGACTTTGAGCTTGCACAAAAGAACATCAACCGCTTTAGCAAAAGTTTTAAAAGTCGCCTAAGCGCTCGTTTGATCAAAGCAGAACTTGAACTCAGTAAAGAAAACTACCAAGAAGCAGCGAAGCAACTGCAACACCTTAGAAACCTGTTCCCGGGCAGCCAAGCGGTATCTTTTATTTACGCCGATACACAAATTAAACTAAACCAGCCGCACCTTGCGGTGCAAGCTTATGAAGACCTGGTCGAGAAAGATCCAAATGACAGCCGCGCTTGGTACCTGCTGGCAGAAGCCTACGGATTAGCTGGCGATATTGTCGGCGTGCACGAAGCTCGTGTTGAATACTTCCTGCTAACTGCGAATGTGGATAGAGCCTTAAGGCAAATCGATTATGCACTAAGAGAACCGACCATTAGCAGCACTGAACGCGCCCGATTAGAGCAAAGACAGGAAGATGCGAAAGAGATTAGGGAATCATTGAAGTTGGATTATTGATATCTAGGCACGATAGCGATCCACTATGATAAAGATAAGTTTCATTATTCTGGGCTTCGAATAAAATGTATGATCCAATAAATCAAAAAAGGTAACAGCAATATAAAACAGACAAAAGTTACGAACTTCTGCTGATATTCTATAGTTTCCTGCAATTCTTCACTAAAACTTTGATCTCCAACCGCTATCACTCTATTACAGGATGAAGACCACTCCACCACCCATTCATGACAAGGGGAATACCAAATAACTCTTACCGCATCACCTTTACTCAGGTTCATACGCGAAGCAAAATGACCAGCAAAAACCAACTTCTCTTCACCATCATATAAGACCGTATAATCAGGCGCTTTACTTCGAACAAAACGGCCGTCTGAGGCAGATGCATAGCCGTACTCATAAAACTTATCAACAACGACAGCATCTTCAGGTGAATAATAATTCTGAAGTACAACAAAATATATACCTATTGAAATCACACATAGGGCAAGCACCAATTTATCTAAGAATCCTTTCTGGAATATTTTCATTAACAACTCCATAAACAGAATAAATACAACAATAAACCAAACCTACAAAGATTTTCTGAATTTAAACCTCAAGACCTAAATTAATTTTTGATACAAACTTCCGTATTTTTTCTCACTCACACTACCATCTTCCCAAAATCCGTAAAAATAATTCTCGCCAAGAGTTGTTAGAACTGCGTCCGAGATAACGAAGCCACGCGTGATCCCTTTCAAAGAAAACAAGGGATATCCATCAAGTACACCCTTTACATTATCTGAAGATAAGATTCGCTCGGAGTATAGATTTAAAGTTCTAGTATCAACTCCTGAATCATCAAGATCCTCTAAATCAAGAACTCTTCCTACCTGCATGTAATAAAATCCTTCGATTAACCTACCATCAAGACAAAGACTTACCCTCCAAAAATTGTGTACCTCAGGATCTATTGACTCAACAACCCCTTTGAACTTTTCAGACACTAAGTGGTAGCCATCTATTAAGGTAAATACATCTGGGACTTTATTGCCTTTACAGAATTTAATTTGAAGAGGGTACTCCATAAAATCAAAGCCCTGCCTTTCCAAATAAATAACTTTACCTTTATCGATCAAATCAAATTTATTAGATTCATTCACAAACGATCTTCGAAAACCAAAAGCAGGCTTTTCCATAACTGGTAACGACTTTATTACATCACCACCTAATACTGCATTAAATACCCCATAGAAGTTCGTTGCCGTTGTAAAATAATACATACCAAACCGTCATTAACTCGAAAAAGATAAAGTAAAATTGCAGATACATCTGCTCAATTCTGATTTACTAAAAAACGCTAAACGGGGATTACATGCAGATAATAGAGAGATAAAAAAGCCGATCTATCCATAATCGCCTAAAAACCCAATCCTTTAGCTTGTAGAAGTACCACTGTATTGAAAACCCTTTATCAGGGCAATAAAAAACCCGCTTACGCGGGTTTCAAATTTACTTATTCAGCTCAGCCGAGAAATCGAGCATTCGCTGTAGAGGCTTGCGAGCATCGACGATTAGAGATTCGTCGACGTGGATCTCATCCTGCCCTGTTTCTAGTGCGTGAAGCACGCTCTCTAGACCGTTCATCGCCATCCAAGGGCAGTGGGCACAGCTTCGGCACGTAGCGCCAGAACCGCCAGTAGGTGCTTCAATAAACTGCTTACCAGGCGCAGCTTGCTGCATCTTGTAGAAGATCGCTTTATCCGTCGCAACGATAAACTGCTCATTTGGCAGATCACGCGCAGCGTTGATAATTTGCGTAGTAGAACCTACCGCATCCGCAATCTCTACGACTGAATCTGGAGATTCTGGGTGGACCAGTACCGCTGCATCCGGGTAAACCTTTTTAAGATCTAGAATGCCCTGAGCTTTAAATTCTTCGTGTACGATACAAGCGCCATCCCACATCAGCATCTCAATACCTGTTTGACGCTGCACGTAAGTGCCTAGGTGCTTATCTGGCGCCCAGATAATCTTTTTACCTTGATCCGCTAAGTGTTCAACAACTTGCAGTGCAATGCTGGAAGTAACCACCCAATCGGCACGCGCTTTTACAGCGGCAGAGGTATTAGCATAAACAACCACTTCGTGGTCTGGATGAGCATCACAGAATGCGGAGAACTCTTCGATTGGGCAACCAATATCAAGAGAACAAGTCGCTTCGATTGTTGGCATAATTACGCGCTTTTCTGGCGTAAGGATCTTAGCCGTTTCACCCATAAACTTAACGCCCGCAACAACCAACGTGCTAGCAGAATGAGCATTACCAAAACGCGCCATCTCTAAAGAGTCAGATACACAGCCACCCGTTTCATCTGCTAGCTGCTGCAGAACGGCTGAGGTGTAATAGTGCGCTACCAAGCAAGCATCTTTCTCTTTGAGCAGTTTTTTGATCTTCTGCTTATACTCTTCAACTTGCTCTATGGTCATATCTAGAGGCAAGTGTTCTTTAGCGAAGTGCTCCTGCACGAGGATGCGATCTGAAATATCCTGTTGGCTCAACATGTGACGTAATACTCATAAGTTGTACTGATCGACTACCTGCTCACCTAGGTAGCTTTATTACCTGAGGATCACCCAGATAAAAATTAGGGGACGTAGTATAGCATAGAGATACGAGCGGCTAGAAGTTACTTAAATCAGTCGTGAGGCGTTAGATTCTTCAAGTGTTATGAGAATTTTCTTTTTCTCTAGCAGCGTAGCTGCGTCCTCTAGGCGAAGCCGTCCTCTAGCCACGAAGTGGCGTCCTAAGCGGCGAAGCCGTGCTGAATTCCAGGCATAAAAAAACCAGCTCGAAGGCTGGAGTTTTTAAGTGGTGGGTCGTATAGGATTACTTTGCCCTTCGGGCCAGCGTCGCAAGCTCCGCTGTTTTCTACAGGCTTCGCCTTCCGAATCGAACCTTTAACGGTTCTCATCCTATACAACGAGCATCTTTTAGACATAAAAAAACCAGCTCGAAGGCTGGAGTTTTTAAGTGGTGGGTCGTATAGGATTACTTTGCCCTTCGGGCCAGCGTCGCAAGCTCCGCTGTTTTCTACAGGCTTCTCCTTCCGAATCGAACCTTTAACGGTTCTCATCCTATACAACGAGTATCTTTTAGGCATAAAAAAACCAGCACATAGGCTGGAGTTTTTAAGTGGTGGGTCGTATAGGATTCGAACCTATGACCAATTGGTTAAAAGCCAACTGCTCTACCGACTGAGCTAACGACCCACACAGAGGACGCGTATTTTACGTATCCTTAATGCAAAAGCAAGGCTTTTTTATTGATATCTGGTTGGATCTTCCAAGCCAGCATCAACAAAGCCTTTTGCGCGCAAACGACAGCTGTCACAAGCACCGCATGCCTGACCGTCATCATCTGCTTGGTAGCATGAAACCGTTAAACCGTAATCAACACCCAGACGAGTACCCTCTTGGATGATCTCTTCTTTGGTTAGGTCAATTAGTGGTGTTTCGATCTTGATTGGATCGCCGCTAACACCACGTTTAGTCGCAAGATTAGCCATGGTTTCGAAGGCAGCGATATATTCTGGACGGCAATCAGGGTAACCGGAGTAATCAACCGCATTTACACCGATAAAGATCGCATCAGCTTCGAGCACTTCAGCCCATCCTAGCGCCAAGGACATGAAAACTGTATTTCGTGCCGGAACGTAGGTCACCGGAATTTCGTCGGTTTCCTCTTCGGGCACATCGATACTGTGATCTGTTAGCGCTGAACCACCAAAGTCTTCTAAGTGAAGTCGAATGACACGGTGTTCAGCCGTATTCAGTTGCTTGGCAATTTTCTTAGCCGCATTTAACTCAGTTAAAGAGCGTTGACCGTAATCAAAGCTCAATACATAACAGCTGTAGCCGCGTTCAGCAGCCATTGCCAGCGCTGTTGCCGAATCTAGACCACCAGATAGCAACACCACTGCTTTTTTTGAAGCAGAAGAATTCATGTGTATTCCAAAGATTGATTAGAGCTGACGCTTAAACTCTTTAGCTAAGCGAACTGCATCAGAATCAGGGTATTTATTGATTACCAGATCAAGGTATTCAGTTGCCTTAGCCATGTCACCTAACTGATTGTAGATGATACCAAGCTTATACGCTGCATCCGGTGCTTTAGGGTTATCCGGGAACTGGGTTAACACCTGCACGAATGATTCACGCGCTTGTTCAGGCTTTTGCTCCGCTAAGCGAATCTCACCCAACCAGTAATAAGCATTAGGTAAACGTACACTTTGTGGGTAATCCTTCACAAAAGCAGAGAATGCTTCGGCAGCTTTTGGGAAGTTTCTCACCTTAACCAGACCAAAGGCTTCACGATAAGCTTGTGCATCACCCGCCGATGGCGCTAGAGGCGCAACATCTGCTGGCATTTGCGGTCTAGATACCGATGAATCGCCCTCTAACACAGGCGCGTTATCAGCACCTAACTGACCAGTCGTCGCTGGCGGTGTTAAAGCTGGATCCCTTAAAGCGGTGATACGGCCATCTAAATCGCGATAGCGTTCTAGCTGTTGGCGTTCCATTTGCTTTAGACGGTAATCTTGCTGCTCTACTTGACCACGTAGAGAACGCACTTCGTCCTGCAACTGCTGGACAATAAGTATCAGTTCACTGTTTTTAGAAGCCGAGTGAGCATTATAGGAAGGTTGTTGAACATTGGCAGACGGAGCGCCAACACCCAACTCAATAACGGGTACTTCTTCTGCTACAACATTAGCGCTGATCGCCAGCGCTAATGCAGTAGAAAGAACGGTAGAGTTCGAAGTCATAAATTAACGAGATACGTACTTCAGTTCCACACGACGGTTCTGGCTCCAGCTAGATTCGCTGTGACCCAAAATCGCTGGTTTTTCTTCACCAAAGCTAACAGTTTCGATCTGAGAAGCAGATGCACCGTTAACCTGCATAAAACGAGAAACCGCTTTAGCACGACGCTCGCCTAATGCAATGTTGTACTCACGAGTACCACGCTCATCGGCATGACCTTCCAGTACAACCTGAACAGATGGATTAGCAGCAAGGTAAGCTGCATGCTTCTCTAGATCAGCAAAGCCGCCTGCTTTAACTACTGATTTATCGAAATCGAAGTAGAAAACAGTTTGTAGGTTAGCAACAGAATCCATAGAAGAGCCGGAAACAGAACCCTGATTAACACCTTGTGTAGTGCCTGTATCAGTACCTGTAGTTGTGCCACCTTCAGTAGATGAACCACCTGTAGAACAACCTGCTATCCATGCTACGGATAGCGCTAGTGCAGCTGCTTTAGTTACGTTGGAAGCTCGCATTGATCACTCCTGTATATTTGCTGGTCTTCCCAGCAAGCAAAATATTATTGAATGCCGCCATGTCCAAATCTGAACATAAGTTAATGTCTATAAACTTTTATTGCAAGTAGGGGCTCCATGCTGGTTCCCTAACATCACCACTACTTGCCGGTAAAATGAAGCGTACACCACCATCTAAGGTAACGCCGCCCAAGACCCCTCTTACACCTTTTTGCGTTGCATACAGAATAATGCTGCCATTAGGCGCAATGGTTGGGGACTCATCTAAAAATGTATCGGTCAGGATATCTAAACGACCTGTTTTAAGATCCTGAACTGCAATTCTGAATACGTTATCTACGCCACGGTGAACCATCGCCAAGAAACGACCGTCCTGAGTCAAACGACCACGGGAGTTATAGTTACCTTCATAAGTTACACGCTCTAACTGACGTGTTGGCAGATGAATACGATAGATCTGCGGCTGACCACCACGGTCAGAGGTAAAGATAAGTGACTGACCATCAGGCGACCAAGAAGGTTCCGTATCGATGCCATAATGGTGAGTAATTCGCGCCAGGCTACGAGAACGCAGGTCTAGAACATAAACCTCAGGGTTACCATCTTTAGATAACACTATCGCAAGTTTATTACCGTCAGGTGACCAAGCCGGCGCACCATTCAAGCCTCGGAACGACTGAACCTTTTCACGCTTACCTGTTGCCAAGTACTGGATGTAGATAGCTGGCTTACCGGATTCAAAAGACACATAGGCCAATTTAGACGCATCACGAGACCAAGCTGGAGACATCAACGGCTCACTCTGCTCACGAATGGTAATTGGACGCGCACCATCGGAATCCGCCATTTTCAAACGATAGCGACCTTTACCACCACCAAACTGCTGAGCGGTTACATAAACGATACGCGTAGAGAAGGCACCACGAACACCGGTTAGCTTCTCGTACACCATATCCGAGATATAGTGTGCAATATCACGCATATTCGCTTGGCTACCGGAAACACGCTCTGCTAGTAGCTGCTGCTCTTTCAGTACATCGTAAAGTTCAAACTCTACTTTTAGCTCTTTACCTTCAGATGGCAACTGACGACCAATTAGTAGAAACTCAGTTTTACTGACACGCCAATCACGGAAGTAAACCTGATCGCGTTTGTTTGGAAAGCTCAGCATATTGCGGCGATCCATCATTGAGAACAGACCCGTTCGACCCAAATCATCAGATACAATCTGTGCAATATCTTCTGGTAAAGCGAAACTACCATCCCAAGAAAACGGTACAACGGCGACTGGTGTAGGCTCATCAATACCTTGCGTAATTTCGATTGCCAAATCACCTTCAGCGATTACGGAAACCGAAAACAACAGCGCAAATGTAGCTATTACTCGCTGTAAAACTCTGTTCATTTAGCTCTCCTTAAACACATAGCCGCCATACCAGTTAAAAACAGGCTTAATTCCGTAGATCTTCAGGACGGAAACGCAATACGCGCTTACGGAAATAGCGATCAAATACAATCGAATCCATCTCCTGAAGTTTTTCAAATACTTGTACACGCTCAATCGCACGTAAAGCGTCGTTATCAAAACGAGCATCACCGCTAGACTTACTTACATACAGATCATTTACACGACCTGATGGTAAGAAATGTACGGTAATTTCTACTACCATACCATTTCGAGCACTAGGTGATCGACGCCAGTTGCGAGTAATCTGCGAAACAATATAGGCTTCATAACTCATTGCTGCGGCACGCTGTTCTTCAGCTTGCAGAGCCGCCTCTTCTGCTTCCAACGCCTGCATCAGTGCTTCGTTACGGGCTTTTTCTTCTGCTTGTTTTTTTGCTGCTGCTTCAGCTTTTCTTTTCTTCTCTGCGGCCGCTTTTTTCTCAGCGTCTTTGCGTTTCTTTTCGTCGGCTTTACGTTTTTTCTCAGCTGCGGCTTTCTTTAAACGATCTTGCTCAGCTTTCTTTTTAGCTGCTTCTTTTTTACGTTTTTCGTCAGCTTTACGCTTCTTTTCAGCCTCAGCTTTCTTTTTCTCTAGCTGTTTTTTCTTTTCAGCTTCTTTCTTAGCTTTTTCCTGCCTACGCTTTTCGTCCGCTTTACGCTTCTTATCTTCTTCAGCTTTGCGGATTTGATCCGCCTTCTGCTTGGCCTTAGCTTCAGAGGCTTCTTTACGCTGAGCAGATAGCGTGGTCAGGTCGACAATCTGCGCCTGAACATGACGAGGGACTTTACGCTCCTCCTCTTTGTGCTCAAACCAGCTCTGTGCCAACAAAACCACAACAAATATATGAAGTATGACAGCAAGGACTGTAGGAAGAAGATAACTACCCGGTCGCAAAATCAACCCCTACTCCGTCACCAAGCCTACGCTCGGCGCGCCTGCTTGCTGTAGCAAAACCATCAACTGCACAACCGAATCGTAATTTACATTACGATCACCGCGTACCAGCAGCATTTTCTTGGGGTTACTTGCTAAAATTTTAGCCACACGATCCTGAACAACATCAGCCGTAACCGCTTCTTTAGGGTCACCACCAATATCGATAAAGTATTCACCTTCTGAATTAACCGTCACGATAACCGGTTCATTATCTTCGTCATCGACAGGCTCCGCCGCTGCTTTAGGCAGATCAACATTAACGCCTTGCGTCAGCATGGGTGCCGTAACCATAAAGATCACCAAGAGCACCATCATGACATCAATGTAAGGCACTACATTGATATCAGCGTTTAACTTACGTTTTTTCTTATGCCGTCTGATCATCGATCACACCCGCTTAGTTGGATGCGTGCATACGACGATGCAAGATAGAAGAGAATTCGTCAGCAAAGGTTTCGTAGTTACCTAACAGATACTCAACCTGCGCAGAGTAGCGGTTATAAGCAATTACGGCTGGAATCGCAGCAAATAGACCAATCGCTGTAGCGATCAAAGCCTCGGCGATACCAGGTGCTACAGCGGACAATGTCGCTTGGTGAACATTCGCCAAACCACGGAAGGAGTTCATTATCCCCCATACTGTACCAAACAGACCGATATAAGGGCTGGTAGAACCTACTGTTGCGAGGAATGGCAGGTGCTTTTCTAGCTTATCCTCTTCACGCGCTAGCGCTACACGCATACTACGCTGCACGCCGTCCATGACTGAATCTGGGTCATAACCTGCTTGCTGAGTTAGACGCGTGTATTCTTTGATACCAGCACGGAAGATATTCTCGGCACCACAGTCAGAATTTGGTTCGTGATTAATCTCACGGAAAAGTTGGCCAAGATCGACACCAGACCAGAAGCGATCTTCAAAGTTACGAAGTGATTTACGCGCGCTGCTTAACACCGATTGGCGCTGAAAGATCATCACCCAAGAAAGTACTGACGCTAATAAAAGCATTAACATTACTAGTTGAACCACGATACTTGCGTCGGCAACCAGACTCCAGATCGACATTTTTTCGACCACAGCACTTCCCTCTAAAAATTTGGTACAGGATACAATTTACCGGCTTTGTGATTCATCAAAAACCAATAAGTTCCATCCATTTAATAGATAAAAAAATGAAGGGACAACAATAACAGTCATGGCGATTAATACAAGGAAAAACCAGCGTTTGAATTAGCTGTTAGGGAAGGGTTTGCCAGCAATCAGATTAGATAGCTGGCGAATAGATCTAGGCGATTTTCTTTAACGCGGATTCGTGAATAGATTGGCAGCGAATACAGCGCGATGCAGTAGGATTAGCCTTGAGACGCGTAAGCTCAATCTCTTCACCGCAATTGATGCATTCACCGAAACTACCCTCTTCAATACGCTTTAGTGCAGCTTGGCATTCAGCTATCTCATCATGATGACGCTGAAGTGTTTCAAATTGACGTTCCAACTCAACTGTATGCTCGACTTCTTCACCGATATCTCGCACTTCGGACACAGAAGTGGATGAGATTTGATCTCGCAACTCTTCTTCGAGCTCGGCTTTCAGCTGAATAAGTAAACGATTAAGCTCAAGTCGGAATGCAGTAATCTCTGCATTACGAAGTATGGCCGTCATATTGTTACCTGTTATTTTTTTCAGTTATTTGGCAGGCATATTAGACGGCTTTTCTTCGGTCGTACCTTGATTGATGTCAGATCAACCAACAAATCCTATTTATTATAGGGTTTATTGATCCAGATCGTATTTTAAGACTCTTGAGGCTTAGCAATTCCAAAGTGCTGATAAGCATGATCAGTTACAACACGACCACGAGGTGTGCGCATAACAAACCCTTGCTGAATTAGATAAGGCTCCAGCACGTCCTCAATTGTGTCACGCTCTTCACTAATTGCAGCAGCAAGGCTTTCTACACCGACAGGACCGCCACCAAATTTTTCGATCATAGTTAGCAACATACGACGATCGAGATGATCGAAACCATGGTGATCGACGTTCAACATATTCAGTGCACGATCGGCGATATCACTATCAATTACACCATCACCTTTTACTTCAGCGTAATCTCGGGCACGGCGCAACAAACGGTTAGCAATACGCGGCGTACCACGAGAGCGCTTGGCTACTTCGCACGCACCTTGCGTATCGATCTTAGTACCAGAAAGGTCTGCTGATCGAGCAACAATACTGGTCAGATCTTCAACGTTATAAAACTCTAAGCGCTGCACAATACCGAAGCGATCACGCAACGGAGACGTCAGCAAACCTGCACGTGTTGTTGCACCCACCAAAGTAAATGGAGGAAGCTCTAATTTGATAGAACGCGCTGCTGGCCCTTCACCAATCATAATATCCAACTGATAGTCTTCCATTGCTGGATAGAGCACCTCTTCAACATTCGGGCTTAGACGGTGAATTTCATCGATAAAAAGAACGTCATTTGGCTCAAGATTGGTCAACAACGCAGCAAGATCCCCTGCTTTCTCAAGCACAGGGCCAGAAGTAGTTTTGATCTCCGAACCCATTTCATTGGCAATGATGTTAGCCAAAGTTGTTTTACCCAAACCTGGAGGGCCAAATATCAAAGTATGATCCAATGCCTCATTACGCATCTTCGCCGCTTGGATAAAGATCTCCATCTGCTCACGAACAACAGGCTGGCCAACGTAATCCTCTAAAGCTTTCGGGCGGATAGCGCGATCATGCGCTTCTTCTACCGGATTACTTAAAGGCGAGATAAAACGATCAGCTTCAATCATAACTATTTACTCTATTAACCAACCATGGAGCGCAAAGCGACACGAATAAGATCTTCACAGCTCGCACCAGAACCAAGTGATTTATGCGCCTGCTCAATCGATTTAGTTGCTTGAACTGGCTTATAGCCCAATGCAACCAATGCACTTTCTGCTTCAGCTCGGTTATCACTAACCGTTTCGAATGATGCCATATCGGGACCATCTGCCGCCGACAACTGAAACTCATCCGAAGATTCAAGTCCAAGCGCCTTAATCTTGTCTTTCATCTCTACGATTAAGCGTTCAGCTGTCTTCTTACCAACACCCGGCAACTTAATCAAAGACGCGGTATCACCATCATTTACGCAACGCACGAACTCAGTTGTAGAAATACCGGAAAGGATAGTAATCGCCAATTTAGGCCCAACACCATTAGCCTTAATCAAGGTTCTAAAAAGCGAACGCTCTTGCTTATCGATAAAGCCATAAAGTAACTGCGCATCCTCTCGTACGACAAAGTGAGTAAAGAGGGTCACCTGTAATCCAACTTCAGGTAGTCGATAAAATGTGTTCATTGAAGCTTCAACTTCGTAGCCCACACCATTTACATCAATCACTAACTGCGGAGGCTGCTTTTCTAACAGCTCACCTTTCAATCGACCAATCACTTACTTTTTATCCTTATCCAATTTTTCGAGCTTATGACCTGCCACAATAAACTCAGGCAACCTGAGATCTGCGAACATCGCAGCCATACGCAATACAAAGATGATTACCATAGAGATCAGCGCGACTGGCTGCCCTGGAATATACGACTGAAACACCACAAAAAATACCGAGCCTGCTAATGCACAAGTCGCATAAAGCTCACCATCTCGTTGCAAAATTAGCGGTATCTGCCCAGTCAAAATATCTCGGATCATACCACCAGCACAACCGGTGATAACGGCCATCATTACAACAATAATCGGCGGTAAACCAAGACCTAAGGCTTTTTCGGCACCTAACACGGCAAATAGCGCCAGACCCATAGCATCCAGCACTAATAAAGTGCGTCGAGGGTACTGGATATAACGACAGACAAAGAAAGCAACGACCGCAGATATAATTGCAGTCCATAAATAAGAGGTATCTGCCACCCATACAACGGGATGAATATCTAAGGTGATATCGCGAATCGTGCCGCCACCTAAAGCTGTCACTATCGCTAAAACAACCACGCCTAGTATATCTAATTGCTTTCCCTGAGCTGCCAAAGCCCCTGCAGTTGCAAATACTGCAACTCCAATTAGATCAGCTATATAGATAAAATCAGCGTAAGACATCTCATTCATGACGTTTATTGACGCCTCCAACTGGCATTGCGACTAGACATAGAACCGGCTGTTTTAATTAAGCTATTACGAGTATGAGCATGACAGAGAGCAATTGCGAGCGCATCGGCAGCATCCGCTTGCGGCAAGCCGGGTAGTTTTAAAATATGCGCCACCATATGCTGAACTTGTGATTTATCGGCCGAACCTTTACCTACGACTGACTGTTTAACTTTACGAGCAGCATATTCGTAAACCGGTAACTCCGCATTAGTACCTGCAACAATAGCGACACCACGCGCCTGACCAAGCTTTAGAGCAGAGTCGGCATTACGTGCCATAAATACCTGCTCAATGGCAAACTCTTGGGGACAATAACGCTTGATCACTTCAGACACACCGGTATACACCTGCTGTAATCGCTCAGGCAATTCATCACCTTTAATACGAATACAACCGCTGGCAACATACTCATTTTTATTGCCAACGCAGTTAATCACACCGTAACCGGTGATTCGAGAGCCAGGGTCTATTCCTAATATCAGCATTAATACAATCTACTGGTTATTTATACAGGCAAGCATACATGAGTAAGGTTTGTTTACAAAGAATTTTCTAATACTCAAAAGCCAATAGGAGCTCTACGGACAATCAAGCAATCTCAACGATCACTCCGCCATCGCCTCTTCAGGAATAATCGCGTTATGATAAACATTCTGCGAGTCATCCAGATCATCTAATACATCGATTAGCTTCAGTACTTTTCGCGCCATATCCACATCAAGCTCAACGGTTGTTGACGGAATCATCGCCACTTCAGCATGCACAGGCTCAAGACCTGCATCTACGAGAGCCTGTTTAACATCGAGAAAGTCATGCCAATCGGTGAATACATCTATCGAGCCGTCGTCGTTGGCAACAACATCATCCGCACCCGCTTCTAGTGCCGCATCCATGATGGTTTCTTCATCTATTTCTGCAAAGGTGATCTGACCTTTTTTATCGAACAGATAAGCAACGGAACCACTCGTACCAAGATTACCGTTGTACTTATTAAATGCAGCACGTACTGCCGCCACGGTCCGATTAACGTTATCTGTCATGCACTCAACTAGGATAGCTACACCATTAGAGCCATAACCCTCGTAGGTTAACTCGTCGTAATGATCACCTTCACCGCCACCAGCGCCACGCTGAATTGCTTTATCGATAGTGTCGCGCTTCATATTCGCGCCAAGCGCTTTATCAACCGCTGCGCGCAGCCGCGGATTATCTTCCGGGCTGCCACCACCTTCTTTTGCTGCAACCACCAGTTCTCGAATGAGCTTAGTGAATATCTTGCCGCGCTTTGCGTCCTGTGCCGCTTTACGGTGTTTGATATTGGCCCATTTAGAGTGACCTGCCATAACCCCTACTCCCTTTCGATATTATTTTTTATCCAATATAAACAAAAAAAGCCGCCCGAAGGCAGCTTTTTAGTTTTAACCGATCCCTAGCTTGAACTAGGACAACGCGATGCTATTAAGGTGTTTTACGTAGCTTAATGTTCAATTCGCGTAGTTGTGCAGCACTTACTTCACCTGGCGCTTCAGTCATCATACAAGATGCACTTTGCGTTTTAGGGAAAGCAATTACTTCACGGATAGAGTCAGTGCCAGTCATCAGCATGATCAAACGATCAAGACCAAACGCCAAACCACCGTGCGGAGGCGCACCGTACTGCAATGCGTTTAGTAGGAAGCCAAACTTGTCGTCAGCTTCTTCATCAGAGATACCTAGAATCTCCAGTACTGTTGCTTGCATCGCCTGATCGTGAATACGAACAGAACCACCACCAAGCTCACAGCCATTAAGTACCATGTCGTATGCACGAGATAGCGCTTCTAGCGGATTCGCTTTAAGCTCTTCTGGAGAGCAGCTTGGCGCAGTGAATGGGTGATGAAGCGCTGTTAGGCCGCCATCTGTTTCTTCGAACATTGGGAAATCAACAACCCATAGAGGTGCCCACTCACACTGAGCCATCTCAAGATCTTCACCCACTTTGATACGTAGAGCACCAAGCGCTTCAGAAACCACCTTAGCTTTGTCAGCACCGAAGAATACGATGTCACCATTTTCAACGCCTAGACGATCCATGATCGACATAGTCACTTCATCACCTAGGAACTTGATAATTGGAGACTGTAGGCCGTTAACGCCGTTTTCAATTTCGTTAACCTTGATCCAAGCAAGACCTTTAGCACCGTAGATGCTTACGTACTTAGTGTAATCATCAATATTCTTACGAGTCAGCTTAGCGCCACCAGGTACTTTAAGTGCAGTTACGCGGCACTTAGGATCGTTTGCTGGGCCTGCGAATACTTTAAATTCGATATCCGCCATTAGGTCAGCAACGTCAACCAATTCCATTGGGTAACGAAGATCTGGCTTATCAGAACCGTAACGCTGCATCGCTTCTGAGTAAGGCATGCGTGGGAAATCACCCAAATCCACACCTTTCAGCTCAAGGAACAGCTTGCGGATCATAGTTTCAGTCAGACCCATGATACCTTCTTCGTCCATGAACGAAGTTTCGATATCGATCTGAGTGAATTCAGGCTGTCGGTCCGCACGCAAATCTTCATCACGGAAGCATTTAGCGATCTGGTAGTAACGGTCGAAACCAGACACCATCAACAACTGTTTAAATAGCTGTGGAGACTGCGGCAGCGCGAAGAACTGACCATCATGAACACGGCTTGGCACTAGGTAGTCACGGGCACCTTCAGGTGTAGCACGGTTTAGAATCGGCGTTTCGATATCTAGGAAACCATTATCATCTAGGTAGTTACGGATCGCGTTAGATACTTTAGAACGGAAACGTAGCTTTTCCTGCATTTCTGGACGACGTAGATCGATGTAACGATTACGTAGACGCACATCTTCACCAACGTTTTGGTGCTCATCCAACTGGAACGGAGGTGTTTCAGACTTGTTTAGGATAACAAGCTCTTTACCTAGAACTTCGATCTCACCTGTTGGCATTTCAGGGTTAATCGTACCTTCTGGACGACCACGAACAGTACCTTTGATCTCAACTACGAATTCATTACGGCAGCTATCTGCTAGCGCGAAGCTCTCTTCACGATCTGGATCGAATACAACCTGTGCAAGACCTTCACGGTCACGCACGTCTAGGAAGATAACACCACCGTGGTCACGACGACGATGAACCCAACCACAAAGGGTGATGTCTTCGCCGATATGCTCTTTTCTGAGATCGCCGCAATAATGACTGCGCATAATTTACTGTTCCTGTTAACTGTCTCGGTTTGGTTTTCACCAAACGGTCAATGAATTAATACTTTATCTATCCGGAATTAGCTGTCTGTACCTGACAAAGCTCCGGAACCACCTGCAAGATTTTTCTTCTTGCCGGTTTTAAAATCTGTCTCGTACCAACCGGAACCCGAAAGGCGAAAACCCGGCGCAGATACTTTTTTGGTCACTTCCTCACTCGCGCAGGAAACACATGCAGGTGCAGGCGCATCACTTTTAAGAACAAGTTTTTCAAACTCGTGACCACAGCTGTCACACTGAAAATCAAAGATTGGCATTGGAAATAAACCCGATCGAAACTTCCTAAACGCAGGAAGCGTATTTTAAAAACGGCGGATTATACCTTATTTAATCAGAGGGAACAGGCCCCAAATGGGATTGAGGCCCTAAAGATTTAAAATAGAGGCGACTAATTTTCAATGAAGCTGATTGAAGCTTATTCTTCCGGTACAAATTCCAGCTCGCCGGACATTAACGCTTCCAGTTTTCGTCTAATTTCATGGATCTGTTCTGCAGTATATGGCTCCGCTGGCACCTTACCCCAAACAGGTCCAGGCCAAGCCTTATCAGTCTCGTAGCGAACTATATGGTGCAGATGTAGCTGTGGAACCATATTCCCCAATGAAGCCACATTCATTTTTCGAGCAGCAAATGAATCAGCAAGATTTGAGGCCAAAAATGATGATTCTTTAATCAACTCACACTGCTCTTCATCAGACAGATGATAAATCTCTGTAGCACCTGCACGTCTGGGCACCAAAACAAACCAAGGATAATTTGCATCATTCATCAGCAAGAGCCGACTAATCGGAAAATCCCCTAACACTATACAATCAGCAGCTAACTGCGGGTGAAGTTCAAACTCAAGCTCTAATTCATCCATTACCATACTCCTATCACTTAGTTTTACTTCCCATTAGGACCAATATAACAATAACGACTTTGACACCGACTTCCTTCTCTATTCAAATAGATACCAAATCGCCCCAACACTATTTAGCTTAGCAACACTCAACCGAAGCCGCGATATGTTAGAAATAAAAATTTGCCATAAAATCAGTGAAATAGGCTCAGTTACGTGGAATAGCCTCCTCCCCTCTGATTACCCTTTTTGCCGATACGAATTCCTCCATGCGCTAGAAGAATCAGGCAGCGTAAGTGCGAAAACAGGCTGGCAACCACTACACATCCAACTGCAAGATAACGGTATAACTATAGCTATACTGCCGCTCTATCTTAAGAACCATTCCTACGGTGAATATGTATTCGATTGGGCCTGGGCCGAAGCATACGAGCGATACGGTTTGGATTACTACCCTAAACTGGTGTCATCCGTCCCTTTCTCTCCAGTGGGCGGTCCTAGATTATTAACAAAACAGCCTATAGAACCTTTATTTGAGAGCTTAAGCCAAGCCATTCCGCAGCTGTGCCAACATTTCAAAGCGAACTCTTGGCACCTGCTCTTTCCATCCAAGATGGAAGCTGATTCACTCGATAATACAGGCTATATGATCCGGAAAGGCTGTCAGTATCAGTGGTTTAATCGAGACTATTCTTCCTACGATGACTTCCTGCAGAATCTAACGTCTCGTAAGCGAAAAAACCTGAAAAAAGAGCGCAAAAAAATCGTTGAGCAAGGCATCACTCATCGCCAGATTCAGGGCAAAGATATAACCGATAACGAAATTGACACGTTTTACGATTTTTACCGTTTGACCTATCTAAAACGCGGGCGAGAAGCCTACCTCAGCAAATCGTTTTTCACCCAACTAAAACAGACAATGCCCGAAAACCTCTTACTCGTTTTGGCTTACAAAGACGAAACACCCGTTGCAGGCGCACTGTCATTACAAGATTCAACCACCTTATACGGACGATACTGGGGTTGTTTTGATGAATACGACAGCCTTCATTTCGAAACCTGCTACTACCAAGGCATTGATTATTGTATTAGTCTGGGGTTAAAGCGATTTGATTCTGGCGCTCAGGGGGAGCATAAAATACAGCGAGGGTTTACCCCTGTTCCGACTTATTCGGCCCACTGGCTTAAGGAGGTTGGATTCAATCAAGCAGTGCAGCAGTTTATTGATGAAGAGACCTCCGCGATTGATGAACAGATCGAGCAGCTGAAAAAGTATTTACCCTACAAAGCGCTATAATGGAGAAAGGATTTAAACAACAAGACAAGGAGTCATGTGATGAATATGCCAACTATTCGTCCCCTACCTATAAAAACCAAAAACGAATCCCTTATTATTCGAATCCTACGTTGGATATTTGCTGTACGGAAATGGGTATTAACTGAAGACTGGACCTACACCATGCGTGACGGTACCACGATTGTGATACCTAAAGGCTTCGAATTTGATGGTGCATCCATTCCCCGCCCTCTTTGGGCCATTCTATCCCCCACCGGCCTATTATTTATACCTGGTTTAATTCATGACTACGCCTATAGATATGATCAACTCATCGGCATCGATGAAAACGGCAAACGCTTTGCATACAAAGCAGGTGCTGGGAAATCCCATTGGGATCGTGTCTTTCGTGAAACGGGGATCGATATTAATGGCGTTGCAATAATCGATACCCTCGCGTGGTTAGCACTAGCGTTAGGCGGCTGGTACACCTGGAGGCAACACCGTAAAACCAATGCTCAACCCGTAATTGAACAAGCCACAGAATAATCCCTATTGGAAACAATCAAACATTCATAGCGCATATAAGCAGTTGCGCTCTTTCTACCTTTTAAGAGCCCAATCTATGAATATCATGGAAGATACTCTCTATAACAAAATTCAAACCCAAGCCAACTGGTTTGCCAAACATGCTGCTAGGCATAAAAAGATGAACCACACGCTTTGGTTTATCTCCTCATTCACATCGGTCGCGATTGCGATCTGCGCCAATTTCTCTTTCGAAATACTCAACCTTTCTTCAGCCAAGCTCACAGCCCTTTTAGCGATATTCCTACCTGTCATTACCGGATACACGCTTTTAAGGGGCCCAGAAAACTTGTGGATCATGGAGATAGAAATAAGAAATCGCTTATTAGACCTGAAAAGCAAAATGGAACTCACAGCTGAATGCGAAGGTGCTTTTGATCGCACAGAATTTGAAGAGGAATATTTTGCAGTTTTGAAGGATGCAAACAGCAAATGGCAGGAGATAAAAAGCAAATAAAACAGACAATACTAATTTATATTAACCGTTTATTCAGAAATATCGTGTAGACTGCTACAATTTATAGAAACCTAATTTCTACGGGCCTTGTAGCGTTAAGTAGTAACTATGAGCGAACACCTTCACATCAAACAAGCGTTTGAATTATCCGCAAAGTTTCTAGCGCATAAATCTTATAATTCGCTGACCCATGCAGTTCTTCACTACTTCTGTTCTCTAGAAGGCGTAGAGGATGCGGTATCGTATGAAATTTTCGGTGATGCTAAGTCCGATACCGGCCTTTCCATCAGACGCTTTCCAATTACCTTAGATGAATCATTTGAAGATCGGCATAGCGATCTCATGCTCAAAACGCTGCCAAAAAGTAAAGGTGGTGTAGCATGCATGAAGTTCAAAGGTGAAGACTATATATTCTTAGACATTACTAAAGATGTTATTCCTCGACGTATCATTTTGATCACGGGCAAAGTATCTGAAACGGATATGGTTTTGATCGAAGGTGTCTTCAGCATCTATGAAAAGCAGGTTGCATTATTAGATGCCAAAGAGCGCGATATGTTAACAGGCTTACCTAACCGACAAACCATGGAATTAAGCCTTAACGAGGTCGTAGCGTTTCACCGCGGCCATAAGAACAACCACATAAACTCATCCTGGATGGTTGTTCTCGATATTGACCACTTCAAAAATATTAATGATACCTTCGGCCATCTCTATGGAGATGAAGTTCTGCTTCACTTTGCCGAACTAATGAAGAAAACCTTCCGTTATACCGATTTTCTGTTCCGTTATGGCGGCGAAGAGTTTGTCGTCATTCTCAACAATGCCGATCAAGATCAAGCCCTACAAATACTCGAACGCTTCCACAAAGCAGTTCAGGATTACACATTCCCATCAGGCAAACTAACTGTAAGTGTTGGCTATACAGAGATTGACCCGGTTACACCCCCAATGCTGCACTTTGAGCAAGCCGACCGAGCGCTATACCACGCAAAAAACAACGGCCGAAACCTCATTGTACACTTCAACGAAGTTAGCTCTCGAATTGAAGTACCCGATGATGACGTAGAGCTTTTCTAAAACACTCATCAAAAACAAAAAGAGCAGCTTATAAGCTGCTCTTTTTCGTTTCCGTAACCTTATCACCCAGAGATAAATACCGGTGCGAACCCAAGGTTCCACACAATCACTGTACCTACGCGAGTAATAACCAAATAGACAAGCCCTACCGCCAGAATTGCACCACAGAAGAAGAAAGCCTGATCTTTATCGATACCCAACACATGTGGTAAACCGTCATAGATCAAATAGCCTGTATACGCAGCTGCCGCTAAATATACCAACATGTTAGCCCATGGAACGGGGTATAAAGAGATAAAGCCTGCCAAGAAAAGCGGCGTACAAGAATAAGCAGCTAAGGCAATACCATTAGCAGCATATTCATCATGTCCACTACCGTAAGTTTTTGACATCCAGTCAATCATCCAGCCTAAGCCAAACACACCAACAAGGATTGCTACATAGGTTAAGACGTTCAATTGCAATGCACTGATTGCAGTAAGCTTAATCAGCTCACCATCACCGACACGCCAACCAAATTGAGTTGTAGAAATGTAAGCACACACAGGACCTATAAGCGCCAATAAACAGGTATAGGCCATATAGATACGACTGGGATTACTGTGCTCTTTTTTGATCAATTCCCACTCTGCATCAGGGTGGGTAAACATTCCGGGTATGTGACTCAGCAGCATAATGATCACCTCTTAGGCTTGTTATTTTGCGAGTTATTAGCTTCGAGTTGCCTCTAGCCATTACGCTCCCAATGAAAAACAGATCATTTTTCATACAGTTATTTTAGTTGAGAACGCAGCTGTTCACCGACGATGCATCTTGAAAATCTCTAAAGATACTTAGTGATCTGATGGATATTTTTAAAGATCAAAAAAAACGGGGCTAAATTAGCCCCGCAAAAAGCTCCAACACAAGGCTGGGAGCACACCAATTTCGAGTAGACACCAAATCCACTCTAACGACCTATAAAATAGAAAGTTGCAGTTACCAGATTCCCCCCTGGTAACTGCGGGAGTAACGGGTAAATCTGACGTTTTACCCGCTGTTCAGCTCAAGCCGGCACAGATTGGCTCTCGCTGAATTAAACCAAGTGGATCTCCGGTTCACTTGGCTCAAGACCAATGGTTCGACTTTTTAACTTTGCTGCAAGAGCACCCCTGCAGCAAAAGATAATTACTGGTCTTGATAAGCTTCAATACCCGGACAAGAACAGATAAAGTTCCGATCACCGTATACGTTGTCGATACGGTTAGCTGTTGGCCAGAACTTGTTCTGACGAGTTGCTTCATTCGGGAATACAGCCTCTTCACGGCTATATGGACGCTCCCATCCAGCACTCATAATGTCCGATTGAGTATGCGGCGCATTGAACAGCGGGTTGTTATCTGCAGGCCATTCACCATTTTGTACTTTGTTGATCTCTTCACGGATCTGAACCATGGCATCAATGAAGCGATCAATCTCTGCTTTAGATTCCGATTCAGTTGGCTCGATCATCAAAGTACCAGCTACTGGGAAAGACATGGTTGGCGCATGGAAACCATAGTCCATTAGACGCTTAGCAATATCTTCTTCAGTAACACCGCTTTCTTCTTTGATTGGGCGAATATCAACGATACATTCGTGAGCAACTTTGTTGTTGCGGCCACGGTAAAGTACCGGATAGTGCGCAGCCAATTTTTCAGTCATGTAGTTAGCATTAAGGATCGCCATCTCTGTCGATGCTTTAAGGCCGGACTTACCTAGCATAACGTTGTACATCCACGTGATCGGTAGAATTGAAGCAGAACCATAAGGCGTAGCAGCAACCGCACCGTTTTCTGGATTTACACCTTCAACTGGGCTTACTTTATGGCTCGCTAGGAACGGTGCCAAGTGGCTCTTAACGCCAATTGGCCCCATACCTGGACCACCGCCACCGTGTGGGATAGCAAATGTTTTGTGTAGGTTTAGGTGAGACACATCAGATCCGATTGCACCCGGCTTAGAGATACCTACCTGCGCATTCATGTTCGCGCCATCCATATAAACCTGACCGCCGTTTTTGTGAATGATGTCGCAAATCTCTACGATATCTTCCTCATAAACACCGTGCGTAGACGGGTAAGTGATCATCAAGCAAGATAGATCATCTTTGTGCAATTCAGCTTGTGCACGAAGATCAGCAACGTCAACGTTACCGTTGTCATCACACTTGGTCACAATGATCTTCATATCCATCATTGCTGCAGAAGCAGGGTTAGTACCGTGCGCAGACGATGGGATCAAGCAAACATTACGATGGCCTTCACCAACAGACTCTTGGTACTTACGAATCGCCAATAGACCAGCGTATTCACCAGAAGCACCTGAGTTAGGCTGCAAAGAAACTTTATCGTAACCGGTAATCTCTACCAGCTGATCTTCCAATTCGTGCAGCATCTGGTGATAGCCCTGCACTTGGTCAGCCGGTGCAAACGGGTGAATGTTTGCAAACTCAGGCCATGTAACCGGGATCATCTCAGCCGTAGCATTTAGCTTCATGGTGCAAGAACCGAGTGGGATCATGCCATGCGCCAAAGAGTAATCTTTGTTCTCTAGCTTCTTCATGTAACGAAGCATGTCGGTTTCGCTGTGGTAGCTGTTGAACGTCGGGTGCGTCAGGATTGCATCTTCACGACGCATCTCTGTAGAGATACCCGTCGCTTCACCTGCAACAATTGCTGCATCTAGCTCAGCAACGCTTAGACCGTGATCGTCGCCCAATATAACGTCTAGCAACTGCGCAACATCTTCAGACGATGTTGTTTCATCCAAGCTGATACCCAACTTATCAGAACCAACCTTGCGGAAGTTACAACCCGCATCGATTGCTCTTTGGTAAACAACCTCTTGAGTCTCAGGCAGAGAAACAGTCAACGTATCGAAGTACGTGTCGTTAACCGCAACACCTTTCGCCTTAAGACCATTAGCAAGCACAGCCGTCAAACGATGTACGCGCTCTGCAATCGTCTTAAGGCCTTCTGGACCGTGGTATACAGCGTAGAAAGAAGCCATATTGGCAAGCAACGCTTGAGCTGTACAGATGTTAGAAGTCGCCTTCTCACGACGGATATGCTGCTCACGTGTTTGCATCGCCATACGCAATGCTTGGTTACCGTTTACATCGATAGATACACCGATGATACGACCAGGCACAGAACGTTTTAGCTTTTCAGATGCAGCAAAGAAAGCTGCGTGTGGACCACCAAAGCCCATAGGTACACCAAAGCGCTGAGAGGAACCTAGTACAACATCAGCACCCAGCTCACCTGGTGATTTAAGAAGAACCAAGGCTAGGATATCAGCAGCAACGGAAACCATTGCTTTCTGGCCTTTAGCCGCATCAATAATAGATTTGATATCAGTGATATCGCCGTAAGTACTTGGGTACTGTAGCTGAACACCAAATGGATCTGCCGCTTCAAGGTCTGTTAGCGGGTTACCTACTACGATGTCGTAACCAAAGTATTCGGCACGTGTTTTGATAACGTCCAGCGTTTGCGGGTGAACATCATCAGCAACAAAATATGTATTGGTTTTCTTACGGTTAGAGCGTTTGCACAGCGTCATCGCTTCTGCAGCTGCAGTTGCTTCATCAAGTAGAGAAGCGTTCGCCAATTCCATACCTGTTAGGTCCATCACCATCTGCTGGAAATTAAGCAGCGCTTCTAGACGGCCTTGAGCAATCTCTGGTTGGTAAGGTGTATAAGCTGTGTACCAACCTGGGTTTTCCATAACATTACGCAAAATAACGTTTGGAACCAGAGTATTGCTATAGCCCATACCAATATAAGATTTATTAACCTTATTTTTATCAGCTAATGATTTGATATACGCAAGCGCATCAGCTTCAGTCTTACTATCCGCCATATCTAACGCATCATCTAAGCGGATTGAGTCTGGAACTGTCTGTGTAATCAGTTCATCCATTGAGTTAAGACCCAAAAAGGACAACATTTCCTGAGTCTGCTCACTATCTGGACCAATATGACGACGAGTAAAATCAGTCGTCTGCTGAAGATCACTCAAAGTGCGAGTTTCTACTGCCATAACAATAACCTGTGGTAACAGCTCGATTTAAATGTGTGTAACAGACACTTAAACCAAATAAATTTAAGGGTGCGAAGCGGTCCTGCACTACCACTTCGCCTTGCTAAAGCTAATTGGGGGACAGGGTTACTAGGTACTCAGGCTGATTAGACCTTTGCAACATACCTAGCAACTCAACCAATTAAGCTTCTTCTGCAATCGTTGCTTCGTACGCTTCTGCGTTTAGAAGTTTCGCCAATTCAGATGAATCAGACAGCTTAATTTTTACGATCCAACCATCAGTGTATGGTGCTTCGTTTACTGTCTCTGGGGCATCTTCCAAAGCTTCGTTTACTTCAACCACTTCACCGCTTACTGGAGAGTAGATGTCGGACGCTGCTTTTACAGACTCAACTAGAGAAAACTCTTCACCCGCTTCTACTGCGTGGCCGATCTCTGGTAGTTCAACGAAAACTACATCACCTAGAAGTTCCTGAGCGTGATCAGATACGCCTAGAGAGATAGTGCCGTCACCATTGTCCAAAACCCACTCATGGCTTGGTGTGAAAAGGTAGTTAGATGGAATGCTCATAATTTTTTCCTATTGCTCATTCGTTACACAGGTTTATTAACGGTAAAGAGGGAACTTCTTGCACAGCTCTTCGACCTGCGCACGCACTTCCGCTTCAACTTTGGAGTTATCTTCTGGGTTAGCCACTAGACCATCCAATACATCGCTAATTAGGTTACCAATCAGCTTGAACTCTTCTGGACCAAAACCACGGCTTGTACCTGCTGGCGTACCTAGACGAATACCAGAAGTCACCATTGGTTTTTCAGGGTCAAATGGGATGCCATTTTTGTTACAAGTAATGCCAGCACGCTCTAGCGCTTCATCTACGACATTACCTTTCAGGCCTTTAGGGCGAAGATCGACCAACATCAGGTGCGTATCTGTGCCGCCAGTTACGATGTCGCAACCGCGCTCGACCATAACGCCAGCAAGTACTTTGGCATTCTCTACTACACGATCAATGTAAACTTTAAATTCAGGCTGTAGCGCTTCACCGAAAGCAACCGCTTTCGCTGCGATTACGTGCATCAGTGGGCCACCCTGAAGACCTGGGAATACCGCAGAGTTGATCTTCTTACCTAGATCCAGATCGTTAGATAGGATCATGCCGCCACGTGGGCCACGTAGAGTTTTGTGCGTTGTCGTCGTAACAACATGGGCATGAGGAAGCGGTGATGGGTGAGCACCCGTCGCTACTAGACCTGCGATGTGCGCCATATCAACAAACAGGTACGCACCTACTTTGTCAGCGATCTCACGGAAACGTGCGAAATCGATCTGACGTGGAATCGCAGAACCACCTGCAATAATCATCTTCGGCTGGCATTCAACCGCTAGCTTCTCAATTTCATCGTAGTCAATACGGCTATCTTCACGAGACACACCGTACTGCACAGCATTGAACCATTTACCAGAAAGGGCTGGGCGCGCACCGTGAGTCAAGTGACCACCAGCATCCAGAGACATGCCCAATACGGTATCGCCCGGCTGCAATAGTGCCAACATAACCGCGCCGTTTGCTTGCGCACCTGAGTGCGGCTGAACGTTTACGAATTCGCAGTTAAATAGCTCTTTTGCACGCTCGATAGCTAGGCCTTCAGCCTTATCTACGTACTCACAACCACCGTAGTAACGACGGCCCGGATAGCCTTCTGCATATTTGTTTGTTAGAACAGTACCCTGCGCCTGCATTACAGCTTTAGATACAATGTTTTCAGAGGCTATCAGCTCAATCCCCATCTCCTGACGATCAAACTCTTCATTTACTGCAGACAGCAGATCAGCATCGCGCTCTGCTAGGTCTTGGGTAAAAAATGCTTCGCAAACAGCGTCGTTGCGATACAGATCACTGTGACTCATGATTTTTTATTCTCTTATTTTTTTATTACGAAGAATCAGCAGGCAACCACGTTTACGGCCAACCCACCTTGAGAGGTTTCTTTATATTTATCCTGCATATCCAGACCTGTTTGACGCATCGTTTCGATAACAGAGTCTAGAGATACATGATGTTCACCATCACCACGAAGCGCTAAGCGTGCAGCATTGATCGCTTTCACAGCACCCATGGTGTTACGTTCGATACACGGCACTTGCACCAGGCCACCAATCGGGTCACAGGTCAGGCCTAAGTTATGTTCCATGCCAATTTCTGCAGCGTTCTCGATTTGCTGATTAGTACCGCCCATCACGGCACAAAGTGCACCAGCAGCCATAGAACAAGCCACACCAATCTCACCTTGGCAGCCCACTTCGGCAGCCGAGATAGAAGCGTTCTTCTTATAAAGCATGCCGATAGCAGCGGATGTCGCTAAGAAATCGAAAATACCTTGGCGATTGGAACCCGGAACAAAACGGTCGTAGTAAGCTAGAACAGCAGGGATAACACCGGCAGCACCATTCGTTGGCGCCGTCACCACACGACCGCCCGCTGCGTTCTCTTCGTTAACCGCAATAGCAAATAGATTGACCCAATCCATTACAGTTAACTGATCTTTCAGTGCTGCTTCTGGGCTAGACTTAAGCTCTTCATAAAGCTCGTGGGCACGGCGTTTAACATGTAGACCACCTGGTAGCTCACCCTCTTCTGTACAGCCACGCTTAATGCAGTTATCCATCACCTGCCAAAGGTTCCACAGGCGCTCTTCTAACACGTCTTGTTCAGACCATGTCAGCTCATTGGCTAAAACGATTTCAGCAATGGTTTTTCCTTCACGTTCACAGACTTCTAATAGCTCAACGCCATTATCGAAGTGAAAAGGAAGCTTGAATTCAGGTTCTGCACCTTTCTCTTTACCCGCTTCGGCGTCACTTAGTACAAAGCCACCGCCTACGGAGTAAAAGATGTTGTCGTGTAAAATAATGCCGGCTGCGTCATACGCTTTAAAGTGCATGCCGTTTGGATGCTTTGGTAAAGACTCACCAAAGTTAAATGGCAGATCAGTTTCAGGGTTGAACGCAATCATGCGCTCGCCTGCCAAATTGATCTGCTTAGTGTTACGAATCTGATCAACGTAAACAGGCACTTTATCTGGATCGACTAAATCTGGCTTCTCACCCATTAGACCGATCATCACAGCAACATCGGTTGCGTGACCTTTACCTGTCATTGCCAGAGAGCCGAACAAACCTACATGTACTGAGGCAACTTGATCTAATTGATCACGCTCACGCAATTCATCTAAGAAACGATTAGCCGCGACAACCGGGCCTACCGTATGAGAACTGGAAGGACCAATCCCTACTTTATATAGATCAAAAATACTTAATGGCACTGCGACCTCACTACAGCGGTCTAACCGCTCTTTTTATTATTTTATGTATCTACTCTTTAAACCGTCTCTTTGTACGGTTGCGGTGATAGTCCGCTGATTAAAGAGCTATATAACTTCGAACAAATTGATCATTAATTGTTCAAATACCGTCGATTTGATTTCAGACTAGCAGTGAGATTTTCCAAAATCAACAAAAAGTTTCCTATTGGAAACTTTTTTCATTTAAATCCAGTTTTGTTGCTCTCAAATTCACCTTAAACGCTTCTTGCTACATTAAAGCCTGTGTCTAATTTCATTGGCGCACCTAACTCAATAGAGGGAGCCCCTATGAATAAAAAGCAGCCTAAAACTAGCTAACGACGCTAGATTCATCATAGTAAACCGCCCTGCTAATAAGCATTTTAGCCTAATCGTCTAAAATGAAAATTTTTCCTATAACGCCAACCACTTGTTTTCATTAGGCTTTATTCAATAAACAAGAATTAGACAGCTCTAATCAAATCTTTTTCAACATATTTTCGTTGAAATTAATTTTCCCTTACGCTAGCTTTGTTTCGTATTGGAAACTTATTTCACAGATAACCTTTCTTTTTCTTGAGTGACAGATTCAAGCGAAGTAAGCGAAGCCAATAGCTTCACCTTTTGTAAGTAAGCATGTTTGGAAATCTAAAAGCTCTGCCCTGGTGCTTTAAGAAGTTTTAAACAATCCAAGTGCGTTCAAATAAAAATAACAATCCGATTGGAGTCTAGGTTCATGGAAACATTAACCTCTATCATCAGCAGCATTAATGGGATCGTGTGGGGTCCTATGATGCTTGTTCTTATTCTTGGCGTTGGTTTATTCCTAATGCTGGGTCTACGTCTTATGCCTCTTCTTAAACTAGGTACGGGTTTTAAACTTCTGTTCGAAGGCCGTAAAACTAAAAAAGGAGAAGAAAAAGAAGGCGAAATCTCTCCCTTCCAAGCACTAATGACTGCGCTATCAGCAACGGTTGGTACAGGTAACATTGCCGGTGTAGCAACAGCTGTATTCCTAGGTGGCCCTGGTGCTCTATTCTGGATGTGGTGTACCGCACTGGTTGGTATGGCAACTAAGTTCTCTGAAGCAGTACTGGCTGTGAAGTACCGTGAAGTAGATGAAGAAGGCCGCCATGTTGGTGGACCGATGTACTACATCAAAAATGGTCTTGGCGCTAAATGGGCTTGGCTAGGTACTGCATTTGCAATCTTTGGTGCAGTAGCCGCTTTCGGTATCGGTAACACGGTACAGTCCAACTCTGTTGCAGACGTTCTAGAATCTAACTTTGGCCTAGATGTCTGGGTAACAGGCTTGATTCTAATGGTACTAGTAGGTGCCGTTTTGATTGGTGGTATCAAGCGTATCGGCGCCGTTGCTGGTTCTCTAGTACCTCTAATGGCAATCGCTTACCTAGGTGCTGGCCTTGTAGTACTAGCTATAAATGCTGAAGCAATCCCTGCCGCCTTGGATCTAGTATTCACTCACGCATTCTCTCCAGCTGCGGCTGAAGGTGGTTTTGCGGGTGCTGCTGTTTGGGCTGCTATCCGTTTCGGTGTAGCACGTGGTGTCTTCTCTAACGAAGCGGGTCTAGGTTCTGCACCTATTGCCCACGCTGCGTCTCAAACAAAAGATCCTGTTCGCCAAGGTCTAATCGCGATGCTGGGTACGTTTATCGATACCCTAATCATCTGTTCGATTACTGGTCTGGTTATCATTACATCTGGTGCTTGGACATCAGGCGAGTCTGGCGCAGCACTAACGTCTGCAGCTTTCGCTCATGCACTTCCTGGTGTTGGTAACTACCTAGTAGCTATCGCTCTAGCGGTATTCGCTTTCACTACAATCATCGGTTGGTCCTTCTACGGCGAACGCTGTGTTGAGTTCCTATTCGGTGTTAAAGCGATCAAACCATACCGTGTTCTTTGGATTATTGCGGTGCCTGTAGGCGCAATCGTAAGTCTGGATTTCATCTGGCTAGTAGCAGATACGCTAAATGCCATGATGGCTCTGCCTAACTTGATTGCTCTGGCGCTATTAAGCCCGGTTGTCTTCAAACTGACTAAAGAGTACTTCGCGCGTAACGGTGCTCCAGTTGATACAACTGACGGTAAAAACGCTTAATCAATAAAGCTAAAGATCGGATCACCGACGGTGGTCCGATCCTTTAAAGCCAGAACAATCTGTTGAAAGAGTTTTATCTCAATAGAGCTTTTCCATCAGATTGTACTTAAAGAACTGTAGTCAAAGAACTGCACCTGAAGAACACGAGCAGCTTCGCAAAGACGAAGGCTGCACAGAACAAGCATTATGGAGAACACGATGTCCGAACTGAGCAAAACACCTCTATATGACCTGCACATTGAGCTAGGTGGAAAAATGGTACCTTTCGCAGGTTTTGAAATGCCGGTTCAATACCCGCTAGGTGTAAAAAAAGAGCACGTTCATACCCGTGATCACGCTGGTCTTTTTGATGTATCTCACATGGGTCAGGTTAAGCTAACAGGCGAAGATGCAGCAGCTGAACTAGAGAAACTAGTACCTGTAGACATTATCGATCTTCCTGCAGGTAAACAGCGTTATGCCCTTTTCACTAACGATGAAGGCGGCATCATGGACGACCTGATGGTGACTAACTACGGTGACCACCTTTACGTTGTAGTTAACGCTGCATGTAAAGATCAGGACATCGCTCACATGCGCGCAAACCTTGGTGAAGGCGTTGAGCTAGAAGTTCTGGATGACCGTGCATTGGTTGCACTTCAAGGCCCAGAAGCGGCACAAGCGCTATCTCGCATCTGCCCAGAAGTTAATGAACTTGTATTTATGGACTCTCGTCACATCGCTATCGATGGCGTTGATTGCTTCGTGAGCCGCTCTGGTTACACAGGTGAAGATGGTTACGAGATCTCTATCCCATCGGCTGAAGCAGATCGTCTATGCCGCCTTTTCCTAGAGCAACCTGAAGTTGAATTTATTGGTCTTGGTGCACGTGACTCCCTACGTTTGGAATCTGGTCTTTGCCTATACGGTCACGACCTAGATCCAACAACGACACCAATCGAAGGCAGCCTTATCTGGGCGATCAGCAAGTGCCGTCGTGCCGATGGTGAACGTGCTGGCGGTTTCCCTGGCGCTGACAAGATCCTTGATCAGATCGCTAACAAAAACTACAGCCGTAAGCGTGTTGGCCTTATCGCATCGGGTAAAGCTCCGATCCGTGAGGGCGCTGACCTTGTTAATGCTGACGGTGAAAAGATCGGTACTGTTACTTCTGGCAGCTTCGGCCCAACTGTAGGCAAGCCAGTAGCTATGGGTTATGTAGAAACCGCTTACTCTGCACTTGAAACAGAAGTTTTCGCTCTAGTACGTGGCAAGCAGCTACCAATGGTGGTTTCGAAAGCACCATTTATTGAGCAGCGTTACTTCCGCGGTTAATCCGTTTCCATCCCTGTAAGTCTTGGAGGCCGGGCTGCCACCCTTATCAGCTTGGCCTCTATTTTTAATTGAACATCGCGAGGTGTCACTATGGAATTGATTCCACTACAAGAGCTGAAAGGCGAATCAAAAATGTCTCGTCTGCGTCACAAACCGGACCCAGAAAGAGAACGCCTACGTAAACCGGAATGGATTCGTATAGATGCCCGCTCAAATGCCAATGTAAAAAAGGTTAAGAAACAACTTCGCGACCTTAAATTACATACAGTTTGTGAAGAAGCATCCTGCCCTAACTTGGCAGAGTGCTTTAGTCACAAAACTGCGACATTGATGATCATGGGTGCTATTTGTACACGTCGCTGCCCTTTCTGTGATGTAGCGCATGGTCGACCAATGGCGCTTGATCCAGAAGAGCCAAAGAATTGTGCATCCACTATCGAAAAGCTAGGTCTTAAATATGTGGTTATCACCTCGGTAGATCGAGACGATCTAAGAGACGGCGGTGCAGCGCATTTTTCTGAAGTTGTAAAAGAAGCACGTAAAGTCAGTGACGACCTAAAGGTTGAGATCTTAGTTCCAGATTTTCGCGGCAAAGTTGATCTTGCATTAGAGATCTTATCTCAGCAGGTTCCAGATGTTCTGAATCACAATATGGAAACTGTACCTAGCTTGTACCCATCGGTACGCCCGGGTGCGGATTACCATAACTCGCTCAACCTGCTTTACCAATTTAAGCGCTTAAATCCAGAAGTCGATACAAAATCTGGATTGATGGTTGGTTTGGGTGAAACCAAAGAAGAGATCATCAAAGTAATGAAAGACCTTCGTGCTAATGATGTCGACATGTTAACCATCGGCCAATACCTACAGCCAAGTAAATATCACCTCGCTGTAGAGCGTTATGTAACGCCAGAAGAATTTAAAGAGTACGAAGAGATCGGTTACGAACTTGGCTTTAAGAATGTTGCCAGTGGCCCGATGGTTCGCTCCTCTTACCACGCTGATTTACAGGCGAAAGCCCTGTAAAGGAGTAAAAATGTCTATGCAAAACAATACTAACAAAGCCACTCAAGGCGGCACGCTTGTTCACTTGAATATTCAAGCAGCGATAGACAACGACAGCCGAATTAATAGCATTATTGTTCGAGAACGCCCTTTTATTGGCGATCTTGCACTGGATACCGAGCCTGACCAAGATTTGCTTATCGCCGTGGGTGAAGTGATGGGCGTTGCTCAACCGCTAACGGTTAATCGCATCTCTTGCATGGGCCGTTTAGCGATTCTGTGGATCAACGAGAACCGTTGGTTGGTTCTTCCACCTACCGGTGCGCATGAATCTGTATTCCAAGCTCTGCGCGAAACCTTTGGCGAAGATCTTAAACTAGAAACCTCCGAAGACGGCTCAAAAGCGTATCTAAATAAAGCAGCGATTCATTACCTACTAGGCAGCTCTAATACCCAACAGTTTTCATGCTTACCCGTGACTGATGTTGAGCTAGCTGAAGGCATCAACATTATGTCTCTGCACGACACTAAGGATTACGACATTCTGGTACGTAAGAGCTGTGCAGAAAGCCTATGGCAGTGGCTACAAAAGAACACTGAATCACCAAAAAATCACTAACAGATACACCAGTAGGACAAAGACCGATAATGTCAGTTTACACCGCAGTTAGCTTTTCAGAACTTCAAACTCACCTTCAGAACTACGCTGTCGGTGAGTTACAAAGCTATAAAGGCATTAGTGCAGGCGTTGAGAACAGCAACTTTTTTGTCGATACCGATCAAGGCCGCTTTGTCCTAACACTGGTTGAATCTGTACCTAAAGAGAAACTGCCCTTTATTCTGGGCCTAGTTGATCATCTAGCGATTAACGAGCTTGCCTGCGCTCAGCCTATTCACCTGAATAACGGTGATCTATTCGGTATGCTCAACGGCAAACCCGCCGTATTAATGAACTGTCTAGAAGGCGCACCACTAAATCAGCCAACGCTTTCTCAAGCGAAAACAATTGGTAGCACCCTCGCTCAGTTCCACCAGCTTTCGTCACAATTAGAGCTCGATGAATACAGCCATATTCCGCAGTGGTGTAACGAGTTGGCTTCTCGTGTGTTACCGAAGCTAGATAAAGAGCAGCAAACGTTATTACAAAATAGCTTGATGGAAACCAGTGATATCGACTGGACGACATTACCCTCAGGACCTGTACACGCAGACCTGTTCCCAGACAACGCTATGTTTGATGGCGAGCGTTTATCGGGGCTAATCGATTTCTATCACGCGTGCTCTACACCTTATCTATACGATCTAAGCGTTACCCTTAACGCTTGGTGCTTTGACGAAACCAATAATCAGTTTGATACCCAGAAAGCGCAGCAGATGCTGCATATGTATCAGGAGATCCGCCCTTTAGATCCGATGGAGATCGATCTGTTACCGGCAATGATGAAAACCGCAGCGCTGCGCTTCTGGTTATCCCGACTTCGCGACATCTATTTCCCAACAGCTGGGGAAGATGTCACCCAAAAGAATCCGCAAGGAAAACAAGCGCTTTTAGAACGCCTAAAAAGCGACTTCCCAGTTATTCTTTAATCGTCTAAAAAAAATTATTTTTATAGCTCCCCATTATGGTTTATTTGCACCAAAATGGGGCTGCTGTTCTGCACCACGCCGCTAGCCCTTTAAATACGGCAACTCCTTAATTGAATCAAACTCATCTTTCGCATCTGCAACATGAATTTCAATACTTGAATGAATATTCATTGTGAATTTTTATCCTCCTAATGTATTAGAGAATCTTAAATTCCTCTTCTAAACTCATATTTGCCGGTTTGGAGAGAGACCGGTAGAGACTCCGATAGACATAAAAAAATAGCCTGTTAAAGGCAGAGGAAGAGAGAAATGTTGACCTACGAAGAATGCCTGGAACTAAGTGACCTAACTGCAGACGAAGTTGATGCCATTGCAGAACACGAACACATGGACCCAATGATCGCCATGGCTCTTGGTCATTACATGATTACCCATGACGGCGAACAGAAAATTAAACGAATTATTATGGATGACATCGCTAAAGCGCAGCGTGATCACAACTATGGTCATGCAGAAATGCTGCAAAAAGTGTTGCAGCACTTTATAGCGACTCACCCAGAACACGGCGCCCAGCAAGCAGCCGCGTAAAACGCACCAAATTCATAGCGAAACCTTCCCCTTCGATACCGGTTTAAGGGTGCATTTGCACCCTAACCGGGTCACTTTTGATAAGCATCAACACCCCTGTTAACTAGCCCTGCTAAAGTAGACTTCTATCTATAAATATCGCTGATTAGCAGTACGCAATGACACAAAAACGCCCCAACCCTGCAAAGCGCTCTACCCCATGTGAACACCAAGACAGCTACGTTTATCAGATCCGCAACAGCCTCTACATCAACTTAACCGACCGTTGCACTCTCGCCTGCCAGTTCTGCCCAAAACATAACGGCTCAACCGAAGTTAAAGGTCACGAACTCTATCTAAGCAAACGCCCAGAAGCAGATACCATTATTCCCTTAATCTGCAAACCAACCGATTACGATGAAATCGTATTTTGTGGCTACGGCGAACCCACCTTGCGCCTAACAGCCCTGTTACAAATCGCTACTTGGGTAAAAGAAAACGGCGGTAAAACCCGTATCAATACCGATGGCCTCGGCAGCCTCTTCCACAAACGCGATATAGTGCCTGAATTAGCTGGATGCATAGACGCACTATCGATCTCGCTGAATGCTCAAAACGAAGAGGTCTACCAACAACACTGCCAACCAGCCCTACCCGACTCTTACCAAGCAGTAAAAGCCTTTATCAAACGCGCCAGCGAACTGATTGATGATGTGCAGGTATCTGCAATTAATGGTTTAGAGGGTGTTGATGTTGTTCAGTGTCGGGAGATTGTTGAGGGATTGGGTGCGGAGTTTAAGCAGAGAGAGTTGGATGTTGTCGGTTAAAGGCAGGACGCATCTTCGCTGCTAAAGGACGGCTGCGCCTAGAGGACGCCACTTCGTGGCTAGAGAAAAAGATTAAAGACTAAAACAAGTACTTTCCTGCACTTTTCATATTTATCGATCTCTGACAGTATTAGTTTAACTAGGGATAGAGCCTTCATTCACGGAGCAGTTATGAAAAGGTTAACAAGTGTAATTCTGTTACTAATATTCAACCCAATTTATCAAGCTAATTCTGCAGAAATATACAGTTGTATCGTTGATGGAAGAAAGGCATTTCGTGATGAACCGTGCGATGGAGATAAAATAACATTACAACCAGTCAATTCTATACAAAGAAGAAATGAACCAAACAGCAATAGTAGTTCCCATTTACCCCCTAAAGACTCTCTTGTTAGGCCTCCTTTAGCACAAATAGATTTATATTATTTTGCTACACGAAAGCATGATGCTTCCATGCTAAAGACGAAATTACAGAAGCATCATTATCTTGTAAATCTAATAAGCGCAAGCTCAGCTGATTTTTTTAAACGGAAGGATGCGATGCGCCCTAGCTACCTGTATTTCCAAGACCATGAATATCAAAAAATGCTGGTTCTTAAACGTTTAGTAGAAAAAAATTTGGGTCATCCCATCATAGCGAATATATCAAAGCGACAATACCGTGCCAAAAACCGGATTTTTCTAGCTTTAACAAACCACGAATAAATTGCTATAAATATTCAAAACGTTGCACTTGAACATTGATTCTAAGCAGAGCCCTTTCTATCGCTAGGACTCACAGAGGTATCTAACTATAATTTTTTTAGCTGGTATAACTATTAAATTGGCAGTTAAACTCACCCTATTCACCTGAACACACTAAACCAGAAGTGAAAAAGGATGCCTTATGGAGATCAGCAGCTAAAAATGATAGATGGCGTACATCAGAAAGCCAGCTTCACTTGTTATCGCTGATCGGGGGGGTGGCCTGACGCATTTTTAGCCCAAAGCAAATTAAGGCACAAATCCAGCAAAAAAGAATTCAAGCAGGTGTATTGGATAACAGTTGTAATAAATATTGAAGCTTTCGGATGGCTACCAAGTGTTCATGGTCAGCAATTTTTAGAGACAATTATCGGCTAATAAGCGGTTCAAACAAGACACGTAATGCACAACTCTTAAATTCTAGATATGAGATAAGCATCAGTGATTCTTAAACAAGGTATTAAATTTTGAAGTTCGTAAAAACGTACATTGGCTGCTTAATCATAAGTTTCGGTATTTTGCTTGTGATTGGATCCGTTCTTATGTCTGCAGGTATTAAGCTACCTGACTCAGTGGCAGGCTACCTTCTCGAAACATGGCTTGTAATGGCATTAGTAATATATCCATTTGCTAAGAAAATTATTCGGGTATGAACGATGGTTTAAATCAGTTTGGGGCTACCGAATTACTTAAAAGGAAGCCGAAACTTTCTCTCTATCCCAAAGCATTTTCTGATGGTGGTTTGTCTGAGATTGAAGAGTCTCGCTTGCAAGAAACCAATTACTCAGTTGGGGCCAAACAAGTCGAATTATGTCTTTAATATTTCGAAGAACAAGCAGCTTTAGCAAATCATCATTAATGTCCTACTTTTTCAGCTAGACAAGTGGAGTCTTCAAGCATGGAGTGCTTTTCTATCGCCCCAATAATTGCAACCTGCCTCCTTGTAGGAGGGCTGGCAGTTTTTGGCTATTTTTATAGGCCTCCAAAGGAAGACCCCGACTATTTCTCCAATAGCTTTGAAGATATACACAATAAAATAAGCAAACTGAATGTTCAAAGCTGGCTTTATATAATTTGTTATCCCGCAATTGTTCTCATTTTAGTACCAATGGGGTGGCCGGTAAGAACATTTACGTTAGCGTTGTTAATTTCGTTATTAGTAAGTTGGGGGCAACGTGCAATCTGCCCTTAACAAGTTTGTTAGCAACCGCCTTAGGGTACAGGCTACATACTTGCCGCAGCTTGGCTGAGAACTTAAGGGGTCAAAGCCTATTGTCAGTTCTTGTACAAAACATAATGATAAAGGACTATTACAAATGTTTATAAATGCGATGGTAAATCTAAGGGGAATCTTACACGTACAGATATGGGAAAATAGGCTGAAAGTAACCAACCTTTTGAGCCACACTGTTTTCGATCAAGCTCCCAACATAGCCATAAAAACTAAAGCGAAAGGTGGTAAAGAGATTACTGCTTATGGCAATGAAGCTTTAGTGACCTTAGACAAAGACACTATTTCATATAATCCGTTTTCTCACCCTAGAATGCTGCTAGCTGATGTAATAGCTGCTCAGGAGCTTTTAAAGCTTGTTTTCAATAAAACAAAAAGCTCTGTTATTTTTTCTCCAATCGTAATTATCCAGCCCATGGAAAAACTAGAAGGAAATTTGACCTACTTAGAAAGGAAAGAATTTAAGTCCTTAGCTATAAACTCTGGCGCCAAAGAGGCTTTTATCTACGAAGCCGATAAAAAATTTAGTGATGAGGTAACTGCAGACCTGCTAAAACGCATCATTTTAAACCAAATTAGTCATGATGAACTCTTATTGTTCGAAAAACGTTGAGGTATTTTACTAAACTGCTGCATTCCAAAATTAGGACAAATCGCATGGAAGCCACTCAATCATACAGAAAACCTTCATTTGCTTTACCCGCACTTTTGTTTATTCCTACCGTATCGATCATTCTGGTAAGCGTTGCTATCGCTAAATCAGTTCTCGGCGTTTCCTCAGGCCCACTTCTCTCATTGCTTGGGAATATTCTCATTGTCAGTTTTGTAACGTGGCTCCTAACAAAAGGTGTATTCAAAGAAATTAGTAGGGAGTTATCTATAGAAGAAAAGATAAGATTTTTCCTGCTTACCGTTCCCTCCCTATCCTTATTTGAATTCGCAGTAATGTATTTCTTATTGGCCGACGCCAACATTTCAATGTTGGTATTCATAGGGGTAACAGCTACGTTTCTTAATTTCTGTGGTGTTTGGCTTGTGATAAGCGCAATGTTCCATAAGATCTTCAAGGACGTCTCAGGTGTGAATAACTGATTGACGCTGGCACAGCATCCACAAAAAATGTCATTTGTAGCTTGGTAAACTTTATGTATTTCTTTATCTTGTTTTTAATTATATGTAGCGCTTTCCTTATCCTAATCGCTCAATTAAAACCATACGGACGCAGGCCAACTACCGAACAGCGTCTTTCTGCAAAATTATGGTAGTACTTCAGGAGAACTGTAAGCTTTCTGTGTTCTGCTTTAATCGTTTTTTTTGCAATTACGGTTTTGTTTGATTTACCAAATAGTGATGATTTCTTACAGAAACTCTTAGGTGCATGCTTATTACTATTTTTAGCAGCAACCATATTTTTCTTTGGGATGTTTGGTAAAAAGGATAGATACTCTTCTCTAAAGGAAGATATTGAAGCCCATAAAACTCGTAAGGAATATTTTGATCGCTACTAATAACATCAGCTAAGTATGGATGCCTACAATGAGCCTTGAACAGCTTTTAAAAAATCTCGAACAACTTGGACTCGATAACGATGATGCCCAATCAGAGCGTTCCAAAAAGTATCTTAATATCACACGAGATACGGGTGAATTTTTAGCTGTTTTAATCAAGGCAACTGACGCCAAAACCGTACTTGAGGTCGGTACGTCTAATGGCTATTCCACACTATGGTTAACCTCTTCCCTGCCTGATGGCGGTCATGTATTTACTATTGAAAATAACAGCCGCAAGATCGATGAAGCCTCAGAAAACTTCCGTAAGGCTGAGCTAGATTCAAAGATTACGCAACTTGATGGTGACGTTGTAGATTTACTTTCCAAACTTTCTCCAAACATCGACTTTATTTTCCTCGATGCAGATAGAAGCCAATATCTAGCAATAGCAAAACAGCTTTTCGGCCTATTGAAGGAAGGTGGATTACTTGTTTGTGACAATGCCGTTTCTCATAAAGAGGAGCTAGAAGAATTTAATGCTTGGATCGCCGATCAATCAAATTTGAGCACTTCTTTAGTCCCTGTCGGGAAAGGAGAACTTCTTGTCTATAAAGACCGATCAACCAGATCGCTAAGCTAATTTATCCGGCCGTATGAAACTAACAAAAGACACAATTAGTGCTGCAGCGTTTTTCGGTGAGCTAATTTAGAGTCCATATATAAAACCTTCGGCCTGATTACCTCATACCTAAGATTATTCCGACCTGCTCTATTCTTGAAGAACGCCTTTTGACTCGCCATACGTAGGTAAGACAAAGCACAGCACCACTTACAAATAGATAAAATCAATTATACTAGCCATCAATAACTTGGGTTTGTACTTACAATTCTGATAAGGGGTAAAAGTTGTTGGAGGACAAAAAAATTATTTTTTTTGGCTCAGTCGGAGCAGGCAAAACAACTGCAATTAGGACTATAAGCGAAATAGATTGTGTCGATACCGACGCAAACACTTCAGATAGTACATCTAAAAGAAAAAAAACAACTACCGTAGCCATGGACTATGGCTATATTACGACTACAAATAATCAACGTATTCATTGCTATGGCGCACCAGGTCAAGAACGCTTCCAATTTATGTGGGAGATCATAACCACTAAATTGGCGCTTGATTGTTCTGGCCTGATTTTGTTTTTGGACAACACCCGAAATTATCCGCAACATGACCTAAAATTCTATACGCAGCATTTTCGTCACCTTACACTTCATAAACCCTTGATTGTGGCTGTAACAAAATCAGATGAAGTAGCAAATCCTACCCATGCCGAATACAAAGGTTGGTTGAACGAGCTCAATATAAACGCGCCTATCTATTTTATTGATGCTCGAGAAAAAGAAGACATTCTCTTTTTACTTGAAGAGTTGGTTCCCACACCAAGAGTGGCTCATACTGAGGTTAGTACAACCATAGCAATCGACGATGAGTTAAACCTAGAAGAAGTTATTCAGTACTCCGCCCCTAAAATTAATTTCTCTGATAAAGTATTAGGCAGGATTTCACTCCTAAAAGGAGTAAAAGGAATCGCCTTAATTTCCCCTGAAAACAAGTTAAATCACTCAACGTTAGAAACCCACTTTCTTGTAGAACTTTTACAATTTTTAACAAGTGACTCGTCCTCCTCAAATAAGTGTCATGATAACCATGGAACGGTGAGCGTTGACCTGAGAACTGAAAATAAGTACCACTATATAATTCACTATATAGACGGTTTCATTCTAGCGGTGCTTTGCTTTAAGGAAATAACTCAACTTTCCCTGAAGCAACAAATTGAAAATATATTGCAGTGGTGATCTGTATAATTGGGTTTTGAAATACAAAAATGCCACCCTTGAGGTGGCATTTTAAATTAATCGCTATAGGACCATTTAGATCATAGCTGGAACTTCATCACCAATTGATTAAGTTCGTGCGCTTCTCTTCGAATCTGATCAGTTGCCTCAACCACACGATCCGTATCACGCTTCGTTTGACCTGCAATATCAGAAATATTTACCACTCGATTATCAATATCCGATGCTACAGATGACTGCTGCTCAGCTGCAGTAGATATCATGGTGTTCATTGAAGAGATCGTATTTGCAGAGGAGATAATCTGCTCAAGTACCGCAGCTGCAGAGTTTGCAAGTTCGCTACTGCGATCGGCAAGATCAGTACTAACACCCATAGAAGACACTGCAGATTCTGCTTTGCTCTGTAGACGTTCTATAATCTGCTGGATCTCTTGCGTCGATTGCTGTGTGCGCTGCGCTAAGGTACGTACCTCATCAGCAACAACCGCAAATCCACGACCTTGATCACCAGCACGTGCCGCCTCGATCGCCGCATTCAATGCCAATAGATTTGTTTGTTCAGCAATGTCGTTGATCACAGAAGTTACGTTACCCACGGCAAGTGTTTCCGCTTCAAGCTCTTTAATCGCCGATGCTGTTTTATTCAGCATTGTTAGCATCTCTTGTGCTTGATTACCGGATTGACCAACAACATCACCACCACTCTTAGCATGAGTGTCAGTCTCTTGCGCGGCTTGCTCTGCTTCTACTGCATTGTTAGCAACTTCCTGTACAGTTGCACTCATTTCGGTCATAGCCGCCGCAACCAGTTCAATATCTTCGTACTGGCGACTAACACCATTGCTGGCATCTGAAGTGGCTTCAACAACATTTGTTACATGACGCTCAGTGTTGCGCGCAACCGTCTGAACCGTTTTCAACAGATCACCCACATGGTTTAACATGTTGTTGTAGGCATTAAACATCTGCCCTATTTCATTATCGGTATGGGTGATATCAAATCGATGCGAGAAGTTACCCTGACCCACTTCAGTCATACGAGCATTTAAGCGAGAGATGTTATTCATCAACATGCTCAAACCAAACACTCGACCAAACACAACCAGCAACAGGATGCCAACTACGCATACAAACGCAATCAACAGCTGATTCATACTGGTCTCGCTTGCTTGTTTAGTTAACATACCAACCGCTTTATTCATCTCTTTAAGAATAACTGGCGATTGCTTTGTTATTTCGGCAAGCGTGGTATCACTTGGTTGAGAGACATGATTATTGATCAGTGTTTTATAACTTCCCCACAACTGATCAACATGCTGCATCTGCTTAACAATCGCTGGATCTTTGATTGGATTCATACCCAACGCTGCATCACCCAACATAAGTTTTTTGTGGGATGACTCAAACAATTCCATGGTTTTACGAAGGGTGGTTTGTTGCTCAACATTTGCAGCAACTAATAGTGCTTCTTTTGCGATTTTCTGACTCAACATGCGCTGACGACCTGCCATATCAATGGTCTGAGGATTGATCGACATGCTGAAGTAAAGACTGATTCCTGAAGATGCGGCCAGTATAAATACTAGGGCATAAGACAGGGTAAATTGACTATTAAGAGTTTTAAAACCACAGGTTCTTAAAACTGTATCGATTACATTAGCTAGAGACCGGAACATGACCCCTCCTTGGCTAGTGGAGAAATAAACTTAAGAGAATACAGAAATAACTAAGCAAAGAGACATCAGACCGAACTCCCGCTCTAGTTTTGTGCTGCCATTGTATGCAATGGCATAAGTAATTTACTTGTTTAAGATCAAGTAATCGTTGGAAGGTATTATTATCGGCGTAAAAAGCCCCGAAACGTATGCTTCAGGGCTTAATTAAATAACAATAAATCGTGCTATATGTTTACTCGTGCGTCACCACTGCAATACGAATCGAATCCATCTTCAGTGAAGCGCCTTCAACAGCAGCCAACAGATCTTCTTCGCGGATTGTCAGCGCCTCTAGCTCTTCATCACGAATATTTGGATTCACTTTAGCCAAGGCTTTTAAGCGATCCAACTCTGTTTCCATCTGTTCAGTAATGGACGCTTTCGCTTGTGCAAGCAGATCCGCTTCTGTTTGCTCAACCTGAGCTTCAAGCTTAGTAACTAGCTCAGTAATCTCTTCACGGGTATGTTTTACCAAGTTGTACGCAACATTCTTACCTACACGTTTACCCAAAGTAGCGAAGTGCTGTTCGGTAATCACACCCGTTAGATCGTTGCCATTACTATCGATCACACGGCGAACGCACGCATCTGGAAGGTAACGCTGCAGTTGCAGAGAACGATCGGAAATAGAGTGGATGCGGAAAACGGCTTCAATCAGCAAACTACCCGCTTTCAGTGGTAGAAGCTTCATTGTACACAGGGTTGAGCTACCGTAGCTGCCTTCTAGCATCATCTCCATACCACCAGATACCATTGGGTGCTCCCAGCTTAGGAAATGCATATCTTCACGAGATAGTGCTTCGTTACGCTGGAAAGTAGCGGTCATACCGTCACTTGGTAAGCCTGGGAAATGGCTATTCAGCATATGATCGCCCGGATGAAGGATCACACCATTAATACCTGTGGTTTCTTGTTCAACACCAAAGTGATCAAAGATACGGCCCATAAAGGACGCTAACTTACCTGGCTGGCTGTCTTCTTCAACTGCATCTAACAGCTCTTCAGCCATATCAGCGTTGCAGGAGTTCAACTCTAGTAAACGATCACGACCTTCCTGCAATTCAGCTAACAACGCTGATTGAGTTTGAGCCGTTTCATCGATAAGCGAATCTACAGCAGTTTGATCGAGTGGGTTTTCCATGCACTCATGTAACTGCGCGGCATATTGCTGCAACAAAGACTGACCCGTTGGACAAACCTGCTCAAACGCACCTAATCCTTCTGCGTACCAACGTAGCAGCACCGATTGCGCGCTACCAGCGAAATAAGGCACATGAATATTTACATCTTGAAGCTGACCGATACGGTCAAGACGACCAATACGCTGCTCAAGAAGGTCAGGGTTCATTGGTAGATCAAACATCACCATGTGGTGTGCAAACTGGAAGTTACGACCTTCACTGCCGATCTCAGAGCAGATCAGTAGCTGAGCGCCCTGCTCAGAGTCGGCGAAGTAAGCCGCAGCGCGGTCACGCTCAACAAGACTCATGCCTTCGTGAAACAGTGCTGTACGCTTACCTTCAAATAGGCGTAGCTGTTTCTCTAGAGTAATAGCTGTTTGCGCGTGCGCACAAATCACTAGAACCTTTTCACCTTTGTAATCTTCCAACCATTTGATCAACCAGTCAGCACGGTTATCTTCTAATAGCCAAGCAGAACCTTCACCATTACCGATCAAAGATTCTGGGTGCAACTGACGCTCCATTGGTGCATCGGCAATCACTTCTTTATACGCGTCCGGTAACGGTAGTTCGTAGCTGTGAAGCTTACGCTCTGGGAAGCCTTGTACACTTTCACGTGTATTACGGAAAAGCACTCGGCCTGTGCCATGCTGATCTAAAAGAGTGCGTACGGTTTTCTCGATTAACTGTTCACGTTCTTCAGAATCATCATCTTTGTGAACTTCCAGATGATCTGCCATCTCATCGCCCAGATACTGGTGCAATAACGCAGTAAAGGCTTCATCCTTCAATGCTTCACCCCAACCTTCTGGGTTCTGTAGCGTTTCGATCAACTGGTTAACGCATTTGAAAGCCTGCTCTTCTTCAATGAACTTTTGCAGATCGTAATAACGGTCTGGATCCAGCAAGCGCAAACGAGCAAAGTGGCTCTCGATACCCAACTGTTCTGGCGTTGCAGTCAAAAGCAGTAGGCCTTTGACATGCTGTGCAAGGCTCTCAATGCAGGTATAAGCGTGGCTCGCGCCCTCTTCACTCCAACCGAGGTGATGAGCTTCGTCCACCACCATAAGATCCCAACCTGCTTCTACCGCTTGTTCAAGATGCTTTTCATGCTGAGTAAATAGTGACAATGGGCTTAACACCAATTGTGCTGTCTCAAAAGGATTACCTTCGCTTTCAGCGCAACGACCCTCATCCATAATAGAGAAATGCAGGTTAAAACGACGCAACATCTCCACCAGCCACTGGTGAATCAAGCTATCAGGTACAACCACCAGCACTCGACTCGCTAAACCAGAAACTAACTGTTGATGAAGAATCAAACCTGCTTCAATGGTTTTACCCAAACCTACTTCGTCAGCTAGCAATACGCGTGGTGCAGTACGCTTACCCACTTCAGAAGCGATATAGAACTGGTGTGGCAAATACTGAACACGAGGACCGATCAAACCGTAAGCGGCAGAGTTCTGGTGCTGATGTTGTAGCTTTAAAGTTTCTTGACGTAGTTCGTAGTGACGAAGCTTATCGATCTGGCCTGCAAACAAACGCTCGTAAGGTTTACTGAAATGAACCGCACTTTCTAATGATGCTTCATGAATAATCTGTTCGTTACCTTCGGCATCATCTCCAAAATAGATAACACAGCCTTTGCTTTCTTGATGCTCAGTAACAGTGATAGACAAACCATCATCGTCAGAAATCTGGTCGCCAATAGGGTAAACAATGCGGCTTAATGGAGCATTGCTTTGCGCGTAGGTACGCTCTTCACCAATTGCAGGGAAAAAAATCGTTACACTGCGATTAACCAATTCAGTGACTACACCTAAACCTAATTCAGCTTCTGTATAGCTGTACCAACGTTGGCCGACCTGAAAATCTTCTGTCATGAACTCTTCGCTTACTAAGGGCTGGAAAAATAGCTGGGCATAATAGGCAGTTACAGCCCGAAAGCCAAACGGTTTTAAGCTTTTGTAAATTTTAGTTGGCGTTATACTGTTCGCAACCCTGATCTATACGAAAAGAAGGTGAAATTTGATGAAATTTTATACTCCTATCGTTCTTATACTAACCGGTGTTGTTTTAAGCGGTTGCTCAAGTACGTTAAAACAATCGCCTGCTCCAACTGTATCTATGCAGGCACAATCACCTGTGAGCCAAGCTTTACTCAATCAATATAATAGTTGGGCAGGAACGCCCTATCGTCTTGGTGGAAACAATAGATCAGGCATTGATTGCTCTGCATTTACTCAAGTCACATTCCGAGATCAGTTTGGTGTAGATATTCCACGTACGACGCGCGATCAACTAGGCAGTGGTTCCAACATCGATAAAGGTCAGCTAAAGGCAGGAGATTTGGTTTTCTTCCAGACAGGTTATAAACAAAGGCATGTTGGAATCTATGTTCAAGAAGGGCATTTTTTACATGCCTCTACCAGTAAAGGGGTGATCATCAGTCGATTAGATAACCCCTATTGGCAGAAACACTACTGGACTGCGCGAAGACCTGCAGGCATTGATGTGCGGTAGCAGCTAACTGCCGCCGCAACCGCCTCCACAACCACCGGTGCAACTACCTCCGCTGCAACCACTACTAGTGCACCCTATATGGCTAGCACAATAACCTTGGTTTTCACGACCTTTGCAATTTAACTGGTAGGTAAAGCCATCCTCAATTTTTAGTTCAGCATCAATCGCAAACAAAAGAGGTAAACGTGTCGGTGCCTTAGGGTCAATCCTCTCGCGTAAACAAGAATATTTCCAAGCCCGTTTAATCCCTTCTTGCGCTTGGGTTGGTTTTGTCATCGCTTCCGCTGGGGTGTGATGTAGGAATCGTCCAAGCGCTTTAGAACAGAACAACTCATAATCACGGGTAAACAAAATAAACTCATGCCATACCACATCCACTGCCTGTGATGGCATAGCTATGGCTCTGTTTTTTGCTGCTAGATAGATTAGAAAGAATACTCTTAGCCCTTCTATTACCTTGTCACAATCAGTATCAGAAAGGTGTGGATAGTGCTTTCTTAGTTCTACGGTTAGACGCTCAGGGAAGACATAACTCTCGATAAGTTCTCGACGTTGCTTCTTTACCTTTCGTTGTCGCAATTGCCAATACAAGATCAAGAGAAAAACAGAGATAAACGATAATGCTATAAAGCTCATTTCACATCCTTGCTTATTCGTTTACAGAAAAACCATCGTTAACTGAAACACTATCACGATGGCTCATCAAATAGTCAAAAGACCATCAAATTAAGAATTTTTCTGATAACAAAACCTAGTTTTTGCGACTAGGCTGCAACGTAATTAAAACTATAAAAAAGATGGCAGGAAAAATAATGGAATATTGTAAGGAATGCACCGAAGTGATGATCGCTACGGACGGCAACCCAAGTAAAGAACAATTGCAAAAATTAGGGAAGCCTGAAGCCAAAGAGTGGTGCAAAATCTGTAAGGAGTTGATGATGGCTAACTATCAACTCCGTCAAGAGTGCGATAACCAAGCAAAGCACTTTGGTCAACGCCATCAGAAAAGTGAGGGCTTTACACGCTTTGACGTCTAAAGCCCCTCTGTTTACTTCTCTACTAACACACTCACCTGCTCAACAATATGCTGACCAATCGGGATAGCAGAGGTTGCAGCTGGAGATGGCGCGTTACATACCGCTAGTGCTCTACTCGTATTCATAAACAAGAAGTCATCGATCACATCCCCGTTTTTAGAAACCGCCTGAGCACGAATACCCGGTGGATACTCTTTCATATCATCTAGCGTTAGAGACGGGCAGTATTTCTGAACCAGCTTTAAATAGCCGGGTTTCGAGATTGAGTTTTTCAACTCAGTCATACTTGCCTTGAAATGCTTGAACAACAGTTTGATCATCCCCGGATAGGTCAGCATCTGGAAGCTATCTTTCAAACTGATATCGGTCTTTTTGTAACCTTCACGTTTGAACGCTAACACGGCGTTAGGGCCAACGGTTACCGTACCATCGATCATACGGGTCAGATGTACGCCCAAGAACGGCAGGTCAGGATCTGGGATCGGGTAGATTAGATGATTAACAATCTGATTGTGTTGCTCATCTAACAGATAATATTCACCACGGAATGGAATGATACGGAAGTCAGGTTCTAACCCCATCATCTCAACAATACGATCAGACTGGAGCCCCGAACAGCTCACTAAAAAGCGTCCTTGGAAACGCTCATTTTCAGCAAAAACAGTCACGCGATCGGCGAACTCTTCAATACCTGTAACGCGAGTATTAAAGCGAACTTCACCACCTGCCTGCTCAACCAGTTCACCCATCTTACTGGAGATCTGTGTGTAACAGACAATACCTGTAGAAGGCACAAAGATGGCACCTACACCAGTGATATTAGGTTCACGCTCACCTAGTTGCGCTTGATCCAGCACTTCTATTTCGATGCCATTTTCAGCACAACGGCCAACAAGGGCCTGCATTCGCTCAAGTTCTTTCTGGTTGGTCGCAACTAAAAGCTTGCCGCACTCATCAAACGGAATATCGTGTTCACGACAAAACGCTTTAGTAGCTACGTTACCCTCTTTACAGAAACGTGCTTTCAAGCTGCCCGGCTTGTAATAAACGCCGGCATGTATAACACCCGAGTTATGACCCGTTTGATGCTGAGCCGCACTGGACTCTTTTTCTATAACCAAGACCGATTTGCCTGGATACTTTTTCTGTAATTGCCACGCAGTCGACATCCCTAGAATGCCGCCACCAATGACAATGAAATCATATATTTTTTTATCTGAAGTCAGGCTCACACCTAATATCCTTAAGTCAGTACTCGAAGGCAGTGCTATGCAGCACTACCTTCTGAATCCGCAAAACGACGGCTATACATAAAGATCACAGCGAACAGTGCCGCAGAAACCAAATTGATCAGCACTTCACCGTGTGGCCAAAGCAGAGCAACTGCCAGAGCGCCACAGATTATACGCAGAACAATATTCAACTTCCCTTCTAAATAGCCTTCCATAAAGCCAACAAAGGCATACAAACCAAAGACAGCAAAGATAAAGATGCTAAACACCTCCATCGCTGTACCACCAATAAAGTTGGTATAAGCAAATAGAAGCGGCACGATATACAAACCTTTCGCGACCTTCCAAGCAGTGAAGCCTGTTGCCATAGGTGGTGTTTTTGCAATTGCAGCTGCAGCAAACGCGGTTAAGCAAACCGGTGGCGTAACGTTAGAGTCTTGCGACAACCAGAAGATAATCATGTGTGCAGACAGTAGAATCATCGCCAACACTTCCGGCGCCATCGCCTGCTCTAGAAGCTGCCCTTTAAAGTCCGCTGGTACTAGATCAAGTAGCGCTCTGGCATCAGCTTCCGCCATAGGTGCAGATAACAAAGCAACCTTCTCCATATCCACCAGCATAAAGATGGTTTTAGCTGCTTCTGGTAACGTGCCCTCAACAATCATATCCAACAGTCGACTTTCAGCCATCAAACCGTAAAGCGCTGGCGCAGAAAGCGTTGCCAATACGATATAAGCCGCCGTAACCGGTAAGCCCATACCTAAGATTAGCGATGCTAAAGCAACCAATACCAAGGTGATAAACAAGCTACCGCTCGCCCAGTCAGTCACCATCAGTGAGAAGGTATTACCGATACCTGTCATCGCAACCACATTCACAACCAAGCCTACTGAGATCAGTAACATTGCAGTGGTTGCCATGTTTTTAGAGCCTTGCGCTAAAGCATCCAAAATGGCTTTCGGTCCCATTGGGTTCTTGGATAACCAAGATGAAACAATCACCGAGATAATCGACAAGCCCGCAGCATAGGTCGGGGTGAAGCCATAGATAAGTAGTGCGACTAGAACAACCAAAGGAAGCAGGAAGTGCCAGCCCTCTTTAAATACTTCACCAATCGGGCGTGTATCCAACTCAACCGCATGCGCATGGCTACGTTTCGCTTCAACACGAACAAAGAAGCCAACAGAAAGGAAGTACAACAACGCAGGCAGAGCAGCAATGGCAATGATATCCAGATAAGAGATCTGAGTATAAGACGCCATGATAAACGCACCCGCACCCATAACCGGAGGCATTAGCTGTCCACCTGTGGACGCTGCGGCCTCAACCCCGGCAGAGAATCTTGCAGGGAAACCCGCCTTTCTCATTAACGGGATAGTAATTACACCCGTAGATACAGTATTTGCTACAGAAGAACCTGATACTGAACCCATTAGGCCAGAACCTAATACCGCTACGAAACCCGGGCCACCAACAAATCGGCCAGCCGCACAGCGGGATAGATCAATAATAAAATCACCTGCACCAGACTTAACTAGGAAAGCGCCGAACAGGATAAACATAAACACATAGGTCCAGGAGATACGCGCGATCTGACCGAACATACCTTCTGAAGAGAAATAAGATCGATATAGTAGCGTCTCAAGACTCAATCCGGCAAAACCGAAAATGCCATCGATATACTTACCCCACCAAAATACATAAGTCAGCGCAGCAAGAATTAAACAAGGGATAAACCACCCAGTTGTTCTACGCGCCATTTCTAATGCAATAAAGATTGCGCACACAGAGAAGACCCAATCCCATTGGGCAAACTTCACACCTCGGTCATACAGCGCATCTTCAAAACCGATAAGGTAAAGCGCACAGACAATAGCGGCGATGCCTAACAGTACATCCAACACTAAACCAAGCTTTTGCTTAGCCTCGCTACCACCTTTGAACATAGGCACCATCAAACCACACATCAGCGCAAAACCGCCAAAGTGGATGGCAGAGACATAAAGCTCTGACCAAGTACCCAGAGTATTGAAGTAGATATGAGCTATGGCGAACATTACGCCAATCCAATAAACCGCTCGCCCTGTTAGCGACTGTTCTGGACGCTTTGCTAACTCTAGCCCTTTTAATTTTTCACTGACTTCCTGGTCGGTAACAGAAGTTTCTGTAGCCATGCTTTCTGATCGCTCACACTGATATTACAGCCAGCCGATCCCCTTCCGAGTTCGGATGACCATGATCGTAATATAGGAATTAGGGTGGTGCAGATCTCAGTCTCGCTGGTAACTGAGTCTGCACCGGGTCGAACCTAAAAGCTGGGAACTAAACTAAATGACCACATAGTCAACGTTTAGTTCCTCTGAAGAGTCGTCTCTCCAGCTTATTTAGCTGTTAGGTGCTCAGGTATGTTGATACCTTTTTCTTTGTAGTAACGCGCTGCACCTGGGTGTAGTGGTACAGGAAGACCTGCGATCGCTTTTTCTAGTGCCATCGCTTTAGTCGCTTTATGAATACCGTTTAGGAACGGTAGGTTTTCATAAACAGTTTTAGTTAGTAGGTATACATCTTCCTCGGATACATCATCACGTACCGCTAGGAAGTTTGGCTGTGCCATTGTATTGATTGCTTTAGTTTGACCTGGATAAGTATTCGCTGGAATCTGATAACGAGTCCAAAGCTGGTAACCACCGTTAGCTTCTTTGATCTGCTCATCAGTAAAGTTAAGAACAGTAATGTCGCTACCTAGTGCAGCATAAGCACGTGTAATCGCAGACGTTGGAACACCTGATGGGATGTTCATACCTTCGATAGTACCGTTCTGAAGAGCATCAGCAGAAGCACCGTAACCCATGTGCGCTAGATTAAAGCCATCAACATTAACATCTAAATTGCCAAGGATCGTACGGCCAGAACCTTCTGTACCTGAGTTCTTTTTACCAATTGAGAATTTTTTACCTTCAAAAGCAGTAATGTCAGAAATTGTGCCTGTTTTAGCTAGGTCACTTTTAACTACAAACTGCTCAACGTTCTGCCATAGCATAGTTACAGAACGAAGATTTTTATTTGCGCCAGTCTCTTTTAAACGCCCTTCACCATTCCAAGCCCACGCGCCGTATAGACCTTGTAGGATCGCAAACTGAGCTTCGTTTTCGCCCAACAGTTTAACGTTCTCACCCGAACCTGCTGAGTTGATCGCGGACATAGAAATCTTATGTTTTGGCTCTAACTTAACTTTAGTTAGTGTCGCCAACGCTACACCTACAGGGTAATAAGTACCGCCAGTAGATGCTGTAGCCAAAATGTAAGAGCGCTTATCATCAGCCTGTGCCAGACCTGCAGCGCCCATAGCTGTACTCATTGCTAGGGCTACGCCCATACCTTTAATAAAAGTGCGTTTTGTTATTGTCATCCTCTTACCCTTCTCCAGTTTGAGGTTTTTTTATAAAGTTTTGAGTTACACCCCTTCTGTATAGCAATGGGTATGCCATAAAACAAAAATTAAAATTAACCATTTAAAAACAGATAGTTATAAGAAACCCACAAAACCCCTTTACCTCGATAGGCAAAATATTGCTTATCTAAAATCAAGTAATAAGCAAAATTACGCTCAAAAATTCGATTTAATCAGCAGTTCTCGATGAGAATTCAGAGATCAGTGGGCGAACCTGTTGATATAAAGAATGATTAAGCGTCATAAAGTATTTTTCGATCTCCAAACAAGACTAAAGGCTAACAAGGATCCACTAGCTGAATTCTGCATCCGTAAAAGTAGGCAAAAAATTGCTTATCTAACGAAGCAAACGAATTTAAAGGCATAATCAATGGAGAAAAAGATCATATTTCCCATAGAGATAACGGAACTAATCAGAGAGAATAACCTCTTTAATAAACTACCTAACTGGACGCTAAGGCATTACTGATGACCCTGACTACAGGCAGCATCGGCCAACACCAAACATCGGTTGGCACCACCCAAAATACCGCTGAAACGGCTTCGACAAATACATCGGCAACCGAAAAAGAAAGTAACACGGCCTCAACGCAGCCAAGTAACCTTTCAAATCGCGCGCAGAAAATTCAAAAACTGAATGAAGAGTTTTTCAGCGGCGGCCCAAGAAGCGTCAAAATCACACCTGCATTTATCCAACGCTTGAATGAATATGGTTTTCTAAACGACAGTGAAGCCTCACGCTATCTGACCGACCAACAAAGTTTAGGAACGGCGCAGGACGACACTGTCGGCCAGTTAAGTGACTTTATTGATGATTTCAGCAGTAAACTGCGTGAAGAATCTAGCGAGAACAGCTTGGTAACTACTCTGGAAAAAGCGAAGAAAGTCTTAGACAACCTTGGTAATACCAACAGTAATTCCGCACTGGATATTAAAACGACCTCTGCAGAACTAACGCAATATCTCAATTCTGATGACGCTAAAACACTCAGCGCAGAAGACAAAGATCATCTATCACAGCTTCAAATGGTCTTGGGCATCGCTGATAAGCTTCAACCAGACAACCTATCTCGATCAAAACTAAACGATTACGTCAGAATTCTTAATGGGTTTTAAGTCAGTAATTGTTTATCTGACTATAAGCAGAGAAACCAAGAGTAGTGATAGCTGTTTTTTTCTTTGCTTCAAACCACCCCTTTTCGAATCTCAGTTCCTTCTTTTGGTTAATTTTTTCTAATTGAAATCTCTTATACCATCACCATCATTGTAACAAAACTGTAATAATTACTTTTTTCTAATAGAATATTTCAAACAATTTTGTCAAAATACGCTTATTGGTATTACAAATAGCAAATATTGAGGCGCTCTATTGCTTTATAAGTTTTTGTCTAACTTTTCTACCTCAACGCTAAGGAAAGCAGAGCAAGAACAGTCGAATATATTTTTAATTTTTCTACTCCTTGTAATTGGTTTGGGACTGCCCGCCCATGCTAATCAGGTTAGCCAGATTAAAACAATCGCACCTCAATCTTCATACGATGTCAGTCATCATTACTTTACGACCCTTTTACAGAATATTCTGGAAAGCACTGCTGCCGAATATGGTCCAAGTCAGGTTGTATACTCTTCTCAGATGGAACAAGGACGTGCCCTTTATGAGCTAACGAAAGGTTCGAAGTTAGATGTGTATTGGGCAGGCACGTCTATCTCACGTGAACGAACACTAATACCGATTCGTATCCCTTTGCTTAAAGGCCTATTAGGTTTTAGAGCCAGTATTATTCGCGCTGAGGATGAAGAAAAATTCAAAGCAATTACCAGCCTTGAACAGCTACAGGAACTAACGGCTTGCCAGGGTGCTCATTGGCCTGATTCAGACATTTTAGAAAATGCAGGTATGGCTGTACGTCGAAATCCTGTCTATGAAAACATGTTTACAGAACTCGCTGAAGGCCGTTGCGACTTTTTTCCACGCGGCATTCACGAAGGCGGTAGTGAAGTTGCCGCTAGATTGGCAATCTATCCAAACTTAAAATTGTTCACGGATTTTGTTATCTATTATCCCTTCCCTATGTACTTCTTTGTGAGTTCAAAAAACCCAGAACTCGCAGAACGTATCAGCAAAGGTTTAGAAACAAACATAGATTCAGGTTCGTTAGACAAACATCTACAAAGCCACCCAGTAACGTCACGTTTATTTCCTATGGAGCAATGGAAAGATAAACAAATCTTCGTTTTGGATAATCCGCTGTTACCCCGCAATACACCAACAGAAAATAATAGATATTGGATAACACCATAGTGTATTAGGCAGTTAGGACCATCAAATCTTATTCCCCCTACTGCCTAACTCTCTCTATCTTTACTTATTGCTTATCAGAACCTCTAACAAATATCTGCTTAGATCCACTCTCATCCCAGTAAAAAGCATAACCTTTAGCAAAATTCCATTCGCCAATAAGCTTCACCTCTGCCCCCTCTTTTGTCCATTTCAGATCGGCTAGCTGAAGCATTGGCAAAGGGATCTCCCCTAAATCATTATTATGCTCATCTACGATCTTTATAAATCCGGGTTTATCTGAGGACGATCCGGGCATCATCGGCGTAAAAGATCTATAAGTGCTATAACTTACAATCGCGGTATATCGACCAGAAGGATCTTGCTCAGTGTAATAGACGGTTCTTGATGAGAAGAATAAAAAGGTCGACACCGCTGCTATCACGATTAGCAATAAGGCAATTTTTGATTTCATGATTAGTAAATCCGTTTCCTCTTATCCATAGCCTTAATACTGAAAACCTCGACGACCAATCGTCTCACACCATTACAAAAAACGGGCGACTGCTCAACACAGACCGCCCGTTCTTTTGAACTAGATAGATATTAACTAGCTCGTAAAATAGATGCTTATCTATTTCGCCGCAAACTCAGCTCTGTTAGGAACCGCAGCGAAATCGATCAGCTCTTTTTCCATATTAAAGCCATTGGCTTCAAACCAATCTATTAGCTCTTTCTCACGATTTTCATTATAAAATCTGTGAGAGTACATCAGTACTACACTGTGACCATCCACAAGGCTAGCACGGGCCATCACCCCTTCAGCTACCTCTTCACCAGACATCACACCAACAACAACGAACTTGGTTGAAGCGCCATCTTTAGCCGCTATTTTAATCGCTTTTACCAAACGGCCGTTCTGCGAGTAGCCATCACGTAAATCGTTAGCTAACTCTTCAAGATCATCTTCACTACGTGTGCTAGATGAGAAAATCACAGAAACCTTTTCGTTCCAGTTCTCTTTATCTTGTTCAGAATTATTGAAGTAAGAATGTGTGAACTCTTCGCTACTGTTATAAGTGTAAGATTTGCCATTTAGCTGAATTGGCTCAACCGCAAAAACTGAGGTACTCAGCATCATCGCTGCACAAAGAGAGACTACACCTGTGATTTTTTTGATCATATTCTTTCCTAACCGTTTTTTATAATTTTTGGTTTGCTACTTACTTTTCGTCTCAAATAAGCAACAAACAGAATAATTCTACCCTGACCTGATTATTGCCAGATGTCAGCGTTCTTCAAACTGGCCGACAGTAGTAATTCCTTCGGCAATTGAGCCAATAGAAAACTTAGATACGCAGCACTCACCGATTGAAGAGAAATGCGCTCTGATCAAATCCACCATTTCTTCAAGTTCAAAACACGCTTCGACGGGCCTTAGTATGACAAGGCGATCTTCTCTCTCCTCTAGAGAAAATAAGACGCCATCCGAATCGATTAAACGGTCATCAGCATCATAAACAACGGCATGAAGATCCTGATCAGTTTCCCACACAGATCCACTGGCGATATAAATCAGTTCATTATCTCCCTGATACTTAATAATGGCTGGCCACTTAATCATGTTACCTCGCATGTACCTCTATAAATGCCTTTAGCTCTGAAAGGCTACGGATCACAAAAACAGACTTATCCTTATCCATATCTTCAACCTCCGCCATAAATTCATCGTTCCAGAACGAAGGCGACAAGCGCAACATTTTATAACTCAGCATACTTCCTCTCAGCACAGAACTACCTTCCGGCCAACCTTCGGGCTTGATAAATAGCCCTTTAAGCAATCGCTTCGTAACAAACCAATAACTCGTGGGATAAGGAAGATCGATATAAACCAAGGTATCGGCCGCATCCAAGCGCTGCTTAAAAGCCCCCAAAGGGCCTAAGCCATCGATGATCCAACTATCAGAGGCCAATATATCTTCATGGGCTTTATCAAAGGTTTTACGTGCAACAGGCTCGCCACTTTTCTGATAGAAAAGTGAGTCGAGTTGATGAAGTGGCAAACCGGTTACCTTTGCCAGGGTTTTGCTCAAGGTAGATTTTCCACTACCAGGCTTACCAAACACTGCGACTTTCCTCATGGGTACTCCCTATTCAAACATCCCCAGAGGTAGAAACAATAAACCCACCGTCTAGGGTGGGTTTAATAAATTCAGCGCATCAAGCGTCCCACCATTCCTAAGGAATGATGATAATTCGTGCTACGTATTGATCTTGTTTGATACTCATACAGCTATCGTCATGGATTAGGGCAATATTGTCAATTTATCGCTTACTGTTTTAGTTCAAAGATGAGCGTCTTGCTTTAATAGCCCATCAGCTTTAAAGAAAGGTAAGGAATAATAAACAGGCACAACGACAGCAATTTAAAATTAGCTAAGTATTTAAAGTACAAAACAGGCAACTGATCCTCACCAACACCCAGCAGTTTTGAATGCAAAGGAATCACCCACGAGCGCATTAACATCAAAGTCAGCGTAGTAAAAAGGAGAGCAGCAATACTTAAAACTGAACCCCAGCCAAAAAACGCCGTAATCTGATCAACACTCATATCGAACCCTCCCTATTTCAAATAGCTTCTCTTTCCAAAAGCCTCAGCTCTAGAAATAGTTTAGACCGATTCAGGAACTGAGTAGTTAATCATAAAGGGCTTTGACCCCTTTAGTTCCTTAGCTTTTCACTCAACTATTAGGCTCCCATGCCACTTAAAGGGCTCACTATGAACAATCCCAGTTATACCAAACTTTAGAAAAGTCATTTTGCTTTAGAGCCTCTTCTTCAATAAAGAAGTTACCGACTCCCATATCACCCCACATAATTTCGTGATCACCTACGGATTCCGAATCCATTTGAAACAACAACACCCATCGACCATCTGTCCCAAGCTTGCGCGGGTCTTCTTGGGTAAAACAAGCATATCCTCCAACCTTGCTCCCCTCGGAAGAAAAATTGTCATAAATATACTCGCCAAGATCCTCTTCATAATCGAACGGATCACATGCGTATTTTTCAAATCGGAAATCAGTAGGCGAAGGGATTTCGCTTTCAACTCGGCCTTCTACACGAAACTCTCGAGTGAGAGGAAGGTAACTATCCTTATGAGGTGTTGGCAGATCGCTCTCCAGTAATTCAGTATTCATCTCAATAACTGAATGATAAACGACTCTGTACCCACTTGGAGAATTAATGACTTCCTCGATTGGATTATCAAAGTCCATACCATACAGGTCATCATCTTCAATAAAGAACTGAAGAAGACCACTTACGGGATAACCGTCAATATTTGGTAGCTCAGCAAAATTTAGTTGAGCAAGTAATACCAACTTTTCGCCAGCCTTAGATTTGGGATAATCCATGCACTTAGGCCAATAGGCTTTGCCACCAAATTTACTACTCCATACATGCTTTGCGTGTTCAGCTATGGGGCTTAGTTTTACGGTAGGTAGTGCGTATTGCTGTAAAGAAGCCCGTATTGCTTGAGCTTGAGTTTCAATATCCATTTGTTACTCCTAAATACATTTATTAAGGCAGAAGGGCTCTGAATTAAAGGGCTTTGCCCCTTTAATGAAAAGAATTTGAACTTGCTCCTAGTTCCGTATCACTCATAGGCTATATAACGCACTAGATATACGCTTTCCAAGCTTACCGCTTCACTCGTGGGACATCACGAGATCAAGATAAGTGACTTCATCGTCGGCTATTTCGCCATCTGAATCTGATATTTCCTTAGCTATGACTTGAGCTTTTTCCGCTACACCGAGCTTGGATAGCTCCTTCATCAAATTAGAAAGGTACGATAACTTTTCTTCTTCCGAGCATCTGATGATTTGATTTATTTTTGAAACACAAGATCTTTGAAACTATTCAATACTTATAGTTGAGCTCCATTCTATAGTGCCCATAAGTTCATCAACATATCTTTGCTCTTCCAGTGAAACCCGATTATCTATCTTGTAGAAGAACGTCGCTAACTCAATCAGTTTTTCATTAGCTTCTTGGTCACTTTCATTAAGTAAAGATCCCACTTTATTCTTAAAAACATCAAGTATATTCACTAACAACTACTCCGATCAGCTATCACTTTCACATTACATGGAAGGCAAGTAAGTACCCTGCCCCATTTGGCCAAATACAGATGTAAGAAATTGAAAAGGAAGGAATTATTTAGAAATGAAAATACTCTTCCGTGGCAACGCGCACATATGCTTATCTCTATTGATACAGCAGCCTAGGTACAAAATGATCGATGTACCTACAAACGCTCGACTTCCATCTGTCTGATTTAGTTAACTTTTTAACCTAGCTTAGGAGGCAATACAAGTAAATCGTTTTAGATAGAGCTTGTAGCTACAAACTCTATCTCTCAAATAATCTACTCATACATTTATGACGTCGACGAAGTATTTTAAGTGTAATCAGCCCGATTAATCCCGTACTTCGCCATCTTCTGGTTTAGCGTACGTCTTGGCAAATCAAGCGCGTCCATCACCGCTTTGATATTGCCTTGATGCTGTTGCAAAGAACGCTTTATTACTTCAGCCTCAAAGCCTGCAACTTGTACAGCAAGAGGTTGGCTAATATCCCCATCTAGATGTGAAGCCTGCATATTACTAGTATCAGGGAAGAGAATATCACTCACCGATACGCGCTTATCTAAGGCATAGCGCATGGCGATATTTTTTAGCTCGCGAACATTACCCGGCCATTGGTAGCTTTGCAGTGTGCGGAAATCTTGCTCGGGCAGTGATCGCTGCTCTTTGTCATGAGACTCCGAGGTCATTCGCACATAGTGCTCAAACAATAATGGCGTATCTTCTAGACGATCTCTTAATGGTGGGATATGTAATTGCGATACGTTTAAACGATAGAAAAGGTCTTCGCGAAAATCTTCCTCTTCTCGCAAATCGGTTTTAGCCGCAGCAATGACACGGAGATCGACTTTGATCGGTGAATTACCACCTAGGCGCTCAATCACACCTTCCTGCAGTGCACGTAGTAGCTTGATCTGCAGATGAAGTGGCATGCTCTCGATCTCATCAAGAAATAGTGTGCCACCACTGGCGTATTCAAACTTACCGATTCGGCGTTTAGCTGCACCGGTAAAGGCTCCCGCTTCGTGACCAAAGAGTTCGCTCTCAATTAAAGATTCTGGAATCGCGCCGCAGTTGATCGGTACAAAGTGTTTGTCTTTACGATGACTAAATTCGTGTAGCGATTGCGCCACCAGCTCTTTACCCGTACCGGTTTCACCGTAGATGATGACATTAGTATCTAGATCAGCCAGCGTTAGGATCTCTTGCTTTAATCGCCTGATCGCTGGCGAGATACCAATTAAGCGCTGATCGATTCCGCTAGAAGACGCTAAATTTTGCTGCAGGCGAAGGTTATCCAACATCAAGCGGCGTTTTTCACAAGCTCGCTGGATTGTCTCTACTAAGCGCTCTGGGTTGAAAGGTTTTTCAATAAAATCGTAAGCGCCCTTTCTCATGGCACCAATGGCCATATCTACATCGCCGTGGCCGGTTACCAGAACCACAGGGAAACCGGGCACAGTCTCCAAGATTTTATCCATCAACTCTAAGCCGGTCATCTCTGGCATTTTGACATCGCTGACAACAATACCGGGAAAATCGACTTGGATATGGCTAAGCGCCTGCTGGCCGCTATCACAGCCAATCACATCAAAACCGGCCATTTGTAACCATTTTTCGGTAGATTTCCGCACCATGGCTTCATCGTCTACCAATAAAACAGTACCTCTGGATGACTGATTTGGTGATTGCTTATCTGTCATTAGGACCTTCTCTAATTAGTTTCACAAATAGGTAATAGCAAGGTAAATACTGCTCCGCCCTGCTCGGTATTCCCTGCGCTTATATCACCATTTAAATCACGCATGATGGATTTAACGATCGCTAAGCCTAAGCCTAGGCCATCGCCCATAGGTTTCGAGGTGATAAATGGGTCAAATAGATTAGCTAATAACGCAGGATCTATGCCTTCCCCGCTGTCGATTACTTGCAATTGTAACTGCTGGGATTCGCTATCTTCGGTCAATTCAATCTGAAGCTCTTTATCTGTAATCCCTTGCATGGCATCAATAGCATTTTTGACCAGGTTCACTACAACCTGCTCCAAACGAGCATTATCGCCGAGCACAAACAGTGTTTTCTCAGGTAGATCTAACTTGAGCTGTACGTTTTCATCAGCAATGCGCTGCTTGAACATCTGCAAAGAGTTTTCGAGCACCATCTGCATGGAAACCGGCTGTTTTTGTTCTGGCTTTTTATAAGCGTAGGTTTTTAGCTGAGCAGTGATTTGCGCCATGCGTTGTGTGAGCCCGTCTACTTCTAACAGGCTTTCTTCTAGCATTTCAGGTTGAGTTATCACCTGTCGGCAGATTGCAACGTAATTTCTAATCGCGGTTAGCGGTTGATTCAGTTCATGCACAATTGCCGTAGACATGCGACCAAGCACCGCCATTTTACCTGCCTGCACCAACTCTTCTTGCGCTTCCCTAAGGGCTAACGTTCGCTCTTCAACTTTGTGTTCCAAAGATTCATTGGCTTTCTGTAACTGGATTTCCAAACCTTTACGTCTGGAGATATCGATGACTGTCACAAGAAATTGCTTCGCCTCATACCCCTGCATTTTTCGGATAGAGATCATCAGCGGGAATTCAGCACCGTCACTTCTGGAACCGACCGCCTCGTAGCCCACCAGCGGAGAAAAACCTTTTTCTCCGAGACGATGTAAAACCTTGGCAATAGGGGTAACTCCATCTGAAGCCAGCAACTCTAATAGAGGTTTGGCGAGGATCAATGGCATTGATACAGCAAACTGCTGCAGAGCCATATCGTTGGCAAAAGTGATATGACCTCTTTCATCGATAAGCAGTAAGCCAACCTGTGCATTATTAATGATCGCTTTTTGTTGCGCTTCACTTTTCGCTAAGGTCTCACGAGTGACATTTTGTGAACGGAGTTTTAACTGTCTCTCTCTAAACCACAGAGCAAACAGACCAAGTGCGATACAGCCACCAAACGAGAACAACGCCGCATTTCTGACATTACGCTTAACAACTTCGGTATCTGTGAGGACCGATACCTGCCAGTTCAAATCATCCAGCGCTACGGAACGTGATAACCATTGATCAGCGCCTCGCTTCCAAAGCCGCGTAACCACACCGCTCTCAAGCATTAACACCTCTTCATCAACCTGCTCTTTTACCGTTTGATATCGAGTCAGTGGCGCCGTCGTAAAGAAGATAGAACCGGTCTTATCCCTTAAGATCACTTCGCCGGTGGAACGCAGCTTTTTAACCATCGCATCTAGTTCCACCCGAACCACTGCAGCACCCGAAAATTGGGTGCCGTTATAAACAGGTGAAGACAAGAAATAAGCAGGTGATTGATTATGTTCATTCAAACTAAATTGGCCACCTCGGTTACCCGCTAACGCTTGTTTATAATAATCTTGTCTTCGATGTGATCGTTGAATGAATTCCTGTTCATCCCGCCAATGGCTATAGGCAGCCGTATTACCATCGGAATTCAAAACAAAAAGAGAGGATGAACCCGCCACAAGGTTGATCTGCTCTAAATAGAGACTGACTTCTCTAGCTATGCTCGGAGAGGGATCAACCAAAAGGGCTTTAACATCGGTATCTTGAGAGATTAAAAACGGCAAATAACGATACTCGTCTAATGCCGATCTTAACTGGGTGATAACTTTTAAAAGTTCATCAGAACCTTGCTGATGCAGGTTTTGCAGGGTCCAGTCACGCGCAAAGGTAACTACCTGCCATGTACAGACAAGCGTTAGTAATAGAAAGAGAAGCGTGACAAGCAGTCGTCTGACCATTAGTGATTAATTCGAAACCCAAAAACTCAGATTAGCAGGGGTTCAGGGATTGAATCAAACAGCAATTCCACTCCAATCGTATTTATCCGCCTGACCTGCCTGCACACGTTGATGCCAGCCCGGTGCATCTATCACATCACCAATATCATCAAGCGGAGGATAAGCTAACCCTTTATCGCGGCAGAACTTCGCCAGATCACGATTACCCCACTCAAACAGGGTACGTGAGACCTCTTCGTCACTTAAGTGCTGCTCATCATACAAGCCCGCTAAAATACGCTGGCGTTGAGCTTCAACCAAGATAATACCGGCAGCTGTGGATACGTTAAGCGAGCTCACCATCCCCATCATTGGGATAATGATATGCTGATCGGCCATCTCTGCCGCAACATCGCTCACACCCTGCTTTTCTGCGCCCATCAGCAACGCACATGGCTGCGTGTAATCAAACTCACGGTAATCAATCGCTTGATCGGTAAAATGTGCAGCCACCACTTTCATGCCTTGGGCTTTAACCGTATCGATCGCCGATTCGACCGATTCGTGCTGCCTGTTTTTAACGTAGAAATCACTGCCTTTCGCCGTACCACGGTAAGTACGATAACCCTCTTTAGGCACAACAGAGTGAATGCTGTGAATACCAACGGCATCACAATTACGAATCAGAGCAGATAAATTTCGAGGTTTATTCACTTGATCAGCAATCAAACTTAGATCTGGCTGGCGGCGTTTAAGCACACTTAGCAGTTTTTCAGTACGTTCTGGCGTCATAAAACTATAATTGCAGGTAATTTAACTGCGCGAACAGTAACAGAGTTTTTATCTCTGTGTAATAATACGCGCCTCAATTTTCGTTAAACAGATAAAGACCATGACCAACCTGCCTGCCATTATTGCTTATCAAGGCGTACCGGGTGCTTATTCACACCTTTCATGCCGCAAAGCTCATCCAGAATTAGAAGCTAACGCCTGTGCAACTTTTTCGGATGCGATGTTTATGGTTGAGCGCGGTCAGGCTCGTTTAGCAATGATCCCGCTCGAAAATTCAACAGCGGGTCGCGTAGAAGAGATCTACCGTTTAATGCCTAAAACGGAGCTACACATTGTCGGTGAACACTTTGAACCGGTGAACCACTGCTTGTTAGCGCCAAAAGGCACTAAACTAGAAGATATCACCACGGTGGCATCTCACCCGCAAGCGCTAGCACAGTGCGATGGCCATATTAATGAACTTGGCATCAAACCGGTTGCAAGCCTTGATACAGCGGGCGCAGCTGCCGAGCTAAGCGAAAAACAAACACCAGGCCATGCAGCCATTGCCTCTAGCTTAGCGGCTGAGCTATATGATCTAGAAATTATCCGTGAGAACTTCCAAGATAAAACCGGGAATACTACCCGTTTCTTGATTCTTGCACGCGACAGTCATATTCCTGCGCTAACCAACGGTTCTCGCTTTATGACATCGATAATGTTTACGGTACGTAACATTCCGGCGGCACTGTATAAAGCACTGGGTGGATTCTCGACTAATGGCGTGAACATGTTGAAACTAGAGAGCTACATGGCGTCTGATACTATGACGGCGACTAGTTTTCACCTTGATGTCGAAGGTCACCCAGACCAGAAAGCGATGAAGTATGCGCTACAAGAACTCGACTTCTTTGCCAAAGATGTCCGCATTATGGGTACTTACCCGCTACATCACTTCCGTTTGGAAGATGATCAAATCATTGAGTAAATAGCCTGAAAAGCGCTTAACCACACAAACCTAATTGATACTTAGCTAAACTAAACGTAAGTATCAATTAGGTGTTTACTTTCTGCACCAAAGTCCAATTTTGCACTGCACAAAAAATCAACATACTACACATGCACTTGCGGCTTAGCTATCAAGGACATGTGATAGCTTTTGAGCCCATCTGCATCCCATCTTCAACTCTGGCCTCGCCATGAGTTAACGCATTTTTTGCCCCTCTTTTAGAGGGGTTTTTTTATGCCTGCAGAAAGTCATCCCCCTATTCCATTGAAAATCGCCCCCCCAACACCTAAACCGCTATTGCGGGCCCTATAAATCTCTGCCATTATATATGGAAAAACATATATATAGATTAAATATGCAAGCCACGACTCTATTTAAGTGCTTATCAGACACGACACGATTTGAGCTGATAATGCTGATACATCACCACAAAACACTCTGTGTATGTGATTTCACAACTGTACTTGAGCTAAGCCAACCTAAGATCTCGCGACATCTGGCGCAGCTAAGGGAGCACGGAATTGTGAGTGATAGCCGCAAAGGCCGCTGGGTTTATTACAGTCTGAATAACCAACTACCCGAATGGTGTCAGCGCATAATTAACGTGACTTATGACGCTAGCCAAACAGAGCTAGCAGAACTACTAAATAAAAGCTTAACCTCAGAAAGCTGCTGTGAGTAATAAAAGATGACTATCAAAATTGGTATTAATGGTTTCGGCCGGATGGGCCGACTGGTAATGCGTGCGGCTTGGGAATGGCCAGAATTTGAATTTGTACAGATCAACGATCCGATGGGTGATGCCGCTACATTAACGCACCTGATGAACTTTGATTCTGTTCACGGCACATGGAAATACGAAGCTACCGCAACTGATACTGGCATGGTCATTAATGATCAACAGATTAGTGTTACTCACAACAGTCGTATCGAAGATACCGATTGGTCTGGGTGCGATCTTGTCTTTGAAGCCAGCGGTGTCATGAAGACTAAGGCTCTTTTAGATAAATACACCGAACAGGGTGTTAAGCATGTTGTTGTTACAGCGCCAGTAAAAGAAGAAGGTGTACTTAACCTAGTAATGGGCATTAACCACCAGCTATATACGCCGGGTGATTTCCCAATCGTTACAGCGGCTTCTTGCACGACAAACTGCCTAGCGCCAGTTATCAAAGTTGTACACGAAAAACTTGGCATTAAACACGGTTCAATGACCACGATTCACGACATCACGAACACGCAAACGATCTTGGATGCACCACATAAAGATCTTAGACGTGCACGTGCCTGTGGAATGAGTCTTATCCCAACAACGACGGGGTCTGCCAAAGCGATTACCCAGATTTTCCCTGAACTAACCGGCAAGCTAAATGGCCATGCAGTTCGAGTACCGCTAGCAAATGCTTCGTTAACCGACATGGTTTTTGAGCTAGAGCGTGAAACAACTGAAGAAGAAGTAAACGCATTGTTTGCTGAAGCTGCTGAAAACTCCTTAAAGGGTATTTTGGGTTACGAAGAACGTCCGCTAGTTTCAATCGACTACCGTACCGACCCTCGTTCTTCCATCATCGATGCACTATCCACCATGGTGGTAAATGGCACACAATTGAAATTGTATGCTTGGTACGACAACGAATGGGGCTACGTCAACCGTACTGCCGAACTAGCTAAATACATCGCGATTGATTGTGAAAAATGAGTAATCTTGCCAACAGTGCCATCCGACAATACATGGTCGTAACAGGTAATTACTGGGCCTTTACCTTAACGGATGGCGCGTTGCGCATGTTAGTTGTACTACACTTCCACCAACTTGGTTACGGTGCACTCAGTATTGCGCTGCTGTTTTTGTTTTATGAGTTCTTTGGCGTCGTCACCAACCTATTTGGTGGATGGCTAGGCGCAAGAATTGGTCTAAACAAAACCATGAATATAGGGCTATCTTTGCAGATCATCGCCCTACTCATGCTGACACTACCAACAGATTACTTAAGCATGGCTTGGGTTATGGCCGCTCAAGCCCTCTCAGGCATAGCCAAAGATCTGAATAAGATGAGTGCAAAAAGTGCGATTAAATCACTCGTTGATGAAAGCGCACAAAGCACGCTATTTAAGTGGGTAGCGATCCTTACCGGCTCTAAAAATGCACTCAAAGGTGTAGGCTTTTTCTTAGGCGGGGCTTTACTTCACTTTGTAGGCTTTCAGGGCGCTATGTGGATCATGCTGGTTGGCTTGATCATCATCTTAAGCTGCAGCCTTATTTTGCTTAAAAAGAGCCTCGGAGTATCCAAATCCAAACCGAAGTTCACAGAGGTTTTCTCTAAAAATAGAGCGATCAACATCCTCTCGGCAGCCCGTATGTTTCTGTTCGCCTCCAGAGATATTTGGTTTGTCGTCGCTTTGCCGGTTTATCTCAGTGAGACCATTGGTTGGGATTTTTGGATCGTCGGCAGCGTCATGGCAGGTTGGGTCATCATGTATGGCTTTATTCAGTCCATTGCACCAAGCATTACCGGTAAAAAATCTAAAACACCGCCTAATGGGAGAAGCGCAGCGATTTGGGCTGGCATACTCTGCTTTATACCAACTTTATTCGCCTTGAGTTTAGGTGGTAAAGAGATTTGGATTTTACTCGTAGGCTTAGGCATTTTCGGAGCGGTCTTCGCTCTAAATAGCTCGCTTCACAGCTACTTAATCGTGAGCTATGCACGTAAAGACGGCACTTCTCTCGATGTAGGTTTTTACTATATGGCTAATGCGATGGGACGTTTGATCGGGACAATGCTTTCCGGTGCTGTATTCCAGCTATGGGGGCTCGAAGCCTGCTTATACTTCTCTTCCTTGATGCTAATGATAACTGCGATTATCTCTTTATGGCTACCGAAAGAGATACCTGTTTCAGCTTAAAAACTTCAGCCCCTCCCAGAAAGATTACTGTTTTCAACAGCACCTACAATTTAAACAGCTAAACTTAGAAAACCAGCTAAACATAGATTTTCAGCATATGCCATGCGGGGGCTACGCGAATGCAACCGACAGCTAAAGTCTCAGATTACTGTGACGTTTTTTTAGCCCTGACGGAACAACGCGATCAAAAAACGCTGAATCAACTGCTGATTGAAACCTGTATCGATCTGTTTCCTCTGCATCATTTCTGGCTGTATAACTACGCAAACTTTGACCAGTCCACTGAAAAGCTTATAGCTAGTAGCGAAAGCTCTGACGCTTTCACATCCTTGTTAGAAATCCCTGAATATATTCAGCATATAGAACCACACGAGCCTGCTCGCTTTGTTCATGAAGAGGGTTATAGGTATTACAGCTTTAAAATTATTCATTCACAAAACGGAGTCCTAATCACCAACATCTCCGATACATCAGACTTGATGCATGAGGTGATTACCAAGCTAGTCTCAGTTTATGCCAACCAACGATTTTTTATGTTTTCTGCAATGAATGATGCACTAACCGGACTCTACAACCGCCAAGCATTTGATCAACAGATGGATACACTCCTGTTAAAGCAACAATCCCAGCGACGTAAAAACGACAAGTCATCAGAACCCCATTGTTTTGCACTCCTAGATATCGATCACTTTAAGCAGGTCAATGATAATTTTGGCCACCTGTTTGGTGATGAGGTGCTGTTAATTCTTTCACAGCAGATGCAAAGTGCTTTTCGAGATGAAGATTTAATGTTTCGCTACGGAGGCGAAGAGTTTGCTCTAGTGCTCAAAGATATACCTTTAGATTCTGCATTGAAGGTGCTAGAACGATTCCGCACGAAAATAGCCCAAACCAGCTTTCCTCAGATAGGCCAAGTAACATTGAGTATTGGGATTACAGAGATCACCGAAGGGCTCTCTCTGCCTACATTAATAGACCATGCTGATCAGGCGCTTTACTTCGCAAAAGAGCATGGTCGTGATCAGGTTCATTGTTATGAAATACTACTGAATAAGGGATATCTCAATCCACCCAGTGAACACGAAGGAGATATCGAACTGTTTTAACCCTGTGGCATTTCACTGATATAACTTAAAAGTAAGTCCACTGCAGTTTTATTCATTTTATTTACACCTACTTAAGTAGTATATTTCGCGCCTTATTCGAGCAGCTGGTCAGATCCCAGTCGTTTGTCTTCTCCAATATTGAAACCATTACCCATGGTCTCTAATAGGATACAGTTAATGAATAACTCTTCCCCTCTTGCGTTACTGCCATTAGGGCTGTTTTTAGCTCTGTTTATCGGCAGCGGAATTTACTATCAAGCTCAAGGAACAGAGTTCGCTTTCTACCAGATATCTGCACCTGTCGCGATTATCCCAGCGGTAGTCTTATCACTGTTATTAGCTCAAGGTACACTCAACGAGCGTCTTGAAACCTTTATCAAAGGCATTGGCGATCAGACCATTATTACAATGGTGATTGTCTTCCTTTTAGCAGGTGCTTTTGCTTCTGTTGTAAAAGCAATAGGTGGTGTCGATGCAACGGTAAATCTTGGCCTTAACTATATACCTGAGTGGTTGTTGCTCCCTGGTATCTTTGCGATTGCAGCGTTTATTGCTACCTCTATGGGCACTTCCATGGGTACCATCGCGGCAGTAGCGCCTGTCGCGGTAGGCATTACTGAAGCCAGTGATCTTCCCCTACTTCTTACAGTTGGTGCTGTAGTTGGCGGCGCTATGTTCGGCGATAACCTATCAATTATTTCGGATACGACAATCGCAGCCACTCGAACTCAAGGTTGTGAAATGAAAGACAAGTTCCGCCTTAATCTACTTATCGCACTTCCAGCTGCTATCGTAACGATGGTCGTTCTAGCGCTTCAAAGCAGTACCGCTGGTGTATCTGAACAAAGTTATGAGTTGATTAAAGTTGCGCCATACCTAACGGTATTGATCCTTGCTATTGCAGGCCTGAACGTGATGTTAGTGCTATTGGTGGGTATTGTTTTAGCGGGCACAGTTGGCTTTATAACCGCACCTGATTACAGCATTGCTATGCTATCCAAGCAGATCTATGACGGTTATACCGGCATGCAAGAGATCATGATCCTATCTATGCTGATTGGCGGCCTAGGTGCGCTGATTAAGCATCAAGGTGGATTAAACTTTATTGCTTCAGCGATTGAAAAACTAACCGGCAAAAGCGGCGGTAAAAAGGCTGGAGAATTCAGTATTGCAGCTAGCGTAGCAGCAACCAACCTATGTACAGCCAACAATACAGTCTCTATTGTTATTGCCGGCTCATTAGCGAAGGATATCGCGCTACGCTATGGTGTTAATGCTAAACGCTCAGCTAGCCTGATGGATATTGTCTCCTGTGTGGTACAAGGTATTATCCCTTGGGGTGCCCAGATACTATTAGCCTCCTCTATAGCGAAAGTATCACCATTAGAATTAGTCACTTCAATTCAATACTGCTGGTTCTTAGGCTTAGCTGCGATTATTTCTATCCTAATTTCACGTCCAGGCTATAAATAATCGAAGTACTAAATAAGTACTCGTAATAAAAAAGGGAGCTAAATGCTCCCTTTTTATTAATTATTAATTTTGCTGGGCAACTTACCTTGCTCCTGCCTTTCCCAACGTAAGCGCATTTTCTCTAACACGCGCGCCACCGCGGCGAAACCAAAGCTCGCGGTCACACAGGTAGATGCACCAAAGCCTCCCGCACAATCTAGTCGGGTATTGCCATCGGTAATACTCTTTTGCGCACAAACCGAACCATCAGGTTGCGGATACACCAACTGCTCTGTTGAATACACGCAGTCGACAGAGAATCGTCTACCACTTTTACTGAATCGATAGTGTCTACGTAGGAAAGAGCGCACTTTGGCAGCAAGCGGATCGTGGTTGGTTTTGGTTAAATCACAGATATCAATCTTGGTAGGATCAGTCTGACCACCAGCACCACCCACGGTGATAATAGGAATCTTGCGATAGCTGCAATGGGCGATCAGCGCGGCTTTTTCTTTAACGCTATCAATCGCATCAATCACATAGTCAAACTCATTGGTAATCAGTTCTGGAATGTTCTCTCGTGTAATGAAATCTTCGATCTCTTTTACTTCACATTCTGGATTGATCAGCTTGATACGCTCGGCCATCGCTTCGGTTTTCGAGCGACCAACATTCCCGTCTACCGCATGAATCTGACGGTTTGTATTGGTAATGCAGATATCATCTAGATCAATCAGCGTGATCTTACCAATTGCGGTTCTGGCTAAGGCTTCAGCCACCCAAGAGCCAACGCCACCGATACCAATCACACAGATATGCGATTGGCGGAACATATCAACCACGTCCGTACCATATAGACGGCGTGTGCCACCAAAACGATTTTCAAAACCTGAGGACAACGTAACCTACCTCTATCGCTTTAAAACGAAATTAAAATTCGTCTTCAGTAATTTCGGTCAAAATCACATGACCGCATTTAGCACATTTACCTTCGATAAATATGATGTCGTTGAGTTCGTATTCTTCAGGCTCAACCATACCAAGATTAACTTCTTGGCAGTTGTCGCACCATGTTTGCTCTAGAAAGGCCTTTTTCTCATCTGCATCGCGTGATTCAAAGTCACGTTCTATACGTTCACCTTCGCTCATTTTTGTGCCTTATCTTTTTTCAGGTAATTTCGGCCAAGAAAGACTCTCTGGCCGATCAAAGTGTTCTTTAATGATATCCAAAGCCTCTTGATCAAATTGATCACCCTGCTCTGGATAACTCTTATAAGTATACCGCTCACCACCATAACTAAATGCTAAAGAATATGCGTGCAGATAGGTACGGTCTGATAACTCACCACCGTAGATATTATCCCCCAAAATTGGCGCGCCTTCACTTTTAAGCGCCACCCTAATTTGGTGGGTTTTACCTGTGGTTGGTTTGAGTAAAAACAGCCTAAAGCCTGGCTTAAGAGAGCAGCTAAAAAACTGGGTCACTGCAGGGTTTTGACGGCTTTTTACAAGTTTCCAACCACCGCGTCTCGCTTTCTCCATATCCCCCATAATAAGTCCTTGCTTACGCTTTGGCTTATTAGCAGAGATAGCTAGGTAGTATTTCGAAACTTCACGGTTTTTAAACTGATCAGCGAGTATTTTGGCAGCTTCGGCACTCTTAGCGAATACCATTAGGCCCGATGTAATTTTATCTAAACGGTGCACCAGAAAGATCTGCTCTAAATCTAACTGTTGCTGCAACATCATGGTGAACCCTGTTTCCTCTTGATCTTTATGCACACTGATTCCTGCAGGTTTCACTACCACTACAAAATCACTGGTTTGATCAATTATTTGAAACACAGAATTTCCCGCCAAAAAGTCGCGATCATGCGGGAGTTAAGGAGATATTTCAAGGGGCGAAAAAGAACATTCCGCCCCAGAGGCGATAATCTATTTTGGCTTATAGCTTATCAATGTGTTTAAGCAGTTTATTCACTTTATCCGTATAGATATGAAAGACCAAGCTGCGCTCAGAATCTGGCTCTTTGAAATAACGCACTTCTAGGCAAGCTACATTTTCTTCTACAAACTTAGCAGCAGTGAAGCGCTGATCCGATTTTTTGATATTCAGAAACTTCACACCATCAGATACCAGTATCAGGCGCTTGCCTGAAACAGCGATAAACCCCTTATACCACTCACGCCCCAAAACCTTACCTTTTTCATTCAGATGGGTAACGGTATAGCGAACATTGTTGGCTTTGACTTTGATCTCTTCTTTTTCAAGCTTAGCGCGTAATTTGTCTGTCAGATGCTTGCTACCCATGATGACCTCCTAGCCATAATGACCTGCGAAAGAGTACCTAAATTGAATACCCCTATTTTCGCATTACGCACCTGCAAAAGTGATGAAGAATATATGAAGAGTTGGTTTAAGAGCTGATTAATTACAGCCCTGTTACCTCTTTTACGAAAGGAATTGTAATTTTACGTTGCGCACTTAATGAAGCACGATCCAACGTATCTAGCAAACAGGCTAAATCATTCATATTGCGGCTAGCATGATGAAGTAGAAAACGTGCGACCTCATCTGAAAACTGTAACCCACGGGCACTTGCTTTCGTCTTAATCGCTTTTAATTTCACTTCATCATTAAGTGCTTGCACCTGGAATACCATGCCCCAACTTAGCCGGGATGCTAAATCAGGTAGGTTGATACCAAGATGACGTGGCGCAGCTGTCGAAGCGATGATCAGTGTATTGCCCTGCTCACGAATGCGGTTAAAGAAATGGAAAAGCGCCTCTTCCCAAGCTTTATTACCAGCAACAGACTCTATGCCATCGATACAAACTAGATCGAGATATTCCATGCCTTCTAGAATGCCACCACCCATCTGTTTTAATTCATCCAGAGGGAGATAAGCCGCACTGCGTCCTACAGGATCGGCTTCATGACAGACCGCTTGGAGTAGATGAGTACAACCAACACCTTCACTACCCCAAATGTAAGTAAACTGCTCACCATTACCGTTTGCGGCCTCTTTTAAACTCGCGCAAACCAGCTCATTGCCTTGAGCGTAATAATTCTCAAAACGAGCATCATCTCGGAGACTAACCGATAGAGGTAATTGGAATGGTTGTTTACTTGTCATTAACTACTGGTTCGACTTGTTCTAACGCTTGATCTTCTTCTGAGCCGTACAATGTACTGCCTTTATAACCTTCATGCAGGTGACGTAATAGCACCATAATAACAGCTGCAACTGGCAGAGCTAAAAGAACCCCAACAAATCCGAACAGCTGTCCGCCCGCCATGATAGCAAAAATTACCGCAACAGGGTGTAATCCAATACGGTCACCTACTAATAATGGCGTAAGTAACATCCCTTCAAGCATCTGACCAATGATAAAGACTACGCCAACGTAGCCTAAAACCATTGGATCTTGGAATTGCATAAATGCAGCAACACCTGCCACTGCAATACCGATGATGAATCCCATGTAAGGAACAATACTAGCAAGGCCCGCGATCATACCAACCAATAGCGCTAGATCAAGCCCTACTATCCATAAACCTACTGCATAAACAATTCCCAATGCGACCATGACTAAAAGCTGGCCTTTCATAAATGCGCCAAGTACCTCATCACACTCACTGGCCCACAAAGAAACTTTAGGCTCTACATTGCGTGGTAACAGCCGTTTAACCTTGGCAATCATTACATCCCAGTCGCGTAACAAATAGAATGTGACCACGGGAATCAATACTAAATTAGCCACCCACGCCACAATCGCCAAACCAGATCGCGTAATGCCACCTAACAACTGGCTCATAATATCGCCAGTTTTTTGCAAATCACCAATCAAAACATCTTTAACATTGGCAAAGCCAAACGCAGTTGGCTCCAAACTGAATGTTGCTAATATCCAAGGGAAAATCTGTTCTTCAAATAGCTGTATCGCCTGCGGTATACGAGCTAGCAATGTCTGTATTTGATGCCCTAGTTGCGGAAGTAATAACAGGAACATCATCGCCACTAAAGCCGTCATACCGATAAACACAATAATGACAGAGCCTGTACGGGACATACCTAAATCTTCCAAACGATCGGCAATAGGATCAGACAAATAAGCAAACAATGCCCCGACCAAAAACGGTGAAAGAATTGGGGAAAGTAGATACACCAAACCGCCCAATACGACGGCAAGTATTAAGAAAAACCAACGTTGTGATTCAGTCATTTATTGTTCCTGCTATCCTTGCCAGCGGTAGATCATCACCGCAGAACCATCTTGATTTCTAAGACTATCGAGCGCCTGCAATTGCGGCTCTAGGGCGATAGCTTGGCGCAATTGCTCTTCATTGCCATCTAACTCAAGTCTTACTGTAATTTGATTCCCTATTGCTTGTTCAATTTTTACCTGACTAACAACAGATAACCCTTTGAGAAAATCGATCAGTCTGACGTAATCAGACAAGTTAGAAATATTTTCGACTTGAACGGCAACGCCCGTCTGGAAATGACTGAGTTTATAACTCACGACCGGCTTAAAAAGGTTATCCGCGACTCGGTTTATCAAGGCTTGAGCTACCCGATCGATATTGCCAGATTCCGCTAACGGTTGGTTGTCGCCGCCATTTATAAATAACCCCGCGACGGATACTCCTTCTGGCGTCACCTTTGAAAGGCGACCAGCAATAATGGCATCAGGATTATAACGCGCTGAGGCTTGAGTAATTGATTGATCCTGCAACACCCAAAGATCCGCAGTGGTAAGCGCCACTTGGTCAGTTAGATCGAATAAAGGAAACTGCAGCGGCAATCCACGGGAGTTTGCAGCTAACTGCAGGGCTTTATAAAAAGGATCATTGAATTGCAGATAGTCTTGTTCGCCGGATAGGTCCGAAGCAAACCAAAGCAAAACGGTAGGTCTCTGCCCGCCTAAGGGTTTAAAGCCTGTACGGGTAACTAAACCGTCAATAACCGACGGGTGGAAATCTAAAACTAAATATTCCCCATCTTCTTTAGCGATATAACTAAACTGCTTTAACGTTCTGGCTGGCACCTTAAGCTGGGATTGGATTTGAGAATCTTCGGCAATACTGGAATTGCCAGACACTTTAACTAGCACTTTTGCCAGCCCAGAACTCATCTGAAGGTCACTAGGTGAAGACCTTTGTTCATCAACAGGCAAAGTCACTTGATAAAGATCAGTTATCGTCCCTGCACAAACAAATTGTGACACTGCCAGCAGAAGCACAGCTATAAAGCTTCGCATTAAATCCATTAAGCCGCCTTCAACAATTTCGAATAAAAATATGCTTTAACTTTACCATCCCACATAATTATTTCATATTCGTTGCCCAGATGAGTGTATTCAAGCGTGATAAAACGGTAGAATATGCGGCAATATTTTTCTTCCTCTTTCCTTGTACATGAAAGGTTAACTGATCCATGTCTACTGGTTCTGATAACAGCTCTCTGAGCTATAAAGACGCTGGCGTTGATATCGACGCTGGTAACGCCCTAGTTGATCGAATTAAAGGCGTTGCTAAAAGCACAACTCGCCCTGAAGTTATGGGCGGCCTAGGTGGTTTCGGCGCTCTATGCCGTATCCCCGAAGGCTACCGTAAGCCTGTACTTGTTTCAGGTACTGACGGTGTAGGTACAAAATTACGCCTAGCAATGGATCTAGGAAAGCACGACACCATCGGTATCGATCTAGTTGCGATGTGTGTTAACGATCTAATCGTTGCTGGCGCAGAACCTCTACTTTTCTTGGATTACTACGCGACAGGTAAACTTAACGTTGATACTGCTGCAGATGTAGTTAAAGGTATTGGCGAAGGTTGTTCTTTAGCTGGTGCTGCACTTGTTGGTGGCGAAACAGCTGAAATGCCAGGCATGTACGAAGGCGAAGATTACGATCTAGCTGGCTTCTGTACAGGTGTTGTAGAAGAAGATGAGATCATCGACGGCACTAACGTAAAAGTTGGTGACACGCTGATCGGCCTTGCTTCCTCTGGCCCGCACTCTAACGGTTACTCTCTAATCCGTAAGATTCTAGAAGTAAGCGGCACAGAATTGACTGCAGATCTTGATGGCAAACCGCTAGCAGATGCTTTGATGGCGCCAACACGCATCTACGTTAAGTCACTTCTAAAACTGATCAAAGAATCTCAAGTAAACGCTCTGTCTCACATTACAGGTGGCGGCCTACTTGAGAACATCCCACGTGTTCTTCCAGAGAATGCGAAAGCTGTAATCGATGTTAACTCTTGGACTATGCCAGCAGTATTCAATTGGCTACAAGAGCAAGGTAACGTTGATGCAACTGAGATGTACCGCACATTCAACTGCGGTGTTGGCATGGTTATCTGCGTACCTGCTGACAAGCAAGACGAAGCACTTCAGCTACTAAACGAAGCTGGCGAAGATGCTTGGGTTATCGGTTCAATTGCTGCTGCGCAAGCAGGTGAAGAGCAAGTTGAACTAGCTGGTCTGGAGGCGTAATTCGCCCAATGACTAAACGAATCGTTGTCCTGATATCAGGAAGTGGTTCCAACCTCCAAGCTATAATGGATTCAATCGATGCAGGCCAAATTGATGGCCGCATCGAAGCCGTCCTCAGCAACAAAGCTGAGGCTTATGGCTTGGAGCGTGCCCGCAACTCCAATATCCCTACCCTGGTTTTAAAACATACCGACTTTGATAGCCGGGAAAGTTTTGACCAAGCGATGATCAAACAGATTGATACTTACCAGCCTGACCTGATTGTTCTTGCAGGGTTTATGCGTATCCTTACTGCCGAATTTGTTCGGCACTACAACGGCAGAATGTTTAACATTCACCCGTCACTACTCCCTAAATACAAAGGCCTTCACACCCATCAGCGCGCAATTGATGCCGGTGATAAAGAACACGGCTGTACCGTGCACTTTGTATCTGAAGAGCTAGATGGTGGCCCGCTGGCCATTCAGGGTAAAGTAAGCATAGATCCGGAAGATACAAGTGAGAGCCTGCAACAGAAAGTCCATAAAGTGGAACACATTATCTACCCTCAAGCGGTAGGTCTGTTTTGTTCCGACAGACTGATCTGGTCTGACAGGGGTGTTACCCTAGACGGTAAAGCCGCACCTACTCAGGGCTTTCAGCACGATCAAATTTAATGAGGCAACCAGTATGCTCAGAGCAAATAAGACGTTAATTAATTCCCTTTTCGCGTCCGCACTTCTCTGGGCAACTCCTCTAGTTGCAGACACCGCAACGCCTTTTACTCCTTTTACCGCAAGCTACGAAATTGATTGGGATGGCAGCATCTCTCTCAGCGGCAACACTACTCGCAAGCTACAAAAAAATGAATCTGGCGAATGGTTTTTTGAATCCAAAGCCTCAGCCATGTTTGCCAGCATTTACGAATCCAGCAAATTCACTTTAGATAACGCAAAGCTAAAGCCACTTAACTATACCTACAAACGTAGCGTACTAGGCAAAAAACGTAAGGCTGAAGTTCATTTCGATTGGCAAAACCAATTGGTAACAAACAAGGTTGAGAACAAACCCTGGCAGATGCCAATAAAAGAAGGCGTTCAAGACAAGATCAGCTATCAACTACTGCTACAACAAGCCGTTGCTGAAGGAGAAAAAGAGTTTAAATACTCTGTAGCAGATGGTGGAAAGTTAAAAGAATATAACTTCATCGTTGACGGCAAAGAGAGCATCAAAGCCCCTATCGGCGAGTACGAGGCAATTCGAGTAAAACGCGTGCGTAAAGAAGGCAGTACGCGACAGACTTTCATCTGGTTTGCACCTGAACTAAACCATCAGATTATCAAGCTACACCAGATCGAAAAGAAAGATAAAGCTTATACCCTTCTTCTGAAAGAGCTCAAAAAATAAGAGCCAAACCTCTAGGCTTAGCTCTTATAACAACAACTCAATTAGCCTATCTCAGGAATCCAGCTTGCTGGCATTGCGCTAAAACCATTAAACAGATCACTCTCCTGCCCCTCATCCAGTAAATCCGCAAGCAGGATACGGGAGTCATCGATAAACAAAACAGCCGTTTGCGCTCGCTGCCCTGTATGAATATCTTGGTATGGCTCTGAGAAGACCAAACGATTTTTCGTATCAGCGGATCCTAGAAGCTCAAAGAAATAAGGTCTCCAACTCCAGTTAAACCCTCTATGTTTTTCATTAAGGATCCAGCCTTTATCACTATTTTCAAAGTTTGGAGAAATCTGATTACCTAAACGATCACAGATATAGAAACGCATTAAATGCTCTGTTGCGACAAAGTGCTGTAGATCTTCATCACTACTTGCAGCCTTTAAGACCTCTCTTAACGAGAGCAACTCTGCTTTAACCTTTTCCGCACGCCAGTGACTTCGGGAAGTAGCATTAATCGCCATATCACGATAATGACTTAATAGATCCTTCACTTGTTTAGTGGTCGAATCTGGAAGCAACATCTCAGACTGCGCCTCAGAGAAAAGAAAACCCTGAACATATACTGCATTACAGCTCAGTGCCAAATAATATTCATCATCAGTTTCAACGCCCTCACACAGCACCTTACTGCCGAGTTTTGAAGCAAGCTCACCCAACATTTGAACCATTGAGGAACGACGACTGTCAGTCGAACCACTTTTCAGTAAAGTCATATCCAGCTTAATGATATCCGGCTTTAGCAAGGCAATACGATCTAATTGCGAAAAACCCGTACCGAAATCATCGATAGCAATACAGAACCCCTCTTCACGATATCGCTCAACTAGCTTTTGAATCACATCCAAGTCACCATCAAGCTCAGTAATCTCTATAACAACTTTTGATGGATCAACTGCGAGCTGCTTAATCATTTCCAAGGTAGGAATGTTATCTAGGGACTCAAGGTATTGCAGCCACTCAGGGGATATATTGATACTAATAAAAGTATCTTCAGGCAGTGATTGGATCTGCTGAAGCGCCTGAAGCCTCACATCTCGATCAAGCTCAATACGTTCTTTAACAGAGAGGCCCTTATCTGAAAAAATTCTACCCGCAGAAACCGTATCGCCGTTCTCATCTTTCATCCTTGCCAGTGCTTCGTACCCAGCTATGCGACCAGTTGCGGTTTCAACGATAGGCTGGAAGTATGGAAAAAGCTTAAGACTCATAATGAACTACTCTGTTAGATTTTGTGGTACTCAAAGGTATTTATACACATCGCTAATACCTAAAACTAAATACACGTTTTCCTATCAAAAACTGGACTAAAAATAATCAACACTGCCAGCAAGATAGAAAACCTTATACTACAGCCAAGAGTATTTTTTTCACCTCCAATTCTATAGGTACAGACAGATATCACCAATTAGGTGCAGCTCGCACTAAAATAGAACATCACAGCAAAAAGAGATCGAATACATCCCAGCCTTTATAGCTTTATAAGCGACAGATGCTATCAATCTGTCGCCCTCGCATAGAAAAGCAATAAATAGACCAGAAGATGAAGTTTAGAGAGAGTCCAATGGGGCAGGCTCACCTAACAGGAAACCCTGAAGAAAATCGACACCGATTTCACGTGCACATTGCTCTACTTCATAGTTATGTACAAACTCTGCAACCGTCTTCACGTTCAAGCGTCTCGCAAAATCAACAACTGTTTCAGCCACAATACGTGCATTATCATCCTTATCAATGTAACGAATCAAAGAGCCATCAATCTTTATATAATCAATATCGAGTTTTAGAAGGTATTCGAAGTTAGAATAACCCGTACCAAAGTCATCAATCGCTAAGCTACAGCCCATCGCTTTCACTTGATCAAAAAATTGAATAATAAGTTCAGAATCTTCAATCCCTTCACTTTCAACCAATTCAAACACAAGCCTATCACCAACCCCGTAGCGCTTAATCGTTCTAATAATGTAATTAGAAGTATTAGGATTTAAGATATCCGAGGCTGTGATATTAATAGAAAAACTGTCGCTTCGTTCTGCAAAAAACTCACAGGCTTTGGAAAATACAATTCGGGTTAGATCACCATAAAGCCGACCATGTTTAGCCGCCTGCAGGAATAGATAGGGTGAAATGTAATTTTCACCCTCCCTTAATCTCATTAAACATTCATAACGATTAATCTCAGACGAATCCACATCCAAGATTGGTTGAGCAAAGACTTCTATTCGATCTTCATGAATCGCTTCTCGAATTCTTTTAAGCCAAGTAATGTTGTTATCAATTTGACGCTTTAGTGGCGAATAGATGTCATATATTTGTACTGATAGATGCTGCTCTTTAGCGCTATGAAGGGCAATGTCTGCATGTAAAAGTAGATCTTTTGTGCAGCCATTAGAAGCCCCAATAGTCACCGCTAAAGCAAACTCGATCCCTATAATAGTAATAACTTTCTCAGCTACACGCGATACAATAGAGTCACACAACGTATCAAAGCCGATATCACGCAAATGTCCTTTGCAGAAGAGTGCAAACTCATCACCTGACAGACGGTACAGATTTAAATCATGAAGCTCGGCAACTTCAGAAAGCAAAATTGCCATATCTCGCAATAATTGATCACCAACAGCGAAGCCATAATATTCATTAACCAACTTAAAGTCGTTGATATTAAGTATGGCCAATGAGCCTGACTCAACTGAAGTTAAATCCTCTAACAAACTCTGCCTGTTAGGCAAACCAGTTAGCTGGTCAGTAATCTGTCTTCTAATTCGCTTCTCTTTCTCAATGAGCGACGTCACATCAAAACGAACCGAAATGAATTCAATGATATTACCGTCTGAATCCATGATCGGAGAGATAGCCGAATTTACATAATAATCTTGCCCATTTTTTGCTCTATTTCTCAGCGTACCTTTCCAGGTATTACCTGAAAGAATGGTACTCCATAGATCTTTAAAAATGTCAGGCCTAGTTTGGGGGTGCCGAACAATGGCGTGAGTTGACCCGATTAGCTCTTCAGGGCTATAACCTGAGACTTTACAGAAATGATCATTAACATAAGTAATAACGCCATTTGGGTCTGTCTTAGAGACAATAGCACTACAATCAACAACACCTTTATATTCTTCTAGTAGCTGCTGCTTCGCACTCAAAGCATTTCGCAAACCAACCTCATGATCTTTTTGCGAAGTAATATCAGTGATATAGCCCTCAATAGCAGAAAGACTACCAGCATCCGTTACACCATGTCCCTGCTCCCACACCCATAAGACAGCACCATTCTTGTGTGTAATCTTATATTCAACACTGTAGGGCTTTCCTTCGACTAGAGCACTATCAACAACAACTCGATAGTGAGAATGACATTCAGGATCAATAAGTTCTTTAAAACTAATATCTCCCTTTAACCATTCCTCTACAGAGTAGCCTGTTAACTCTTTACAGCCTGAAGTAATCAACAACAAAGCTCGATCGCCCTGAACAGAACGGCGATAAAAGGCACCGGGCATACGCTCGGCTAAGGCATTCATTGCAATCTTAGTACTACTCAAAGATTATCGCCCTCAACCCAATTAACCACTTATTAATTACGGTTATTATTAAAACGCATAATACTATGATGAGTAAATAAAATTGTAGCAGCTAAATAAAAATACCGAGTTAATAAGTAAACTAGTTTGATAGACAGATAAATCGAAATAAATAAATCTAACGATCAAAATCCGTGTAAGAATCCAACTCCCGTTCAACTGGCACTTCCCACTTTTCAAGAAGCTTACGCGCCTTCTCAAACTTTTCCTCAGCATCTACTCTGAGATGACCAAGAGAGCCCGTCATTGACGCACGCACGCGAAGCATTTGGTATTTAAATAACGGCATCAATTTACGCTCGATATAAGTACCGCAAATCTTTTCTTGCTGCATTACGACAGCAGGATCAGAGGATTCAAACAATTGGGACTCTAGTTTTATTAAAGCCTGTACATCTTGGCAGAGCTCCAATTGCTCTTGCGCAGACATTGCAGCAAGTACATAGGAACCTGAAATTGGGGTAAAAGCAGCAATCGATGTTGCAACTTTTCTTTCTGACCTTTTAACAGCTTGACCCACTGTTACTTTACGATGAATTAGAAATTGCCGCTGCATGTACGCAGACTTTTCTAATAACAGCTTATTTTCTTTTTTAAGATCAAAATTTTCTTTGCTATAAGTTCGCATATCCTTAATCGGACCTAAGGCTTTATATTCAGCCAACTCTGAATACATCTTATAACCAAAGAAACCTGCACCGCCAACAACTGCTAAGCCAACAATTGAAGCAACACCTATCACGATAAGGTTTTTCATAAACGATCTGCACTTAAAATAATGTTATTTAACAATCACATTATACAAATAATGTTTCAACACCTATTTATTCGGGCAATAAAAAAGGCAGCCTAAGCTGCCTTTTTTAGAGATGTTATAGCTTACCAGCCAGTAACTTCTTTTAGTGCATCGCCGATCTGAGCAAGAGAACGTACAGTCTTAACGCCTGCATCTTCAAGTGCTGCGAATTTCTCATCAGCAGTACCTTTACCACCAGAGATGATCGCACCAGCGTGACCCATACGCTTACCAGCAGGTGCAGTAACACCAGCAATGTAAGAAACAACAGGCTTAGTAACGTTTGCTTTGATGTAAGCAGCCGCTTCTTCTTCTGCAGTACCACCGATCTCACCGATCATTACAATCGCTTCAGTCTGTGGATCATTCTGGAACATTTCCAGAATATCGATGAAGTTAGAACCAGGGATTGGGTCACCACCGATACCTACACAAGTAGACTGACCGAAACCTGCATCTGTAGTCTGCTTAACAGCTTCATAAGTTAGAGTACCAGAACGGGAAACAATACCTACTTTACCTGGTAGGTGAATGTGACCTGGCATAATACCAATCTTACATTCGCCTGGAGTGATAACACCTGGGCAGTTAGGGCCGATTAGGCGTACACCTAGCTCGTCACACTTAACTTTACACTCAAGCATATCCATAACGGGGATGTGCTCAGTGATACAAACGATTAGCTTAACGCCACCGTTTGCAGCTTCTAGGATAGAATCTTTACAGAACGGAGCTGGAACGTAGATAACAGATGCATCTGCGCCAGTCGCTTCTACAGCTTCTGCAACAGTGTTGAATACAGGTAGACCTAGGTGAGTTGTACCACCTTTACCTGGAGTTACACCGCCAACCATCTGCGTACCGTACGCGATAGCTTGTTCAGAGTGGAAGGTACCTTGACCACCAGTGAAACCTTGGCAGATTACTTTGGTGTCTTTATTAATCAAAACGGACATTATTTACCCTCCGCTGCGTTTACTGCTTGCTGAGCTGCATCAGTCAAGCTAGTAGCTGCGATGATGTCTAGACCAGATTCAGCAAGAAGCTTAGAACCTAGATCAGCATTGTTACCTTCCAGACGTACAACAACTGGTACGTTTACACCTACTTCTTTAACTGCGCCGATGATACCTTCAGCAATTAGGTCACAACGTACGATACCGCCGAAGATGTTAACCAATACAGTCTTAACTTTTTCGTCAGCTAGGATTAGTTTGAACGCTTCAGTAACACGCTCTTTAGTCGCGCCACCACCAACGTCAAGGAAGTTAGCTGGGAAACCACCGTGTAGAGCAACGATGTCCATAGTACCCATCGCAAGACCAGCACCGTTAACCATGCAGCCGATAGTGCCGTCTAGAGCAACGTAGTTTAGATCCCACTCAGCAGCGTGTGCTTCACGCTCATCTTCCTGAGATGGATCGTGCATAGCTTGAAGATCTTTGTGACGGTAAACAGCGTTGCCATCGATCGCTACTTTAGCGTCTAGGCAGTGCAAGTTACCTTCATCAGTAATAACCAGAGGGTTAATCTCTAGAAGAGCCAGATCTTTTTCTTGGAACATCTGAGCTAGACCCAAGAAGATTTTTACGAACTGCTTAATCTGGTCGCCTTCTAGGCCCAGTTTAAACGCAAGATCGCGACCCTGGTAAGGCTGAGCACCCGTTAGCGGATCAACTTCAGCTTTAAGAATCTTTTCTGGAGTTTCTTCTGCAACTGTCTCGATTTCAACACCACCTTCAGTAGATGCCATGAAAACGATACGGCGAGTAGAACGGTCTACAACAGCACCAAGATATAGCTCGTTTGCAATATCTGTGCAGTCTTCAACCAAAATTTTAGAAACAGGCTGACCATTTTCGTCAGTCTGGAATGTAACTAGGTTTTTGCCCAGCCAGTTAGCTGCAAACTCTTGCGCTTCTGCAGGAGAGTCAACCAACTTAACACCGCCAGCCTTACCACGGCCGCCAGCGTGCACCTGAGTTTTAACAACCCACTTATCACCACCAATTTTTTCAGCAGCTTCAGCCGCTGCTTCTGGAGTATCTACTGCGTATCCTTTGGATACCGGCAGACCATATTCGGCAAACAGCTGTTTACCCTGGTACTCATGAAGATTCATGCTCTAACCCGTTGTGTTATCACTATATGATTTTTTCTGTATCAGGGATCTAAATACGCCCCTGTAACAGCCCTGTTGGTTCTAGCAACAAGTTTTATATACGGCTTACTCCTTGTAAGAGTAAGCCGGATCTCTCTGTGCTAATTACTTAGCGTTTTTTGCGATTCGCCATATGAATCGCGTGTCCATCAACTGCTAGCGCTGCTTCATGTACAGCCTCACTTACAGTCGGATGGGCAAATACTGTCATCTGAAGGTCTTCTGCACTTGAGCAGAATTCCATAGCGATAGCAGCTTGACCGATAAGCTCGGAAGCAATACCACCAACCATGTGAACACCCAGAATACGATCAGTTTCTTCGCAAGCGATCATCTTAACGAAACCTTCGGTATCGTTAGCAGCCATGGCACGACCGGAAGCAGCAAATGGGAATTTACCCACTTTAACTTTAACGCCTTCAGCCTTAAGCTCTTGCTCAGTTTTACCAACCCAAGCTAGTTCAGGATGCGTGTAGATGATGTTTGGAATAACGTCATAGTTAAGCTGTGCATGGTGACCAGCAATGATGTCAGCAACCATGATGCCTTCTTCAGAAGCCTTATGCGCAAGCATTGGGCCACGAACAGAATCACCAATCGCATATACACCAGGAACACCAGTCTGACATTTCTCGTCAACGAAGATGAAGCCACGCTCATCTAGAGAAACACCAGAGTCATCAGCAAGTAGACCTTGCGTCTGTGGCTTACGGCCTACAGCAACGATCAACTTATCAACAACCATTTCCTGCTCACCGTTGGCATCAGTGTATTTAACTTTCACTTCTTTGCCGTCGATGATTTCAGTGCCTGTGCAACGAGCACCAAGCTTGATGTCTAGCTTCTGTTTCTTGAACAGTTTTGCAGCTTCTTTAGCTACATCTTTATCTGCTAGCGCAAGGAAATCGTCCATTGCTTCAAGTACAGTAACTTCTGTACCTAAACGCGCCCAAACTGAGCCCATTTCCAAACCGATAACTCCGGCACCGATAACACCCAAACGTTTAGGCGTTTCATCGATATCTAGTGCGCCCGCATTATCAAGGATCAAACCTTCAGTAAGCGGCGCTGGTGGGATTTCAACCGGTACAGAACCAGACGCTAGAATCACGTTCTCAGCATCGTAAGTAGTAGAAGAACCGTCAGCTGCAGTCACTTCAACTTTCTTACCGCCGTGCAATTTGCCCATACCCTGAAGCAAAGTTACACCGTTTGCTTTAAACAGACCCGCAATACCGCCAGTTAGGTTGCCTACGATCTTGTCTTTACGAGCAACCATCGCTTTAACATCCATAGTGACATCGCCACCCGTTTGGATGCCGTGCACGTCAGCATGCTGAGCATTGTGGAACTGGTGTGTAGATTCCAGTAGAGCTTTTGAAGGAATACAACCTACGTTTAGGCATGTACCACCTAGAACTGCTGCTCCTTTATCATCAACCCACTTTTCAACACACGCAGTTTTCAGACCAAGCTGTGCTGCACGGATCGCAGCTACATAACCGCCAGGACCCGCACCTACAACAATAACGTCAAATTTATCAGACATGTTTTATCCTATCTTCACTCTGTTCTTATCAGGACTAACCTTAAACCTCTAGTAGCATACGTGCAGGATCTTCTAGAAGGTCCTTAATTGTCACTAGGAATTGTACAGCTTCCTTACCATCAATCATACGGTGATCGTATGACAGAGCGAGGTACATCATTGGCAGGATCTCAACCTGGCCGTTTACAGCCATTGGACGTTCCTGAATTTTATGCATACCTAGAATAGCAGTTTGTGGTGGGTTCAAGATTGGAGTAGACATCAAAGAACCGAATACACCACCGTTAGTGATTGTGAATGTACCGCCCTGCATGTCGTCCATACCAAGCTTACCTTCACGACCACGCTTACCGAAATCAGCGATAGTAGACTCAACGTCTGCTAGGCTCATTACATCAGTGTCACGTAGTACTGGTACCATCAAACCACGGTCAGTAGAAACAGCTACACCGATATCTTGGTAGCCATGGTAAACCATGTCATTTCCGTCGATAGACGCGTTAACTGCTGGGAATTTCTTCAGTGCTTCAGTTGCAGCTTTAACGAAGAAAGACATGAAACCAAGACGAGTACCGTTGTGAGTTTTCTCGAACAGGTCTTTGTACTGCTTACGCAGTTCCATAACCGGCTTCATGTTTACTTCATTGTAAGTAGTGAGCATTGCAGCATTTTGCTGTGCTTCAACTAGACGTTTAGCAATTGTTGCACGTAGACGAGTCATTGGAACTCGTTTCTCTACACGCTCACCTGCTGGAACGTTAACTGGTGCAGCAGCTTGTGCTGGAGCAGCAGATGCCGCAGGAGCAGGTGCTGCTGCAGGTGCTTGTGCACCATTTTTGATGAAGTTCTGAACGTCTTCTTTAGTGATACCACCATTTTTGCCAGTACCAGTAATTTGGGATGCATCTAGGCCGTTTTCGTCGATCAGCTTACGTGCGGCAGGGCCAACTTTGTCAGCATCACCTGCAGGAGCCGCAGCTTCTTCAGCAGCAGCTGGTGCAGCAGAACCTGCAGCACCCGCTTCAAACTTAGCGATCACTTCATCACTAAGAACCGTGTCGCCTTCGCCTTTTAGTACTTCAGCAATAACACCATCTTCTGGCGCTACAACTTCTAGTACAACTTTATCAGTTTCGATATCAACAATAAGCTCGTCTGCTGAGCATGCTTCACCTGGCTGTTTGTGCCAAGTTGCGATTGTGCCGTCTGCTACAGATTCTGGGAACGTCGGCGCTTTGATTTCGATGGACATGTTTTTTCCTTTATCGTTATCACCGTCAGGCGATTAATAATTGTGGTTAATCGCCTGATCAACCGTTAAGTGCATCATTAACTAGTTTTTCCTGCTGCTCAGCGTGTACAGAAATGTACCCTACTGCTGGAGCTGCAGATGCTGGACGGGCTACCCCTTCCAAATGTAACTTGCTGTCATGTTTGTGTAGAACATGACGCATATGGTGCTGCATTGAGTACCATGCGCCCTGGTTCATTGGTTCTTCTTGACACCAAACTACAGATTCTAAGTTTGTATACTCAGAAATTGCTTCTGCCAATTGTGCTTCTGGGAATGGATATAGCTGCTCGATACGAACGATTGCAACATCATCTTTTTCCAATTCAGCACGGCGGTTGTAAAGGTCGTAGTAAACCTTACCACCACACAGTACAAGACGTTTCACCTTCTTAGGCTCTAACTGATCAACTTCACCAATAACTGGCTGGAATGAACCATCTGCTAGATCTTCAAGAGTAGAAACCGCTTGTTTATGACGCAACAAACTCTTCGGAGACATAACAACTAGAGGCTTACGTAGCGGACGTACAACCTGACGACGCAGCAAGTGGAAAATCTGTGCTGGCGTAGTTGGTGTAACAACCTGAATGTTGTGCTCTGCACACAATTGTAAGTAACGCTCTAGACGCGCTGAAGAGTGCTCTGGGCCCTGACCTTCGAAACCGTGAGGCAACAACATTGTCAGACCACATAGGCGCTGCCATTTATGTTCACCAGAAGTGATGAACTGGTCAATTACTACCTGTGCACCGTTGGCGAAATCACCGAACTGAGCTTCCCAAATAACTAGCGCATTTGGCATCGTAGTCGCATAACCGTACTCAAACGCAAGTACCGCTTCTTCCGATAGGAAAGAGTCATGCAATGTTAGACGAGGCTGCTCATCGGAAAGATTATCTAATGGCAGGTAAGTTTCAGCTGTCTTCTGATCATGTAGTACCGCGTGACGGTGAGAGAACGTACCACGCCCCACATCCTGCCCCGTGATACGAATTGGATGACCTTCAGCAAGGATAGTTGCATAAGCAAGAGATTCAGCCATACCCCAGTTCAATTCCATTGCACCGTGAGCCATACGCTTACGGTCATCAATGATTTTTTGAACTTGGCGCTGAACTGCGAAACCTTCAGGCGTTTCACAAATCTTATTACCTAGCTCTTGCAGCAACTTAAGATCAACTTTGGTTTCTGGGCAGTCGAATGACCACTCATGACCTAGGTAAGGCTTCCAATCTACAAACAGTTCAGAGTTTGGCTCATGTACAAGTGACTTAACAACATGCTCGCCATTCTCTAGCAGCTTACGGTACTCTTTCTCCATCGCCTTGCTTTCTTCAAGTGTAACAACACCTTCAGAAATCAACTGCTGAGCGTAAAGTTCACGCGTAGTTTTCTGCTTTTTGATCTGCGCGTACATCAACGGTTGTGTACCAGATGGTTCATCAGCTTCGTTGTGACCGCGACGACGGTAACAGAACAAGTCAATTACAACGTCTTTCTTAAATTCGTTACGGTAATCAACAGCCAGCTGTGTAACAAAACGAACTGCTTCAGGGTCATCGCCATTTACGTGGAAGATAGGCGCCTGAATCATTTTCGCAACATCGGTAGAGTACTCAGTTGAACGTGAGTCTTCTTGCTTAGATGTTGTAAAACCAACTTGGTTGTTAACTACAATATGGATTGTGCCGCCTGTTTTATATGCACGGGTCTGAGACATCTGGAATGTCTCCATTACTACACCCTGACCACAGAAAGCTTGGTCACCGTGAATATTTACAGGAACAACAGAAGTACCATCAGCATCTTCACGACGATCCTGACGCGCGCGTACAGAACCTTCTACTACCGGAGCAGCAATCTCTAGGTGAGATGGGTTAAATGCCATAGCGATGTGAACTTCACCGCCTTCAGTTTCTACGTTAGATGAGAAACCTTGGTGGTACTTAACGTCACCAGATGTATCTACAACACGCTTCCCTTCAAATTCGTCAAACAAATCAGCTGGGTTTTTACCAAAGATATTAACAAGCGTATTTAGACGGCCACGGTGAGCCATGCCGATAACAACTTCTTTCGCACCCTGTTTACCAGCACGCTGAATTAGCGTGTTTAGGGATACGATCATTGACTCGCCACCTTCCAGACCGAAGCGTTTAGCACCGGCATAACGAGAGCCCAAGTATTTCTCAAGACCTTCAGCAGCTGTTAGGCGCTCAAGAATCATTTTCTTCTTGTTAACTTCAGCTTCTGGATGTGAGCGAACAGGCTCTAAACGAGACTGAATCCAACGCTTTTCTTGTGTATCAACGATGTGCATGTACTCTGCACCGACCGTTGTACAGTACGTTTTCTTCAGATCAGCAACGATATCACGCAGCGGAGCTTCTTCAGGACCGAAGAACAGAGAACCTAGCTGGAATACAGTATCGTAATCAGCTTCAGACAGCTCATGGAAACGTAGATCAAGATCCGGTACATCTTCACGTTGCATCAAACCTAATGGATCGATGTTGGCAACCTGATGACCACGTACACGGTAAGCGTTGATCATACGCAATACACGAACCTGCTTTTTCTCATGCTCGGAACTAACCGAACTTACAGCAGTTGGCGCAGCGCGTTTTTGGTTTTTAGATAGATAGAGAAAATGTTCTCTGATAGCAGAATGCGGCACATCCTGTGTCAGATTTTCGCCAACTTTAGGTAGTCGGTCGAATTCTTCTCGCCATTCCTGAGGAATCGCATTTGGATCCATCAGGTAAGTTTCGTACAGTTCTTCAACGTATGAAAGGTTGCCACCGTAAAGGTGAGCATTCTTCCACATGAGATCCATGATGCTTTCTTGCATTCTTGATCACCCTGGCTCTGGGAGCTTTCTGATTCTATCGGGATCTTCCGATAGATATCGCTCCTCTTTGAGTTACCTTCAATCCCCCGATCAAACAGCTTTAACTGTCTCGGGATTCTTATATTAAAGCTTTTGGAAGCAAGCTTTAATCATTCTTTATGCGAATATGGTAATTTTTTTACAAAAAATTGTTTTTTCTTTTTGTAACACAAAAAAAGCGGTGCCAATGGCACCGCTTTTTAAGGTAGATCAGGTTGCTTGCGCTAGCAGCATGTTGCGAATCTTGCCGATCGCCTTAGTAGGATTCAATCCTTTAGGGCAAACGTTTACGCAGTTCATGATGCCGTGGCAACGGAAGACACTGAATGGGTCATCCAAATCTGCCAGACGCTCACGAGTCGCCGTATCACGACTGTCTGCCAAGAAGCGGTACGCTTGAAGCAGGCCAGAAGGACCGATGAACTTGTCTGGGTTCCACCAGAAAGACGGACAAGAAGTTGAGCAGCATGCACAAAGAATACATTCGTACAGACCATCCAACTCAGCACGATCTTCCGGAGACTGCAGACGCTCGATCGCAGGCGGCGGAGTATCGTTGATCAAGAACGGCTTGATCTTCTCGTAAGCTTTGTAGAACTGAGTCATATCTACAACAAGGTCACGGATAACCGGCAGACCCGGTAGTGGACGCAGCACAAGCTTGTCGTCTTTAACTACAGCAGATAACGGAGTGATACATGCTAGACCGTTAAGGCCATTCATGTTCATACCGTCTGAACCACATACACCTTCACGGCAAGAACGACGATACGCCATAGACGGATCTTTGTCCTTAAGAAGTTGAAGCAGATCCAGCACCATGATGTCTTTACCACCAGGGATATCAATATGGATATCCTGCATGTAAGGAGCATCGTCAGTTTCAGGATTGTAGCGATATACACTAACCAACATGATAGAAGCTCCTTAGTAAGTACGAACTTTAGGTGGGAAGGCATCTACGGTTTTAGGTGCGAAGTTTACAGCACGCTTACCGATAGTTTTGTCTTCAGGGAAGTAAACAGAATGGCACAACCAGTTCTCATCATCACGCTCAGTAAAGTCATTACGAGCATGCGCACCACGAGACTCTTTACGAACCTCAGCTGCGATAGCAGTTGCTTCAGCAACTTCGAACAAGTTTTCAAGCTCAAGCGCTTCGATACGCGCAGTGTTGAATGCCTGACTCTTATCTTCAAGATGCAGGTTATTGATCTTCTCACGAATGCCTTTTAGCAATTCAAGACCTGTCTGCATGCTTTCGCCGTCACGGAATACACCGAAGTACAGCTGCATTGTGCTCTGTAGTTCTTTACGAACTTCAGAAACGCTTTCACCGCCAGTAGAGTTGTTTAGACGGTTTAGACGCGCCATTGCAGTTTCAATGTTAGCTTCAGTTGCATCTTTCACTTCGTAGCCTTCACGCATCTGCTGTTCGATCTGCATACCAGCAGCACGACCAAATACAACAAGATCAAGAAGTGAGTTACCACCTAGACGGTTAGCACCGTGTACAGATACACATGCAACTTCACCACAAGCATATAGACCGTCAACGATAGAATCGTTACCGTCTTTATCTGGTGCGATAGCCTGACCACCGATGTTAGTTGCAACACCACCCATCTGGTAGTGACAAGTTGGAACAACTGGAATCGGCTTAACAACTGGGTCAGTTGCCGCAAACGTTTTAGACAGTTCACAGATACCAGGTAGACGCGAATGAAGAACTTCTTCACCCAAGTGATCCATCTTCAAGTAAACGTGATCGCCATCTTCACCACAACCACGACCTTCTAGGATCTCAAGAATCATAGAACGTGCCACAACGTCACGACCTGCTAGGTCTTTAGCGTTAGGCGCGTAACGCTCCATGAAGCGCTCGCCGTCTTTGTTGATTAGGTAACCACCTTCACCACGACAACCTTCAGTTACAAGTACACCTGCACCTGCAATACCGGTTGGGTGGAACTGCCACATCTCCATATCCTGCGCCGGAACACCTGCACGCAGAGACATACCCATACCGTCACCAGTATTGATAAGAGCGTTAGTAGTAGAAGAGTAGATACGGCCAGCACCGCCTGTTGCAAGAACAGTCGCTTTAGCCTTGATGTATACAGTTTCACCCGTTTCGATGCAGATAGCGATACAGCCAACAACTGCGCCATCGTCATTCTTAACTAGGTCTACTGCGTACCACTCATTAAGGAAGGTAGTACCCGCTTTCATATTGCCCTGGTATAGAGCGTGAAGCAGTGCGTGACCAGTACGGTCTGCCGCAGCACATGTACGTGCAGCCTGACCACCTTCACCAAAATTCTTAGACTGACCACCGAAAGGACGCTGGTAGATACGGCCTGTTTCAGTACGGGAGAATGGAAGACCCATATGGTCTAGCTCAAATACCGCCTGAGGACCTACAGAACACATGTATTCGATAGCGTCTTGGTCACCGATGTAATCAGAACCTTTAACGGTATCGTACATGTGCCAACGCCAGTCGTCGTTTGGATCAGCACTTGCGATCGCACAAGTAATACCGCCTTGAGCAGATACTGTGTGAGATCGAGTTGGGAATACTTTTGTTACACAAGCAGTGTTTAGACCACTTTGTGCAAGCTGAAGTGCAGCACGCATGCCTGCACCACCGCCACCGACAACAATCGCGTCGAAAGTAAGCGTACGTAGTTTAGACATCTTTTAAACACCCCACAAAATCTGAATGCCCCACACAACGTAGATAAACGTTAGGAGACCACATGCAGATTGAAACACGAAACGCAAACCAGTTGGCTTAATATAGTCAGTAGAAACAGACCACATACCAATCCATACGTGTGCAGCAAAGGATAGTAGCGCTAGCATTGTAAAGATGCGCATTGCAGTTCCTTCGAACAAACCAACCCACATTTCGTAAGTTAGTTCTGCGCCAAATGCTAGATAACCAATCATAAAGATTGTGTATACAGCTAGGATTACCGCGCTTACACGCTGAATCATCCAGTCATATAGGCCACTACGGCCAAAGCTAGTAATACTAGTTACCATATCCATACTCCCGAAATGAGGATTGCTGCAACAGCTAGACCCAAGGTCACTTTCGCTGCCATTTGACCACTTTCAAGTTCTTCACAGTGGCCAAAATCCATTACCAGGTGTTTGATGCCCGCGAAGAAGTGGTATAGCAATGCTGATACGCTTCCCCACGCTATAAGCTTCGCGAAGAAGCCATTTTCAAACATATCAACAGCTTCATTGAAGCCCGCTTCTGATTCCAGAGACAAACCCAAAGCATACATAGCAAACACAGCGCCAAAGAATAGCGCCACGCCTGTCACACGATGCAGGATGGATGTAATCGCCGGTAGCGGCATTTTGATAGTTTGAAGATCTAAATTTACAGGTCTTTTCTTATTCACGGCTCTTGTTCACACTTTTTACGGCCCCTTTGCAGGGCTCGGTTGCTCGGAAGTGTTGAAGATAAGTACCTCGCTCCTCAAGCATACCCATAATATATGAACTAATATAATAGGACATAAACTAGGGATAAACTTCGGGGCGAGAGTATAAGCATTTCACCTTGACAATACAACGCAAACACAGCGTAGTTCGCCTTTTGTCTAGGACTTTACGGCATATCAAAAGTCGTACAACCAAATGACTATTCAGCCTTAGTACCAATCCTGATAAAAATTCATCCGTTTTGCTGCGATGCGGTAACTAACCCATTTAGTCGGATTGACAAACTTTTTTCAGTCTCTATATTGTGTGGGTCCAATTTATCGGGCCAAGACTCTTAGATCTGACTAATAAGAAAGTCAAAACAGAACTAAAACATAATGATAGGAGCCTTTTAATGGCTGATAAGAAAGCACGTTTAACAGTCGACGGTCTGGATGAAGCTATTGAGCTTCCGGTGTATTCAGGCACTCTAGGTCCAGACGTAATTGATGTGCGCCCACTGACTGGCAAAGGCCTGTTCACGTACGATCCTGGTTTTGTTTCCACAGCTGCGTGTGACTCTAGCATCACTTTCATCGATGGCGGCAAAGGCGTGCTACTGCACGGCGGCTATGCTATCGACGAGCTAGCAGAAAAATCAGACTACATGGAAGTGTGCTACCTACTATTGAACGGCGAACTGCCAAGCGCAGAGCAAAAGGCTAAATTCGTAGAAACTGTGAAGAACCACACAATGGTTCATGAGCAACTAAACCACTTCTATAACGGCTTCCGTCGTGACGCTCACCCAATGGCGATCATGTGCGGCGTGGTTGGTGCTCTTTCTTCGTTCTACCATGACTCTCTAGACATCGATAATGAACATCATCGTGAAGTTTGCGCATACCGCCTAATCGCGAAAATGCCGACTATCGCTGCGATGTGCTTCAAGTACTCAAACGGCCAGCCGTTTATGTACCCACGTAACGACCTGAGCTATGCAGGTAACTTCCTGCAGATGATGTTCGGCACACCTTGCGAAGAGTACCAGGTTAACCCTGTACTTGAGAAAGCAATGGATCGCATCTTCGTACTTCACGCTGACCACGAGCAGAACGCATCTACTTCTACAGTACGTCTTGCGGGCTCTTCTGGCGCTAACCCATTCGCATGTATCGCTTCTGGTATCGCTGCACTTTGGGGCCCAGCTCACGGCGGTGCTAACGAAGCCGTACTAAATATGCTTGAAGAGATCGGCGATGAGTCACGCATTGATGAATTCGTTGCTAAAGCAAAAGATCCAAACGACCCATTCCGCCTAATGGGCTTTGGTCACCGCGTATACCGCAACTTCGACCCACGCGCACGCGTAATGAAGAAGTCTTGTGACGAAGTACTAGCTGAACTTGGTTTGGAAAATGATCCTCTTCTTAAGATCGCGAAACGCCTTGAAACAATAGCCATCGAAGACGAGTATTTTGCTGCACGCAAACTATACCCGAACGTAGACTTCTACTCCGGCATCATCCTGAAAGCAATTGGTATCCCAACCAACATGTTTACAGTGATCTTTGCATTGTCTCGTACAATCGGCTGGATCTCTCACTGGAACGAGTTCCACAGCAGCCCTAACAAAATTGGTCGTCCACGCCAGCTTTACACTGGCCCAACTCAGCGCTCATACCCTGAGAAATAAGACGAACGAACCAACCACAAAAAAAGCCGCTTTATGCGGCTTTTTTATTATCTATATAATTCAATTTACCGAACCCCAAGCGAAGCTAATCTAAACGTTTCTGCTAACTCATTTGCAACATTTATATCTCGCCTATAACGCAACGATGTATAAATCATTGGTAACTCAGGCAAACCAAGACGCTCTCCAATCAACTCAACCCCTGGCAGAACAGCACTCCTCGGCCTCACAGTAACGCCCAAACCACTCTTTACCGCCGCCATAAGCCCTTGATAGCTTGACGAGGTATAAACCAAGCGCCATGGAATTCCTGACTGATCCAGAGATTCAATAGAAACTCGCCTAAACTGACAAGCTTTGGAATATGACGCCATAGGCAATTCCCTTCCCAACGACCAAGAAAAGCCTTCAGGACCAATCCAAGCCAATGGCTCACCGCCTAAAACCTCCCCCTTCCCAGATCCACTCAACGATAATGTGACAATAAGATCGTAATCACCCCGCTCGTACCCTAGCTCCAATTCATCGCTATAACCTGTTTCCACAAACAGCCTTACCGCAGGATTCTTCCGAGAAAAACCAGCCAATAGCTCAGGCAATACGGTTTCCGCAACACCTTGCGAGACACCAACCTTTATCTCCCCTAGCTTACCACTACTCGCCAAGCTCGCTATCGCATCGTCCTGCAACGCCAGCATTTTCCTTGCGTAACCAACCAACATCTCCCCTTCATGTGTCAGCAGCCGCTTACGGCCGTGAGGGCGAAACAGAACAACACCCAACTCCAGTTCTAATTTTTTAATCTGCTGACTTACTGTGGATTGCGTCTTGTGTAGGGATTCTGCTGCCCGAATAAAACCATCTCTCTCAACCACAGCAAGGAAAGTCCTCAACAATTCAGTACTTATATTGGGCTGCGCCATGCCTGCCTCTTATTTGATCGTATTTACTTATCAATATAAACAATATTAATCGTTTTTAATAATATAAATCAGAGCGTAAGCTGGATTTAAACAGACAAGGAGAGCGTTATGCCTTACATATCAATACATGTATCCAGCGACTTAACCCAATTACAGATCAAAAATCTAGTCGAAGGTACAACAAATATCATGGCGAAAATTCTTCATAAAAAAGCCGAATTGACCGCCGTAAGTATTATAAAAATAGATAAAGAGCATTGGTTTATCGGCAATAAATTAGCCAGCAATTCGGTATCTGCCTACGTGAATGCCAAAATCAGTCAAGGCACCAATACTGAAAAAGAAAAGTCCGATGCGCTATGCGCATTCAACCAACTTTTAGACAACGAAATCGGCCCTTTAACACCTATCAGTTACGTAGTTTTAGATGAAGTACCAACAACAGACTGGGGCTATAACGGCTTAAGTCAGCAAGCACGAATGCTAAAAAGAACAAAATCAGGAGTAATAGACATACAGCACTACACAGACAAAGGAAAAAAAGAACGTTCTGATTTTATTTTTTCCAAGCTACAAAAATTCAGGCAAGCGATATTTAACTAATCACTACCAACAAAAAAAGCCGGGCAATGCCCGGCTTTTTCAATAGATCTACAGCGACAGATTAGTTATCGCTAGTAGATTCAATCTTATGGATAGATAGGTCAGCACCGTTATACTCTTCCTCTTGAGTCAAACGCAGACCAGAAACTGCACGCACACCACCGTAAACAATTACGCCGCCAATGACTGCCACAGCAATACCCGCTAGCGAACCGATTAATTGTGACATAAGGCTAACACCACCTAGACCGCCAAGCGCTTCAGTACCGAAAATACCGCAAGCAATAGCACCCCAAACACCACAAACACCGTGTAGTGGCCATACACCCAACACATCATCAATCTTCCATTTGTTCTGCTGAATTGTGAACAAGAAGACAAAAATTGCACCAGCAACAGCACCTACAACTAGAGAACCCATAGGGTGCATTACGTCAGAACCAGCACATACAGCAACCAAACCAGCCAAAGGACCGTTATGGATAAAACCAGGGTCATTCTTACCAAAAATCAGCGCAGTAATAATACCGCCAACCATCGCCATTAGCGTATTAACAGCTACTAGACCAGAGATACCATCCATAGTCTGAGCGGACATTACGTTAAAGCCGAACCAACCAATACATAGAATCCAAGCACCTAACGCCAAGAAAGGAATATTAGATGGTGGGAAAGCAACAAGACGACCACCTTTATAGCGACCATTTCGAATACCCAGCATGATCACAGCAACTAGCGCCAACCAGCCACCGACACCGTGCACTACCACAGAACCTGCAAAATCATGGAATGCCGCACCAAAATTAGCCTCCAACCAATCTTGGAAACCAAAGTTACCATTCCAGATAATGCCTTCGAAGAACGGATATACAAACGCCACAATAAGAGATGAGGCAATCAAGAACGGCCAGAACTTAGCACGCTCAGCAATACCACCCGATACGATCGCAGGAATTGCAGCAGCAAACGTCATTAAGAAGAAGAACTTAACTAGTTCATAACCATTATTTGCAGCTAATTCAGCAGCAGGGGAGAAGAATGTAACGCCGTAAGCAACCCAATAACCTACAAAGAAGTAAGCCATGGCAGAAAAACCAAAATCGGTCAGAATTTTAACTAACGCATTCACTTGGTTTTTGTGGCGAACCGTACCAACTTCAAGAAAAGCAAAGCCGGCATGCATGGCAAAGACCATGATCGCCCCCATCAAAATGAATAGAGTATTAGAACTCTGAATAAGCGTCTCAACTGCGCTGTTGACGTTTTCCACTTGGTGTCTCCCGTTTCTTTTTGTGCACCATATTAGAACCACAACCTAAAACTGCGCTTCATTTTGGTGCACTATTATAGTGCATATTATTCTGTGATATTGCTGCTACTATGCCAACTAGGCTTAAAAGCCCCGAAACATAGCTGCTTAAACTGCAATTCACCAAAATAGTGCTAGTAACAAATTTTTTATGCCTTAATAGTAAGCACTATATGTGCCAGATTTATTAAAGCGCACAATTTGCGAGCACAATCACTTATGACGAATACGGAAACAACAATGAATTTTAGAATTACGCTTAAAATCCGGATCCAGAGTAGATTGCGTAATCTCCTCAATCTCGAATTCTGACAACGCTTCGTAGTCCAACTTAAAGCGGCGGTAGTTATTGGAGAAGTACAACACCCCATCTGCACGTAAACAGCGCATAGCCCCTTCTATAAGGTCTACGTGGTCGCGCTGCACATCAAGCACTCCAGCCATTCGCTTAGAGTTAGAAAACGTTGGAGGGTCCATAAAAATCAGATCGTATGCTGGCCCTCTTTGCATCCGCAACCACTTTAAGCAGTCCGCCTGTGCTTGCTGATGCTCTTTTGTATCGAGGCTATTTAGATCTAAATTTCGCTTAGCCCAGTTAAGATAAGTAGCCGACATATCAACACTGGTTGTGGATTTAGCGCCACCCTTGGCAGCATGCACAGAAGCAGTGCCTGTGTAACAGAACAGGTTTAAGAAATCCTTACCAGCCGCTTCTTTCTGAATCTGATAACGAATTGCTCGATGATCCAAAAACAAACCGGTATCAAGATAATCGTGCAAGTTGACCAGCAAACGGCAACCGTGTTCGTTAATCTCTTTAAAGCGGTGAGTTTCAGAGTGCTTTTCATACTGATTAACACCCTGCTGTTTTTTACGCTGCTTTAAAATTACCTTTTCTGGAGATACCTCTAAGGTTACCGGTAACGCATTCATCACATCTTGTAGACGAGCAAATGTTTTTACCGGATCAATCTTCTTAGGTGCGGCATATTCTTGGACATGTACTTCGTCTTTGTAGATATCCACTGCAACAGAGTACTCAGGAATATCCGCATCGTAGAGACGGTAGCTCTCTATATTGTCGCGTTTAACCCACTTAGCCAGCTGCTTACGATTTTTCTTTAAACGATTAGCAAACATCTGCGCCCCTTCACTCAAAGGAGCTGGCTCACCCTCTTGACTTACTTGCTTCTCCGCTCTCTGTTCAGACACCGGATAGATAAACAAACGACTTTCAAGCGCACCGTTAAACAGTTTATATTGCTTATCTGCGCGTAGACCTGTGACCTTACAAAGATCTGGGTTAGAGGTAAAAATAGACGCAGTCCAACCTGCAAACTGCTCTTTAAGCTTATCGCCAAGGTGTCGATACAAAAACATCAACTGCTGAGTTTCACCCAAACGCTCACCATAAGGCGGGTTGGTAATCAGCAAACCTTTACCTTCAGGTAATGTATTGCGATCCAGATCTTCTAGACGGCACGTTGTAAATTCAATAAAGTCCGCCACACCTGCCCTTTCGGCATTCTGACGAGCTGCGCGCAAAACCTTGCTATCTTGATCGCTACCAATAAGGCTCGCTTCTAATGAAAGTAAACCTTTTACTTTGCGTGCCTGAGCCTCAGCAACAAGATCTTCCCAGATATCACGCTTATGACCTGTCCAACGGGAGAATCCGAAACGCTTACGCTGTAAACCTGGCGCAATATCAGCCGCCATCAACGCTGCCTCAATAAGCAACGTGCCAGAACCACACATCGGATCAAGAACTAGACCAGATTCAGAAGAACGCTCCGGCCAACCACTGCGAATCAAAATAGCAGCCGCCAAGTTTTCTTTCATTGGCGCCTCACCTGCTTTAAGACGATAAGCACGTCGGTGCAAACTATCACCCGACATATCTAACGCAACGGTAATTTTGCCGCGGTGCATACGTACATTAATTCGTAGATCAGGTGCAACTTTGTCGATACTCGGGCGAGCACCAGTTTTATCGCGAATTTGATCGACAATTGCATCCTTAACTTTTAATGCACCAAAATGGGTATTGTTGATACCACGAGTTTGACCACTAAAATCAATCAACAACGTACCCTCGCTACGCATATGATCCAGCCAGTCAATTTGCTGAACAGCCTTGTAAAGGTCATCTGCCGTTTCTGCTTCACCTTCATAAAGAGGCATAAGAACTCTGTTAGCTAAACGAGACCATAAACAGATACGGTAAGCATCTTCCAGCTCACCTTGGCATTGAACCCCTGCCACTGTTTGCTTGGTTTCGGTAACACCCAGTTGCTGCAACTCCTCTTCAAGAAGTAACTCAAGACCCTTAGGGCATGTCAGAAACAGTTTCATACGTATCTTTACTCAGCAAATATTTCACTTAATTAACAACAGGTATGAAAAAAATTCACCCTGCTGTTCAAAAACCAATTTTTTGACTAACTTTATGAATGCAATCGTTTTTTTGCACCCACACACTAACTATTTTTATTAAGCATTAATATCATGATAGTCATATTCAATCGCACTATGATCTATTTTCCGATATTTATAGAGGTCTGGCTGCAAAACTTAAAACTCGCAGACAGATTTTAAGCGGATACCATGTCTCAAGGAACCGCTGCTCTCAAAAAACTAAAACACGAAGAGAGGCTCAATTGTATGAAGAGACAAAAGCGTGATCGTACCAGCACACTTTTTAATCGAGGTTTTCAAGCAGGATTAAGCGGTAAGTCCCGGGATAACTGTCCCGTCAATACATCAGATCTCAGAAGCCATTGGATGAGCGGATGGCGCCAAGGACGCGAAGCTCACTGGAGCGGTATGGAAGGAGTATCAGCAATACAATCCGACCCAGCTCTACACTAAACAGAATTTTCAGGCTCCCCAAGGGGAGCCTTTTTATTACCCGCTCTATTCTGAAAGCTGCTTAATCGCTTTCACAGAATCCGCAACCAATGAAGGCCCACGGTAGATAAACCCAGAATAAATTTGTACCAAACTTGCACCAGCTTCGATCTTTTCTGCCGCATCAAAACCTTCAGTGATTCCGCCTACACCAATAATTGGTAATGCTCCATCGAGCTCTTGTGCCAGCGTACGGATTACTTTAGTTGATTTATTGCGTACAGGTGCACCTGACAGGCCACCTGCTTCATCTGCAAACTCAAGCCCTTCAACACCGTCACGAGATAGGGTTGTATTGGTCGCAATCACACCATCCATTTCATAAGACTTTAGAGATGCAGCAACCAGTGCAAGTTCTTCATCCGTCATGTCCGGTGCAATTTTTACCGCAATTGGAACATAGCGGTCATGGAACTTAGCTAACTTAGCTTGTTCGGATTTAAGCGCGTCCAATAAGCTGTTTAACGACTCGCCGTACTGAAGAGTACGAAGGCCTGGTGTGTTTGGAGAAGATACGTTAACGGTAATGTAAGACGCGCGTCCGTATACCTTTCGAAGACAGTATAGGTAATCGTCATTCGCCTTCTCGTTTGGAGTATCTTTGTTTTTACCAATATTGATACCCAGAACACCTTTATAAACGCTCTTATCCAGATTAGAGAGCAGCTTATCTACACCACCGTTATTAAACCCCATACGGTTGATGATCGCTTGCTGTTCAGGCAAACGGAAAATACGTGGCTTAGGATTACCATCTTGTGGACGTGGAGTTACAGTACCCACTTCAACAAAGCCGAAGCCCATTGCAGCCATACCATCTACCGCAATGCCGTTTTTATCTAGACCTGCTGCTAAACCTACGCGGTTTGGAAAATCAATTCCCATCACCTGAACAGGATCAGATAGTACTTCAGCGCCCAGAAGCTTATTTACTCCCAAAGAAGACGCAAGATTCATCGAATGAAGCGCTACGTTGTGAGAAAGTTCGGGATCAAGCTGAAACATCAAAGATCGAGTCAGTGAATACAACATAATCAGGTCCTAGAAAAAATTTTGGCCCGATTATAGGCGAGGCGAGGATGGAATAACAGCATTGAGCACTAAGAGTGACAATGTTAACTCCCAAAAGTTATAAAGAATCACAAAATTGGTGCATTTATTACACTAACTCAGTTTCTCTATTCCCTGATATTTGCCTTGATCATCAAACAAGATTTTAAACCGACCATTAATACCATCACGTAGTAGAAATGGTTTTAAGATTCTAGCGGGGAACTGTACGCTACGACCATCAAGAGATCGGGTATAAACAGTTTCCGCGACCCCTTGATACAACATTAAAAATTTTTCAGAACTAATCCGAATATCAACCAAAATTGCTTTCATACAATACTATTTAGAGGAATGACCCTCATATACACGTTCAGGTATTAAACTGGCTTGTTTTCGCCAAATCAAACAACTCTCTTAACGCGACAGTATACATTGCATACTCTTGTTTTTTAGCACTTTTAACTTCATTGAGAACATTTTGCCAACGATCAAGTAGCCATTCATTTTCAGTACACCACTTATCGATCACCTGTTCTACTGTAGACCCTTTGACCCGCCCTTTAATAGCTGTCGCCACCAAGGCACGCTGCTGCCAATCCAAATCATCCCTAAACGCTTCTCGCGCCAACGCCTGCCAGTAATTATCAACACTCAACTTGCTGAGCTTTCTAGACAACCAATCCAATTCCAAACGCTGCCCTAAACCGAAATAAACTTGAGCTACTTGATCTGGTGGCACGTCCGCTTCATCAGCAACCTCAATTACCCCTAAAGAGGCGTATAAACAACGTGCACCCGAGATGAATTTAGCCAACTTACTCGGCACACCTGCTTCCTGATAGCGACTGAGCGCACTCTCCCAACGTGTTAATGGCTCTCCTCTGAGTAATTTTTCCTGTTTAGGGACTATTTTTCCTAGCTGAGCTCTAAAACTATCAACCTCGTTCTCGCAATCTACTTCCGCACGGCGGTTACGAACAAACCAACGCGTAGCTCGACGCATCAGATGTTGTAGCTCGTGCATCATCTCTAATTGGATATCACTGCTAACTTTATGATCGAGCTTTTCAATCTGCTGCCAAAGATTCTCAATACCGAATACATCACGAGCGAGTACATAAGCTCTAGCGATTGCCGCCTCATCGACCCCTGTTGAAATGCGTAAGCGGTCAACAAAGTTCACCCCCATCATATTAACCATGTGGTTTGCGATTTGAGTGCCGATGATTTCTCGGCTTAGACGGTGAGCTTTTAGTTGATCACCAAACTCAGAAACCAATCTCTCAGGAAAGGCGGTAAATAGCTCTTGTGATAGATACTCATCATCAGGAATAAACGATAGGCTCAACGATTCTTTAAGTTCTGCTTTACTGTATGAGATCAGAACCGATAGCTCTGGACGGCTTAACCCCTTTTTCGATGCCCGTCGTTCATTCAGGACCTCATCGGTAGGAAGGAACTCTAGCGCTCGATCGAGCTTACCTGCCGATTCCATGTTGGTGATGTAACGCTGATACTCTGCCATCCCTTCAAAAGATCGGGACTCAGCCATAGAGATCGCTTGAACTTGTCGATAATTATTTTTCAAGACCAAAGAAGCGACTTCATCAGTCATCTCTTCAAGCAATGCATTTCGCTGCTTCTCAGTCATGTCACCATTAGCAACAACTTGATTGAGAAGAATCTTGATATTGACCTCATGGTCAGAGCAGTCCACACCTGCAGCGTTATCGATAAAGTCGGTGTTCATCCGTCCACCAGCGAGTGCATATTCCATTCGCGCCAACTGACTCATCCCCAAGTTACCGCCCTCACCTACAACTTTACAGGACAGCTCTTGACCATCTATACGCAGAGCATCATTGGCTTTATCGCCAATATCCGCATCAGTCTCGGTACTTGCCTTAACATAAGTACCAATCCCGCCATTCCAAACCAGATCTACCGGCGCTTTTAGCAGTTTATTCAGAAGATCATTCGGGGTAACAGTCGCTACCTTTTCACCAATAAGCGCCTGTATTTGTGGAGACAGAGTGATCGATTTGGCAGAGCGCTCAAAAACACCACCGCCTTCTGAGATTAATTTCTTATCGTAATCGGTCCATGCCGAACGAGGCAGCTTAAATAAGCGGTCACGCTCTTTCCAACTTTTTGCAGCATCTGGATTTGGGTCGATAAAAATGTGTAGATGGTTAAACGCTGCTACCAGACGAATATGCTTCGACAGCAACATACCATTACCAAATACATCACCTGACATATCGCCTATGCCAATCACCGTAAAGTCATCTTTATCGGTGTTTACACCCATCTCACGGAAATGCCGCTCAACAGAGACCCACGCACCTCTTGCGGTGATCCCCATTTTCTTATGGTCGTAGCCCTGACTACCGCCTGAGGCAAACGCATCACCTAACCAAAAGCCATAAGATTGCGCCAATTCGTTAGCAATGTCTGAAAAAGTCGCCGTACCTTTGTCTGCAGCCACTACTAAATAAGTGTCATCTTCATCATGGCGAATCACATCAGCAGGTGGGCTCACCTCACCTTCAACGAGGTTATCTGTAATATCTAATAAGCCACTGATAAATGTTTTGTAGCAGTTGACCCCCTCTTCAAACCACTCTTCGCGACTCATGCCATCGTGTAATGATTTAGCGACAAAGCCACCTTTAGCCCCAACAGGAACAATTACCGCATTTTTAACCTGCTGCGCTTTAACTAAACCTAAAACTTCGGTTCGGTAATCTTCCATGCGGTCGGACCAACGCAAACCACCACGAGCCACCTTACCGCCACGAAGATGAACACCCTCAACCCTAGGCGAGTAGACAAAAATTTCATATTTAGGCCGTGGTAACGGCATATCTGGGATCTCATCAGGGGACAATTTAAAAGAGAAATAGCTTTTAAGATTTTGCCTATCTTTTTGATAGAAATTTGTTCGCAGCGTTGCCTTGATAAGTAATAAATACTGACGAATCACGCGATCATCATTCAAACTACTTACATCTTCTAACGCGTCGATAATAGTGGATTCAACCGCTTCTTGATCGGCCGTGTTACCCGGTTCAAACCGTGCTTTAAAGAACTGAACAATCTTGGCGGCTATATCGACGTATGAATTTAGCGTCGTACTAATCGCTTCTGGGCTGATTGGAAAACTTATCTGTTTCATGTACGCAGCATAAGCACGAAGCATCGCCACCTCGCGCCAGCCAACCTTCCCCGCCAACACGAGACGGTTAAACTCATCATTCGCGGCTTCACTTTGCCAAATTTTTAGAAAGGCCTCTTCAAACACCTCTTTGAGTGTTGATAGCGATACAGAGCCTGCTCCTGTGTAGTGAAGATTAAAATCATGAATCCATACCAGATCACGCTTACTTTCTATTTTGTACGGGTGCTCGTCTATGACTCTTAAACCTAAATTTTCTAGCACAGGGATAACATCAGATAGAGGTAAAGATGCGCCTAGACTGAACAGTTTGAAGTTAAGGCAATTCTGTTCCTGCTCCAATGCTTGGTAAAAACTTAGCTGCAATGGCGCTTGATCGGATAGTTTTTCTATATGCTGTAGATCTACTACCGCTGTTCTAGCGGAAAAATCCGCGCTGTAACTCGCAGGAAAACCACTACCAAACTGGTTGTAAACTCGAATACCTGATTCCTCACCAAGTGTTTCAACCAAGACATCTCGCAGATCATCACACCAACTACGGGCCGCCAATCTCACCACCCGTTCTAATTTATCGGAATCAAAATCCTCGACAATGTTATCCCCACGAAGAATAAACTGCGTACGCGTCAGAATGGATTCAGAAAAATAAGTCGTAAAATCTGCATGGGTGCAGTTCAACTGCTCCATCAATAGCGACTGAATTTTGTGCCTAAAGTCAGTGCTATAAATATCCCTTGGTGAATAGACCAGACAGGAATAAAACTGACCAAAGTAATCACGGCGCACAAACAGCCGTATCTGACGTCTTTCATGAATTTGTAGCACGCCAATAACGGTCCGATAGAGGTCATCTACCGATACCTGAAATAGATCATCTCGAGGATGAATCTCTAAAATCTGTAGCAGCTCCTTCCAGTCATGGCCATGACGGTGCAAGCCAGACTTTTCCATAATCGCATCCACCTTCCGGCGTACAATTGGAATTTGGCGGGAGCTCTGAATATAAACGCTAGAGGTATATAAGCCTAAGAATCGGCATTCACCTACCACTTCACCCTTCTTATTGTATTGTTTGATACTGATGTAATCAGGGTAAGTAGGACGATGAACACTGGAGGCTCGATTGGATTTCGTAAAGGAGAGAATATCGGGTATTAGAACAAAGCCTTCGGCATCACGATCATTCTCATTAACTAAAGCAGAACGGCAATGTTCATCGCAGAATTTCAACAAACCGAGTTGACTACCCGGAATAGCTTCGAGGGTTTTCTTCCCTTTCTTCTCTACTAGTTGGTATTCGTCATAACCTAAGAAGGTAAAATGATCCTTTATCCACTTAATAAAGTCATGTACTTCCGACGTAATCTCAGCATCAAAGCCTTTGATCGCCTTTGAGAAAATGTCTGCTTGAGCATCGCATCGCTCAACCATAGGCTCAAAGTCTTCTACCACCATAGTTACGTCTTCAAGGACATTTCGTAGCGCTTGCTCCAAGTCTTGAAGATCTGCAGTATCCGAATGTCTATCAACCTCGATCGAAACTAATGATTCTCTTTGAGAATTTTTAGCTCGACTGTCCTTTTTGAGTAGAGAAGATAAGCCGCCTTTATCATCCCTTTTCAAAGTCACAACCGCATTATGTATGGCGTGAATGGTTAAATTACGTCGATTAAGCTCCATTCGCAGAGAATCAACTAGGAAGGGAATATCCTTCTGCAAGACTTCAATCACGGTATGAGTCGATTGCCAACCATGCAGCTCGTAATCGGGGTTAAATACCCTGACCTTCACCTGCCCGGCTTTACGCTCTTGAAGAAACTGCCAACAAGCGAGTGTCGAACCGTAGAGATCTTCTAACTTCCATTCGAGGAGATCAGCTAACGAAGCGGATGAGTAATATAGAGTTGCAAACTCCACCAAGGCTTCAGACCTTTCTTTCGGTAATCGATTTTCTAATTCTTGGCACAGTGTTTTTAACAGATTAGCTTTTTCATCCTGGCCTAGGTATTCCATCTGCAACCCTCAATTTTTCTCAAATAATCAAAAGTATAGACAAAATGTAGCCAACAGCCGTTTAAGTACAAAAACGTTTGATACAAACAAATTTTTAACGGTTTAGAGAACTAGAAATCACACAGAAACGAAACATGCGAGAGCAAAAATAATCAAACAATTATTAAACCGGAATACGTTGATTCACCCTGCAGGATTACTCATAATAAAATGAAAATCATAATTATGACTTACAGTCCTAACCCAATGTAAGCTATAGCCAGCGATGATAGCGCGAGGATTCCATTGCGATTTATTTCTTCTCACTTTTTCTTTCTACTGGCTTTCACTGCTTTTCAAGCTCAAGCTAAAGTATCTTCTTCTCTCGATACAAACACCCTCTATTTAGGTCAAAAAATCACGCTGACCTTAGAAACTGATCAGCAAGATGTCACTCGGCCAAACCTAAGCCAATTACAAAAAGACTTTAATATTGTTGGCACACGCAAAGTCACTGTCTCGAGCCATACCACAGGATCGGTAACGACAAAAACACGTTGGGTGCTACAACTAAAACCTCGAAGGGACGGCGAGCAAGTTATTCCTTCTATCTTTGTAGGACAGCAAGCCAGTCAAGAACTTCCAATCTCAGTGCTACCCGCTAATGATAATCCTGAACTTGCAGAAGGCACTGGCAGAGCGATCTTTCTAGAATCCAGCCTTGATAAAGATGAACTCTACGTAAATGGGCAAGCGATTTTACGCTCGAAGGTTTTCCATCTTGCTCCATTACCTTTGGATGCAAATTTAACAGCGCCAGAATCACCTGATGCGATCATCAAGCCGTTAGAAGAGCAAAAGCAATATACCAGTATGGTGCGTGGTCAGAACTATAATGTTACCGAAACAAGCTATACGCTGTTCCCACTTCAGGAAGGCGAAGTAGAGATTAGCCCAGTGTTTTTCTCAACCACTCTATCGAACAACACAGTGGTCGAACTGAATAGTGAACCTCTATTGCTTTCGGTATTACCTCCCGCTAATCAGAACACACGCAAGTTATGGCTTCCAGCCACATCGATCTATATCGAAGACAACTTGGAAGAACTCAATCAGGTTAGTCAATCTGACAAGCTTACAAGGATAATCAAACTAGAAGCTGAAGGATTACCCTCTTCTTCTCTACCCTCAATGGCATCATTACAAAACCCTGATGCCACCATCACCCTACTCAATGTCGTTTTAGAAGAACGCATGACCGAGCAAGGTGTTATCAGCCAACGAGTGGAAGAACTAGAAATTACACCTAGCAATAGCAAAGAGATCATCTTGCCTTCAATCGACATTCCTTGGTGGAATACAACAGCCGACAAAGGCCAGACAGCCTCTATCACTCAGAGGAAAATTGAAGTTACACCTGCGGTTATCCCTACCAACAGCTCTGAATCAGATAAAGAGGGGTCCTCTGGTTCGATCACTTTTTTAGTTTGGATTCTAACAGGGATCAGTATTGCAGCGACTCTGGCCTTTATCTATACGTTTAACCATCTGCGTAATATTAAAAAGCAATCTAAAGAAGAACCTGATCATTCGTTCTTTGAAGAGGAACAAAAGCGGGTTGCGTTTGAGATAACAGAGAAAAACACTTTTCAGGCTTTCTCAATCGCCTGTAACCAAAACAATCCCAATGTTGCTCAATTGCGTTTAGTTGAGTGGGCTCAAAGCTTTTGGGCTTCACCTGAAATACAGTCGCTAGAATCCGTGTGCGAATACGCGAATAACCAAACGATAAATCTGTTGGTAATGGATCTACAGCAACATCTATACGGCCAGCAAGACGAGTATTGGCAAGGAGACCTCATATTAGACGCCATGTCGAAAGTGAGGGCTCGACAGCTTCGTCAACGCTTGGATCTGAAAGACGGACAACAACGTTTGGACTACAACCATTAACAATACAGACCCAGTAAAGTGGAGCGCTAAATGGAATACACTCGACATACGGCACTAATGCGTATGGTTGGCCTAGGCGGGGTCGCTTCAGAAGAAAACGAACGCGCCAAACGCTGGGGGCGCCGATTTGAAGGGCCAATGGTGCTGGCTGCGATATGGATTCTTATAGACTGGTATCTGCAATCTAAAGGTGTCTCTAACGCTTACACCTCTTTTGCTTCCGACTGGCTGATTTGGCTACTATTTATGTCAGAGCTGTTTGTGATGCTATGGCTGGTTAATGATCGCATTAAATACCTCAAGCACAATTGGATGAGTCCACTCATCGTACTTGGTGGTCTACCGGTTATATGGGGTGTTGATACCTTCTATGCAGGGATAATCCGAACCCTTAGGCTTGCTCTAACCATCGGAATCTTCCTGCGTGTTTCTAAAGATACCCGTGATCTCTTGTCTCGGCATAACTTAGGTATCACACTCTTTATCTGCTTTATCATCTTGGTGATTTCCGGACTGCTAATTTCAGGTATCGATCCTGCCTTTGAAACACCTATGGATGGTTTATGGTGGGCCTGGGTTACCGTTACTACTGTAGGTTATGGCGATCTTGTACCCGCGACAACTGAAGGCAGAATATTTGGCTCGCTTCTCATCCTAATGGGATTAGCCATGTTCTCCATGTTAACCGCTAGTTTCTCCGTGTTCTTTATCGAACAGGATGAAAGAGAGCTAACTCAAAAAGAAGAACGCAATATTGAACGTATCGAAGGTTTAGAAAGAAAACTAGAAAAGATTGAAAACCAGCTAGACCAAACTCTAGAGGCGTTAAATAAACTCACCGAACAACACAGCCAATCATCTGATGACAAAAAACCTAACTCCTAAAATTCCATTCAGAAGTTAGGTTTTGTCTAAGTGTCTTACGACAGAACTGCTCGATTAAATCACTTTCTTAAAGCAACAGCTGTCTAATATCGGTTATAGCGCTATTGATATAGGCCATAAAGCGACCTGCATCACCACCATTAATTACCCGATGATCAAAGGACAAGCTCAGTGGTAACTGCTTTCTCGGCTGAAACTCACGTCCATCCCAAACAGACTTTATACTTGCCTTAGCAACACCCAAAATCGCGACTTCTGGGGCATTAACAATCGGTGTAAAGCCTGTGCCGCCTGTAGGCCCTAAACTCGATATAGTGAAACAACCGCCCTGCATATCCGCTGGCTTTAGTTGCCTTTCACGCGCTTTACCAGCCAAGTCATTTATCTCAATAGACAGCTCAGAGATACTTTTGCTATCTGCCCCTTTTATCACTGGTACGACCAATCCCGCAGGAGTGTCTACAGCAACGCCTATATTGACGTAATTTTTATAGATAATCTGCTTACCATCAGAGCTTAACGAACTGTTAAACAATGGGTACTTACGTAAGGTTTGAGCAATAACCTTCACAATAAAGGGCAGTATGGTTGGCGCTTTTTCTAAGTTCAGAAACTCAGGCTTAAGCCCTTTTCGAAAAGACTCTAGCTCTGTGATATCAGCTTCATCAAATAGAGTGGCATGGGGAATATTCAACCAACATCGCGTCATATGCTCTGAAGTCGCACGCGCAATATTAGACATATCCTTAAAATCAACGGCACCAAAGCGACTAAAATCCTGTTCAGGTATCTGAGGAATACCTGAAGATTGCGGCATTGCCGTTTTCTGAACTCGTTCTAGTTTAACGAATGCCTTAATGTCTTCTTTTAGAATTCGGCCTCGAGGGCCTGTTCCCGAGATATCCTCGAGATTTACGCCAAGCTCTCTAGCCAATTTGCGAGCTGCAGGCCCTGAATACACCTGACTGGATACTGCACTCTTTGCACATTGCTCGCTTTTAACAGGCTCTTTAGAGCTTCTAGTGTCGCTGATTATTTCAACGCTCACCGCATCATGATTTAGTGCCTCAATTTCAGTCTCTTCTTTAGCTTCTCTAGCAATCTCTTGATAATCACTTTTACCCGCTACTTCTTGTTCCAGCACTGCACAAAGCAAAGTACCACTTTCAACCGTCGAACCCACGTCAACGAGCCATCCCTCCAATACACCCTCTACAGTGGAAGGAACTTCCATCGACGCTTTATCCGACTCAATAACTAGCAGTAGTTGACCAATTTTGATCTCTGTACCTAAATCAGCGCACAACTCAACTACTTCGCCAGCCCCATCAATATCTGGCATAGATACAATTTCTGAACCCATCTTTATTACCGCTTGTTAGTCTCTACAAATGAGAGACGTTTTATTTCTTAGAAAATTAAAAATAAGCAGGGTCTGCTTTTTCATAAGGAATTTTGAGCTTATCTCTTGCGCTATTTAGCGTTTCACGGCTAAGCACCTCTTTGCTATAGAGGCGAGATAAGGCTGCCCAAGCGATAAAACGGGCATCAACTTCAAAATGATCTCTGAGGGTTGGACGGCTTTCACTTAATCCGAAACCATCCGTGCCTAATACAACGGGATCTTCTGGGAACCATCGAGCAATGCCGTTGGGTAAAGATTTCACAAAATCACTGACAGCTACAAAAACACCCTGTTCGTGTTTCAGAGCAATTTGAAGATAGCTCTCAGCATTAGCATCGGGGTTCAGTAAATTCTCCCGCTCGACAGCCAATGCATCTCTGACCAACTGGTTATAGCTGGTCACACTCCAAATATCGGTACTACAACCAAACTCTTCTAAGATCTCAGCGGCTTTTAAAACCTCCTGCATTAAACTTCCACTACCAAACAGATGCACTTTATGCCCAGAGTTTTCATTCTTAACGTAGCGATACATCCCTTTTAGAATCTCCTTTTCACACCCCTCAGGCATAACTGGCATTAAGTAGTTTTCGTTGTACAAGGTGATGTAATAAAAAATATTTTCATTATTGATATACATCCGCTCGATACCATCTTTGATTATCACCGCTAACTCGTAGGCAAACGCGGGATCGTAGCTGAGCATATTAGGTACTGTTGCAGCGACAGCTTGGGAGTGACCATCTTGATGCTGAAGACCTTCACCATTTAGGGTTGTTCTACCTGCCGTGCCACCTAAAAGGAAGCCTTTCGCCATACTATCAGCACAAGCCCAAATCATGTCTCCAACACGTTGGAAACCGAAGATCGAATAAAAGATATAAAACGGGATGGTTGGCACCCCGTAGTTTGCATAGGAGGTTCCTGCCGCTAAGAAAGACGCCATCGCACCTGTCTCACAGATCCCCTCTTGCAACAGCTGACCATCTTTAGCTTCTTTATATGGAAGCAAACTACTTGAATCCACTGGGTTATATTTCTGACCTTCAGAAGAATAGATACCAAACTGTTTGAAAAGAGACTCCATACCAAAGGTACGTGCTTCATCCGGCACGATAGGCACAATGTATTTACCTATCTCTGGATCTTTTAATAGATGAGACAACATACGAACAAAAGCCATGGTTGTGGATTGCTCGCGTTTCGTACCAGATATCGCCTCTTTAAACAGGGCTAAAGGAGGAAGCGCTAGTTTTTCGAAGTTCGCATTTCTGGACGGTAGATATCCACCTAACATTTGTCTCTGTTTGTGAAGATACTGAATTTCTTGGCTGTCTGGGCTTGGCTTATACAAGCTTGCCGCAGCCAACTCTTCATCACTCAATGGAATTTCAAAACGACGACCAATCTCAATTCGCTCTTCGGCCGTTAACTGCTTTTTCTGATGACTTGTATTTTGCCCTTCAGCACTCGCCCCCATACCATCGCCTTTAACAGTTTTCATTAGAATAACCGTTGGCTTACCTGTATTTTCCATGGCTTTATCAAACGCACTAAAGATCTTCTGTCGATCTTGGCCGCCACGTTTTATACAACGAATCTGCTCGTCGCTCAGCGTCTTCATCAACTCCTCTAAACGAGGATCATTTTGCGTCCAGTGATCGCGCACACTCTGGCCATCGGAAACTGTGTAATATTGGTAATCGCCATCCACAGCTTGATCCATTCGATCTTGCAGAATACCTTCACGGTCTCGTAAGAACAGTTCATCCCATTCACTGCCCCAGATCACTTTGATAACATTCCAACCAGCACCACGATAGCTTCGTTCTAGCTCCTGAATAATTTTGCCATTGCCTCGCACAGGGCCATCCAAGCGCTGCAGATTACAATTGATCACCATCACCAAGTTATCTAAGTTATCTCGGCTGGCCATGTTGATTGTCCCTAACACTTCGGGCTCATCCGATTCACCATCACCAATGAAGCACCAGATTTTTCCACCGTTTGGCTCTTTCAAACCACGATTTTCTAAATACCTCATAAATCGTGCTTGGTAGATTGCCGAAGGCGTAGAAAGCCCCATCGATGCGGTCGGTCCCTGCCAAAAATCAGGCATACGTCTCGGATGAGGATAAGAGCTTAATCCTCCCCCTTGTTGAAGTTCTCGACGGAAATTAGCCATCTGCTCGTCAGTTAGGCGGCCTTCAAGGTACGCTCTCGCATATATACCTGGAGCAGCATGCGCTTGGACTAATAGCTGATCACCACCATACTTATCTGTGTGCTGTTTAAAAAAGTGGTTTAAACCCACTTCCAACATAGTGGCTGCGGATTGATAGGTCGCAATATGCCCACCAACACCTGTACCTTGATCATTCGCCTTAACCACCATCGCGAGAGCATTCCAACGAATAATGTTTTCAAGCTTCTGTTCTAACTCTCTATTTCCGGGGTAGCTGCGTTGCTCATTAACAGGAATCGTATTCCGATAAGGTGTATTCAACGTGGCTTCCGTTGTGTGAACACCCTGTTTAAACAACGAATTTTGTAAGAGACGAATGATGTCACGGCCACGCTGCGAACCTTGTTCTGCCATCACATCGTCAAGCGCATCAATCCACTCTCTGTTTTCTTGATTTCGCTCATCTTCACCTAAGGCTTCAATAGCTTTATTTAAATTGTTCATAGGAATTTCCAAGGACTAAGAATCTATAAAAAGGGGATTCTTATGGAATCCCAAACGTCCCGGATTAGGACAAGCTGCATCAATCTTGTGAATTGAACTCTGGCTCAGGGGATGAATTGCCCAAGCAAGTTTGGTGTAAATAAATTAGCAGCAAGCCCTTAGTGAAAGTTCTCAAAAAAATCACAATTCAACTCAATTTCTAGAGAAAAAAGCCAATAAAAGAGAATAAATTGGCACAAATAGCCAACAACGAACTTAATATATTAGTTAAGCGCTTTTTATACCGATAAAGGATGCAAACAAACCATGTGCAGGAGTCTGCATCTTAAAGAGCGAACATTTGCGTTTAAGAATCATCGCTAGAAAGGCTTAATCAGAATCGTTAGGATAGTTAAAATACCTCTGATCATTGCTATTTAAATGCGAAATTCATTCAATCATTAGCAAGCATCACTAGTTTCTAAAATAGCCGTAGGAAATTATGCCAAGCAAAAAACTAGACCGAATCGACCAGCAAATTTTGGAAGAGATTCAAAAGAATGGAGATATCAGCAATTTAGAACTAGCTGAAAAGGTCAACCTATCCCCTTCACCTTGTGCACGCAGAGTTAAACAACTAGAAGACGCCGGTATTATTGAAAAACAAGTGACGTTGCTGAATAAGAATGCTGTGGGGCTGCCTATGAGCGTTTACATTCATGTGTGTCTAGATAAACAAAAGCCCGAAATTTTAGACAATTTCGAGCGTATTATTGCCAGCTATGAAGAAGTCGTCGAGTGCGCATTGATTACAGGTAGCGCAGCTGACTACATCTTAAAAGTACTTATGCCAGATATGTCCTATTATGAGAAATTCCTTCTGAAAGAGCTTAATCAGATAGAAGGGGTAAGCAGTATTAGAACTAGCTTTGTTATGCGCCAAATAGTAAGCCGTACAGAACTTCCGTTATCCCACATTAGCTGAGGTTATCAATTCATGTCGACGAATCCAGATACAACAAAACTCACTGGTCAGTGTTTATGCGGCGGTATCAAGTATGTGGTCACTGGCTTACAACCTAAGATGGCGCATTGCCATTGCAGTATGTGTCGTAAATTCCATGGCGCGGCATTCGGTACTTATGGAGTCGCTAAGGTAGAGAACTTTAAGTGGCTACAAGGTGAAAAGTTACTTAAAACTTATACGTCACCTAATGGCACCAAACGACAGTTCTGTTCCGAATGCGGTTCTAGCTTAACCTTTGCACCTATTAATAACCCTGGCACCCATGTTGAATTTACTTTAGGCACATTAGATAGCGAAATTACCGTTAAACCAGATAGTCATATCTATTGCAGCTATAAAGCTGATTGGTACGAAATTTCAGATGATTTACCACAATTCCCCGAAGGCAGAGAAAGCTAGAAGCACTCGTTAGAAGTTTACGGCTGAATACATCGCTCCAGAAAGCTCTGGATAGTGAAACTTATAGCCTATCTCTTCTAGCTTTTCGGGGTAAACGCGTTGCCCTTCCACCAACAACTCCGCGCCCTCACCCAACATCAGGTTGATAACAATGCCTGGCATTGGCATAAATGCTGGTCGACCTAAGGTCTTTCCTAAGGTTTTGGAAAACTCCGCATTCGTTGCAGCGTTTGGTGAGGTTAAGTTAAATGGGCCTGATAGTTGATCGTGGGTTAATAGCATAGAGATTATTTCAATCTCATCATCAATATGTATCCATGACATCCATTGTTTGCCACTGGCAATCGGCCCACCTAGTCCGAGTTTAAATGGCAGTAACATCTTGCTTAATGCACCACCGTCACCCAGTACCACCCCTGTTCGGATGAGGCATACTCTGACTCCAAAGGCTTCTGCCTTTAACGCTTCTGCTTCCCAATCGGCACAAAGTGTATGCGTAAATCCTCTATTTGGCAGGCTTTCTTCGCCAAGTTTTTTATCGTCGTCATGACAACCGTAATAGCCTATTGCTGAACCACTAATGAGGACCTTCGGTTTTACGGTTTGTGCTTCGATCCACCCAACGAGCTCATGGGTTAGATCGATACGACTCGCTCGCAGAAGCTGTTTACGATCCTCGGTCCACTTCTGATCGGCAATCGGCTCACCAGCTAAATTGATAACAGCATCTACCGCTAATTCATCCTGTGGAGGTAGATCACGAATCGCCTCAACTCTTCCTTGAAACAATTCCGCAACTTTAGAAGGGTTCCGGCTCCAGCATACCACCTCGTCTCCTTCAGCTAATCGAGCTTCGATAAAGTGTTTACCGATAAAACCTGTTCCACCTGTCACTAAAATTTTCATACCTTTTTCCTTAAGGATTAAACCCATCATATAGCTGTTATTCGGTGCTTATAACAATTACAGCGAAAAGTAATTTAGTCGCTGCAGCAGAACTCTATTGTTGTTACGATGCATTGCAGTATTTAGATTAGCAAATTTATAAGAGTGCACCGATGTTTACTGGAATTGTTCAAGGTAAAGCGACAATCAAAGCTGTTGAAACTAAAGCCGATTTTATGCGGCTGCAAGTAGAGCTTCCTTTAGAGCATTGTGACAATTTGCAAATTGGCGCCAGCATCGCTTTAAACGGCACCTGCCTAACCGTTGTCGAATTTGAGAATAACTTAATCAGCTTCGACCTGATTATGGAAACACTTAAATTAACCAATCTAGGCGACCTCGCGCCAGGTGATCAGGTTAACTTTGAACGTGCCGCTAAATTTGGTGATGAAATCGGTGGCCACCTACTTTCAGGTCACATCCACCAGCAAGTAAAAATTGCCAAAATCGAAAAGCCTGAAAACAACTGGATTGTATGGTTTGAAGCGGCCCCAGAATTTCAACGCTATATATTTGCCAAAGGTTTTATCGGACTTAACGGCTGCAGCCTAACCATTGGTGAAAAACAGGATAATCTGTTCAACGTTTACCTCATCCCAGAAACCTTAGCGGTTACAACCTTTGGAGACTTAGGCGAAGGCAGCAGGGTTAATATGGAAATTGATGCCCATACGCAAGCGGTGGTGGAAACAGTAGAACAATATATGAACAGCCATAACTTATTAAAAACTAAATAAAATTGTCATTAATATTTCTCAACAAAAATGTTAAAAAAAACTTTATAGTTTAAGTTAAGTGCCGATAACCCTTTAACGGATCCTATTAAAGGCGAACTATGAGTTTAAACGAGCTAGAAAAGGAAAATCAGGAGCTCAAGCGCACCCTTCGCTTAATGTTAAGCAAGGCTGAGCGCAATGAGAGTGTCCTGAATAGCTTTTTTGATGTGGAGATTCGCCTTCTCTCATGCGCTCGTTTATCTGAGTTACTCGATTTAATGCTGATTGAGTTTAAAGACCTCTTTAAACTGAGCAATGTAAATCTCATCCTATTCGATCCGGAACATGCTGCACGCACTCTGCTAGACGATTATGTACCGCCACCTCCAGGCAATACGTTACGGTTTGTACAAAGCCAACGCTTACTAAAATCGTTATACCCTAATCAAAAACTCATTGTGGGTGCGCCAAGCGAAGCTGTGCGCAGAGAAGCCTTCCCTGTAGCAGATAACCCGATTGAGTCCTGCGCACTGTTGCCACTGATTCGCCAAAACTGCCTTATCGGCAGCCTGCATTTAGGTAGCGCAGATGCGAGTCGATATACCCAACATGTTCGCTACGACTATATTCAGCACTTAGCTTCTGTGATTTCTGTTTGTATCGAAAACTGCATTAACCAAGAAAATCTACATCGATTAAGCAGCATCGATATGCTGACGAAAGTGCATAATCGTCGTTCGTTTGATCAGGAGATAGTTCGAGAGCTGTCCCGTGCAAGCCGTGCTAATCACTCTTTAGCCTGCCTGTTTATGGATCTAGACCATTTTAAAGTAGTTAACGACACCTACGGCCATCAAACCGGTGACAGAGTTTTAAGAACGGTAGGTTTATTCTTAGGTAAACAACTGCGCAAAACTGATATTATTGCGCGCTATGGCGGCGAAGAGTTCGCGGTACTACTGCCAAATTGTGATAAAGCGCGGGCGATGGAAATAGCAGACACATTGAGACAGAAACTTTCTCGTCTTATTTTCCGCGATGAGAATGCCAAGCCATTTAGGATGACGACATCTGTCGGCGTATCTCTGTGTACACCAGCTAACTATCCTAAAGAAAGCCTTAACAATATTGCCTATCAACTGATCCAGTCAGCGGATAAGGCAGTCTATGAATCCAAACATAACGGTCGTGACCAAGTCTCTTTTACTCAGTTTCAAGAGCCTCAAATCGATCTAAGCCAAATGCTTAACTAATTCTACTTAGTATCTCAGTAATCAGAGAGAAAACTATGTTCCCCTCTGAGTAAAAACGATATTGGTTAACAAGCTTCGCTCAGTTCCAGCATAAGCTCTTTATAAAGTACCATATACTCTCGAGCCTGAACTTCCCCAAAAAGCGGATCCTCTTGTTTTGGAAGCTGCTTTTCAATCATCGCTAGCTCTTTATCGCTCACCGATTCTTGAATCAGTGGAAACAATTGCCCCTCTTCGAAATTAAGATGTGTCATTTGTAGCGAGACAAAATCATCTAATAGGCTGGCAAATTCATCCATTGGCATCACTGAATCATGCAAAATACCATCAACAGCCTCTTTCAGTTGAAGGCTGGAGCTTTTTAAAGCTTCGTGATCTTTAGCGCAGTTGAATAGATGCTTATCCAATTCGGGATTCCGATCAGCCAAACATTTGTACATTTTATCTTCGCGGGGATGATGGTGGCCGTCGGCGTAATTAGAGATATAGTCAATCAGATCAGCCATAAGACTGAAATTAGGCTGCTGTCCTGCTTTAAGCTGATTAACTTTCTGACGCAAGATTACTAATAGCTTATTAAGATTTACATGATCCTGATGTAGCTCGGCTAATATCGTCATACTTACACCTCAAAAGGTTAGTCCAATAACCCAATATAGACGATCAGGGAGAAAGACCTTTGACAAAGATCAAGCAAAACTGGGTTTAAATCGGGAGAGAGAATGCAGTTATTTTTAAAACTGAAATTTTTCCTTTAGCTTCAAAGGGGTAGGTATAAACAAAAGTTTAAGCCAAGGTCAGTAATGATGTTAACTCAGACAGGTTTTTCACTCTGATATCTGTATCTTCCGGCCAGTGACGATCTTTCAGATCAACATGTACAGTACTTACACCCGCTGCACGCCCTGACAACAGATCCAAATGAAAATCCCCCACCATTACGCCTGAATGGTTTGGCAATGCCCACTGCTTTAATAGTATATGAATACCTTCAGGGGATGGCTTGGGCTGGCTGTCTTCACGACCCAGAACATGAGCCTTTTCGAAGAATGTATCCGCACCAATCGCCTTTAATGATAATAATGCTAATTCGTGGGTATTACGGGTAAGAATACCCATCTGACAATCAGCTGCAGCTATCACTTCTAGGCAATCGAGCACGCCTTCAGCAGGAGCTGCTTGGGATGCATATTCCCTTTCTAGAATATCAAGCTCAGCATTCATCCATCGCTGACGCTCTGGAGGCTGACGCTTAATACATTCAAGAATATCATCACTAGGATCTATACCTAGTTTCTGGCGAATCAGTTCAAAATCATGAACAGGTTGAGTTAAAGTGCCATCAAGATCAAATATCCAAGCACGCTTCTCTTTTAGATCTAACAACTCTTCCTCACAAATAATTTCTCACAAATAAAAATGCCGAAAAGCTTTCACTTTTCGGCATTCTACGACCCCACAAGTAAATCTGGATCAGATTTTATTCTGCAACTGCGTAGCAAGCTTCGTTAAATGGATCTAGTGGGTTTTCCAATAGATCATCTTGTTTGAAGTAAAGAATACGACCTTCAAACTTAAGGCTCTTAGTAGAGAACCAACGATCAAGCTCTTCTAAACTTTCATCGCTAGAATTCGCGTCTAACCAACTAGTGATTACATTGTAAAAATAAACACCAAATAGACCTGCTGCTGCACCGAGGAAAAATTCAGACGCTAGCGCAAACAACATTAACACAATGCCAGCAATCCAAATGCGGTTAGCTTTGGCATTTTTGTAGGCATCAGTAGATGATTCATGACTATCTTTCAAACGCATGTAGCGACGGAAATTTTGTTGGATGTCGAATTTATCTTCAGTAGATAGTAATTTAGACATGTTGCTTCCTTGGTAAAACGTATCTTTATTATTTGTTATAGCGCTAAACAAGATAACGCATGTTCAGCTTTATTCCTAAGCGAGTATAGCCGAGGTAAACTCATCCGTCCCCCCGGCTAAAGGCGTATATTGCATTTTTTTTTACGCCAAGCTTTTACTCACCACTTCGAAGACATCTTTTGATAGATTTCCACTGTCTCGAATGCGCTCTAGCTCTTTAAGCATAAGCGCTTGACGCACTTTGTCATATTTCTTCCAACGACTCAATGGCGTCACCATTCTCGATGCTACTTGCGGATTTTGAGCATTCAGCTCAATAATTCGATCAGCCAAGAACTGGTAACCCGAACCATCTTTCGCATGGAAATTAACTGGGTTCTGAGCACAGAATACAGAGATAAGAGAACGCAACTTGTTCGGATTTTTAGCATCAAACGCCGGATGTTCCATCAATGCTTTAACGCGATCAATAGCTTTCTCTTTTGGATTAGAGGCTTGGATAGACAACCAGATGTTGACCACTAAACTCTCATCCTTCCAACGATCATAGAAATCATCCAATAAATCTTGAGCTGCCTTGTCATTTTCAGAGTGGGCCACTTGCACCAATGCCGCCTGCATATCGGTCATGTTATCCGACTTAGCATATTGAGCTTGCGCAAGCTCTAGATACTCAGGTTTATCTAAGGACGTTAGATAAGATATACATAGATTTTTCAGGCTTCGACGAGCAATGGAGTCAGAATCTGGTGAATATTGCAGATCAAGGTCATTATCTTGATAACACTGCAACAATGTAGCCTCTAGCTCTGCCGCTAATGTATGACGTACGAACTTGCGTACGTTGTAGATAGCATCGACATCAATCTCATCAGCTAGCTCAGACAAATAAGCTTCTGAAGGCAGCGTTAGCACCTTGCTGACCATTGCTTTATCCAAACCTTCTGTTTCCAGAATTGATTTGTACGCTGACACTAGACGCTCATCTAACTCCAACGTTTTACCTTCACGATAGTCAGCAATTAACCCTTGCATGATATCCACTGCGAGCTTTTGAGCAGCATCCCAACGACTAAAGCCGTCACTGTCATTTGCCATCAGGAACATCAGCTCATCACGCTGATACGGATAGAACAGTTTCACAGGGGCTGAAAATCCACGCAATAACGAAGGCACTGGCTTCGCCGTTAAGCCTTTAAATGTAAAGGTTTGCTGAGCCTCTGTGATATTAAGCACCTCAGTGCTTTGACCATTAGCCAACACAAGGTCTTTACCATTCTCATCAAGCAAGCCAAGAGCTAATGGGATATGGAATGGTAGCTTCTCATCCTGACCCGGTGTCGCTGGGCAGCGCTGCTCCACATGAAGCTGATAATCGCCCGTTGATGCATCAAAACTATCAGTAACATGCAATTCCGGCGTACCGGCTTGAGAGTACCAATTGCGGAACTGAGATAGATCTTTACCCGAAGCATCTTCCATCGCAGAAACAAACTCTTCCGTTGTCACCGCTTGACCATCGTGGCGCTCGAAATAAAGATCAGAACCTTTACGGAATAATTCAGGGCCTAATAAGGTGTGAATCATTCGCACAACTTCTGCGCCCTTTTCATAGATAGTCAGGGTGTAGAAGTTTGAAATTTCAATAAACGAAGCTGGCCTGATTGGATGTGCCATTGGGCCTGCATCTTCAGCAAACTGAGCTGTACGCAGTACACCAACATCCTCTACGCGTTTCACTGTGCGTGAGTTCATATCAGCAGAGAACTCTGCATCGCGGAATACGGTGAAGCCTTCTTTCAAACTTAACTGGAACCAATCACGACAAGTGACACGATTACCCGACCAGTTATGGAAGTATTCATGGGCCACAACCCCTTCAACGCGCTGAAAACCCATATCAGTGGTCGTAGCAGGATGAGCAAGCACACAAGAAGTATTAAAGATATTTAAACCTTTATTCTCCATTGCTCCCATATTGAAGAAGTCGACCGCAACAATCATATAGATATCTAGATCATACTCACGACCGTAAACCTGCTCATCCCAAGCCATCGACTTTTTCAGGGACTGCATCGCGTAATCTAATTTATTCAGGTCTTTCTGCTCAGCATAAATGAGCAGCTCAACTTCACGTCCGGACGAGGTCGTAAAGGTATCTTTAATATGCTGAAGATCGCCTGCTACTATTGCAAAAAGATAAGCTGGCTTGCTGAAAGGGTCTTCCCATTTGACCCAGTGACGACCATCACCAAGCTCACCTTTATCAACCAAATTACCATTGGAAAGTAATACTGGATAAGCCTGTTTTTCAGCTTCAATTGTTGTGCTGAAGACAGACATCACATCGGGACGATCAGGATAGAAAGTGATACGGCGGAAGCCTTCGGCCTCACACTGTGTACAGAACATACCGTCTGATTTATACAAACCTTCTAATGCAGTATTCGTTTCCGGATGAATTTTTGTCAGCGTTTTTAAGGTAAAGCTGTCTGGCAGATCAGAAAGCAACAACTCTTCACCTTCACGCTGATAATCAACGTGTTCGACACCATCAATCGAAAGATTCGATAACTCTAGCTCTGGGTGCCCGAATAGCACTAGCTTCGGAGTTAAATCCTCACACTTCGGATTTCGGCAGATTTTTAATTCTGCTGTGACCAGAGTTTCCTGCTCAAACAATTGAAAACGCAGGTCGGTGGTTTCTATCAGATAAGATGGAACTTTATAGTCTTTAAGGTAAATAACATTGGGTTCTTGAGACATGATTTCACCTAGTCAGTTATCAGGCAGATACAGATACCTGATACGCTGTGAATTTACGCATATTGATAACGCCAGTATCTAAGATCAGGTACTGCCCTTTTATCCCCTGCAAAACGCCAGATACTTCGGCCGTTTTATCAAAATTAAACGATGTAACTTTTGTCGGGTAAATCAACACAGGGTAGTTGATCTCTATTTGTTCAGCATCTGGCAAACGCTGAATAGCTTGGATACCAAAAGTCTGTTCGAGTTCCGCCAAACCTTCACTACATTTTTCAAAAAGCTGATCACGAATTTCAGCAAGCGTTAAAGGCTCAACTTCATTTTTAAGCATTTTGCGCCAGTTAGTTTTATCTGCTACATGCTCGCCAAGAAGGCGCTCAACTTTGCCTGACTGCAAACGTGTTGCTACTTTCAGAATCGGCAATGCTTGAATAGCACCTTGGTCCATCCAACGTGTTGGAATTTGAGTGCCGCGGGTAATACCAACTTTTACACCCGATGAGTTAGCTAGATAAACGTAATGGTCTTGGAAGCAAAACTGCTCACCCCAACCGGCATCACGACAAGTGCCTTCATGGAAATGGCAAAGTTCAGGTTTAACTATGCATTGATCACATTGAGGGAGACTTTTAAAGCAAGGGTAACAAAAACCTTGGTTAAAGCTTTTGTTAGTTTTACGCCCACAATGAGTGCAATTGATCGCACCCTTGTATTCTAAGGAGATAGGTTTACCAATGAGCTCATTCATTGGCACTTCCTGGTCACCTACAGGTAATTTGTAAACAACGCCTTCAGGTGTTAGTTCGGTGCGCATTTTTTGTAGCGCACCCTGCGCTAGAATCTGCATTAATTTTTATCGTCAGTCAGAATTTTAATCGTATCGGCTGCCAATGGGTCTTTACCATGCTGAGAACCGTCTTGTTTTGTACGATCAATATATCCAACTCGTTCTTCTTCTGGCTTGTGCTCTAAGTCATAAGCAACAACGGCACGCATACAGATATCACGTTGTTCTGGCGTTAACTTACGTCCATCAGGCCATTTCCCCAACTCCACTGCACGCTTAAGGGATTTATGCATATCAGGGGTCATTGCTTGAATTAGTTGTTCGTATGTCATCATCAATCTCTTACTTTTTATCAGGTCTCACCACCTGATTTGGAATCTACAAAGTCTATCACATCCCTATTTCATTCCGCATAAATGCGACCACTTGTTCTTGAATCAAACGTCTATTCTCTTCACAAGGGATATGTAGATCTTCGAGTTCTTTTAACTGTTTTAGGTTTGCCAGAGTCGATCTTGCTTGCTCAGCTAACTGATCCGGATCGAAATAGATATCTTCACTTGCACTGAAAATCTGTACAGGCGATTTAAATCTGGACAGCTCTGCTTTTGAAAATGGCCCCGGCGGTATCAACGTCATAGGAATACCCGCTTGAAACGTCGAATAATAATACTGTTCCAATTCAGGCCAGTTATCTTCCATCAACGGTTTCATTAGCTGATCAAAATGCGGCTGGTCGGTATGAATTTTAAAGCCAATAAAAGGCAGAATCAGCTTTTTCAATGGCCGCCACAAGGGCCGAGAAAAACCCGCTGGTACAATCAAAGATGCAGCAGATATACGCTCAGGCTTGTAAGCAGCCAAATCAAGTAAAACCGCTCCACCAAACGAGAGCCCTACCATAGGTGCTTGCTCAACACCCAAAGCATCCAAAAGCTGATCGAGCCACATGGCATAGGCACTATTTGAAGGCACTGGCGCAATACCTGGAGTTTTACCTGCTTGCCCAGGAATATCAGGCGAAATTACCCGAAAATGCTTAGTCAAAGGCCATAGCAGCTCGAGGTTAAACGGTGCAGGTGTATGCAAGCCATGCAGAGCGATTAATGGCGGCGCATCTTCAGGCCCAGCCTCCATTACCCAGATAGGCCCTAAGGAGGTGGCTTGATATCGACCAGTCACATTACACTCTGGCAATTGGTTAAGTCGATCACACTGCCCTTGATAACGATGGTTAAGATCTAATGACAGTGAAACAGGATCCACTTTTTATCTCCTAGTAGCTAAAAGCTTTCCAAACGGAATAAATGCTAAACCAGCTAGCAAACCCACTAGGTGAGCGGTATTTGCAATAGCACCCAATTGCAGTGCTTCTAGAACACCAGCATAGCCAAGCACTAGCCAGAAAATTAAGAATCCCATAATACTCTGAGGCAAGCCGATCCGATGATCAGACTGGGTTTTATCCCACAACCACGCATAGCCAAGGAAGGCAAAAACGACGCCTGATAAACCGCCAAACATTGGCCCCGCATCGTGATATTGCGCAATGTTAGAGATAACGCCGGAAAACAGGATTAATAGACACAAAGTTACACGGCCTTGATAGATCTCAATCCGGCTACCCACGATCCAAATCCAAAGGGCATTAAACGCAATATGCAGCTCACTAAAGTGCAAAAAGATAGGCGTAATTAGACGCCAAATTTCAAAAGACTCTAGCGTGCCTTCCAAACCAGAGCTGTATAAACCACCATCTTTTTGAACAATGTCTGCAATCGTGAATAAACGCAGCCATTCCAGATTGTCACCAAACGAGATTAAGAAGGTAAGAACAACACTGCTCGCAATCAACAAACAGCTCATCCAAGCCTGTTTAACTTGAGATAAAAGATCTGTCTGCCCCACCGCTTTAGGAATCGCTAAAACAAAGCCTTCAAGGCTCTCACCCCGGCGACATTTCTCATATAAAGCGACAATCTGCGCAGGCTCAACCCCAACAGCAATCCAAACCTCTTGAGTATGCTCTAGCTCAACAACCCTATGCGGCACTTCGTAGCGCCACAGGATTTGGGTAAACTCTGTGAGATCTTCACCTAAGGGCACAGAAAGCACCTTAATCATTAGAGACCCAACTCATCGGCGATTTCGGTTCTTACATCAACCCATACAAATTTGTCAGGCTGAATAGTTTTTTCATCATCCAATCGATATGCAACCAACTTACCGTATTTAACCGCACTGTAATCTAAACATGCGATATTAGGTGTTATAGGTTCAGGAACCCCTTCCCGCCAATAGTGACCAATAAATAACATCTTCTCTTCTGGACCGTAATAGAGAAGATCATTATGGTCCTGCTTAGTTAATTTCAAACGAGCTATATGCTCCGGCAACGGATCCGGCTGAAACACAACATCTGCATAATATTCCGGCTCAGCAGACCAAAACTTGGTTCTAAAGAAGCGTCTGCGATAACCGTCTTTACTCACCATGACCTCACCATCAGGCAAGCTTAAGTGTGTCCCGCGCAACAAGCGATCAGTCAGCGCCCATTCAAAGGTGCCACGTTTAGATGAACGGTGTAGAAAACGATCATCGATAATATGATTCGGGTATTCACCCTCGAACCGATCAATTAGCTTTTGATGCCAACAAGCATGCACAACACGGAAATGCTCGAACTCTAGATAAATAGGCATCTCTCGAATCCACTGTAAGAACATCTCTTGCTCTTCAGGGTAATCGGCAAACTGCTCTAGGGTTTCAGCAAGAATACGGTGGTGACGTGGACTATGCTCACGTAGATAGCTAAGACCACTGCCCTCATGCCCTTCCGTACAGTAACTTAGAAAGTTGAATTCATGGTTTCCCATAACAATCTGAGCAGCGCCCGATTGCACCATATCGTAAACAACATGTAGAGACTCACGGATTCTAGGACCGCGATCAACAATGTCACCTAAAAAGATCATCTGGCGCTCTGGGTGGCAGTAGACACCATCCTTTTTGCTGTAACCTAACTTGCTTAACAAAAGCTCTAAGCTAAGGCCGCAGCCATGGACATCACCAACCAGATCGTAGCCTTTAAACTGATCAGTCACATCAATCTCCGAGCTTAGTACCCCAACCAAGTTTCTCTCGGCAGGTACTATAGAAGTCATAATTGAGCGGGTGTAACAGTTTCAGTTTATGGGGTTTTTTATGAACCGTAATCGTATCCCCTGGTGCACAGCTAATATCTTTTTGACCATCACAAGATACGGTTGGGTAGGCACCATTATTAGGGCTAATAACCAACTTCAGCTCACTGTTACCATTAACCACGATTGGACGGCTAGAAAGCGTATGGGGGAACATAGGCACCAGTACCAAAGCATCTAACTTCGGGTGCATAATTGGACCGCCACCAGATAGCGAATAAGCAGTAGAACCTGTTGGCGTAGAGATGATCAAGCCATCAGATTTTTGCGTGTAAACGAACTGCCCTTCAATATACAGTTCAAATTCAATCATTCGCGCTGCTTTACCTGGGTGCAACACACAGTCATTAAGTGCAGTAGCCTCACCAATAGGAACGCCATCACGCTTAACGATGACATCTAGCAAAAAACGACTATCAACGGTGTACTTACCTTCCAGTACTTCGCCAACTTTTTCTTCAATTTCATTTGGAGAGATATCGGTTAGGAAGCCAAGATTGCCACGGTTCACACCCAGCACTGGAACATGGTATTGAGCAAGGGAACGAGCTGCACCCAATAGACTACCATCACCACCGACAACAATGACTAAGTCACATATTTCGCCCATCATCTTCTGCGTACTGGTCTGCTGGCCATGACCCGGCATAACTTCAGCGATTCGCTCATCAATTATCGTATTAAGACCGCGATCACCTAAAAAGCGAATAAGGTGCTTAAGTGTATCTATAACTGATTTACTACCTAAACGCCCAATTAGACCAATATTACGAAAGTAATCCATTATCTCTCCGGATTAACGTTTGTATGAAAAACCAGATTCTATCTAACTGATTTTTCAGATTCTTTTCAATGATTCTTTATGACCAAAACCGCAATTTGGCGCTAATCAAGCTTAAGCTAGACTTCGGGTTCCTTGCAGACCACCGGTATGAATAGCCAAAATAGTACTTCCTTCTGCATAATCACCACGCTCAATTCTCTTCAACAGGTGACTAAGCATTTTTGCAGTATAAATCTGATCTAGCGGAAGCTGATGCTCTTTCAGCATAAAATCCATGAAAGCTATCAGATCATTAGACACTTTAGCATAGCCACCACCATGCCCTTCCAGATCTAAATCCCAGTTATCAGTGGGATCTGCACCCGATTCAGTCATAAGGTTTTCAATATCCGAAAACAGAAAATCTGCCTTTTTCAGCACAGGTATACCTAAAACCGGAATATCAGGAACAGACAAAGCCACACCAGCTAAGGTCCCACCTGTGCCAGAAGCCAGCACAATTTGATCAGGATTAACCTTAGCTAGGATCTCAGGCGTGATTATTTCTCGTGCGCCCTGCACAGCAAATTTATTACTGCCCCCTTCCGGCACGATCAAAGGGTTAGAAAAGCGAGCCTTTAAAGTCTTAAGGTATTCGGAATCATGCCGCTGACGATATTCCTGACGATTAACAAAACACAACTCCATCCCCCATGCTTTCGCATCTCTTAAGGTTGGATTATCCGCATACTCTGGCTCACCCCGAATAACACCCATGGTTTTTATCCCAGACAAGGATCCAGCCTTAGCTAAGGCGTGAATATGATTAGAATACGCCCCACCAAAACTAAGGACGCACGAGTAGCCATTTTCAAGGGCATGCTGCAGGTTGTACTTCAACTTAAACCACTTGTTACCGCTGACTATTTCATCAGTTAGATCTAAACGAAGCAGGTAAAGCTTAACCCCCGCCTGAATAGTCTCATCGGTTTCTAAAAACTGTACGGGGAACACGGGATTTTGAAGTAGCATTTTAATTAATTAGCACTGCAACATTATTGAAATATAAATGAAGTACTTTAAAAGAACATTAAATTACAGAGGAAGAAAAACGTGGAAGACTATATCGAAGAATTACTGCTGCTTAATATTGATGAATATGAAGACGATGAATGTCTAGATGATGCTGAAGAACAATAACAGCATCATCTAGGCTGCCCTATTTAAGCACTATCGGTCTGAACTAAATTACCAATATGCTGCTTAATCAAGAAAGTACTATTCCCGCCCGAACTTTTAGATTCATACATTGCCAGATCTGATCTTTGAACAATTTGATCTGGATTTTCCATACCGTTTGTCTCAGTCACTCCAAGGCTTACTGAAACCTTGATCAGAGAATCCGTATCATGATCAACGCTAAACGAACACTTAGAATTAAACATCATTCTAATCCGCTCAGAAGTCTTAGCTGCTGCATCAATATCGGTCTCAGGTAACAACACCATAAATTCATCACCACCATATCGAACAGCCACATCTGATGCTCGCAAGGTTTCCCGAAGAATCTCGCCAATAAGCCTTAAAACACGATCCCCTTCAAGGTGGCCAAGAGAATCATTAACCTTTTTAAAATTATCCAGATCAAAGCAGATCAAACTTAAAGGATGGTTGTAGCGCTTAGCACGATCCAACTCTTGCGCCATCACAGTGTAGAAATGTCGTTGGTTAAACAGACCTGTTAACTCATCTGTAACAGAAAGTTTATGCAATTGCTGCTCTAAACTTTGCCTCTCCGTCAAATCATGGAAGAAACCAATACTGCCACCTTCATCTTTATCAACAATCGCAGCTGATAAACGAATCGGTACGACCGCTCCATCCTTACAAGCCAGCCTAGCCTCATAACCCTCAATACTTCCAGGCTTTCCATACGAGTCGGATAGCAAAAGTCGTTTAATCTCTTTCGCCTCCTCTAAACTCGGATAGATTGACGCAATACTAACTTTTCCAATAACTTCTTCAGCCGAATAACCCAAAAGCTTCTCAGCTGCCGCATTAAACAACTGAACAATCCCTGAGCCATCAACCCCTATAACTGGGTCTGGACAGAGTGATACAAGCACGGTTTCATCCACATAATTCACTGAGGTATTCCCATCTCTTTTATTTTTATTCCAGGAAACATATTGTCTAGCGTTATTTACGCTATAAGCACATAGGCTCACAAAACGAAAGGGTAACAGATACAGCCTTTAAGTAAACAACTCAAAAGTCTTGGTGCAGAAATTTAATAAATAGGAAATATAAGTAATACAAGGAAGGTACTTAGTGGTGGGCGTGGAGAGGCTCGAACTCCCGACATTCGCCTTGTAAGGGCGACGCTCTCCCAACTGAGCTACACGCCCACTAAGCATATGGCTTATTACGACTCTTTCAGCACTTCGAAAGAGAAGTTACCCAAAGGGCATAAATGGCGGAACGGACGGGACTCGAACCCGCGACCCCCTGCGTGACAGGCAGGTATTCTAACCAACTGAACTACCGCTCCACATTGTATACGGGACTCGAACCCGCGACCTCTATCTACCTTGGCAGTGACAGGCCTCTACCATCAAACTATCGCTCGATAGTAGTGCTTAGTGGTGGGCGTGGAGAGGCTCGAACTCCCGACATTCGCCTTGTAAGGGCGACGCTCTCCCAACTGAGCTACACGCCCACTAAGCATATGGCTTATTTACGACTCTTTCAGTACTTCGAAAGAGAAGTTGGCGGAACGGACGGGACTCGAACCCGCGACCCCCTGCGTGACAGGCAGGTATTCTAACCAACTGAACTACCGCTCCACATTGTATACGGGACTCGAACCCGCGACCTCTCTCTACCTTGGCAGTGACAGGCTTCTATCATCAAACTATCGCTCGACAGTAGTGCTTAGTGGTGGGCGTGGAGAGGCTCGAACTCCCGACATTCGCCTTGTAAGGGCGACGCTCTCCCAACTGAGCTACACGCCCACTAAGCATATGGCTTATTACGACTCTTTCAGCACTTCGAAAGAGAAGTTACCCAAAGGGCATAAATGGCGGAACGGACGGGACTCGAACCCGCGACCCCCTGCGTGACAGGCAGGTATTCTAACCAACTGAACTACCGCTCCACATTGTATACGGGACTCGAACCCGCGACCTCTATCTACCTTGGCAGTGACAGGCCTCTACCATCAAACTATCGCTCGATAGTAGTGCTTAGTGGTGGGCGTGGAGAGGCTCGAACTCCCGACATTCGCCTTGTAAGGGCGACGCTCTCCCAACTGAGCTACACGCCCACTAAGCAGATGGCTTATTTACGACTCTTTCAGCGCTTCGAAAGAGAAGTTGGCGGAACGGACGGGACTCGAACCCGCGACCCCCTGCGTGACAGGCAGGTATTCTAACCAACTGAACTACCGCTCCACATTGTATACGGGACTCGAACCCGCGACCTCTCTCTACCTTGGCAGTGACAGGCTTCTATCATCAAACTATCGCTCGACAATAGTGCTTAGTGGTGGGCGTGGAGAGGCTCGAACTCCCGACATTCGCCTTGTAAGGGCGACGCTCTCCCAACTGAGCTACACGCCCACTAAGCAGATGGCTTATTTACGACTCTTTCAGCACTTCGAAAGAGAAGTTGGCGGAACGGACGGGACTCGAACCCGCGACCCCCTGCGTGACAGGCAGGTATTCTAACCAACTGAACTACCGCTCCACATTCATCATCCAAGACAGTTACTTACTGCCCCAAACGGAGTGCGAATTTTACGGGTTTTGTTCCCCATGTCAAACGTTTAAACAAAAAAAATTTCATTCTTTTTGATTGCACATTCTTTGTACAAAATCAGTAAGTTAGAATAAATCAAAGCAAAACAGTATGTTCCATTAAACTGTTCAAAAATCATCCTACACATATCAACTTAATAACTACTCGCTTTTCCCAACAAATACGATTCTCTTACTTATAAAGTTATTTCCACATCCTTGAATTAAGTTAGAATCATTCGCTGACCAGCGATTTATATAGAGAGTGTTATATGCCAGTCTCCCCCACCGTTTCAGCTTTAGATAGTTTTATGGAGAAGCTTGATGCTATACAGGCGCAGCACCCTCTAATCCGATTCAATTCAGATTGGCCTTCAGAGTGCTACGCTACCCAAGCTAAAGATGGAGTTACTGTATCTTGGTGGCCAACACTACAAGCAGCCCCAAATGATATGTTTACCCGGCTAGAGGAAGCTTTAGAGGAATCTATTCATCCAGATATTGTTGATTATTATTGCCGCTACTGGTCAGATCCACTTCCAGCAAGTTGCAGTGATGGCGACCTAAGTTTAATTCAGGTTTGGAATGATGAAGATATGGAGCGCTTACGCAGTAATCTAATTGGTCACGCACTTTCTAAACGCCAGCAAAAAAGACCTCTAACCTTTTTTATTGCCTGCCCAGAACCAGATGAAGACTTTTTTATCAGTGTCGATAATTTTAGTGGAGAGGTCTGGTTAGAGCGCCCAGGTAAACCGCCTATCAGAAAGTTGGCTGACAACTTAGCCGACTTTCTTAATTCATTAACCCCCCGTCTAATTCCTGATACGGAGTAAGTTAAGTTGAAACAGATACGTTTATTAGTAACCGGATTACTAGCCATATTAGCCACTAGCACCTTAACCGGTTGCATGACATTTAATTCACAAACGCTAGATCTACACCCGCAGATCCAAATCTCTAGAGTATTAAGTAAAGAAAAGCGTATAGAAATTATTCCGAAAGACTTAAGAGCAGATTCAGTCATTGGCTACCGCTATACAGGTGATGCAGATGCACCATCTATTGTATTAAAAGATAGCCTTCATCTTCTGCAGCATACGACTGAACACGCATTGGAAGATATGGGAATCGTTCGCTTCTACGGTGGTGAATTTAATCTAACCATCAGTCTTATTGAACTTAATTACCGCGCTTCTGAATCAAAAATAAAACAGACCGTGAGCTTAGATACCAAGTTAAAGGTAACGGTAAGCAAAGATAACAAGAGTTACACCGGCACTTATACAGCAGATAAACAGCAGACTTTTGTGGGCGTACCTTCAGAAGAAGAAAACGAGAGATTGGTAAATGATCTATTTTCCAGCGTGATGAACCTAGCAATGAATGATCAACAACTAATAGATTTCATTCAGTTTAACTAATAGCTAGAAATTACAATAAAAAAGCCTGCTATCTGTTAAGACGCAGGCTTTTTATTTTCTACCATCCAACGGTATGAGAGAGCAAACGGCTAATCTGACACATTGGCCTACCAGACTCTTCTCGCCATTGATTAAAACACTCTTGAACGAGCTTCAAATCCCTTTTTGCTGTTGGCTTTTTCTCAATAATTCCTTGAGCTTTCAGTCCAGCAACAACATCATCGGTCAAAATAAACGTATCTTTGCCGATCATTCTCAAAAAATAGCTTCCTGAATTTCCACCCAATTGCTGACCTTGTTTTTTGAGCAAATCCCATAAACCAATAATATCTTCAACCGGCCAATGAGCGACCAACTGCGCAAAACTACCATGCTTACTAGCAAGGTCTGTAACCATCAAAGCATTCACACGAGTTGCTTTAATCTTGCCCCAATGCCTGATCAGTTGATCATTCTGCATTAAATTTTCTAACTGTTCGTCGCTCATCAAGCTCACTTTTTCTGGATCAAATCCAAAAAAAGCTTGTTCAAACGCGGGCCATTTAGAATCAACTAAAGAGTGTTTCAACCCTGCGCGAAACACCCTACGCATCATGTCGCTGAACAATCGATCATCAGTCACTTGCACTAGCTCTAACTCACTTTTAGCTACAGGCAAGAGCGCTTCTACATCTTGATCTGGGTAATGAGCCTGAACATGTTCGTAAATCCATTGGAAGGATTTCATTTACTATTTCACTTTTTTACAAAATCTAAGGATGCAGAGTTCACACAATACCGGAGGCCGGTGGGTTGCGGCCCATCCGTAAATACGTGCCCTAAATGTGAATTGCACGTCGCACAAGTGATCTCTACACGCACCATGCCGTGAGTTGTATCACTGTGCTCGTCTATAGCTCCTTCCTCGACCGGCTGCCAAAAACTCGGCCAACCACTTCCTGAATCGTATTTTTGCTCTGATCCAAACAACGGGGTTCCACAACAGATACAACGATACTCCCCGCTTTGCTGGTTATTGTAATATTCACCCGTAAAAGCACGCTCTGTGCCCTTTTGGCGACAGATTCGATATTGCTCGGGGCTCAAACGATCTTGCCACTCTTGCTCAGAATGAACGACCTTTTGGTTTTTTTCAGCCATACAATCTCCCTGATAATAAAAAAGCCTGCAGTACGCCATTTCCCTAGGTTTCAACAAATAAAAGGCGTATGATTAGTCTCTTTTTTTTCTGAGGCTTATACCATACAACCTAGGTCTCTATGCATAGGACAACATCTAGCCGCAGAGATTCCCGGCTAGGTTTGCAGGACAATAAAATGCCAGTAATCCGTAAATCAAACAAGCTGATCAATGTGTGTTACGACATTCGTGGTCCAGTACTTCAGGAAGCTAAACGTCTTGAAGAAGAAGGACAACGAATCCTTAAATTAAACATTGGCAATCCCGCCCCATGGGGTTTCGACGCGCCTGAAGAGATTGTACAGGACGTTATTTTGAATCTACCCGCCTCCCAAGGTTACTGTGATTCAAAAGGCTTGTTTTCCGCCCGTAAAGCGGTGATGCAAGAGTGTCAGAAGAACGGAATTAAAAATGTAGGTATCGAAGATATCTACATTGGCAATGGCGTTTCAGAACTTATCGTTATGGCCATGCAAGGCTTGCTAAACGATACCGATGAGATGCTAATTCCTGCACCTGACTACCCGCTTTGGACAGCTGCAGTAAGCCTGAGCGGCGGTAACCCAATCCATTACCGTTGTGATGAAGAAAAAGATTGGGCTCCGGATATTGAAGATATGCGCAGTAAAATTACTGATCGCACAAAAGGTATCGTGGTTATTAACCCAAATAACCCAACGGGCGCTGTATATCCAAAAGCCGTACTTGAACAGATCATAGAACTTGCCCGTGAGCATAATCTGATCATCTTCGCAGACGAGATTTATGACAAGATTTTGTACGATGAAGCAGTGCACACGCCTCTAGCATCACTTGCTGATGACGTTTTGTGTATCTCCTTCAACGGTCTATCAAAATCCTATAGAGCAGCGGGTTTCCGTTCAGGCTGGATGATTGTAAGCGGTCCAAAGCACAATGCCCGTGACTACATCGAGGGCTTGGAGATGCTCTCTAGCATGCGCCTTTGCTCCAACGTACCAACTCAGCATGCTATCCAAACAGCACTAGGTGGATACCAGAGCGTCAATGAATTGATTGTATCGGGTGGTCGACTTTACGAGCAGCGTAATCTAGCTTGGAAGATGCTTAACGAGATCCCAGGTGTAAGCTGTACGAAACCAGAAGGCGCACTGTATCTGTTCGCTAAATTAGATCCAGAGGTTTATCCGATCAAGAATGACGAGAAGATGGCTTTAGATCTGCTACTTCAACAGAAAGTCCTTATTGTGCAAGGCAGCGGCTTTAACATGCCGGATACTCAACATTTCCGGTTGGTATTCTTACCTCGTAAGGATGAGCTTCAGGACGCTATCGAAAGGATAGGCACCTTCCTCAAAACCTACGAGCAATAAACAGAACGGCCATCTTCGATGGCCGTTTTTTTTTGTAATGTCATTGTAATAAGACCATCCTAGACTAAGCTCAATATTGTGTATTCGCCTTTAGAGTAAATAGGATAATCAATGTTTATAAAGGTAAGAAAAAACTGCGGTATCTATATGGAACACAACGGCCTAGAGCAGCGCCACCTTGTTCCCGTTACATCCAACTTTCTCATCAACCTAAATCATGTCGCAGAAGTCTCTTTCTATACAATTAAAGAGTCTAAGATCCGTTACGACCTCGAACATCATGAGGTAACCATACCTCCTCATACCCGTGTTATTCACGTACAAATGAACTACCTATATGGCTCCTACAAAGAAACGGTTAACGACAAAAAAGGCCGTTTAGTGGACCGTTGTTACTACAAACTTTACTTTATGCCAGAAGAGATGGGACAGTACGAAGGCATTCGATCTCAGATAGAAGGCTTGGTCCTAAATGAGGACTAATTGATTAAAAAGCGGCCACCAGCCGCTTTTTTTTTGCCTAAAAATCAAAAACTTCTTGCAAAAAAACTCATAGATCTCTAATTATCTAATTAGAGCTTTATGTTGATACAGGTATGGGTGTTAAATAAGCTCAATCATATGAATCTTATCTCTAAGGAGTGCACATGGAGATTCGCGAACTACTTGAGCAAACAGACAAACTGCCCAACGTTCCTGAAGTCGTAAGACAGTTAATTCAGCAATTAAACAACCCTGCTGCAGATTATGGCGAAATTGCTGAAAAAGTTGCACAAGATCAGACACTGTCTCTAAAAATTCTGCGCCTCGTAAACTCTGCCCATTTCGGTCTAAGACGCAAAGTATCATCTATTGATGAAGCAGTCGTAATGCTTGGCATGGTGCGACTCAAAACGCTTGTTATCGCTTCGGGTATTGCTGGCTCTGTTAAAGAAGTGGAAGGGTTAGACCTGAAGAAATTCTGGAGCGAATCATTCCGCGTGGCAGCTCTATCAAAATGGTTTGCTGAACGAGATACAGAAGTTGATCCTGACATTGCCTTTACCGCTGGCTTAATTCATAACATTGGCCGTCTTCTATTACACCTATCCCAACCAATACGTGCACAGGAAATTCAAGCAACAATAGATAATTCAAGTTGCAGCCGCTGTGACGCAGAAATCGAGCACTTAGGCTTCACAGCGCCTGAAGCAGGACAAGCTTTATTAGATATGTGGAGCTTTCCGAAAGAGCTAGGCATTGCTGTTCGCCAACACAAACAAGCAACCTCTTTCGAAGAGCCATCAGCACTGGCTGCAGTGGTCAATCTAGCTTGCGTTGTGAATTCGGCTATCCGCAATGAAGACAATATCGATACACTACAAAGTAATTACCCTAAAGATGTCGCCACACTTGCAGGTGTATCAGCAGATACATCAGGTGATCTAGAAGAAGCACTAAATCTTGAATCAGGTTTAGATGGTTTAGCTGATTAGCTTCACTTCAACATTTAAAAAGGCAGCTTAGGCTGCCTTTTTTGTTTCTCTTATCGTTAAACCGGTTCAGTACCGGTTGCTGTAACGGCTTTAATACAAGAGATAATATCTCTTACATCTTGCAACGCACGATGACGACGAAATTGAGCTTTGGCCAAAAAGCCAAACTGAATAAGCTGTTCTTTACTCAATATTCGATCTAACCCCGCCATACGGAAACTCGGCTGAATGCCCGTCGCTTCAAATAAACGAGTTAACCAAAATAGATCAAATTCAAATGCATCGCTAATCAGCGTTTTACCTTTAAGCTTTTGATTTAAACGTGAACAAGCCTGCTTAATATCAAGACCTTTGCTTACCGCTTCTTCTCGCTCTATGCCGTGCATCTCTTCAGCATATTCATCCCAATATCGCCATCCGGCTGCAGAATCTGGATTAATCAGAAAGTTATCTTGTTCGCCTGTCTCATCATTGATCCAAGCGATTTCGATAGGATAGGACTCAGCGCCTAACCCACTTGCTTCCAAATCAATACAAATTAACTCCACTCAGTTCTCCCTTACGTACAACAACACTTTAAGGCTTTTTTCGGGTTCGGCTTCCGGAAAATCTTCCGGATTTTTTAAACGCTCTACAAACTTAAAATCTGGGCACTCTTCTAACATCAAGTTCTTTAAAAACTCAGTGCCATTTTTCGGGTCGTTATGACAAGCCAAAACCTGCCCACCCTCTTTAGTTAATTCGTTCAAACGACGAATAACCTTACGATAGTCTTTTTCTGCCACAAAACTTCCCGGCTGGAAACTTGGCGGATCGATTACGATCAAATCATAAGGACCGTACTGTCTCACGCGCTTCCAAGACCTAAAGAGATCGTACGCCAAAAATTTAACCCGGTCTCCTTCTAAACCATTTAAAAGGTGATTTTCCCGACCGGTATTGATAGCGCCCCTGGACATATCTACATTCACTACCTGATCAGCACCACCGGCAAGGGCTGCAACCGAGAAAGCGCAAGTATATGAGAATAAGTTTAGCACGCGTTTACCACCCGCATTGTGCATAACCCATTTACGCCCCTCACGCATATCCAAAAACAAACCACTATTTTGATTGCGTTGAGGTTTGACCTGATAAAACAGGCCAAGTTCCATCGTATTCATCTGCTCAGGCACTGAGCCCCAAGCAACATTTTGCTGCGCTTCTTTACCTCGAGAGCGCTGCTGAATCACCAAGCCTTCGATTTCATCTACACTCTTTAAAGTATCGCTTAATTCAGTAACCCACTCAGGTTCAACTTCTTTATACAACCTAGCTACGGCATAAGGAGGAAACCAGTCAATTACCAGATGCTCAAACCCCGGAAAACAGTGCCCACGGCCATGAAAAATCCGGCGCGATTCACCCATCGCTAATGGTATTTGCTGCTTTACGACTGTTAAGACTTGCTGCATCTGAGATCCTGTATCCAAAGGGTCATAAAAAGGGGCTAAATTATAGGCTCGGGCGTAAATGGACACCAGCAATAACAGGACAAATAGGCTTGAAACTTTTATCATTCACCCCTATCTAAGCAATGAGCTTAAACAATAGGAAATCTTTCACTTATGATGCGTATCGGCTTATTTCTATTAACTAACATCGCTGTGCTAATCGTTGCCAGCATTACCCTTAATCTACTGGGTGTTGACCACTATGTTTCCGGTGCTGGCCTTAATATGACCAGTTTGCTGATCTTCTGTGCAGTCTTCGGTTTTGCAGGTTCATTCATCTCGCTATTCCTATCTAAGAAAATGGCGAAAATGACAACAGGTACAGAGATCATTACCCAAGCACGTAACTCTGATGAACAATGGCTTTTAGATACTGTTGCTGAGCTTTCAGAAAAAGCGGGTATTAAAATGCCGGAAGTCGGTATTTTCCCAGCTCAACAAGCAAATGCATTTGCAACAGGTTGGAACAAGAATGACGCATTAGTTGCAGTTAGCTTAGGTCTGTTACAGCGCTTCCAGAAAGAGGAAGTCAAGGCTGTAATGGCCCATGAGATTGGCCATGTAGCTAACGGTGATATGGTTACAATGAGTTTAGTACAAGGCGTTATAAATACTTTTGTAATGTTCTTTGCTCGCATTGCAGGCTACGCAGTAGATAGTTTCCTCAAAAGTAACGATGAAGAAAGCCAGCCAGGTACTGGTATTGGTTACTTCATTACTGTAATTGTCTTCGAAATCATTTTTGGAATTTTGGCTTCGTTTGTTGTTTCTTGGTTCTCTCGTTACCGCGAGTTCAGAGCCGATGAAGCAGGAGCAGACCTATCTAGCAACCATGCGATGATCGGTGCACTGCAACGTTTGAAAGCTGAATATGAAATGCCAGATCAGATGCCTGGCCAGCTAACTGCCTTTGGTATTAGCAGCCATATGAAGTCTGGCCTGATGGAATTGATGTCTAGCCACCCTCCGCTTGATAAGCGAATTGAAGCGCTTCAGAAGCGAGGCTAAGCACAAAAAAATCCCCGGCAAGCCGGGGATTTTTTTATTACAGCGTATTTCCATCAATAAACTGTCTATATCTAATAACCTTTTCTAACTGTCCAGCATCGCTCAATCTATATTTGTAGATCTTATCACCCTCTCGATAGATGCCTCGGCAACGAAACTCTTTTCCTTCCATGCTTAAACAGATTTCATCTTTGTTATTTACTTTCCAGACACCCTTTCGCTCTTCCCAGTATCGCTCTTGCTGAATCTGCCCATTTGCAGCGTAGTACGTGAAACTGCTGCTACCGGATATGACGTTGAATGATTCAACGGTTTTGCCTACAAATAAAGCCTTGATTTCAGAACCATTCAGCTGCGTCAAAGGCTCATCACTTGGCTTGACCTGACAACCCACCAGCATAACTACTGTACTCAACCCAAGTATTGTTTTCAAAGTTGTCATCTTTATCTCCGATTACATTCCGACCAAAACTGGTCAATACAAGTTTTTAATCCACTAGCAAAAAAACTACCCGCAAAGTCATGTCCCTGTTCGGGTAAAACACAAATACGTGGGTTAGTTACATCTAATAATTGGCCTTTCAATTCAGCCAATTGTTTAAACCAAGTATGAGCACGTTCAAGCCGATTCATTCCTTGTACTTTATCTACACGTGCCCCAGTCCTTAAACTTTTATCACGTACCGTGTCCTGTTCCCCAACGGCCACCATTAAAGGTAGTGATAGCATCCGGTCTAATTGCGCTTTCCCCATCCATTTAGGTATATCTCTTAACCCGTAGGGGTAGGTATCTTCATGATTAGGAAGCGTGTACCAACCCGCACTACATATAACCAGCGAAGCTATTTTGTTTGGGTGGAAAAGTGCATATCGATGCGCAAACTGTGCGCCACCCGAGAAACCACACAATTTAATTTTAAATTCCGGCAACCCCACATGTTTTCTAAATGCGATCAGAAGCGTATTCAAAGCAATATCTGCACGTGGCATACAAGGGCTTTTTGATAACTTCTGATATTGTGGAAAGATTGATTGTTCAAACTCAGGCACGACCAACCAACAGCCAAATTTATCAGCAAGGGTTCTATATGCTTCCAACTGATCATCGTATTGCCGAGAAATTCCATGCACCGCAACAATAACTTGACCATCATCCTTCAGCTGTTTTGGGCGGTATAATTTCGCAGGCAATGATTTAACTGACGGGTAAATACAACGCACAGCAGCGCCTGGAGCAGGTATTTCAAGCAAGCTCATGATTTATCCCTCTTGGAAATTCAACAACATTGCTAGGTTTAGCATCGTCACTTGCTGAAACTTTAATCTCACCATTGGTCAGAGCTATTAACTCCTCCAGCTCCTCGGCAATAACAATAGCTCCATCAAAGCGATTGAACACATCTACCAACATGTTTCTAATATCAGGGCTTTTTAACGCAACATCAGAATCGATAAGCAATAGTTTTGGGCGCCTTAGCAAAGCTCTTGCGAGCTGAACCCTAAACCTTAAATTGCTGGGCAGATCTGCCCCCCTCTCACCGATTTTTAATTCGTTTCCTTCATCAGAGCAATATGCCTGTAAACCGGTTGTTGCAAGAACCTGCTCTGTAAACTCTTCTGACCTTTTCCTTGCACCATAGAAAAGATTACTACTTAGCGTTCCTTTCAGTAGAGGAAGCTCTGGACTTATAAGTGAGACCGTTTGAGCCCAGATAGCTGGATGAATCGATGAACTCCTTCGGCCACAAAATCTGAGTTTTCCCTTAGTAATAGGAGCAAGTCCTGCTAAAGCCTCCATGAATGAGCTCTTGCCTGCTCCTTGATCACCTCGTAACAACAAACGGTCTTGTTCTCTAATTACGCAAGTGATTGAGCCGAAACGCTGCTTAACGGCCATACCCTTTGACTCAACTTTAAAGGCCTTTTTAGGCAATCGACGTTTGCTCTGCTGACCTACGATATCGCGCTGCAAAAACGCACCTAACTTATCTTCGGATACCTTTTTTAAGGTCCACAGCTCATACAAGCGACTAAGCCTTCTAAGCTGATTAACCAAATACAACGACGCTACGAGCAATATAGGAATGTAAGTTTCTGCAATAAGCCCTGCCTGACTAAGATTTAACCCCTGCATCACGATAACAAGCACAGATATAAGTAGAATTGCTTCGTTAAAGCCTCTAATAAGAGAAGACGCATGAGCTTTACGCATCTGACGTGTTTTTAATCGATCAGCACTACGAGAAAACTTTCGCTGCTCTTTTCCAGATTGGTTAAACAACCTGATTAATTTAAAGAGGGCTAATCGCTCATTGGTCGCATTTATTAAACGCCCTCTTTCACGCCTTACACTCACCGTCGAATAATATAAGCCCTTACCTAAATAAAAATTCCCTAAGACAGCAAAAGCCAGCGGTATAAAAGCCGTAACTAACAAAGTCCAATGAATCTGACTGAGTGCGATAAATGCAGCTAATAACCAAATTCCCAATACAAGCAGTGGAGCAATACCTTGCACCATCCAATTGCGAATAGGCGTCATATCCCCAGTTAACCGCAATAAAGTACCACCTCTGTTAAGAGCTTCATCACTCACAGGTAGCGCTAAAGTATGTTTATAAACTGTATTGCGTAACTCACAGATATAAGCTTGGGCCATACGTTCAGCGAAATAACGTTCACAATATCTGGCCGCCGCTAATCCGAAAATTGCAGCTAACACAATTGATGTAATACCCAGATCAAAAGAAAACTGCTCGTAGCCCAACTGATCCTTAGCTAAGGTCATTAAGCCTAGGAAACAGGCAGTCTGTATCAATCCAATTAGGATCAAACCACCTATTCCCTTCCAACGTTGTTTAGATAGCATAGGAGGTAACATAACTATGATCCCTCTCCAAACTAGCCATCAATGCCTTCGCTGTGCTCACTTTACGCAAAGCATCCAAGCTATAAATAGGTAAACCAAGGCTATCTCGCACTTCATCCGCACATAATTCTGCACGGGTAAACACTCCACCTAAGCCATAGATAGGGAATCCAGCTTCAATCATTTTTTCAGCACAAAATGCGGCGGCGGTTGAGCTATCTGCAGCGACCATAGATGCGCTTACTTCCTTAAGCAAACGGCCATTCGCTATGAGTGCTTTGTTTTGTGGCTGTAAAACCCCATCTGCTAATTCAACAACCAATAGATCCGCAGCAGCTTGAACCGCATCCATTTTTAATCGTTGAAGTAACCGAACTAATTTTGTTTCACTCAGATTAACTGTGGTCGGGTAACCCGCATCAAGGAAATCTTTCACTTGAAAAGCGCCAGCATCAACCATCTTCCAGTAATCGGGTCCTGACCCTGTACCTGTTAACTTGGCAGCTGCGGCCTTAAAACCGGCTTTGCTAAAGCCATTAATTAACGAAGACGCCATCGAGGTTTTACCACTGTTCATATCACTGCCGACCACCAACAAAACAGGCATTTCATTAGCCGATGGATGCAGATAAGCATCTTTAAGCGTACTGTAGCTCTCTAAGTTAATTTTCTGCCCTTGGCTATTAACTAACACCCCTAAAACTGTAATTTCAGTCGCGGCCTTCACCTGAGCGCTTTTACTGATCACATCTCCTGCAATACCACCGGCAGCAACGAGTTGGGTTTTGCCTAACTGCGCCGGGGACTTGGCGTAAAACTGATCCGTGGCATATCGATCACCCGCAGCGACAATAATCAGATCATCCACAAAAAGGTGTTCGCGGCGTCCATACGGGTTTTCAATCCGAGTGTGCTGACGAATACGATCTACTCTCGCTAATAAAAGATCTCCTGTCTCTGGCAACAGTTCCGCAACGTCAGTAACATCATCAAAGTTAACGTTACGCGTGATATAGCTTCTTTTGACACGATTCAGATCAATCATTTTTCACCTCACTTTTGTTTACGTAGTTTGTAAACAATTCGGGATATTCTCTTTGCTGTCGCTCTTTCTGGTGTTAACAGGGCTTCCAATTCCACTCGCTTCGGTTTTCCAGAACGGCCTCTCACTTTACGCTCGACAACCAGACCTAATTCAGGAGCGTATTCAATGTCATGAGTTTCCCTGACCTTGGCGATCACCTCTTTCCAAAAAACCGAGCGTGCACAGTTATACTTGTTGGTTTTGTACTTTTTCTTTTTCAGCTTGAAGCGACCTTCACCTTGATAAGTACAACGCCAATGACGAATGGAGTTGCCTGATTTAGAACTTTGACGATTCATTTCAAACTCAGCTGCATCATCTTTTCCAAACGGGATCAAAGTTTCAGGCGATCCGAACTTCAATGTGTGCGAATAGCCTTGAGTGCGATCTGGATACTTTTGATAACTCAAAACAGGTACAACAGGATGAATTGATCGTTTATATAAGCGCTTTCTCTGGTCTTCCCAAACCTCCCAACCAGTGCCTTTTTCTATAAGCTTCTCTACTTTTCCATCACTGTAGATAGCCACTGTGCCAATATCATTACTGGCAGCGATGGTTCCGGCGTACCCTACAAAAAACATTGCCATCAATGCTCGTTTCATCACCCTTAACCCCTAATCAAAGCTTCTTAACTAGCTCAACTTTTACTCGTAAACCACCTAACTCACTGGCTGATAGAGTTAGACTTCCTTCATAAACTCGTGCGATCGACTCACAGATGGACAACCCTAGACCGTGACCAGGCAAATGTTCGTTTTCATCAACCCTAACTCCACGCTTATTTGCCTGTTCGATCTTACTTTCACTAATACCTTCACCATCATCGTCTATATAAAAGAACCAATAATTACCATCCGTCTCTACTGTAATTCGTACTTCTGATTGCGAATACTTCCATGCGTTATCGAGTAGATTTCCTAACAGTTCCAACATGTCATCTCTATCAAAAGGCAGCTTGTCATGCTCACTGTTTACGGATAAAGCCAGCTTCCTATCATGAATCTGGTTCAGCAGGACTTCTAAGTGAGGTAGTTCTTCTGCAAACGAAAACAGATAGCCCGGCATTGGCGCACCAGAGATCCGTGCACGTCTCAATTCAGAATCAATTCGGCGATGCAATTGCTCAATGCTCTTTTCTATGGCTTTTCGCTGCGCAGTATCAGTCAACATTGATGCATGTATCTTTAATTCTTGTAGAGGCTTCTTAAGTTCGTGCGCTAAATTACCCAACGTCATACGTGAACGAGACAACTGTTCTTCTGAGCCTGACACCAATTTTCGAATAGACTCAACCAACCCTGATATCTCTTGCGGGACATCTTCAGGGAAGCTCAATTCACCGGTATTTTTATTGTTTTCAATCGCCTCCTGAACGGGAGCTAGGCGATTAAAACCCGTCCGAATGACATAGCGCTGCCATAGAACAAAGCCAAAAATAGATAAACCGGCTACAGCTACCAAGATCCACTCATAGAACCTCTGTTTCTGTTCAATCAAGGTGATATCTTCAGCCACCCACAAACTGAAGGTTTGCCCTTTTTTGGTGAACGTTTCTTGATAGACCAACCACCTTTCACCCGCATTCTCGAAATATTGATATTCTTCTGTATCACCGGAAGAAAATTCCGAAACATCAATTACGGTATCCCACAAAGATCGAGAACGAATCTGCTCTTTGTTCCAGCTTAAAATAAAGTAATGCCCTGAGCGGACACGCTGGTAAACAGTCGGTAAATATTTCTCATCGACCTGCCAAGCAGAGTCTTTTTTATCAATAGATGTAATCAAGCTTTCAGCATCCTGCTTAAGACGACTGACCACCAAATCATCTACAAGAATGTGAACACTGCGATCGATGATAAAAACCAAGACCATTAATAGCGGCAAGACCACCAGTAATAATCGGTTTCGGATACGCTGCTCTAATGAGATCACTCGAGTCATGGCTTAGCCCTTTAACCTGTAACCCTGACCACGAAGGGTCTCAATAATCCCTTTGCCAAAGCGCTGTCTGAGTCTATTTACATAAACCTCGATAACGTTACTGTCTCGCATCTGCTCTTCTTCGTAGACATGCTCGCTAAGGTGGGCTTTTGAAAATACCTTTCCAGGATTCAACATCAGATATCTAAGTAACCGAAACTCTATCCCCGTAAGCTGAATGGAATTTCCATCCTTATCCTGCACTTGCTGCGAGTCTGGATCCAAAGACAAACCACACACCGAAATAACTTGAGATGCTCTGCCGAAATAGCGTCGAATCAGCGCCTCTAATCGCGCTAACAATTCCTCTGCGTGATACGGCTTACCCAAATAATCATCTGCACCTGCTTTAAGGCCATCAACGCGCTCCTGCCAGCTATCTCGAGCGGTTAACACTAACACCGGTGTCATATCACCCATAGCACGCATCTGTTGAAGAACCTCTAAGCCCGAACACTTGGGCAAACCCAGATCCAAAACAATCGCATCGAATGATTCCTCTTTAATTCGAAACAACGCATCTTCACCGTCATAGGATTCTTCAACCGCATAACCACTTCGTTTTAAAACCGGCTTTAAGGCTTCAACTTGTGCGATTTCATCTTCAACTAATAAAATCTTCATAGCCCTACTCTTCAAACTGCTCTTGGAGGAACAAACCGGTTACTGCATCAATCTCAAACTCCACTACAGAGTTACTTTTATTGATAACTTCCACCGAATACACATAACTGTCCTCACCTTCGCGGCTGAGGGATAGATCCAATAATCTTGCGTCACTAATCTCTGGATGGAGCGATAAGATCTCTTCAAGAGGCATTACTTTTCCATCTTTCACTAGCTTTAATACTTCATCCGCACTTAGCTCTTGAGCTTGTGCTAAAGGTGCTAAAAGCACGGACAGTAATAAAATAATTCGTATCAACATTCAGTCGGTCCGATCAAAATCTACGCTAGTTTTATTGGCAGTATAAACAAGCTTTCTTAAATCAAACTTAAAAAACCGGCAGATTTGTTAAGGAAATAGATCCTTTTGATTATAGTTAAACTTTTTACAATAAAATCATAAGGTTATACATTTAACACCTAATAGAAAATCGTCCAAAACTACCTATGACATAAAAAAACCGGCGAGTGCCGGTTTAAGAAAGTTTCGTTATCTTAAATTAGTAGGGCCAGACAAAAGGCAAAAAGATGGCGGTAAAAATACCGGTTAATCCCATACCTAATGATGAGAATGCTCCGGCAACAGGGCTGATCTCAAAAGCCCTAATAGTGCCTACAGCATGACCGTTGATGCCTAACACCAAGCCAACTAAACGCTCATCGGTGACGTTTAATCTTGAAGCTAATAGATCAACGAAAAACACAGCAAACACGCCTGTCGCTAATAACCCACCCATCATTAATGATACAGAACCGCCCAACTGTTCCGTTAAGCCTATGGCTATTGGCGCCGTAACTGATTTTGGTGCAATTGAAGCCAGCACCTGATCACTAGAACCTAAGCAGAAAGCAATTAAAACAGCGTAAACCACAGCTAAGCTTGCGGATATAGGTACCGTTAACAGAATTTGTCGCCATGCAGCTCGGATATGATGGCTCTGCTGATACAAAGGAACACCTAAAGCGACCGTGGTTGGTGCAATAAGTACAGATAACCACTTTGCCCCTGAGTAGTACTCTTCGTAACTAATCGATAATCCAAATAGAAACAGCGCCAAGAATGAAGCCGCTAATAACATTGCCGGACACCAAACGGGCTTTCCCATTTTATTGAAGAAGTATCCGCCTAAAACAAAGGAAAACAACGTAAGTCCGATTGCAAATAAAGGCGTTTCAAGGAAGTGAGGTATCAGGCTTGATAGTGAATTTTCAGTCATCTTGGCTTTGCTCCAATCGACCAAATTTCACTAATAGCAAAGATGTCAAAACACTCAGTAAGGTCCCCACACCTAACGCCAAACCAAGATTTAACCATTCACCTTCAAATTGCTCTCCTAAAAAGAACACACCAACAACACCAGGAACGACAAAAAGAACCAGAGCGGAGATCAGTTGCTGACTTGCTGTTGCAAGTTCATCACTTACGGAGCCTCTGATCATTAACCATAGGGTGATGAGTAACATACCGATTGCAGCGCCATGAACAGGTAACTGCAGCAGATAGCTGATTGCTTCCCCCAATATGAGGAAAGCAAACAAAATAAACATACCTAAAATCATAAAGATAGCCTGAAGGGGAATGCGCTGGCTGCTTAGATTCAATCAATTTCTTATGAGTTTTTTAACGTCATAATCTCTTGTTTGAGATCGGCGACCTCTTGCTCTAGCCTTGCAATTCTTTGCTGCAAAGTAAGATTGTGATCGTCAGCATCCGTTGCGGCCATTTCAATATCAGCATCTTCAACCGCACCACTGAAAAGGTGGACGTAACGCGATTCTCGCTTACCCGGTTCACGCGCTAAGCGTTGAACCAAAGAACCCATAGGGTGATCCGCTAAACTAGTCAACGTAACTTCCACTTCAGATACGTCTTTAAATTCGCATAAGCGATTTGTTCTAGTTCTTAATTCACCTGGTGTTTGCGGACCACGAAGGAATAGCACACAAATAACAGCAAGCTGCTGCTCGGTAAATTGAAAATCGCTGAACTCGGTGTTGCAGAAACGATGCTTAAACTTAGATACGCGGCTACCAAAACTGCTCTCATCGCGCACTAAGCGTTTCTCTTTGAGTTCATCCAGTACGTTTTGAACTTCGCTCTCATCAAGTGACAGGACAGGTTCTCGATTGCTTTTCTGATTACAAGCGGTTGTTAGGCCATTAAGTGACAGAGGATATTGATCGGGTGTCGTTATCTCTTTTTCCAACAAACAACCAATAACACGAGTCTGTAGTGAAGTTAGATCCATATCCACGGTTTACTTCCTTCTGTTTCAATATGTTATCCACCATAACATATTAGTCATGTTTCGGAAGTAAACTGTTTTACGGATAAAAACGAGATAATTCGTAACTGATCACTCCACCCTTAAATAGCTCCATGGTTAATGGTTCTTCTCGTACAAGCTTCACTAATCCAACGCCCGGGGCATACCATTCAGTCTGAGTAATCGGGATGTCTTGATACCCTAGTTTAGGATCAACATAGAGAGTTAACACTGTAGTCCCTTCAACCCTGATACAACGCTCAAAGGTTCCTGCAGGAACTTCAACGGTATCTGTAACCGATTTAATCTCAAACTGTAAGTTAATATCCCGTTTACGCGGATCGGGTACTGCGAAAGAAGCAGTCGCATGCAAGGCATAAGGCTTGGTAGGTACCGTCCAACTACGCCCTACTTCAAGATCTTTATTATTGGGTAAGATCCTAACAAGAGACTTTTCAAACCTTGGTTGGTATTCAATCAAGGTACGACGTGCAGCTCGATAAACCCCTGTATCATCTTTGAGAATATAGTAATCGGTGCCATCACTGGTATGACGCACACTGATTGTATCTTCAGCAAAAACCTCTCCCTCTTTAAATTGGGTTTCTCCGAGATTCTCGATTGTAAACTCACGCTGGCTCTGTCGAGAGCCAAATAACTCGTTAACCTGATATTCCCAAACAACACCTTTCTGCAAAGGGAAATAATCTGTGTCAGGAATATCAGCGCTACAACCCGCTAATATCAAGCTCGCCAGAAAAAAAGTAATTCGCATAATCACAGTTTATTTCTCCGGTAGAGCGGGATCAGGGACTTGAGTAAAATTGATCAGCGGAGATTTTTGCCCCAAAGCATCCTTACGTTTTGCATCTGAAGGCTTAGTAAAGCGCTTTGAAGGCTGTCCTAACTGAGGCTGTCCACTTTTAGTTTTCTTTAACGCTTCTTCAACAGCACCATGGGTCGCTTGATCATAATCGATTCGGAAGGCTCTAGGCTTTTCGTCCAGCTCATCATTTTTCAGATCGGTAAGCCAAATGTAGATATCACCGTCTCTATTTGCTTGCTTATCCGGCTCTTCAATCACCGCATAGTGAAATAGGAACTTATCAGGTAAAGCTGTTGGGCTAGGCCAGCCCTGACTTTGTTTCCAACCCACGTAGCTACAACCGTAGAAAAACAATGCAATGACAACGAGACCCGCTTTAACTGGCCACTTCAATCGTCCACTAATCACCGCCAACAATAACAGTGCCGTAAAAAACACATAAGCCAATGTCAGCACTAGGAGTTCTTCATTCATTTCTGATTCGCCTTAATAATGCTTTTCTGCAGTTTGTTAATATTGGTTACTTTACCTTGCGTATTAAGGGTAAAACGCAAGGCTGTCAGCTCATCGTTTTCTGCTGCCAACGTTTCGGTGGTGTAACTAATAACCTTCAAAACTGGATTCACCTCTGCCAGATAGACGGTCACCGGCACAGGTTCGTTATTCTCACTTTTGAAGTAATGAAGGTTGATCACATACTCACCTGGAGGCCGACCTCGTATCGTCAATACCTCCTGATTGATTGGATTCGTAATCGTTTTTCCATCTATCACCTGAGTATCATTGGCGTTGCCGCGATCATCTCGATCCAAGTGCATCAGACCTTGTTGCGTCCTCTTGTAGTAAACCTTTTCACCTTTGGGGCCTAAGGCCCAAACATCAATATCGTTGGGACTACCATCCGGCCAACTCACCGTAATAAGAAACTCCGCCTTCGGATCGATAATTCCGGATTTTGCCGGTGGATTAAGAAGTAGTAGAGCAACAAGAAACAAAAAGGTAAAAGTCAGCAATGCGTTGAAAAGTAGATCGGTAAATGGATCGATTTCAAAGTTAGATCGCTGCCCAAAGAGTTTCATGATGCAGGCCCGCTTTCTAAAGCACCATTTTTCTGCTGACCTAAGGTAATGCTTAACGCAACAAACCTATCAGCCATACGGTCGAGCAATAGATATTGAACACTTAATAGCATGCTGCAGGTTAAACCAATCAAGGTAGTACTCATGGCGATGCCCATACCATGAGTCATCTGTTGCATTAAGGTTTTAACATCATCAATCGTCAGATTTTCCAAGCCAGAAACAGAACTCAGCATGATGATAAAGCCAATCACCGTACCTAAAAGCCCTAACTTGACCATGACACCCACAACAAACCAGCCTACTTGATGAGAGCCTCGAGCCCCTTCAACAAGTAGCTCTGCTAAAAGCCCTTTATCTGCGTTTTGATCATGTAACTCTTCATCAGACACATTGAAAAGGTAATCCTGTGAAAGAGAGTGACCGTCTGGAAAAGCTTTTTCCTCGGGGGTTAACCCCGTCTCTTGGCGGCGGATATAGTAATGATCCAACATCGAGAACTGTTGAGAGAGATAAAAGCTGCGATAAGCACAATGGCAGCTCATGCCTACTAATAACACTAAGATGAATATGCAAACGCGGGTTTGATCTTGCTGAATGATCTCCAACAGCACTCCTTGATCCCAACCGACATAGAAGCCAAAAAGAATCACGCCAAATAATAAAGCCCAGTAGAGCAGAACTTTATATTGCACAGGATTGTACATACTAAGCATCCTTACACATTCAGTTATGAGCGATCTCTAATACTACTAATTTATTTAGCTGCTCGAGGCAAACTAAATACCAACAAACTATCCCCTGTGGGGTAGCCTGCGATTTTATTTCCGCCTGCGGCAACAGCAATGTACTGACGACCATTGTGGCTATAACTGACCGGCGGCGCATTAACACCATAGGACTGTTTATAGCTCCAAAGCCTTTCGCCAGTCGTAGCATCTACCGCAAAAAATTCACCATCACCCTCGCCACTGAAAACTAAATCACCGGCTGTTGCCAAAGTTCCACCGAGCATGGGCAAACGCGTTTTGTGCTGCCAGCTCAACTTACCGGTTTTTAAGTCGACCGCCGTTAAGGTTCCATAACGTTGTTTCTCATCGAACTCAAAATAGCTATACGTTTGCCAAGGTAACTCTGAATTTAGATTTAAAGGTTTACGGTAATAGGTTGCAGGCATATGAATACCTGCAATATAGACTTGTTGCTTAACTGGATTGATTGATACTGGAGACCAATTGCTACCACCAGCGATACCCGGAGCAATGGTTACCCCCTCCTCAGTTGGATCAGCAAATAAGTTAATTTGAGGGACAAAAGGATCAGATTTAAACAGCAACTCACCGGTTTCTCTGTTAAGAACATAGAACCAGCCTGTTTTTCCCGCTTGTCCTACTGCTTTTAAAGTTTCACCTGCCACAACGGTATCAAATAATACAGGAGGGCTGGAAACATCATATCCCCAACGGTCATGTGGTACTTGCTGGAAGGCCCATTTCAGCTCTCCATTTTTACTATCAATCGCCACAATACTCGAAGTATGCAGGTTGTCACCCGGTCGAGTGGAACTGTCCATATTAGGCGCGGGGTTGCCTGTTCCGGCGAACAGCCAACCGGTTTCTTCATCTATTGCCGGCGTGGTCCATATAGACCCACCGCCGAGTTTCCAACTATGTTTAAACCTTTGAGCAGCCGCTTTTTCCGCTGGAATATCACGATTAAGCGTTAAGCCACTTGTCGTGGTTTCTTGCCAATCGCCCACCCAGAGCTCACCATCAACACTGTACCAACGCCACAACTCCTTACCGGTCTCCATATCAAATGCAGATAGAAAGCCACGTAATCCTGTCCGGCCATCGCCAATACCAACAACCTTTAGGCCTTTTTCAGTATCAAGATGTAAACCATAGCCAGCCCCAGTGCTACCGACGATTACCATATCCTTGTAAACCTGAGGGGCCATATTGAAACTATGGCTTGTGCCACCAGTAATCTTTGCCTCTCCACCAAGATCCATCCCCTGTAACAACCCATCAACGCTTTCCTGAACTGAGAGCTCTAAGTCTTCGACTTTGTTCTTCCAAACCAGTTCACCCGTGGTTTGATCTAATGCGATCAGCTGTCCATCTATTGTCGCCTGAAAAACCTTGCCCTTAGCTAGAGCCACACCTCTATTTGCCGGCCCACAGCAACTTTTCTTTTTAGGTTTTGGATGCTCATAACGCCACACCTGCATGCCACTTTCAGCATCCAGCGCGACGACATGATTGAAAGGAGTCGATATATAAAGATGATCACCTACTTTTATAGGGCTCGCCTGAAAGCTCGCTTTAATACCGCTATCAAACTTCCATGCCAACTGAAGTTTGGCTACATTGTCTCGGTTTATTTCTGTAAGAGAACTAAAGCGTTGATTGCCCAAACCATTGCCATAGGTAGCCCAATCATCAGCAAAGACGACTTGGGATAAAACACTCCCAAGCATTAATCCTAAAAGCTGGTTTGGCATTCGCATAAGTGATTCCTTGATACGTATGATGTTGTATAACTCGACCAAAATAAGTTCGACTTTGATTACTTAAGCATAGAACTAAACTAACTTTTCCTTTTAAAAATCAACAGCGTGAACTTGACCACAAAAGGCGGGTTTATTGCCCGATACACAAACAGGTTATCTCCCTACAATATAAATCATTCTTTTAAGGCATAGATTCCAAAGACAAAGATTCTGTTTACTGATGAAGTCAATAAAACTTAACTTTCTGCTAATTTCTCTTGTTGCCATTTCGGGAATGGCGGCGCTACTTATCTCTGCATTTATAGCTTTATATAAGACAGATGCAGACTCACGAAAACATGCTCAAGAGATATCTGCCATCGTAAAGCAACAACTCGAGTATCAGGTTTTAAAAGTGCAAAACGATGTAATGGCGCCAGAGCACTTCCCTGACTTTTTTCTCTGGAAGCACTCTGCGGGCTTCACGGGGTTCTGTGTTTCCTTTGAAACAGATACAGGAGATGTCACACGCAGTCTCTGTATAGGAGAATACACAGAGGAAGCATGGCCTTTATGGTTTGAAAAATTTTATCTCGCACTGTTCACTTCAGCAGAGGAAACCCGCGCAAAGATCACCTCTACAATTGGTATTAATGGCGACATCGTTGTTTCTCCAAGCAAACCTGTTTTATTAGATAATGCGTGGCAAAACATAATCACTTTGATGAAATTTTCCATCATTGTAGTCACAATTTTAAGCTTACTTCTATACCTGTTCCTGCGCTTGATTTTAAAGCCTCTCAAAAAAACTCACCGAGTATTAAATGAGATGCAAAAAGGCAATCTAAGCGCCCAAATTCCTCACTCACATATCAAAGAGTGGCAAGAAACGGCTACCGCGATAAATATCTTAGCAGCCAGCCTTAAAGAAACCTTAGATGACCGTAAAGAACTCTCATACAAGCTCCTAAACATCCAAGAGAACGAGAGACGCTATCTCTGTCGAGAGCTGCATGACGATATGGGGCAATACCTAACAGGGCTAAGAGCTATCTCCCATTTCCTGCAACTAGAAGTCGATAGTCAATGCCCAGAACTATCACCCAAAGTAAAGCAGGTAAACACGATCTCTGAAGATATGATGGATTTGGTGAAAGACTTACTATTTCGTTTACGACCTGCAGACTTAGATGAGCTAGGTATCTCTGAAAACTTAAAATCGATGATTCAAGATTGGAATACTAAGCACTTCGATAAAAACTGTTCTATCACTTTAGCAGGCGATATTGACAGTATTCCAGCCGCAATAGCTGTAAACATTTTAAGAACCATCCAAGAGTGTTTAACAAATATTGTTAAACACGCCTCTGCCAGTGCAGCTGAAGTACATCTAACTTACTACCCAACAGATCATAAATATCTAATGTTAACGATCCAAGATAATGGCAATATGACTCAACCTGAGCCTTTGATTAAACCGGGAAATGGTTTATTAGGTATCAAAGAGCGGATTAATGCGCTTAATGGTGAATTAGAGCTGAGTAAATCACCATTAGGCGGACTCAAAATAGCAGCGAGTATTCCTGTCTGCGAAATTAAGGAATCAAATGAGCACAGTTAATATTCTTCTAGTAGATGACCATGCTATTGTCCGCGAAGGTTACAGAGCACTTCTAAATCGCGAACCTAATTTCAACATTATCGCTGAAGCGGAATCTGGTGAAGAGGCATATTCCCTCTATCAACAACATTCACCTGACCTCGTTCTTTTAGATCTGTCGTTACCAGGGAAAGGTGGTTTAGCGACCCTTTTACAAATCCGCCAGTACGACCCTAAAGCCCAAGTTCTGATCTTCAGCATGCATCAAAACCCGGCAATGGCAAAAAAAGCGGTTGATGCGGGGGCCCGTGGCTACATAACTAAAAGTAGCGACCCTGACATACTCATTCAAGCAGTAAAAGATATTATCAACGGGAAATTAGCTATCAGTGATGATGTCTCACGGGCATTAGCTCTGGAAAGCTTGCAAGGTGAAGCCGCTATCCTTAGCAAACTATCAACTCGAGAGTTTGAAATTCTGCGAATGATGATTGCCGGTAAAACAAAAGATGAAGTAGCCGAGACGCTTTGCATTAGTGCTAAAACAGTCGCCAACAGTTACTACATCATCAAAAGCAAGCTTGAAGTCAAAACCGATATTGAGTTGATCCATACCGCTATTCAAGCAGGCATGCTCTCTCCATCAGAGTTAATACCTGTTTAATAACATGCATTGAGCCCGCTCAATAAAATTCATTCTAAAAGACCCCATAGTCTGCGTATATTTACGTATATACCCTGTAGTATTCAGTTACTACGATGTTAATAAGCCACATCTTTTTTTGATTGTATAAGGAAGGTAAATGCGATTAGTAGTCAGACGCTTAGGCCGAGTCAAACTAATGCTGATTATTACTGCGATCTCTGTCGTGATGGCTGTCATTTTAAATTTATTGATCTCTTATATTTTCAATTATCAAACACCTTTAACACAAAGCATGTTGAGGGCTGCAATAATTCCATTGATCATTGCGCCTGTTGTCTCTTGGTATCTGTTAGGACTGCTTCTGGACCTAGATAAACTAGAAGAAGAAATGAATAAATTAGCAACCTACGATGATCTTACTGGTTTATATAATCGCCGTGCTCTTTTCAAATCTTGCCACCTTCTTCATCGCCTAACAGTACGTACTAAAGAAACCTACTGTGTCGTTATCATTGATCTGGATTTTTTCAAAAAGATTAATGATAAATATGGCCACGCAGCCGGTGATACTGTTCTCAAATCTTTCGGAGCCATACTAAAAAAGGTAACAAGAGATTGCGATATAGCTGGCCGATTAGGTGGTGAAGAGTTTTGTATTTATCTAAGTAATACTCAACAGGACCAAGTAGGCCCCATAGTTGAGCGCTTAAATGATGAGATACAAAATAACTTACCAAAGTGCGATGGCACGCAGATCCATTACACCATCAGTTTAGGTGTAGCAGAGAACAAACCTGGCTTAGAAATGAGCTTTGAAGATATCCTCAATAAAGCAGATATCGCATTATATGCGGCTAAGAATAGCGGCAGAAATAGGATGGTGATATACAGTGATGAACTGGGGGACAAATAAATAATCTGGAAGTACTAAAGAATGGTGGAGCCTAGGAGGATCGAACTCCTGACCTGTTCGCTGCCAGCGAACCGCTCTCCCAGCTGAGCTAAGGCCCCATAGATGAAGTGTGGCTATAGTAATTAGCCGAAAAAACAGAGTCAAGAAAGATTGAAACTCTTAAAGCAAGCTAACTGTTGGAAAAAACAGGAAAAAGCGTAAAGAAAACTGAAGTCGGCTGAACCAAGCTGGTTTCGCCGACTTCTACGCTTAAAGAGTAAGTCTATTAACCTTCGATCTGCGCACTTAGTGCACGGTATTCTTTTTCCCAACGTTTCGCTTCTTTCTTAGAAGGACCGCCAAGAACATTAACCGCATGACGTAAACGCGCACGTGTCATATCTGGGCCTAGGATCGCCATCGAATCCATCACAGATACAGTCTGGTTAGTACCGGCTACCGCAATAAACAATGGGAATAGGAAGTCACGGATTTTATAATCCATTGCTTCTGCAAGCTGTTTAAGCTGACCGAATAGACGATCTTTATTCCACTGAGCTTCTGTATCTAGCAACCATACTGAGTACTGCAGCATTTTGCGGATATCATCAAGCTCCAATGATTTATGCGCAAAATCTTCTTCTGTGATATCCAACATGCCGGATAGGAAGAAGCTCGCAAGTGGAGCGACGTCAGACAGTTTTTCAACACGCTGTTGAATCAACGGTACGATCTGCATCAGGTATTCAGGGTTTAACGCCCACTCCTGATACTTAGCTGCAAATTGCGCAGGATCTAAGTCTTCACGCAACCATAGGCCATTCAACCAGCTTAGTTTTTCCTGATCGAAGATTGGACCACCAAGAGATACACGCTGAATATCGAAGTTATCGAACATCTGTTGACGTGTGAATTTCTCGCTCTCATCCGGCATAGACCAACCCATGCGAGCAAGGTAGTTCAACAATGCTTCTGGCAAGAAGCCCATACGCTGATAGTAAAGAATACTAGTAGGGTTCTTACGCTTAGATAACTTAGATTTGTCCGGGTTTCGCAGAAGCGGCATGTGGCATAACTTCGGCATATCCCAACCAAAGTATTCGTAAAGCAACTTATGCTTAGGCGCTGAGTTGATCCACTCTTCACCACGGATAACGTGCGTGATCTCCATTAGGTGATCATCTACAACGTTTGCTAAGTGGTAAGTCGGCATACCATCAGATTTAAGCAGAATTTGAGCATCAACCATGCCCCATTCCAACTCAATTGTACCGCGAAGCATATCGTCAACTTCACAGGCACCTTCACCTTCAGGTACAACCATACGCACTACATAAGGCGCGCCCGCTGCTTTACGCTTTTCTACTTCCTCTTCAGGAAGGGCAAGATCGCTTTGCTTAAGTGCAGTGTGACCACCAGCTGCGCGACGAGCAGTACGTAACTCATCCAACTCTTCAGATGTACGGTAGCAAAGGAATGCTTTGCCTTCCTCCACCAGCTGCATTGCGTATTTTGCATAGTCAGCTTTACGCTCGCTTTGGCGGTAAGGGCCGTGAGGACCTCCTACATCTGGACCTTCATCCCATTCCAAACCTAACCAACGTAGCGAGTCCAGAATCTTCTGTTCAGATTCATCCGTACTACGTGTTTGGTCTGTATCTTCGATACGCAAGATAAACTGACCGCCATGCTGACGAGCAAAGGCTAGATTGAACAATGCGATATAGGCTGTGCCTACATGAGGGTCACCTGTTGGAGAAGGTGCAACACGGGTACGAACGGTCGTCATTGGTGTCCTTGGAAATCTGATAAAAATGAATAGCGGCAATTATATACTTAGCGGCCCTTTTCGAGCCACTAAGAAATCAATTAGGCGATAGATAATAGGAGAGAAACTATAAATAGTTTTCCCAAAGTACCGCACCCCAGATCATGCCACCCATAATCAGTGCGACCATCACGACGGCTGAGCCTAAATCTTTGGCAAGCCCTGCTAACTCATGAAACTCAGTGCCCGCGCGATCGACCACCGCTTCAATGGCACTGTTTACCAGCTCAAAAGCTAACACCAGCAAGCAAGTACAAATTAAAGCCGCCAATTGCATGGGGCTTTGCGCCACAAAAAAAGATAGAGGAATAAGTACCGCACTCCCCCAAACTTCATAGCGGAAGGCAGGCTCTTGAACATAAGCCGCTTTAATCCCCTGCCAAGAATAAATTGAAGCGTAGTAAAAACGCTTAATGCCCGTATTTTTAGCTGTAGCGCCTTCTGGTGTCTCGCTCATATAAAACCATATCCCTAAAATATTGGCTGAACCTATTTCGCTTAGGCTACCACTTATATTGATGAATCCGCACTAATTCTTAGACAAGATCAGTCTATGTGCAGAGTAATATCGGCAGATAGCATAAAGTCAGAATTACTCTTGGTTCTGAATGTATCTGACATCAACTACTGATAATTCAGGCTGCCGTTTCATTGGTATTTGCCAACAAAAACAATAGATTTCTATCCAGATCATATATGTGTATAGGTATACCTATTTTATAGCCACTTCCCAATTTCAAACATTGTTATGGTTAAAGGGGCTACGCACAACGTTATTTATTTATTATCATAACTTTAATATGAAATTTAACTTTAGAATCGACATTTAGTTGATAGGTACATAATTTTTCCTATGGGTAATGTAAGCACCAGCAACTCTAATTCGGACATTACGGTTCCGCCAAACCAAGAGCCTCAAGCAATTAAAGAACTGGTTATAGCTATTATCAATGGCGATAAAGAAAACTATGATTTACTTAACCTTCTAGAAAATTCGATTCAAACCCTAACGCCTTTGGATCCTGAAACAGCATTAACTCTGTCTCTGCTATCCAACGAAATTGGACATCAGGCAGATCTAAATGACCAGTTGGATGCTTTAGCTTTCGATCAAGGCCCTCCAGCCCTAGCTTTATCTAGTAATGGTCAAATTGTTGGGTACAACAGTTCCGCTACTTCAATTCTAGATGATCTAGTAAATTTGAATATTTTTCAGCTAGGTGTTAATCAGGTAGATTTTAACAACTTCAAAGATCGCACTATACGCCACCAAGGGCCTTCGATTTTAAGAGTCTACTTAAATAAACAAACACATACCTCTTTTGTTTTTACCGGTCGCTATCAAAGCGACCACCAGTTATTTTTATTACAAGAGGCAGGCTTACAATGGTCAAAATCCATGGATACCGCACTCCATGATATTTTCAAATTGACTAAAGCAGAACGTGAGGTGCTTGTATGTTTAGCCCGAGGCTTACAAACCGAGCAGATAAGTTTAGAGCGACAGAGTAAAATTAGTACCGTTCGTCAGCAAATCAAAAGTATTTTGCAAAAACTCGGAGTTACCAGTCAAACACAGGCAACAGCTCTCGCGGCTACTCTAGGTAATCAAACACACAACGAACACATCAAAAAAGTTTCTTCTCCTGATAAAAAAGAGAGTTCTTACTCCCTATCTAAACCAGTTTTTAATCAATTACAGCAAGACCAATTTGTACGTAACAACCGTCGAGTAGGCTGGCGGCGCTATGGAAAAAAAGGAGGCAAACCTGTATTGCTTATGCATAGCACCTATTTTGGAGCAGGCGAATATGCTCCAGAGCGGGTTCTTGCTAACCAATCAAACCTAGACGTGATAATAGTTGAGCGCCCCGGTTATGGTAAAACACAAGCGCCTCTATCACTCACAACAGAATCTATTCTCGATACACATATTAAAGATTGTTACTATCTTCTTAACAAACTGGGTTGGGAAAAAGCATGGTTAACAAGCCATGACTTTGGCTTTGTGAGTGCTGCGGCCTTTGCCAACCATTACCCAGAAAAAGTGCTGGGCCTATATGCAATTTCACCGCCCCCTCTCTTCTCATCTAACAGTAATTTAAGTTCAATTCCGGTCCAACAAAGAGCCTTTATTTGGGCAGCAAGGCATTGCTTTTGGATGATCAAATTATTGCTCCGACTATCCCATGTTCAATCTCGCAAGCTCGGGCCTACCCGCTGGTTAGAAATGGCCTTTGATGGGGCGCCTGAAGAATTAGAGATTTTCAAAACAGAAGCAGGACGAGAAGTTTCTGAAAAATCGTATCACTTTAACTTGGTACAAAATTCCAAAGGGCAGGTGCTCGATTTGCAGGTGAGTATAGCTAATGATTGGGCTGAATTATTAAGAGAAGTGCAGATCCCTCTTGCAGGCCTTACAGGGCAGAGAAACACGACCTTCGATGTTGAGGCTGTACGAGAATTAACATCTATAAAGCCGACCTTCATTATAGACGAGCTTGAAATGGCAAGTTTAACAATGACTTTAACAGATATAGATACATGCTATACACACTTCCTTGATTTCATTAAATCCTCCTCCCTTTAAACACTATTTAAAATCAGAAAAAATTTATGAAACTTAATTATAGTCAGCGTTTATAGACCAGTTAATCAACTGGTATATATCCTTAATTCACCATAAGCCCCTATGACTTTATAATATTAAACCTTCCATTAATTATCCCCCTTCCAGCATGCTATCTCTAGGAATTTAATCATAATCAATATCTTTGAATACCAAATAAGTCATCACAATTAAATTAGCCACCGCTGATTTAAGTTTATTAAAGTCTCTATTTGTTAAGAATTACTACCCATCCATTTAATCAAATAAAAACCAATAAACGGCCAAACTAACCAGCTACAAAAACCACACTTATCACAAGGGTTTATAATTTATATATTCACCTGTTAAATTAATATCTATCTCTTCGCAGCCTCTTTTTTAAAACCATGATACAAGCGATAAATAGCAAAAAACAATCTCACGTATACCATATGGGAGATGCGGACTTTTAAGCTATTCCTATAATAATAAAACCTTTTCAACGTATCAGAACAGCAAGAGATAAACACAGTTAACCTTCTGATATTAAAAGATTTTTAGGCCGCCAAATTCTAGTTCACCATCACGAATGTAGTCGTAATAACGATGAATCTTATCGTGGCGATAAACTATGTAATAAATCAGCCTAATCCTCATGCAAAGGTGTCAATAAATAAGTTATCTCATCATTGTTTATAAATTAATGGAATTACGCATGTCTCTGAAAAAAATCTCTATCGTTGCTGCGATAGCTGCATCTTTGGCTACACCCTATTCTCAAGCAGATGTTGGAGCCGGTTTAGGGGTCACTTATATATTCGGTCAAGGCTTTGCTGTTGGTGTTAAGGCATTTACTGACGATAAAGAAGACAAAGCCGTTGGCTCAGTAGGAATCGACTATATGTTAAGCACAAAGGCTTGGCGCCCAAATGTGGGAATAGGCTACTTAAATGACAACATTTACACTGATGTCACTGCAGGTTACGACCTCCAACAAAATTCATGGACCTTCGGCTTAGGCGCTGGTGCGGCTAATACTGAAGAAGACCGCGTTGAAGAAGCTCCTGCCCCTGCTCCAGCCCCTGTTGGACTTCCTTAGAGCATTCAATTCCGGGCCCAGAGTGCTTCCTGGGTCCATTACATTTATTTTAAAGAAACGAAGGGAAGCTCATAACCATCTGTTAGATTGAAAATTCATCTCCCCCCTAAAGAAAAATTTTCAAGAATATCTAAATAAGTAATTAGGATTTAACTACCTGAAGGGGTTAAAGACTGTGCTTTCCTGATATACTAGCTCATCATCACGCTTGAGGAATATCTAGGCAGTGTAAGGAACAGCACCACTTAAGCTTAGGTTTTCGAATGGTGACCTTAATAGTACATTTTTAAATACTGACTCTAGTATAACCAAGCACTAAACCCCAGCTCTACTCAACCGCTTTAGACCATATCCAATGCAGCAAGAACCTCTCAAAGAACAAGCCTCAAAGCCAGAAAACACGGCGGATACGCTAAATAGACGATTTACCGTTGCGCCCATGATGGACTGGACGGATCGCCATTGCCGTTATTTCCACCGCATATTGAGCCGTCACGCTGTTTTGTATACCGAGATGGTAACGACTGGAGCACTTATTCATGCCGAGGCTGATCGTTTCCTTCGCTATAACAAGGAAGAACAACCCGTTGCATTGCAGTTAGGTGGCAGTAATCCAGCCGATTTAGCTCAATGTACCAAGATGGCTGAGGATTATGGTTACAATGAGGTGAATCTTAACGTCGGCTGTCCTAGCGATCGCGTTCAAAACAATATGATCGGAGCTTGTTTAATGGCTCACCCTCAGTTAGTCGCTGAGTGTTTAGCAACAATGCAAGCTGCAGTAAAGATCCCTGTTACGGTAAAACACCGTCTGGGGATCGATGATATGGACAGCTACGAAGAGTTAGTGAACTTTGTAACCCAAGTGCGTGATTCCGGCTGTAACGTTTTTATCATCCATGCCCGTAAAGCAATTTTGCAAGGCCTTAGCCCTAAGGAAAACCGCGATATCCCGCCGTTAAAATATGATTGGGTCTACCAGATCAAACAACAATTTCCTGAACTAGAAGTACATATCAATGGCGGCATAAAAACAATCGAGGAATGCCAAACGCATTTGCAACATGTTGATGGTGTAATGTTAGGTCGCGAAGCCTATCAAAATCCTTATTTGCTAGCCGATGTAGACAACCATTTTTATGACTGTCCCGAAGAAAAGATTAGCCGTAAGGGCGCTGCCCTTGCTATGGTGCCTTACATCCAAGCTCAATTAGAGGAAGGCGTATCTCTACACCATATTACGCGGCATATGCTTGGGCTATTTCACGCGCAACGCGGCGGTAAACAGTTCCGCCGCTTTATTAGCGAAAATGCGCATAAACCTGGAGCTTCAATTGATGTACTCTTTGAAGCACTGGAACGTGTACCAGATTAGAATGGACTACTAGAAAGATGACAAGTCAGTTAGAAAAGCTAAAAGAAATTACTACTGTTGTTGCTGATACCGGTGATATCGAAGCCATTGCTCGCTTTAAACCTGTGGATGCGACCACTAACCCATCACTACTGCTAAAAGCCGCTGAGCTTCCACAATACAGCGCTCTATTAGAAACAGCGAAGCGCTGGGCGACTGAAAAAGGTGGTAGCGAGCAAGAAGTACTGGACAACATGACTGATCGCCTTGCGGTAGAGATCGGTCGTGAAATTCTAAATATCATTCCAGGTCGCATCTCGACAGAAGTCGATGCACGTTTATCGTTTGATACTCAAGCAACATTGGAACGTGCGCGTAAGCTGATCGGCCTTTATGAAGAAGCTGGCATCTCTAAAGATCGCATCCTGATTAAGATTGCTTCGACTTGGGAAGGTATTCAAGCAGCACGTCAGCTTGAGCAAGAAGGCATTAACTGTAACCTAACTCTGCTATTCAGCTTTGCCCAAGCGGCAGCTTGCGCAGACGCTGGTGTTTACCTGATCTCTCCTTTCGTTGGCCGTATTCTTGATTGGTTCAAAGCGAACGAAGAAGGCGACTTTACCGGCGCGAACGATCCAGGCGTTCAATCCGTAACTGGCATCTACAACTACTACAAAGCGAATGGTTATAACACCATAGTGATGGGTGCGAGCTTCCGTAACATTGGCGAGATCCAAGAGTTAGCAGGTTGTGATCGTCTAACTATTGCGCCTGCCCTAATGCAAGAATTAGAAGACAGCACTGATGAGCTGCCAACTAAACTTGCACCTGAATCCGCAGCTTCCGAGCAAGGTAAACTTTCTTTGAGCGAAGCTGAATTCCGCTGGATGATGAACGAAGATGCCATGGCTACAGAGAAGCTAGCTCAGGGTATCCGCAGCTTCGCAGCCGATCAGATCAAGCTAGAGAAGCTTCTTCTAGCGGTATAAAACGCCCCTGCATAAATAGCTAAAAGCCCTCAATAGAGAAAATCTACTGAGGGCTTTTTCTTTATTAAGAAAAAGCCTGTCTATACTGATTTCTATGCCACCCTCAATTTTGGCTGAGGAGATCTGATATGGATACCGTTGTGCTCCCCTACCCTAAGCTCATGCTGTTTGACTGGCATGGCACCCTTGTCGATACCCACGGCGCAATGTATCAAGCTATCGAAGAGATGCTTGCTCAATTAGACGAGCTAAATCTCACCCGACACATTCTGCCCGAAGAGGAAGCCAAAACCGAAGATGACGAAAAGCTCATCCGCTATATCCGTATCTATCGACACCTTCATCCACGCGTTTTAGCCGAGCAACGTATATCCAGAACCGATGTATTTGAAGTTTTGTTTGGTGATAACGACAAAGCCAATGCCATTGCTCACAAAGCTTACAATAACTGCTATAGAAACCACTACGGCAGTGTAAAGCCTTTCCAAGCAGGTATGTATGAGTACCTCACTTATCTGAAAAAATTAGGTATTAAGATCGGTGTTGTTACCAACCGTAGCCGTGAATTTCTAGAACCCGAATTAGAAGCCGTTGAAAACGGTCGCTGGAAAGAGTTATTTGATGTCACACTTTGCGGTGATGAAATGCTGCATTATAAGCCTGCCCCTAGCTCGATGATTCAGGCAAGCAAATCAGTCGATGAGTTGGCTGATCAGCACCTCTGGTATGTGGGCGATAGTGTTACCGATATGATGACAGCTACTAAGGCTGGCGTGACACGAGTCTTTTATAACGGCGCGCTGTGGAGCCCTCACTGGTTCGAACAAGTCTTTGCTGAAACGGCTCATCATCAATACGATCCAGATATTATCGTTGATGATTTTGACGAGTTATTAGATCTCGTGTTGCAAAGCCGTAATGGCATTACCCCCTCAGAATTAATACAGCAACGACCACCTCGACTACCACCAAGAAAACCTCAACCACAAAGGGAGGAACCTGACTGGCACCCAGCTGTTGTGAACCTAACCTACCCTAAGGTTGTTCTATTTGATTGGCATGCCACCCTTGTGGATACTCTGGATGCGATGTATCACGCGGTGGATGATATGCTCAAAGACCTTCGTAATATGGGGCTCCTGGAGCATTTAGTAGATTCAGCTAAATGTAAATCCCCCGACGATCAACGACTTGTAGATTATGTCCGCGAAAATCTAAGCCTTCACCCCAAAATAAAACTCGACCGCAAGATATCCAGAACCGACATCTTCGAGATCCTTTTTGCAGACAATGAGGTTGCCAAGAAACTTGCACATAAAGGGTTTACTGAGCATTACCGCAAATACTACGGTACAGCCCTGCCCTTCGAACCCAAAGTTCGGAATATGCTTGAGGGTCTAAGAAAACTGGGATTAACCGTAGGTGTCATCACCAATCGCGATCGCGAATTCTTTATTCACGAACTCAATACCGTCGATGATGGCTGGGCACACTTATTTGATACCGAAATTTGTGGTGATGATACAGTTCAACGTAAGCCTCACACTGACCAGATTCTAAAAGCCGCAGACAATCTAAATTGTGATCTAGGCTTGGACATCTGGTACGTAGGAGACAGCACAACTGATGTAATTGCCGCTAAGTCAGCAGGTATCACCAGCGTATTCTTTAACGGCGCTCAGTGGGATCAGCCCTGGCTAAACAAAATATTTCCTGGCAATGAACGCTACCCTTATAAACCTGATGTTGTCGTTAATGACTTTTCAGAGTTTTGGGCGCTGATGCTTTCATGTAGAAAACAGCAATCAAAGAACAATACTTAATTGAGATTAAAACCAACTACTAACGGTTAATAGGCTGCTGTATATTTGCTATCAAGATCTAGTCAACGGAATGGATTCCATTAAGTGCACTTTAAAAAAATCACATATCTTTGCGTCATATTTGCTTGGTTAGCTCCGCTTAGCTCTATTAGAGCGGAGCCCATTGACCTCAAAAAGCTCAAAGTCCCCTTAAGCTACTCTTTAGGCCTTGCTTTCCCCGGTTCCGACCCAGCTCATTACTATCTAATCAAGGATGCGGGCATTGGGATAGTTCGCCTAAGTGTTTCTTGGAAGCATATACAACCGCACAAAAACACCTTTAACTGGGCAGGACTCGATCAACGTATTGCAACTTTGCAGCGCTACAACATCCAACCGTTCTTAACACTGGAATCCAATGCAACTTGGGCTACTAAAGCGAATAGCCAACAGGTTAAAAACGGGTCACCTAAAGACTTAAATGATTGGCACCAATTTGTGACTCAAGTTGTCGATCGATACAATTTTGATGGCCAAAATGATGCACCTAAACTTCTGCGACCAGTAAAGTTTTATCAGGTTGCGAATGAATGGATCAGCAATAAAAACCGCTCTGGCGGCTGGGCCGATTCGACTAACTCACTGATTCAATATATCAATACCGCCTACGTTGCTGTGAAGGCAAGTGATCCCGAAGCAGCCTTTGTTCTTGGAGGTATCGCTTCGTTTAACTTAGATACAATTCTACTGGCTGAAGGCTTAGCTAACTTCCAAGTTCAACAACGATGGTCCAATAAATCTCAAACCTTAATACGCCCTCAAGAAGCTCAATCCGTGGGGATAAAGAGTATCCTCAACGGTCATGTTAGAGAAGTTTTATCCAAAGCCAAATATGATCTAGCTGATGCTCATCTTTACGGCCCCTACCAACGAGATAAAAAACGCATTCAGCTAATCGCTAACGAAACAAACCTGCCAATCCAGAAAATAGTCTCAACCGAATGTGGCGGCCCTTCTTTGGACTACAGCGATAGCTACAACAACCAAGATCATTTTTATGCAGTACTAAATAGAAACCTCCATCTATTGAGTACGGGCTCACCTTTCTGCCTCTGGTTTGGTTTAGGAGAATTAATGACAACCACTTGGGGCAATCGAAAAGTCCCGTTATTTGATAAAAATAACAAAACAAAACCGGGTTACTTTGCTTACAAGTTGTTGGCTTATTTATTTGATGGGGAAGGAGGAATAACAATTGAGCATTTAAAAGATATTTCCTCTCAAGCCTATCAAATTAAGTTCCCCAACAGCCCAACCCACCCAGATATCTACGTGGGATTAAACATTGTTCAGGAAAAATTGATAACGAAGTTAGATAAAGCTGAGTTCGATACTTTATGCATTAATTCTTTAAACACTAGAGGATCATTAACTCGAAATGTAACTAACGTTCTTAACTGCGATAAAGGCATCGTGGCTATAGGTACTAAACTTCCCTCTTTAAGGAAAATACCAAAAACGAATCAGATAATTCAGTAAACCTATTAATCTCGAAATTGCTGAGGAAAAATCCAAACAAAAGCCAAGACAACTGCAATCAGACTAGCCAAAGCAGATACAGAGAAAGTTGTAAAAGAACCAAAATCATCCCATAACAAGCCACTGACATAAGCACCAAGTGCGCCGCCCAAGCCAAATCCTACGCTAGAGAATAAGGCTTGTCCCTGCCCATGAGTTTTCTCGGTAAAGTATTGATGAACTAAAGCAATGCCAACGGCGTGAAGTGTGCCGAATGTTGCTGCGTGAAGCGTTTGGGCAAATAGCATAATCCATAAGTTTTCTGGGACTAGGCCTATCAGCCACCAGCGCACTACACAAAGCAGCAAGCTGACTAACATGATATTACGTATACCCCATCGCTGTATCATCCAATGCATATAAATAAAGATGATCACTTCTGCGATAACACCTACAGCCCAAAGCACCCCTACTTCTGATCGACTAAATCCAACATCAACCATCAATACGCTATAGAAGGTGTAGTAAGCCCCGTGGGCGAATTGAACTAAGAAGCAAATAATAAAAAAGACCATTACCTGCGGACGAAGCAACAACTGCATAAAACTACGATTATCCGCTGATATTTGGGCCGCATCTAATTGAGCAGTGGCTGGAGGGATAAACAGCGTGTTCAGCCAGATTAAAACCATTAACACCAAAAGAATCCAAGGCAACCAACGGATATCAATATTATCAAGTAAAGCGCCAAGGCCTGCGACCGTTACGATAAATCCGATCGATCCCCATAGCCGGATACGGCTGTAACGGGATTTTTCTTTACCAAGCTGACTTAAGGTTATCACCTCAAATTGAGGGAGTACTGCATTCCAGAAGAAGCTAAAACCTAACATCACCAGACCTATGCCTAAAGCGGTTGTTTGCCAGAAAATCCCAACAAACATTATGCAGGTCATTAACGCGCCAAATCGGACTATCTCGACACGCTTACCACTTTTATCAGCCATCCACCCCCATAAATTGGGCGCTACTATCCTGGACAATTGCAACAAAGCCATCAGTGAACCAATGGTCTGAGCATCAAACTGAAATGATTTTAGATAGAGGCTCCAGTACGGAACCAAAGCACCTAATAAGGCAAAATAGAAGAAATAAAATCCAGAAAGGCGAATATACTGATCGAACTGCGGCATAAGCTGATCTGTTCCTTTCTAGACTGATAAGAAGTAAAAAGCCGGTTCACCTAACGGCAACCGGCTATCGAGTAGACTAGATAACTATTTTAACTAGTAAGTTAACTAGATAGTACCGTTCGTCATCATGCCTCTTTTAAGGCATTTAATAAATATTGCGGAAGGCCAAAGCAACCTAAGTGCATCTGTGGATTGTAGTAACGGGTTTCGATTTCGCTGTTGTCATAGCGCTTTTGCAACTCTGCCAAATCGATAGATCGTAATGATTCATTATCGGAACCCCACGCTAAAGTCATTACACCACCAATATAAGTAGGTACAGCTGCGGTGTAGAAAGATTGGTCTTTGAAGTACGGGCTTAAACGACGGCGTGTCGTAATCACTTCATCTTGCTGTAGGAAAGGCACACCATTCTGTGCGACAAAAATACCGCCGTCTGTCAGTAAGTTCTTACATCCTTCGTAAAAACGGCTTGAGAACAGAACTTCACCTGGGCCTACAGGGTCTGTGCAGTCAGAAATGATAACGTCGAATTTTTCATCTGTTTGATTAACGTACTCAACACCATCAGCAATCACTATATTGGCACGTGGATCTTCAAAAGCACCTGCTGAGTGATTTGGAAGATATGTTTTACACATATCGATTACTGCTTGATCGATCTCTACTTGCGTAACATGCTCTACCGATTGGTGACGACATACTTCACGCAAAATGCCGCCATCACCTCCGCCGATGATCAAAACGCGTTTTGCATTTCCATGCGCTAAGATCGGTACATGCGTTAGCATTTCATGGTAAACAAATTCATCTCTCTCCGTCGTTTGAATAATTCCGTCCAACGCCATGACAGTGCCATAAACTGGATTACGGAAAATAATCAGATGCCAAGAATCCGTTTGTTGCTCGAACAACACTTCCTCTACATCAAATTCCTGACCGTAGCCTTTATGGAGTGTTTCTTTGTATAAATTTTCTTTTAAAGACGTTGTCACTTGCTTTACTCGCTAACTAACGAAAAAAGGGGTAGCACTGCTAAACGCACTACATTAATTTAGAGTATAAACCTAACTTCGCAGGCCTTAAATTTTGGCCGCATTTATACCCTGAAAAAGGTAAAAAACAAAGCATTTCCACACTATCTAGAGCACAAAAATCCCACATCATTCAACACCGCTATTTCGTGGAATTTAACCCATTTATTGGACTAACATTTTCATTCAACCCTAATAACATTTTTGATCAAGCAATCAGAAATAAATTTATTATTTGCTCCTTTATCCATTTTATGAACTTTTTTTTACAACATTAGAATCTACCGAATCACGCTCCAGCCCCTACAACCAAAGGCCTAGCGCCAAACTACAACCAAAGTCTAATTTTACTACCATTTTCGTTGTATTCTTCTAAGTTTGTTAGGAACTGGAATTTTTACCTACGCTTACTACAACAGATAACAAAAACAAGACAGTTTTGCGGCGTATATAGCCTCAGAAAGGATGGAGAAACATAATGAAATTACTTACCTCGGTTGTTGCTACAGGTATGGCACTTGGTTTAGCTTTTGGTGCTCAGGCAGGCACTTTAGAAGATGTACAAAAAAGAGGCAGCGTATCTTGCGGGGTAAGTACTGGCCTTGCAGGTTTTTCTCAGAAAGATGAGAACGGTACTTGGAGCGGTCTTGATGTAGACGTATGTCGTTCTGTTGCTGCTGCTGTTCTAGGTGACGCAAGCAAAGTTCAATACAAGCCTCTTACAGCTAAAGAGCGTTTCACCGCACTTCAGTCTGGTGAAATCGATATTCTTTCTCGTAACACTACTTGGACTCACACACGTGATACCTCTCTAGGTCTTAACTTTGCTGGCGTAAACTATTATGACGGTCAAGGTTTCATGGTTTCTAAAGACCTTGGCGTAAAAAGTGCGCTAGAACTAGACGGTGCAGCTGTATGTATCCAAGCAGGTACAACAACTGAACTTAACCTTGCAGACTACTTCCGTGCCAACGGCATCAGCTACAAAGCAATCACATTCGATACTTCTGACCAAACACGCTCTGGTTTCGAAAGCGGTCGTTGTGACGTCCTAACATCAGACCAATCTCAATTATACGCTCTACGTATAGGCCTAAAAGATCCTTCAGCAGCGATGGTACTGCCAGAAGTTATCTCTAAAGAGCCGCTAGGACCTGTTGTTCGTCAAGGTGACGATGCATGGTTTAACGTGGTTCGCTGGTCTCTAATGGCGATGGTTGAAGCTGAATTCCTAAAAATCGACAGTGCTTCTGCTGATAAAGCGAAAACAGAAGGAAATCCTTCTCAGAAACGCCTAATGGGTTCTGAAGGCGATGCAGGTCAAAAACTTGGCATTCCTGCTGATTGGGCATACAACATTGTGAAGCAAGTAGGTAACTACGCTGAAAGCTTTGAGCGCAATGTAGGTCAGGGTTCTCCGCTTAAAATTTCCCGTGGTCTAAACGCCCAGTGGAACCAAGGCGGTATCATGTACTCTTCACCAGTACGCTAAGGAAGGATCAAACAGAGGGGCATTTTTCATGCCCCTCTGCTATTTTTACTTATAACCTTCTGAAGATAAGTGCTTAATTATGTCTGAAAAGCCACAGGTGACGTCATCACCCTCCTTCTTCAACAACCCTAGAAACCGTTCAATTATTTACCAGCTGCTGTTACTAGCAGGTTTGGGGTATTTCTTTTACGGTATTATTTCTAACACGCTGGCTAACTTAGAAGCCCGCGGTATCAAAAGCGGTTATGACTTCCTGTTTACGACTGCCGGATTCGATATTCTAATGTCGTTGGTGCCATACGATGCAACGCATACTTATGGTCGTACATTTATTGTCGGTTTATTAAATACTATTCTTGTTTCGACAATCGGGATCATTCTTTCGACGATCGTTGGCTTTATTATGGGGGTTGCGCACTTCTCTCATAACTTACTGATCAGAAAGCTGGCTGTCGCTTATGTAGAAACTTTCCGAAACATCCCACTACTACTTCAGATTTTCTTCTGGTATTTCGCAGTATTGGCAGCACTACCAAGTGCTCGTCAAAGCTTGAGCCTTGGGGAAGTGATCTTCTTAAACGTTCGCGGCCTCTACTTCCCAGGACTAAATGCTGAAAGTGGTGCAGGTATTGTTTATGGTGCGATTGCTGCTGCCATTGCCTCTATCTTTATCCTCAAGCGTTGGGCTAAGAAACGTCAAGATGACACCGGCCAGCAGTTCCCAGTATTACAAGCTAGTTTGGCTATTCTGTTTGTTTTACCTCTTGTTGCCCTATTTGCAGCAGGCGTACCGTTCACTTGGGACTTCCCTGAGCTTAAAGGCTTTAACTTCCGAGGTGGTGTAACGGTTATTCCTGAACTGATGGCACTTGCCTTAGCACTTACGGTTTATACCGGAGCATTTATTGCGGAAGCAGTAAGGGCGGGTGTTCAAGCAGTACCTCATGGTCAAACAGAAGCAGCACGTAGTATCGGCTTAAAAGAGAGCAAGATCATGAAGTTGATCGTTGTTCCTCAAGCCATGCGCGTTATTGTGCCTCTGCTTAACAGTGAGTATCAGAGCCTAGTTAAAAACTCGACTCTGGCAACAGCGATAGGCTATCCCGATCTATTCACCGTATTTGTTGGCACGACACTTAACCAAACAGGTCAGGCGATCGAGATCGTATTTATGACAATGGCGGTTTATTTTGTCGTTAACATGTCCATTTCTTTTGTTATGAACCGCTTCAATGCAAGCGTTTCTCTGACTGAACGTTAATCGGGAGTGATGAAATGAAAGAATTTAAACCACTACCCGATCAACCAGCACCGCGTGATACTGTAGGTCCAATTCATTGGATCAGAGATAATTTCTTTGACTCAATATCCAATTCGATTGCAACACTACTTATCCTTGCAGGTTTAGTGACGGTAATTCCTCCTCTGGTCGATTGGCTATTTATCTCGGCCAATTGGGCTGGCGCTACTCAAGACGCTTGCACAAAAGATGGTGCATGTTGGGTATTTGTAAAAGCTTGGTCGAAGCAGTTCTTCTATGGTAGCTACCCTGCCGAAGAAATTTGGCGTATCAATGTCTGTTTAATTGCCCTAGTCGGTATCATAACCGCATCTAATATGCTGAGTAAGGAACTGCGCAACAAGGTCGCTATTCCTCTTTTCTTAGCACTACCTTTCCTGTCTATTTTGATTTTGGATGGTAGCTGGATCGGTTTGGAATATGTTTCCACTGATTACTGGGGCGGTTTCTCACTGAACGTTTTACTGGCGGCTGCGAGTATTATCGTTGCCTTCCCATTAAGCTTTTTATGGGCTTTGGGACGACGTTCTGATATGCCTTTTATAAAAAGTGTGAGCATTGTACTGATTGAGTTCTTCCGTGGTGTACCCGTTCTGGCTCTGTTCTTTATGGGTTCAGTAATGTTGCCACTATTTTTCCCTGAAGGAACAAATGTAGATAAGCTCGTTCGTGTATGGATTGTGCTTACGCTCTTTATGTCTGGTTATATGGCTGAGGTTTTCCGAGGCGGTTTTCAGGCTGTCCCTAAAGGGCAGTACGAGGCAGCGGATTCACTGGGTCTAGGCTTTTGGCAAAAAACCTTGCTGATCATCCTACCTCAAGTCATCAAGATCTCTATGCCAAACATTCTGGCAACATTTATCATGCTCTTCAAAAATACGACGTTCTTATTGATCATCGGTATCTTTGAAATGTTGAGTACTACTCAAACAGCACTTGCTAATTCAAGTTGGTTAGGCGGTCATTCTACTGAAGGTTACCTTTTTGTAGCCATAGTCTTCTGGATCTGCTGTTTCAGCATGTCCATGATCAGCGCATCAATTGAACGTAAACTCGACACAAGCCATAAGAACTAAGAGGTTTTCCTTGTGAGCATAGAACACGAACAACGTATCGAAAACAACGACGATATCATCGTTATCAAGGACCTCAACAAATGGTATGGCGAGTTCCACGTATTAAAAGATATCAACCTACGCGTTAAAAAAGGCGAGCGTATAGTTATCTGTGGCCCTTCCGGCTCAGGTAAGTCAACTATGACTCGCTGCATCAACAGGCTGGAAGAGTTTCAACGAGGTTCTCTTACCGTAAACGGTGTAGAGATGATTGAAGATGTGAAGAATATCGAAGCTATCCGCCGTGAGGTAGGTATGGTATTCCAACACTTCAACCTATTTCCTCATCTAACTATTCTAGAAAACCTAACGCTAGGACCTATCTGGGTTCAAAAGAAGCCTAAAAAAGAAGCTGAAGCAATCGCGATGAAGTATTTGGAAAGGGTTAAAATTCCTGACCAAGCGAATAAATTTCCAGGCCAGTTATCAGGTGGTCAGCAACAGCGTGTAGCTATCGCTCGATCCCTGTGTATGAACCCTGAAATTATGCTTTTCGATGAACCAACATCTGCGCTTGACCCTGAGATGATCAAGGAAGTGCTAGACGTAATGATCGAGCTAGCCGAAGAAGGCATGACGATGCTTTGCGTAACCCACGAGATGGGCTTCGCTAAGAAGGTTGCTGACCGTGTAATCTTTATGGATGCAGGTGAAATTGTGGAACAAAATACCCCAGAGGAGATCTTCCACAATCCACAAACAGATCGTTTACAGCTGTTCCTAAGCCAGATATTGGATCACTAATAGCCAATACCTAATAAAAACGAACTTTCCAGCGAAAGCAAAGCCGCTTACCTGTGTTACAGCTAAGCGGCTTTTTTTATTTTAATAATTTACTCTACAGGTTCCCCAGCTTCATCTTCTTCAACCATTTCAGTTTCCTGCAGAGCATCATTTACCCAAGCCTGAAGAGCGGGATGTTGTAAAACTGTCTGCATATAAGCAGAGGATTGCGGTGATAGCTCAATACCGTAAGTTACAAAACGCAAAACAGCTGGAGCGAAAAACACATCAACAATCGTAAAACTGCCAAATAACCAAGGCCCTGAATGTTGATGCGTAGCTCTTAATTCTGCCCAAAGAGCATCCATTCTTTGAATATCTTGCTGTGCTGCTGGGCTTAGCTCTATTTTACGTTTAGCTCGGCAGTTCATCGGCATCTCGTTACGTAACGCGTTAAAGCCAGAGTGCATTTCACTGACGATAGCTCGTGCTTTGGCCCGTTCAGACATATCACTCGGCCATGCAGCACCTTCTAGATAGCGCTCATTAACATACTCGCAAATAGCGAGAGAGTCCCAAACATTCAATTCACCATCGAGCAATACAGGCACTTTAGCTACGGGAGTATGCTGCTTTAACGTCTCATAAAATTCATCAGTGAAGAGGTTTATTTTAAGTTCATCAAATTCGACCTCAAAAGCTTTGAGCATCAACCAAGCTCTTAATGACCAAGACGAGTAGTTTTTATTCCCAATTATTAACTGCATAACATCCTCCGTATCTAGACCTAAGATTGTGGCAACTTGCTTTCTATCTGACTAACGAATAGTTTTGATAGCTCCTATTCGAAATATTGATGGATGACCCCTGTATGGATATAGATGCACTTCGCAGCTTTATCGCTTTTGTTGATACTGGAAGTTTTACTCGCGCGGCTAAACAGACCTTTCGTACGCAAAGTGCAATCAGCATGCAGATGAAAAAATTAGAAGAGGAAACAGGCCATAGCCTATTTACCAAAGAAGGGCGTAACCTTTCTTTAACCGACCAAGGCCAAGAACTGGTCAGTTATGCTCGAAGACTTATCGCTTTGCATGATGAAGCTATTGGACACTTTTCCATTACCCAAGCACAAAGACCATTAAGAATTGGATGCCCTGATGATTATGCGGAATCGGTTCTCCCACAACTATGCCAGCTTATCAGCGAAAGAATCCCAGATTTAAATTTTAATATTGAATGCAATTGCAGCAGTAAATTACGTTCAATGCTGGATTCGGGTGAATTAGATATCGCCATTCTTACCCGGGCGCCAGATGGCGACGAAGGCTTTGTACTTAAACATGACACCGGCGTATGGGTACATGGAGGTTATCCAGCACTGCTAGAGCAATCGCCACTGCCTTTGGTGTTATTTGAACCAGATTGTAAATTTCGAACCACAGCTGTTGATGGCTTAGAAAAGCAAGGGGTCGATTATCGTTTAGTTTGCGCTTCTTCCAGTTCAACTGCACTCAAGGGATTATTAAGAGAAGGCATAGGTATAAGCGCTATGGCGACTTCTAGCATTAGTAAAGATCTAGTGATCATTGATGAGAAACGCTTACCCCCTCTACCCTCTGTCGATATCGTTCTAGCGATCGCTCCTCGACCGCATCCTATGTTTGGCTCAGCTGTAGCGACGGAATTGAGTACAATTTTGTTAGAACAGAGCGAAAAAGCTACAACGCTTTAGCATAACGCTCTTTTAAGATAGCAACGCGCTCAACATAGGCTTTAGTTTCAGCATAGGGAGGCACGCCATTATAGCGTGTCACCGCTCCTGGGCCGGCATTGTAAGCTGCTGTACTTAGGGTGAGATCACCAGAGAAGTTCTGTAATAGCTGGGCTAGATACTTAGTCCCGCCCTCAATGTTTTGATTGGCATCCATGCTATTTGTAACCCCAAGATCTTTCGCTGTCGCCGGCATTAGTTGCATCAGACCTTGCGCCCCTACCCGAGAGACAGCATTAACTCGGAAAGCCGATTCAGCATGAATGACTGCACGGACCAAGGCTTCATCAACGCCGTATTTTTTCGACATCTCTTTAACTTGATCACTATGTGCATTCAAATTTAAAGGCGTGGTGTGCCAATTAACAGTTGAAGCTACACCACATGCAAAACAATCAAACCTCAGAACTTCAAATCCTATATTCAACGGTCTTTGATCTGAGAATGACAATACCCCGTCATCATTACGGTACTTATAAACTTTTTTGAGTGAAGAGGAGCTTTTATTGGTGTAGTTAACCTTCCTCTGCTTATCGCTAAGGTTGGTATATTCGACCCGTCCATCTGGGTGCACAATTTTCCGAATTTCGCCCGCAATAAGATTTACTGGCGTTAGCGAAACGAAAACACCAATAATCGTTAAAACTGCGGTTGAAGCCGTAGCTTTCCATATCTTCATAAACAGCAGTTTAGCAGCTATTAATCCCGGAGGTTAACCCTTCGCCATCACAGCTCTTTAGGGGGAAGAATTAATGAGGAAAACAGCAACCCTGTCACCAGCGCGATAGCAACAAAGCTCATGCTAAATGCCGTATCGATCCCTTCAAGCACATTCTTTTCAACCATAAGGGAGAGGCTCTGAAAACCAACACTTCCCGGTACCAGTAAGATAATACCCGGCATTAACATGACCGCTCGGGTAATCCCTGAAATACGCTCAAACAAGTTCGCTACCAAGCCTGTAATAAATGCGCCAATAAAAGCACCTAAGACCTGACCAAATAGCTGAGCCCCATACCAGGTTGCTGCAAAAGCAATACAACCACCTAGTACCACCCAATGCATATCAACTGGACGGCTCTGGAAAAGAAAGCACAGCCCGATGCCTGCATAGGCGATTGATAGCCATAGACTCCAGTCAGGCAGATACCATTCAAAGGTCACAGGTTGTGCTGGAAACAAGCCTGTTCCAATAGCATTACCAATGGCTACGCCAAAGCCTATCTGTAAGAATATAGTACCGGCATAAACCAATCGTGCTGTGCCCGAAACCATATTTTGCCGAGCCAACTCTGCTACTGCAGTGGTCAACGGCAAACCGGGGACTAACACAATCACCCCTGCAACTGTTGCAATATAGGGAGATGACAGCCACCCTAAACTAGCAACAAAATTGGCCACTAAAGCCGACAAAATCGCCGATAACGTCGGAAATAGATATTTAAGTGAATCAGTTTTTAAAAATTTAACCGCGATAAGTGCTGTGAGCATGCCGATAAAAAAAGCCACCAGCATCTCAGCTACAGCACCCCCTAAAAGGTGAGCGATACCTGCTGATAGCAACGCAAATCCAGCCATCTGACCTTTAACGCCAAACCTTGCACCTGAGTTAGAAATAGCTTTAAGTTGATGAGCACCTTCTGACACCTTGATAGATTCAGACATGACATCCCGAACCACCGTATTTACTTGGATCTGCCTCTCAAGGTTTACTTCGCCTTGATCTACACGGAAAACATAGGTTTTAGGCTCAGGCTCTTCTGGGTGTGAGAAGCTCATTATAAGGTTTGTAGGCTGCGCTAAACACTGAACACCAAAACCAAGGGTCTCACCCACTCGTTTCATCGTATTTTCTAGCTCATAAGCCGTCATCCCATAGGTGTGCAGAGCTTTGGCTAAGCGCAGCATAAAACCCACCGGCAAGGTTCTTGGCGGAAAGTTTGGCTGTTTATCTAATGAGTAATGATCAAGTAGATCAAACGACATAACGGCTTTGAATCCTCTATAGCCCTAAAACAAAAAAGGATAAATTATCGCTAATTTATCCTTTCCTAGATTCGATTGGCGAATTTTAATATCAGGTGATAACAGGTATCTCAGATTTAACATCTGCGTTTTGTGCTCGATCACGGAGTAAGTGATCCATCAACACAATTGCCATCATCGCTTCGGCAATTGGTGTTGCTCGAATACCCACGCAAGGGTCATGACGACCTTTCGTCACAACTTCAATCTCTTCACCGCGACTATTAATACTACGGCCCGGCAGACGCAAACTAGAAGTCGGTTTCAAGGCAATATGCGCAACGATATCTTGACCTGTAGATAAACCACCTAAGATACCACCCGAATGATTCGACAAGAAACCTTCAGGCGTCATCTCATCCCTGTGCTCCGTGCCTTTCTGTGAGACACAATCAAATCCATCACCAATCTCAACACCTTTTACAGCGTTGATGCTCATCAACGCATGAGCAAGGTCAGCATCAAGTCGATCGAAAATCGGCTCACCTAAACCAACAGGTGCGCCTGAAGCCACTACAGAGATTTTAGCACCTACAGAGTTACCCTCTTTTCGAAGCGCATCCATATAAGTTTCCATCTCAGACACAGCTTCGGCATCTGGAGAGAAGAATGGATTGTTAGGTACTTCATTCCAATCGAAGTTAGCTTCGTTAATTGCAATCGGACCTAATTGAGATAGGTAACCTTTAACTTCGATACCTTTAGACGCTAGATACTTTTTCGCAATAGCACCTGCTGCAACACGCATAGCAGTTTCACGCGCAGATGAACGGCCGCCACCACGATAATCACGGAAACCATATTTATGCGTATAAACGTAGTCAGCATGGGCTGGACGGAACGTCTCTTCGATATTGGAGTAATCTTTAGAACGTTGATCGGTGTTTTTGATCAGCAAGCCAATTGGTGTACCAGTAGTTTTACCTTCGAAAACACCCGATAAAATCTCTACTTCATCAGCTTCACGGCGCTGAGTTGTATGACGAGAAGTACCTGGCTTACGGCGGTCTAAATCTAACTGTAGGTCAGCTTCAGAAAGCTCGATGCCTGGAGGGCAACCATCAACAATACAGCCAAGAGCCTTACCGTGGCTCTCACCAAATGTAGTGACTGTAAACAGCTTACCGTAACTATTTCCTGACATCGCAGTATTCCATCCAAAACGTTCTTAAAAATTCAGGGCGGGATTATACCAAACAATCCCGATGTTGGCGCAGTTCCTTAGCAGTAATCGCAAAGACACCATTACCGCCGCGTTCAAACTCTAACCAAATGACCGGAATCTGTGGGTATTTCTCCATCATATGCACTTCACTATTACCTACCTCAACCACCAAAAGGCCATCTTCAGTTAGATAATCATTCGCTTGCGCAAGAATCTGACGTGTAATATCCAATCCATCAGGGCCAGAACCCAACGCTAGTTCTGGCTCATGATCGTATTCCTCCGGCATTGAAGCCAAATCGCTTTCGTCCACGTAAGGAGGATTACTCACAATCAGATCATACTTCTTACCCTGTAAGTTAGAAAATAGATCACTTTCAATAGCTTGAACACGATCACCCATTTCATGTTTCGCTATATTGATGTTAGAAACATCGATAGCATCAGAAGAGATATCGGCCAAATCAACTTCCGCTTCTTCGAAGGCATAAGCACAAGCTAAACCAATACAACCACTACCTGTACAGAGGTCCAAAACACGTTCAACCGGACCGTCTCGCAGCCATGGACTAAATTGATTCTCAATCAACTCAGCAATAGGTGATCGCGGAATTAGCACTCTCTCATCGACAAAGAAAGGTAATGAGCAGAACCAAGATTCGCCAATAATGTAAGGCAAGGGTCTACGCTCTACTGCGCGTTGATGAATAAAAGAGATGACCCGCTCTTTTTCTTCCTCAGTAAGGCGACCATCTAAAACTGCAGAGTTAACATCCCATGGAAGATAAACTGCACCTAATACGAGCTGAGTGGCCTCATCCCACGCATTATCAGTGCCATGACCGAAATAGACCTTATGTTGCGCAAATTGACTCATCGCATAACGGATGTAATCGCGTAAGCTGTGCAACTGGTTAGTAATAGAGTTTGAAGTTAAAGCTTGCTGGCTCATTCAGTCTGGACCGATATTTTGTTAAATTTAAAGGGCAATATTAATAAAACTCGCACAGGAACACCATGAAAGACCCCCGTGAGAATGAAGACATCGATTTTATGTCTGCAATGGAGGGCGTAACCCGCCATAAGCACGACAAAGCTGATACTCAAATAAAGAGATCAAAGAGTGACCTTCATAACAAGCAATACCGTCGCCAAGCTGCTATTCAGCAGGAAGATAAGGTCATCGATGGTTTATCCGATGAAGCAGTGGAGCTGGTGGAATCAAGCGAGGAGCTTTTATTTGCGAACCCTGGGGTACAGCTTCGTGTTCTAAAACGCCTGAAACAAGGGCATATCCCTTGGGAACAGGGTTTAGATCTTCACGGATACACAGTTGATCAAGCCCGCGATCAGCTCAGTAAATTTATTTTTGAAGCGAGAAGAAACAAAGCGAGATGCGTCATTGTCGTGCACGGCAAAGCGCATTCATCAGAAAGCCAGCAGGCAATGATCAAGTCTTACGTTAACGAATGGTTAAAACGCCTAAACGGAGTACTCGCATTCTGTTCCGCACAGGCAAAAGATGGCGGCGCAGGAGCCCTTTACGTTTTGCTTAAACGCGATAAATAGCTAATTGATCGGATCACCGTTTTCTAACGCTTCCAATCTATCTCGCGTTGCAAGCCGCCCATACTCGATGGCCTCTGTTGCACGATGAAACTCATAAAAGCTACATAGGTCTTTAGGAATACGCACAAGTAAATCAGGCGGGTAACCGGCAATTTTATATTCAGCTAAACTCGCCTGCATCACCTCCACAGAGTTAAGCAGGACATCCATACGCCCCCCGATCTCTGTCGGCTGATCGGCAGTAACCTCTTCACTGCCTTCAGCAGCATTCGCATCCAGCATATGCCATTCATCACTCATACCGCTGCGTTTTAAGTACTGATTACTTGGTAGCTGCAAATGACTATGGTTTGAATCCCCTGTATTCAAATCTACCGCAATAATAAGATCAGCTTGAGCAGCAACAACGGGGATGATTGGAAGAGGGTTTAGTATACCACCATCAACCAGCACTCTCCCCTCTTTGACGACGGGAGTAAATAAACCTGGAACAGCAACGGACGCACGAATGGCGTCAAGTAGTGGGCCTTTTTGGTACCAAACTTCTTTTTGATGAGCTATATCAGCAGCCACAGCTGTAAAATCAATCTCAAAATTTTCGATATTAGGCGAACCTAAAATTTCAGCCAACTGCACAAATATTTTGTCGCCACGAATAGCCCCTCGTGACAGGGTAAAATCTAATAACCTAACCACTCTCATCCAGTTGAGGCTGGTTACCCACTCTTTATATTCGTTTAATTTCCCGGCAGCGTGCATTCCTCCCACTAAGGCACCCATTGAGCTTCCTGAGATAGATACGATCTCATATCCTCGACGCTCTATCTCTTCAATCGCTCCGATATGGGCATATCCTCTCGCTCCACCACTACCAAGAACTAATGAGACTGTTGCCATAATGACCTCCTAAGCACTGAAAGCCAGGAAAATTAAGTTAGCGTTCGATCTCCTTTGAGCTTATTAAAGCTCTTCTTTATAAATCATGATTGTTACATCACCCGTTTTTGACTTTGTTCCAAAAGCTCCAACGGGGTGTACATTCACTTGCTGAGCCAAAACGCCATTAGTGATTAACTTCGCTTTTAACTGATTACCCTGTTCCAGGGCACTATTAAGTTTTTCCTGATAGGAACCGGCTGTAAAATCGGCAGAAACAATCCAAATTTGTTGCTTGGGATTATTTTGAATGAAGGCTAAAAGTCTTTGGAAGCCTTCTTCAGTATCAACATACTCTTGAACCAACTCACTCTTATCTGAAACAGAACGATCAGAAGCCATTTCCAAAACATCTAATCGCAAATAAACTTTTTTATTGCCTCTCTGGACTGAATACAAAGCGAAGTAACGTTGATTAAGCTTGAAGCTAGCTACTCGTTGAGTGGTGTCAATACCGTATAATCTCGAATACTTAAAAATGGTATTCGCCCATTGATTACTGCTACCGCATGCCCGCCCCTGACAATTAAATTGCTCGACTGCTCCCTGCTCCTCTAACTGCGCTGAGAAAAATTGGAATGCTTCACCGGAGGAATGATTTTGAGGAATGCGGTAGGTCAGTTGAAACAATTTACCGTTTAAACGCTCTTCTTTTTCAGGGGCAATAACGCCATTAATTTTCTCCAAGCCGCCCAAAACGAAACGATAATCCGCGTTTTCTATCTCTTTATACTGAACAATGGTAGATCGAGGAAAGCGCTCAAATAAGCCATAGTCACGACTTCCTCTAACATCGGAAGCAGACTGAACATTCATTGATAAAATTAAAAACAAACAAGGTACTAAAAAACGCATTCAATACTCCTGAAACGTAACACTGATAATGGTGCATCATGCCCATTGATTTATACGTTCAGCCAACAAAGCTGCAGGTTTAGGCTCTAAGTGCAAATGATGCCCTCCTTCCATATCAATCACTTCAGCATGGTAAAAGTCACCTAACCAAGGGTTAATGATGCTATCTGCTGCACCATTCGATCCCCTTATAACTATAGCTTCTGATCTTACGGATTTAACAAAAGAAGAGATCTGTGAAAAACTAAACCGAACTAAAGAAGGCATCATCAATTTTGGATCATTACTCCAAATATAGCCTCTTTCCGTTCTTGATAATCCACGATCTAGGAGAGCCTCAGCTGCTTCTCGAGAAACGGGCCAACGACCATTCATACGAGCCTGAATAGCATCTTCGTAGGCTAAATAAGGACGTAAGGTTTTCGAAACCATCTTGCTACGCTTTATCACAGCCTCAGCAAACAACTGAGGTAAATCTTCCTCGTCATAGAAAAGAGGTGCCAACCCTTCTATTAGCATTAAATGATCGATCTTTTCTGGAAAAGTACCCGCAAATAGCATCGCAATACTTGCCCCCATTGAATGCCCAATGAGACTGACTTTATTCAAAGAAAGTGCATCTAGAACAGAATGAAGATCAGTTACATTGTCCCAAATATAATAAGGCATTACTTCTGGGCGATGATCTGATCGCCCATGACCGATTAAATCAATTGCTATCAATCTGATGCCTGTGAGATTCTGTGCTAAAGCATCAAAGCTAGCAGCATTATCCAGCCAACCATGCAAAGCCAACACTGGAGCGCCATTGGGATCTCCGTATTCAATAGCCGCGACGGTATAACCTGGAGTCTGTATTTCAAAACTAACTTTATTCGGCATAGGTAGACAAAAACCCTATTAGCAATAATCAGTTAGGTACTATAAACCGAAATTACGTTAAGATCTCAGCTAAAGTAAGTAATTGGAACAGAACAAACATGACTCTACGACTTGAACTGGAAAAGGACCCTTCCCTCAAAAAGCCACAAAAAGTCTTTTTTGTACTGTTTGGAATAATGTTCCTTTTTGCCCCCTTTTATTACCAACCTAACTTAGGTGGAGAAGGATTAAACATCCCTCATAACAGTAGCCTTTGGATAGTGGCTAGCTGGATCATCGCTGCGGCCTGCTTCATCATCTATAAAAAAAATAGAATTATTTTACCTAGATATTGGTTTGCGCTGGCTCTTCTGCCCTTAGGAGCCATCATCACCAGCTACATTGCTGATAATAACAACCCTGCGGAGTGGTTAGTTCGACTATCAGTTATTTGTGGTGGCTATCTATTTTTTATTGCTCTGTTCCAATTTCAGTTAACCTCTCGTCAAATAGAAAGAAGTCTCTACATTCTATTGTCTATGGGATTACTGGCAGCAGTTTACGGAATCATACAAACTCAAAACATCCCCCTAATTCTTAATATTGTTCCCAGAGGAGCAGACCAACTTGCTATAGGTGTGTTCCAACAAAAAAATATTCAAGCAGCAGTCATGGCAACGACTCTAACACTAGTTTTTTACTTAATAAGTCGCCCATCCCATAAAAGCTTAAATCCAATAATCCTTATTGCTCTCATCGTGACCGCTCTCGCCACAAGTTACAACATTACTGTCAGTGGATCTCGAGTAGGCTTATTAGGTATAAGTTGCTCGTTACTTTTCTTATTTATAGGTCGTGGAAAGCTTTTATTAAACTCAAAGATTCCCCTGATTTTCGTTATAGTGGCATCTATTACAGGCGGATATCTTGGCAGTCAGGGTTTAGTATCCACAACTAAGAAATTTGATAGAGCATTATCATCAGAAGGTATAGGTGGTGTAAAAACCGATATACGCTGGAATATTTACAAAACATCCTGGGAACTCTACACCGAAGCTCCGGTATTTGGACATGGTATAGGAAGCTTCCAAAAAGTATTTCAGGACAAACGTGCTGAACACCAAGCTAATGGTACCTATGATCTCGGGAAATCACCAAAATTTAGTCACCCTCATAATGAAATAATCTTTTGGCTAATCGAAGGTGGTAGCTCTGCAATTTTCGGCATTCTAGCTGCAGCACTTTTCACCTTTATTCAGTTGATTAAACTTGGTTGGCAAAGAGGATTTGGTTACGCAGCCTTAATGGTTCCAATCACGCTACACACCCAAGTAGAACTTCCTTTCTATATATCAAATACTCCTTGGTTCTTATTATTGACCATTTTATTTTTAGTGCACCAATCAGGTAAAAAAACCTATTCGACGTCTAAACTGTCGAAAGCAGCAAATTCAACAATCCCCCTTTCTGCGACGGCTATAGCCTTAGTAACTACAAATACCCTAGTACAAGCACAAGTAGGAAATGCAGGAGTTATTAATTACTTCCATACTGGTCAGAAAGCGCCGATTTACCTACAATCTTCTCTAAAATCGCAGTATTTTGAAAACTACACCACTTTCTTGCTGCTGCGTAGAAATATGTTTATGGGAATTAGTCAAAACAACCCTGAACCAGCTAAGGTATATGCTGAGTGGGCTGAAGAACAGATTCAAATTTCTCCTTCGTTAATCTACTACAGAAACTTAGCCATCGCTTATGACTATACAGATCGTAACAATGAGCGGGATAGAATCATGAAAATTGCGATGACTACCTATCTCAATAATTTAGACCTGCAGCAGCTGAACCAGCAGTTTATGCAAAAAGACCTTGAGGATAAAAATAGTAGTGGTGCGATCAAACAGTTAGATGCGTCGAACTAAACGTCCAAGCCCAGCTGCTGGCCAATCAGCTTCCAGTTGGGCTATTTCACCACAACTGAAGGCAGCTGGATTATGTGCACTACCTTCGCAGCAAATTGCTTCTACATAAGAGATTAAAGGCATATGTGTCACCACGAGTGGGGAACGACTTTCAAAGCTTTCTAGAAAGGCTAAAGCATTCGCAGGATTAGATTCTGGCGTCCACAGCTCCGAAACAAACTGCTCAACCCCACCTAACTGCTGATTAACTATTTCCGCAGTCTGACAGGCTCTGACATAAGGGCTATGAATAACACAATCCACGCCTTTGAGATAAGATACAGCTGTCTTCAATCTTGACCTGAGCCTTTCCACGCCCTCAGGCGTTAGTTTACGCTGTGCATCAGATTCAGCAAAAAACTCGGCTTCACCATGCCGCATTAAGAAGAAATTCATTCGCCTTCTCTAGGCAAGACAAATTCAACATCAGTACTCTGCTCGCTCATCATCAGCATTTTTACAACTTGCGCGACAGGTGCATGGTTAAAAACAACTTCATATAAACCTGCAACAAGAGGCATATAAACACCCATTGCAGCAGCTTTTTCTTTGACGTGTTTAATCGTGTTAACACCTTCGGCAACTTGCCCTAAAGCCTCAACCGCTTCATCTAAGGTTTTGCCCTCACCTAAGGCATATCCAACGCGGTAGTTACGACTTAAAGGCGACATACAGGTCACAATCAAATCACCAACACCTGCAAGACCAATAAATGTCATGGGGTTTGCACCCATGCACACCGCAAATCGACTCATTTCAGCCAAGCTACGTGTCATTAACATACTCTTGGTGTTTTCACCCATACCAAGTGCAGCACTCAAACCCGCCGCAATCGCATAAATATTCTTCAGCGTGCCACCAAGCTCTACACCGTAAGTATCGGAGCTAGCATAAACACGAAAATAAGAGCTATGCAGGATATCCTGAACGAGTGTTCTAACATCTGCTGAATCACTAGCAATTACCGTTGCAGTTAACTGTTTAGCAGCCACCTCTTTTGCCAGATTAGGTCCACTTAAGACGCCAATACGAGCATCAGGCACTTCTTCTGTCAGGATCTCGCTCATCAAGCTAAATGTCTTAGCCTCAATCCCCTTAGTTGTACTTACAAGCATCTGCTCCGGCTTTAACCAAGGCTTAGCCTGCTCAATCACTTGCCTAAAGGACTGACTCGGAATAGAGACAAAAACCAGTTCTGCATCAAGGAGAACATCTTCTAACGAACAAGATGCCGTAATATTTTTAGAGAGTTGGTAGTCAGGAAGGTAACGAGGATTTTCATGGAACTCGTTTATATGATCAGCTCTTTCCTGATCACGTAACCACAAACTAACTTTATGACCATTATCAGCGACAATGTTCGCTATCACCGTGCCAAAGCTACCAGCCCCTAGCACTGCAACCTTACGAATATCAGACATAGATAAATTTCGCTTCTACCAACTATTTTTCCGAATCGTCCATACTATCTAGGACTTTATTAACGCCTTTAAACAAGTAAATCACGATTAGATAGCCCAAAGCAGCCAAGCCTAAAAAAAGCATAAGCTGCAATGGATCTTCCGTGCGCTGATAACCTGCCACACCTAAAGCTGCAATGACTGCGCTGAAAACAACTGCAGCAATAGAGGCGATACGATTAGTTTTGTGTTTGTCCTGATCTGTCACTTTCAACATCACTTTCAGGGTTAATTACTGTCTCAACCGAAGGTTCATCAGCTGCAACAGGCTCAACCGCACTTTCATCAGCTACGTCTTCGTTTGTTTTTTCTTCCACTAGGTCAGCGTTTGGTTCCTGAACAGCTTCAGGCGTTACTTCAGACGTTTTATCTTCGCCAGTTTCTTCAACCTTTTTCTCTTCAAGCTCTGCTTCGTCAATCGGTGCTTGTTCTACGTTTGATTCTTCGCCCTCTGTCTCTGTAACAGGAGCTTCAGCAGTAGTTTCAGGTGCTTCTTCCATTGCGGGTTCAGAAACAGCAGACTTAGGCTCAGCTAAAAGCTCGGCTTCAGGGTGAACACATTCCAGCTTAACACCTGTTTCAGCTTCAATTTCTGGAATAAGGAAGGAATCATCTTCACAAGCGAAACAGATTGATGCACCTGTGGCACCGGCACGACCTGTACGACCTATGCGGTGAACATAGTCATCAGGGTCTTCTGGCAGCTGATAGTTAAATACGTGAGTAACACCATCAATGTGGATACCACGACCTGCGACATCGGTCGCAACTAGCACCTGAATTTTACCGCTGCGGAAATCTTCTAACGTTTTTACGCGTTTTTGCTGTGGAATTTCACCAGACATAAGCGCAGCTTTAATTCCATCTTTACATAGACGGTCTGCTAGCTTACGCGTCTCATCACGGCGGTTACCAAAAACGATAACCTTTTCCGCGTGATCCTTATCCATGTAATTACGAAGCAAACGGTACTTTTGCTCGCCAGAGACTAAATAAACGGTCTGACTAACATTGTCCGTCGTTTTAATTTCTGGTGCGATCTCGATTTTAACCGCATCCAAAGTCCACTGCTCTGCAAGGTTAAGTACTTCATCCGTAAACGTTGCACTGTAAAGTAGTGTCTGTCGATCACTACCTTTACGCGGTGTGTTACGGACAATAGTTCTTACATCGGGGATAAAGCCCATGCTCAGCATGCGATCGGCTTCATCAAGAACAAGTACTTCAACATTCCATAAATCAACATCTTTACGATTGATGAAATCAATTAATCGTCCTGGCGTAGCTACTAAGATATCAACTGGCTTACGTTTCAGATTTTGGCGCTGCTTTTCATAATCCATACCGCCAACAAGGCTAACAATATGTAAACCTGTGTACTTCGCTAGGCCTTTTGCGTCTTCAGCAATTTGCAGTGCAAGCTCGCGCGTAGGTGCAACGACCAAAGCTCGAGGTTCTGCTAAACGAGGTTTCTCGTCTAACGGGTAGTCAATCAAATCCGTAACAATACCCAGAAGGAAAGCTGCAGTTTTACCGGTACCAGTCTGCGCTTTACCAATGATATCTTTGCCCGCGAGTGCAGCAGGAATAGTTTCAGCTTGGATCCCTGTGCAGTATTCAAATTTAAGGTCATAAACCGCATGAAGGACGTCATCCGGCAGATTAAAATCTAAGAAACGCTTCTTACCTTCTACCTCAGGCACGACGAATTGTTCTGGGTTCCAAGACGCAGCTTTAGAGCGGTTGTTGTAACGACGACGTCGTTGAGGCTTACGTGCAGATGAATTTCTTTTTTTGTTAGCACTTTCAGTCTGCTCAACTGATTTATTTTCTGTACTCAATTCAACAATTCCTAAGAAAAATTTCGCCGATAAGGCGGTAAAGCGGCTAAAAGCTGCTTTCCATAACGACGGGTAATAAACCGTCGATCAAGCAATGTTATTTTGCCGCTATCGCTCTCAGTTCGTAGTAAACGCCCTGTAGCCTGGGTGAGGCGCATTGATGCCATCGGGATAACCCATTCTTGAAACGGGTTACGCCCTTGCGATTCTAACCATTCACCGTAGGTTGCCTCAACCGGGTCATCCGGTACACCAAATGGTAACTTCGTAATAATTACATGTGTAAGGTAATCACCAGGTAAATCTACGCCTTCAGCAAAAGAAGCTAAACCAAAAATAACACTTGGTTTATTAGCATCGATACGCTCTCTGTGTTGTCGCAAAATTTCATGCTTGGCAAGTTCGCCTTGCACAAGAATATCTGCTGATATACTAGCAGGCATACGCTCAAGAACATACCGCATCTGACGCCATGAGCTGAATAACACCAAGGATGCACTTCCCTGTTCTAAAATTGGCAGTAACATTGCCGAAATTTCTTCATTATGGTCATCAGGATTTCCAGGATCGGTCTTCATTGCAGGGACATGCAATTCGGCCGCATTTTGAAAATCAAATGGACTCATAAATATATTACAAGGACTATCCGTTGGTATGCCAAGATCAGCATACAAACGATCAAAACGTCCTAAAGCGGTTAGCGTAGCCGAAGTAATAACAGCACCGTAGCAGTTTTTCCAAAGGTGCTCTTGTAAGGTTTCCGCCGCTGACACTGGGCTACTGCAACACTCAATATCAATGCCATCATTACCATCTACTTTAACGATCCAGCGTGCCGTCGGCAGTCCTGTTGTCGAATCAGATGCAGCGTAAGACTTAGCTAACCAATACATCGATTGCATACGGGATAAAAGCACACCCATCTGCGGATACCAAGCTTCACAGATAGCTAGGGGCAGATCGGCTAACTCACCATCCATTCCTTCTTTCAGAAGATCAACAATCTGTTCAAATTTTAAAACGACTCTCTCAGCAGCCTGAGCAAAATTATGAAAGGACAACTGTAAAGGTTCAGGAATCATACCTTGCGCAAAACGATAGCGATCACTTGGGCCTTGGAGTTTATCTTCAAGTATTTGATTTAACAGAAGTTGGACTTCCTTCAAGGAATTTTCCATATCTGCAAAAGGGTTAGCTAACTTCTCGATATAATTTCGAAGCACTATGTGATCAGACGCGTCATTCAATAATTTATTGAGGCTGCGTGTTGCTTTGCTCATCCAACGGATACTGGATTTAACACGTAAGCTATAAGAAAAATGCCCCGTAGTTTTAGTGCCTAGGTGATGGCCTTCATCAAAGACATAGATGGTATCTTCCGGCGGCGACAGAATAGCGCCGCCTCCAAGAGAGAGATCAGCTAAAACAAGATCGTGGTTGGCAACTATCAGATCCCATTTATCCAATTCTTGTCTCGCCTTAAAGAATGGACAGATTGAAAAGTTACTGCAGCGACGATTTGTACACTGCATATGATCGCTAGTAGACAACCGCCAAACAGCATCAGGCACTGTATTCTTTAAAGCATCCCTATCGCCATCCCACTCACCCGAGGCATAGTGACTAAGTAGAGATTTAACCTCGTCAATATCTGAGGTCTGAAGTTTTTGAGCCACTTCATCTTCATACAATGCAATTTGGCCTAATTCATTCTGTTGCTCCAATATCTTCTCTGCATTGGAAATACAAAAATATCGTCCTCGGCCTTTAGCTAAACCATAAGTAAGATTGATTCCGGCATCGCTAATCAGCTGTGGAAGGTCTTTAAGAATCAGCTGTTCTTGAAGAGCAACTGTTGCTGTAGAAACAACGACTTTCTTTTTTCGTTGCTGGGCTATAGGGACAGAAGCCAAAAGATAGGCCATCGTCTTACCCGTACCAGTACCAGCCTCAGTAACACAGATATGCTGACCACTCGTTCTCTCGCCCTCAGAATTGGCAGTAATAGCACCCAGAGTTTTCGCAACCTCCGCAATCATCAACTTCTGGCCATAGCGAGACTTCAATCCTCTGTTATTGAGAAAAGTACTATAGGCCTGCTGTATTGTTTGCTTGAGCTGCTTATCTAACAAAACCGTAATCCATAAAATATCTAGGCGCGATTCTAACAGTTCTGAAGGTTTAATAACAAAAATACTGTATAAAAAAACATAAGTTGCTTTACAAAACCAAAATACTGTATAAAAATACACATACTGTATAAACAAACAGACATGATCATGAAGCTGACTAAACGACAAACGGAAGTTCTGGATTGCATCAAGCGTCACATTGGCGATACCGGCTACCCACCTACTCGCGCAGATATTGCCCGCGATTTAGGGTTTAAATCAGCCAATGCAGCTGAAGAACACTTAAAAGCGCTGGCAAAAAAAGGCGCTATAGAAATTATTCCGGGTACTTCACGAGGTATTAGAGTACCTGAATTGGAAGAGGAAAATAGCGGCCTACCGATTGTCGGTCAGGTAGCAGCAGGATCGCCAATACTTGCTCAAGAGCATGTTGAAGATCACTGCACAATCTCCTCTGACTTCTTCCACCCTAAGGCGGATTATCTTTTAAGGGTGAAAGGTAGCAGTATGAAAGATGTAGGCATCATGGACGGTGATCTACTGGCAGTACACCAATGCCAAACAGCAAAGGATGGGCAGATTGTAGTCGCTCGAATAGAAGATGAGGTCACCGTAAAACGCTTTAAGCGTGAAGGTAACATCGTTTATCTAATTGCTGAAAATGAAGAGTTTGAACCGATTGTAGTGGATTTAAACGAACAACCACTGGCAATAGAAGGTTTAAGCGTCGGCGTTATTCGTAGAGGTAACTAACCATGATGGCATTTCACGCAAACCAAACTGCAACAATAATGCAGAGCACATCTGCAAATGAAAAGATTTTCACCAAGCAAAAGCCAGCTAATCAGCTAGCAGGTACGATGACTGAAATCGTTGTCCAAGATGAGAATTTTTCTAACATCCCAATGTTGATGCCATTACTTGCACAACTAAGTCAGGATGATCGCTGGTTTGTGTGGATTGCTCCACCTGTGTTATTACCAAAAAACCTTCTGATTGAGGCAGGCATTGATCTGACTAAAGTCATTCTGCTCAACCCAGATAACAAACATAGCACCTTTGAGCTTGCTAAACAGGCACTAAGCACAGGCACTAGCCACGCGGTAATATCATGGCCTGGATACTTAAATGATGAAGAGTTTAACGACTTAGAAAGTGCCGCTAAGAAAGGACAAAGTCACGGAATTATAATTAGACGCCGTCAACATAGCTAAAAGTATTTTCTAGTTTTGTTAAGGGCGCCTAACCGAAGTAATATCACCCCAATAATGAGCTTTACCTGAAAGGAGCTCATTATCGGAAATGACTTAATGGATAGTTGGTGGGATCTCTTCTTCAGGCTCTTGTTCTAAACCCACCCCAGATTCTGCCATCATCTGAATGCCTGCAGTTAACATAACGCGAGCGACATCTAGATATTGATCACTTAATTGTTCTTTAAGCGCATCAGAAAAATTAACTTTAATCATCGGCTCTTCATCGCTATCCATATTTCGGATTGCTAAGCCGCCTTCATCAAGTTCGATTATTTCAAGCACAGTCTCGGGTGTTAGTCCTGACACTTAATTTACCACTCTTGCATGCCTTCTCTAAGGCGATTAACTAATTCAGAGAGTAAATCAAACCAAGTTTGATACTCAGTAATGATTTCACCATCCTCTGCATGATCAGGATTGATCTGCAACACATGTATTTCAGAAACACTGCTAGTTTCAGTCACAGTCTGTTTAGCATCAGAACCATGCCAGCATGCTTCATAAGCAGACATCATTTTATGCAACCAAGATGAATTATCGGACTCTAGGTTGCTTAACTGTCTCAATTCAGGGCTTTCGACGCCAGTCTTACCCATTTCAGCAGCTAACGCACGATAACCTTGAAAGCTTTCAGTATCGACCTTATACCATTCAGCAATTTCGCGTAAAAAAGCATCGTAGGCTGATGTTAGGTGGAACAGCACTGATTCATTATAAGACTCAATCAATGCATGCTTACTCCAGCTAGTGTCATCTTGAGCTTTTTTAAGTTGCTCTAGATGAAGTCGTGTAAAGCTTAACTTCTGATTCGTGCGTGCCTGATATATACCGCTCATGAAATCCCCGACTATTTCTTCTTCGCTTTTTTACGGGTCTCTTCTTCGACCCATTTACCATCGCGATAGAATGCACGCCAACCTGTCGCTTTACCATTGACCTCGGTCATAACGTACTGCTCTTTGGTCTTTCTGCTGTAGCGAATGACACTCAGGTTGCCTTCAGAGTCATTCTTAGGCGCACTGAACAAGAACTCATATTTCGGATCAATCTCAGCCTGATGTGGCAGTATTTCCACAATCTTCGGAGCACGTGTTTCTCTGTTTCTCGGGAACTGGCTTGCTGCCAAGAACAAACCAGACGCACCATCACGCAGGATGTACGTATCCTCTACCTTTTCGCACTGAAGTTCAGGCATTGGAACAGGATCCATCTTAGGTGGCGCTGGCTCACCGTTCTTCAACAACTTACGGGTATTTTTACACTCAGTACAACCGAAGTATTTACCAAAACGACCGGTCTTAAGCTGCATCTCAGCTGAGCACTTATCACACTCTAGAACAGGACCATCATATCCTTTGATACGATATTCACCCTTCTCAACTTCAAAACCGGAACAATCTGGGTTATTACCACATACATGTAACTTACGATTCTCATCTATCAGATAAGAATCCATTGCTGAGCCACATAAATTACAACGATGCTTCTTACGCAGAATGCGAGATTCTTCCTCATCATCGCCATCAGCGCTAACAACCTCATCACCAGAGACTAAGTTGATCGTACACTTACAACGTTCTTTTGGTGGCAAGCTATAGCCGGAACAGCCTAAGAAAACACCGGTACTGCCCGTGCGGATCATCATATCTCGACCACAATCAGGGCAGGAGATATCGGTCTCTGTAGGAGCATTCGGGCGCATACCATTCTCAGCATCCTGCGCCTCTTCCAACTTCATAGAGAAGTCAGCGTAAAACTGATCTAGAAGCGCTTTCCAATCAGCACTGCCTTCAGCCACATCATCAAGGCTTTCTTCCATCCGTGCTGTAAAGCTGTAATCCATCAGGTCAGAAAAGTTTTCACCTAGACGTTCTGTAACAATATCACCCATTTTCTGAGCATAGAAACGTCGGTTTTGAACTTCTACATAGCCACGATCTTGAATCGTCGAAATAATCGCTGCGTAGGTCGACGGACGACCAATCCCTCGTTTTTCAAGCTCTTTAACAAGGCTTGCCTCAGTGAAACGAGGAGCCGGTTTGGTAAAATGCTGCTTCGGCAACAGATCAACTAAATTTAGATTATCGCCAGCCTGAACATCCGGCAGGATAATATCTTCTTCGCCTTTGCCCTTCGCAGGCATAACACGGGTATAGCCATCAAACTGCAGGATTCGACCTTTAGTAACCAATTCAAAGTCGCCGGCAGACACAGTCACACGCGTGCTCAGGAATTTCGCTGGAGTCATCTGACAAGCTAAGAACTGACGACGAATAAGCTCGTATAAGCGCTCAGCGTCTCTGTCCATGTTTTTAAGCGAGGTAGCTTCCACATTCACATCAGATGGTCGAATCGCCTCGTGGGCCTCTTGAGCGCCCTCTTTGCTGCTATAGCTGTTAGGGGCTTCAGGTAGGTATTTACTACCGAAATGATCGCCAATGTACTCTCGACAGTTCGCAACGGCTTCCGCACTTAGGTTTGTCGAGTCTGTACGCATATAGGTGATGTAACCTGCTTCGTACAAACGCTGCGCCATCATCATGGTTTTCTTAACACCAAAACCAAGGCGCGTACTTGCAGCCTGCTGCAGTGTTGATGTAATAAATGGAGCTGAAGGTTTACTGCTGGTCGGTCTATCTTTACGGCTGATCACTTCAAATGAAGCCGAACGCAACTGCTCTAAATGCGCTTTAGTTTCTTCTTCTGAACTTGGACGGAAAGTTTCGCCGTTTATTCGATGCACCTGTAATTTCAGTGCCACTTTATCTTTCGTTAGCGTATCAGCCTGCACTTCCCAAAATTCTTCAGGGATAAATGCACGAATCTCTTTTTCCCGCTCAACAACCAACTTAACGGCAACCGACTGAACTCGACCGGCAGATAAACCGCGTGCCACTTTCTCCCAAAGTAGCGGAGAGACCATATAGCCAACTACACGATCAAGGAATCGGCGTGCCTGCTGGGCATTAACACGATCCATATCCAACGCAGAAGGCTGCTCAAAGGCTTCAGAGATCGCTTTTTTAGTGATCTCGTTAAAGACAACACGACGGTAACGCGTATCATCACCGCCAATCGCTTCACGCAAGTGCCATGCGATCGCTTCCCCTTCGCGGTCCAAATCGGTTGCGAGATAGATTTCGTCAGCATTCTTAGCTAGACGTTTAAGTTCATCAACAACCTTCTCTTTACCCGGAAGAATCTCGTAATGCGGATCCCATCCTTTATCAGGATCGATCCCCATGCGTCCAATAAGCTGCTCACGCGCCTTCTTCTTTTTATGTATAACTTTTTGTTCAGGCGACATTTTACGCGTCAGTGCCGCTTGGCGAGCCCGTTCTTTCGGATCGCTCTTTTTAGTACTGCCACTGGTTGGCAGGTCGCGAATATGACCCACACTGGATTTTACAACGTACTGATTACCCAGATATTTGTTAATGGTCTTCGCTTTCGCGGGTGATTCCACGATTACCAGGGATTTTCCCATAGCGTCCTTCTTTCCTCGGGCTACATGGTTAAACGCTGACGAACTATCTATTTTAGCAACTTGTCACGATATTACTGTGCAAAAACCGTTCACTTTCGAGTTTAGCGCTTAACTAACAATAATATTTGGGAGCATATATAAGTGTTGAGAATGCTGTGGTCAAGCAGCAATTGCGATAAAAGTAGACCAATGGATCAACAAGAACTTTACCTATCAGCACTTACAAGCCACAATAATCACCATAATTAACAATAATTTAATCGTCCAGAAAATACTGATGCTTAACGATAATCTTTTATTTGTAATTCTTATCGCAGTGGTCGGCCTAGTCGCCATTACTGTGAATTTTGTAATTACGACTCGAGAGCAGCAGGAAGACGCTAAAGATCAGCGTCTTACTTGGCTAAAAGGACAGGCAGAACATATTCTGCAGGCCATTGCTGTACTACGTGAAGCAGACTGCAAGCCCGAAATTATTCAAAAGATTAATGAGCATGCAACCTCTCTTCTTGAAGAGGTTGCTATGTTAGCACCAGACTCGGAACTATTTAATTCTCTCACCCAGCAGAAAGACACCGCTGATAAAGCATTTGCTTCTCCTGATGTATTCGATAGCGATAAAGCTTTAAAACGAGCACAAATCTATATCAACTTTGCTGAGAAGCTCGTACTTCAATTGGCACGGGGTGGAAAAATCACTTTAACGCTTGCTCGTAGCTATCAGCAAGAGTTGTACTGGCTACGTATAACTGTGGTTGCTGATGCTCATGTAAGCCAAGGTAACCGTTTTTTACAGAGCGAAGACTCCATGACGGCAGTTTCCCATTATCGTCACGCAAAAGCTCTGCTAGTAAGGGCAAATATCCCTCATACGGTTAAAAAACCACGCTTGGACACTGTAGATAAACTAATTGAAGAGATCCAACCAAGAAAACCACGTTCCAAAGGTACCTTGGCAGACTCCTTAGATCGCCTTCTCTAGTCGATCTTATTAAAACGAGGAACAACTGAACCGTTTTCTAGGGTTACCGTCTCAACAAACATATCTAACGGGCGCACCCAAGTAGATTCATCACCGTAGCCCAACTTGTATACCACTAGCCACTCTTCAGTTTCAGAATGTCGCGCCACATCTAAAACAACGTATTCTGGCCCTTTATAGTGCTGGTAACGACCTGCAGGTACTTCAACCGGTGGTAACATCAAAAATTGCCCTCACTAAATTCTTTAAGCTGTTGATAAAGAGATTCCATGATCTCTTCACCTTTATCACTATTTCCAGCCTCGTCCCAATGAACACCTACATAAGCTGGCGTTGATTCTAAAGAGAAAACCCCCTTTGGAAGCTCCTCTAACAGCGCATTTAATTTATCTAATTGCGGCTCAGATAAAGTGCGCTCACCTTGAGCCCAGCACCAACCAGCATTCAAACCGATATTAGCAATGGACTCTACTCGGAACACTTGCCAAGCGTTGAAGTTATTCTTCTGCTCACGGCTTAAGCCTTCACGTAAAACTCGATAAGCGGTCATATTACGCTCATCTGGCTCCATTTCGCCTTGTGCTCTAGGCGGCTTCATCTTTTCGAGTTGTATCTGGAAGCCCAGCGCTTTTGCTTTAAGCCTTAGAGATGCTTGGTATTTTTGCTTTTTAGTGGGCATAACCCACATCATTGAGCCTAACAAAGACATCATTATCAGGACGATTATCATCCATTCCATTACTAAACCCTCAGCCCAATTACCGTACGCGCGGAAACATTGAATAGCAGGCTGTACATGACTGGCATAAAACACCCAGAAATAACACAACCTATTAAAATATTGATAGAAATCAGCTGCCGCGAGTTTACCAGAGTACGTACAGCAACGCTCTATGCTAATCTGTTAAAAGAGTCTGTAAGTCACTCTCAACAGCCTTAAACACTTTGCTAGTGGAGATGCAGTTATGGGAACTTATTCCAAGATACTTTTAGCCTTAGACCTCTCAAGCGAATCTGATCAGCTCAAAAGTAAAGCCTATGAACTTGCAAAAGCGAACGACGCACAGCTCTATGCAGTTCACGTTATTGAACCTCTCAGCTTTGCTTATGGGGGCGATGTCCCGATGGATTTAACCTCGATACAGGAACAACTAGATAAACACGCCGAGCAAAAGCTCAAGCGCTATTGTGAGACCCTTGAATATCCGGTAACTGAACAGTTAGTGGTAACGGGTCAAACCGAATCAGAGATTCACCGACTCGCCGACGATTATGATATAGATCTGGTTATTGTAGGCAGCCATGGCCGCCACGGTATTGCCCTTCTACTTGGCTCAACCGCTAACGGCGTTTTACATGGGGCTAAGTGTGATGTTTTAGCAGTCAGAATTCAGGATCAAGACTAGGAAGGGTTTACTCCCCTTCCTGCAGCGCCTCCAACTCGACCCAGCGGTCCATCAGTTGCTCAACCAGTGATTCCTGATCCTGTAATTCACCGAGTTTTTGACTCACGAATTCGTGATCCTGCTGATAAAAATCAGGGGCAGCCGTTTCTGTTTGCAATGCTTCCAGAGCCGCTTCCGCTTGTTCTAACTGAGCAGGGAGCTCATCTAATTCACGCTGTAGCTTGTAACTTAGCTTTTTCTTCTTCGCAGGCTGAGAAGGCGCCGCTTCTTTGACTTGAGGCTTTTCAGCTTTAGGCTGCTTACTCTCCTGTTTGACAGGTTCCGGGCGCTGCCTCAACCAATCTTGATAACCACCAACATATTCATTCAGTTCGCCTTCACCTTCGAATACCAAGGTGCTAGTGACCACATTATCCAAGAAAGAACGGTCATGGCTTACTAGAAGAATCGTGCCATCAAAATCTAGAATGATCTCTTCAAGCAATTCAAGTGTTTCAATATCCAGATCGTTGGTCGGCTCATCCAGCACTAACAGGTTTGCAGGCTGACTAAAGAGTTTGGCTAACAAAACCCTGTTTGTCTCACCACCGGATAACGCTTTTACAGGCGTTCGCGCTCTTTCAGGCGCAAACATAAAGTCATTCAAGTAACTGATCAGATGACGATCACGGCCATTGATGCTGATACTCTCTCGACCTTCAGCTATGTTATCCATCACTGTTTTTTCTGGATCAACCTGAGCACGTAACTGATCAAAGTAAGCAATTTTCAGATTCGTACCGAGCTTCACTTCACCTTGATCAGGAGATTGCTTACCTAAAAGCACGCTTAACAAACTACTCTTACCGGCACCATTTGGCCCGATAAGACCGATACGATCACCTCGTTGCAAGACAAAATCAAAGTCACTAAACAATGGCTTGCCAGCATACCCCAACGACACATTTTTAAGCTCTGCAACTAGCTTACCGCTGCGAGCCGCCTCCTCTAAGGAGAACTTAGCCTTACCCCCGCGTTCACGTCGGTCCGCTCGTTCATTACGCATCTTTTTAAGAGCTCGGACACGCCCTTCATTACGGGTTCGACGCGCCTTAATGCCTTGACGAATCCAAGTTTCTTCTTGCGCCAGACGCTTATCGAATAGCGCATTCTGCTTCTCTTCGTCCTCAAGCATCTTCTGCTTTAGATCCATATAAGCAGAATAGCTACCCGGGAACGATGACAGCACGCCACGATCAAGCTCTACGATACGCGTCGCCAAGCGATCCACCAATGCCCTATCGTGCGAGATAATCAACAGGCCACCTTTAAATTCAAGCAGTTGCTGCTCTAGCCATTCGATAGTCTCGATATCTAAATGGTTGGTAGGCTCATCGAGTAATAAAAGATCAGGATTCTGAACTAACGCGGCACCTAAGGCTGTGCGACGACGCCAACCTCCTGACAACTCAGACATTAATTTGTCGCCAGGCAGATCCAACTGTTCAATGACGCGCTGAACACGCTGCTCTAAATGCCAACCATCAACCGCTTCAATCTGATGCTGAAGCTTATCCAGCACCTTCATGTCTGCATTTTCAGATGCAGCAAGCTCATCGTAATCCTGACGTAGCTTTTGGATATCACCCAAACCTGCAGTAACTACATCACGTACTAAACGCTCATCTGCCGCTGGCATTGCCTGAGGTAATTCTGCAATTCGACACGTTGGCGAAACCCAAAACTCACCACCATCAGCTTTGTGATGACCTGCAACCAGCTTTAACAGTGTTGATTTACCAGCACCATTCATACCGACCAAAGCAACCCTTTCACCGGGATCAATTTGGAAATCAACGTTATCTAGTAAAGGTTTGGCGCCAAAGGCCATGGATATTTTATCGAGTCGAATCAGAGGCATGATAGGTCAGCTTTTGTTCATTGAGGCCGCTATTCTACTCATTTTCGACAGATATGCATGAAAATGCTGCATTCAGGTAAATTATTATTTAATTAAGCCGTTAATCTATCGTATAAAGTGATAATGGATTATTCATAGGACTTGAAAATGAAACCTTTTTGGCAAACAACAACCGGTGTGTTCACTTTAACATCGCTACTTATTACAGCACCGATTTCTTACGCATCCATAGAACAACAACGCAAACAATTTTTGCAAGCTGAAACCTACCTAAAACAGAACAAAACCCAGTCTTTTAAGAAGGCTCGAAAAGCACTTAATGATTACCCTTTAGCACCTTATTTAGATTATCAATACGAGCTAAAACGGCTGTATAAATCCAATTCTGGAAACGTATCTGCATTTATCGAAAAATATCCGAAACTACCGATCGCTAACCGACTCAACCGCACTTGGTTAAATCACCTCGCGAAAAACAAAAAATGGACGACCTACCGTAAGCATTTTAGTAACCACCCAGTTACTAGCATTCGCTACGAGTGCCAACAACAAACAGCGCTACTCAATGGCAATTCTCAGCAGAAAAAAACAGCACTGTATCAGGCGCGTGAACTATGGATGGTAGGCAAATCCCAACCTAAAGCATGCGACCCGCTGTTTAAAGCTTGGATGGCAACCGGTCGACCGACAACGAATGAAGCTTCCCAGCGTTTTTGGATGAGCGTTGAACAAAATGAGATCAAACTCGCTCGTTACCTAACCAAGAAGATCAAAGATAAAAAACAGAAACAACAAGCTGAGCTTTTCTGGACACTTTACAATTCTCCAGAACTGGTTGATGGCTCAACTATAAATAAAATTGATAAAGTTCAACGCCCTATAGCGGCATCTATCGCTTATAAACGCTGGTATCGTAAACAACCAATAACAGCCACTCAGTCTTGGCTTAAAAAGCGCGACGGGCTGATGCCGCAGGTTGATCAAGATGAAGTCAGCCTATACATGGGCGAGCGGCTGAATTGGACCTATCACAGCCAAGCAATCAAGCTGAGTAAGCAGCTTGACTCTGAATACCGCATTGAGGAACTAACAGAACGACGTATTCGTAATGCCTTAGCTAAACAGGATTGGAAGACGGTTGTAGAAGCAATTAGTCATCTCAATGAAGAAGAGAAAAAAGATTCTAAATGGCAATACTGGTCTCTCATTGCTGAAAGGCATCTCAAGCCTAATACCGACCAAAAAGAAAAAATCGCCGAAGTCGCGAAAGACAGAAGCTTTTACGGTTTTTTAGCGGCAGAGTTAAATAAAAGCCCTTTCCAGCTTAACGCTAAATCAGATGCTGTAACTCAAGAGCAACTTGATGAGTTAGCTAAATTACCTGCTGCAGCCCGCGCAGGTGAGTTATTCAAACTAGGTCGATTGACCGAAGCGAATCGAGAATGGCGCCTCGCTCTGTCTCAGATGGATGATCAGCAAAAGAACCTTGCAGGTTATCTAGCTAACTCTTGGGGTTGGCACCTACAAGCGATCATCAATGCTGCCAAAACAGAGCGTTGGGACCATATAGATCTTCGCTTTCCTTACCCCCACGCAAAACTTTTTAAAGAACATGCGCTTAAGAACGATCTCGATCTAAGCTTCCCTGTTGCTATAGCCCGTCAGGAAAGTGCATTCCTATTTAACGCTACATCCCGTGTCGGCGCCCGTGGTTTAATGCAGTTAATGCCCCAAACAGCCAAACTTACAGCCAAAAAGCATAAAGTTCCGTATAAGAAAAATGCAGAGTTAGATAAACCTGAGATTAATATTACGCTGGGTTCAGCCTACTTAGGGGATATGCTGAAAAAATTCGATAACAACCCCGCCCATGCAGCAGCGGCCTATAATGCAGGCCCTCACCGTGTAACTAAGTGGCTTAAACAACGTGGCGATCTACCTTTAGACATCTGGATTGAAACTATTCCGTTTAAAGAAACGCGCAAATATGTTCAAAGTGTATTAGCATTCCGCGTCATTTATGATCGCTTAGAAGGTCGGCAGGCCAGCTTACTTACCGATAAGCAAATCGCCTTGCTAGCCGTTAACCAAAGCAAGAAAACCGCTTTATAAACAAATAGTAAAAGAAGATATCTGTATGACTAATCCTTGCTGGATTGATATTGGCGTTAACCTTACTGACAGTAGTTTTGATAAAGACAGGGAAGATGTAATCCAGCAAGCATTAGAACAGGGTATTGAACGCCTAATCATTACAGGCACAACACTCGATGAGAGCTTACAAGCTATCGAGTTATGCCAAAAATTTCCTGAACATCTCTACTGCACAGCGGGAATTCATCCCCACTACGCAAAAGATCATACAGCTAATCAACTGCAAGAGTTCAACTCGTTATTAAAAGAAGACTGTGTCGTCGCAGCGGGCGAGATGGGGTTAGACTTCAATCGAAATTTTTCTACACCGGAACAGCAAATCAATGCTTTTGAAAAGCAACTTGAAATCGCATGTACACACCGACAGCCTCTGTTTTTACATGAGCGAGACGCCCATAAAAAACAACTAGAGATGCTATACAGCTATAGAGATCATATTCCCCATGCTGTAGCACACTGCTTTACGGGCACTAAGGTAGAGCTTTATAACTACCTTGATCTGGATATGCACATTGGCATTACAGGTTGGATCTGTGATGAAAGACGTGGACTAGATCTACAAAAGCTGGTCAAAGACATTCCTTCCAATCGTTTGATGCTTGAAACGGATGCTCCTTACCTTCTTCCTCGAGATATAAAACCGAAACCAAAATCTCGCCGCAACCTTCCAATCTATCTGCCGCACATAGCGACAAAAGTTGCTGAACTAAGAGACGTAGAGTTAGATCAGCTACAGCAAGATGTTTATCAAACTACATGCGAATTCTTTGGACTCAATTAGACACACGCTGAAGAAATTCTAGGAGTTTGGATTGATCAAAAGGCCACTCCAGTTCCTCTTTACTCTCTAAATCCAACAACACTGGAATTTTAACACCATAACGTTCAACCAAATCATCGTCATCTGCAATGTCGACCTGATAAATAGCATACGCCTGCATATCCACAGAAGATGCTATCAACTGCTCTGCCACTTCACAAAGATGACAACCTACCGTTCCCATCAATTCCAGTTCTCTCACTCTATTTACCCTTGCTAACTTTTTTATTTCAGACCGTTTGACCGGAGACCTGAGCTAGATCACAGAATGCCTACAACCCGCATGCTATAGTCCACAGTCAATGTATATAGTGAATGAAAACCAGATAATACCGAAAAACAACGACGAATTGATCATGCAAAAAAAACAACACTGATGGATTAATCATGGTCAAGTTAAGTAAGCCATAGAGCAATTTGCCCAAATAGACTTAGCCACTTAAGACTCTCAACGTTATAAAACATACGGCGAAGACTGGTCTTTTGGCTCCCAGGAAAGCCAACCACACCCTTTTTAAACAAAATGGCTATATTGAGCGAGATGACATCAAAGATCGCACAGAAGAGTTAAATTCTGTGAGTGTCAGTCCTACAGATTGCTGATTAGGCAAGTGGTACTTGAAAGGTGCAGGTCTTAAACCCTTGAAACATATTCTAGGTTAAAAGTTAATAAATACTCCCTATGCAGCAGTGCATCATTCTGTTTTAAAAGCGCTTTAGTACCAAAGCCCGGATTTAAAGAAAGACAAATCAATCCATAAAGGGACCATAAAGCAGATGCGAAATACAGAAGAATAGAGTTATAAATTTCTGCAACATATAGAGGATATGATTGACGAACGAAACCTGACGAGCAATTAAAATCACCACATAAAACGAGTGTTTTACCTACAATCAGTATGACATTTATTGAACCAAGGCCGTAACACCTTAGTGTGATCGACCAAGGAATACCTTGATACATTGCACCGCACAAGAATATGCTGGACATATATATTCACGAAAACGCAATTAAAAGTTGCGATATTGTGAGCTAAACCGTAAAACTTGTATTTCCACTATTCCATACTCGTTAAGAATATGTGAAGCAGGCAAGATGGAAGGACGGATATGACAAAGAAAGGCGACCCAATGGACAACAATAGCAACCTACTTTCCAACCCTCAGGAGTTTATTGACTACCTGAACACCGAAACCCAGAAAGTATTAGAGATGTTCTCAGCTTCTGGCTGTGATGATATTTTCACTAAGTTCACGCAATCCTGGACAGAGTTAGCTAACCGCTCTTGGGAAGACCCTACCGTTTGGATCCGTGCAATTACTGACTATCAGCAAAGCCAAATGAGCCTGTGGACTAACCTGCTAACAGGCAAAAGCAGCGAATCTGTTGCACAGCCAGCACGTGGCGACCGTCGTTTTCAAGCAGAAGAATGGTCTCAGAACCCAGTTTTCGATTACATCAAGCAGTCTTACCTACTAAGCTCTAAGCTTCTTCAGGAAATGGCAGCTAATGCAAATCTTTCTGACCAAGAACAGAAGAAACTTGAGTTTTACACGCAGCAATATATCGATGCGATGTCTCCAACCAACTTTGCAATCACTAACCCTGAAGTTCTTCAACAAGCGTTGGAAACTAAAGGTCAGAGTTTAGTTGATGGCCTTAAGAACCTACTAGGTGATGCTGAAAAAGGCCGCATCTCTATGACTGACGAGTCTGCATTTGTTCTAGGTGAGAACATTGCAACGACTGAAGGTTCTGTTGTATTTGAAAACGAGATGTTCCAGCTTATTCAGTACAAACCAACGACTGAAGAGACTTACGCTCGCCCAACAATGATCGTGCCTCCTTGCATCAACAAGTTCTACATCCTTGACCTGCAAGAAAGCAACTCTTACGTAAAATACTGCGTAGACCAAGGCCAAACAACCTTCGTTATTTCTTGGTTGAACCCAACAATTGAACAGGGTCATATCACTTGGGATGACTACGTAGAAAAAGGCATCCTAAAAGCGACCCAAGTAGTTCAAGACATTACTAAGAGCGATAAAGTTAACGCAGTAGCATGGTGTGTAGGCGGTACTCTACTAACAACTGCTCTAGCGGTAATGGCAGCACGTAAAGATACGTCTATCGCTTCTGCAACGTTCTTCACGACACTTCTAGACTTCACTGACCCGGGTGATCTATGTGTATTTATTGACGAACAACAGATTAAGAAACTGGAAGACAAAGTAAATAATCAGGGCTACCTAAGTGGTCGTGAGCTTGCTACGTCTTTCAACATGCTACGTTCAAACGATCTAATCTGGTCTTACGTTGTTAACAACTACCTTAAAGGTCAGACGCCTCCTCCGTTCGATATCCTGTACTGGAACAGTGACTCTACTAACCTACCAGCAGGCATGTACACGTACTACATCAACAACATGTACATGGAAAACGGTCTAACTAAGAAAGACCAGTTAACTATCTGCGGTGAGAAGATCGATCTTGGTAAGATCAAGATCCCTTGCTACTTCCTATCTACAATCGAAGATCACATTGCTCCATGGAAAGGCACTTTCGAAGGTACCGAACTACTGAAAGGCAAAAACGAGTTCGTTCTAGGCGCAAGTGGTCACGTTGCAGGTGTTATCAACCCAGCTTCTAAGAACCGTCGTAACTACTGGATCAACGGTGAACTAGGTAACGGTGCAGATAGCTGGTTAGAATCGGCTGAGCGTCAGGAAGGTTCATGGTGGCCTCACTGGGCTGAGTGGTTGAAGCGTCGTGCTGGTAAGAAAGTTGCGGCTCCAACCGCACCAGGTAACGATGAGCACAGCGTTATCGAAGCAGCACCAGGTCGTTATGTAGCAGTACGTATCGACTAAGTTAATTAGAAACAAAAAACGGAGCATCTGCTCCGTTTTTTTGTTTTAGTCCGTTTTATATTTTAGACAGTATCGATTATTCAATCTCAGAGCGTAACTGCTGAATATCTTCTTGAAGCTCCTGATCCTCAGTGAATCCCGCAAATTTCTCTGCTTTAGCCAGAGCTTCGAGCGCATCCTCTTTTTGACCTTCTTCAAACAGGCGCTGAGCTAAAGAGTATTGAATCGACGCTTTATACTCTGTATCTTTTAAGCTATCAGCCAACTGATAAGCTTGCTGATAGAGCTTGATCGCATCTTGGTTTTCTTCTGAGAAGTCAGCTAGTGTTTCCCAAAACACAGGGTGATCGTTCTTCTTTCCTTTATACTGCTCAGCTAAAGCTTCCAATTCAGCATAAACCGAATAAAACTCTTTTTCGTTATCCGTCTCAGCCGCTTTCATCATCGACTCAGCAAAAGCTTCAATCTGCTGAAATATTTGTCTGTTCATTAATTAACTCTCCAACCATACGTCTTTGGCCCAGTTCCAAATAGATGGCCACTCGTCTTCAATCGTATCACCGTGTTGCCAAAGCAGGATGGCCGCATCTTGCGTAATACAGTAATAGCCATTCGCATGCTCACAGATCGGGATATACTCTCGAGGCATACCTATATCCCAAGCTGTAGCAGCTAATTCAGGTAAAAAAGTGTGCGAACTTGGATCAGCCACAGTCGCCGGTTCAATAGAACCACAAACAATATCACTTACCTCAAGCAGGAAATGCTTATACTCATCCGGGAGTGAAATCAAAATCTGCTCTTCGATCTCTACAAGATCATCTTCATCAGGCAGATCTAAAGGCACAGGAACTTCGACATTACGTTCTTGTAGCAACTCAATAATATCTTCCATATAGGCGCTCCTGTATTTAAGCTTCTCAGATTCGGAGGCAGACTAGTCGAGCAGAACAGAGAAGTAAATAAAAGAGAGCAGTTATATCCCCCTTTAATAACTTTAGAGAATAATCATATACACAAAGACCTTAAACATTACTTCATACGACAGCCAACACGCCAAAATATGTAATACTTTAGAATTAATCTAATCCGAATTGCTAACTCCTTTGGCCTTATTTCCCAAGACATTGCCAACAGAATCCGTATAATTCGCGCCAAACATCCTGCAACCTCCAGAAAATGTAATAAAATTATGTTCTATGTGTTGCAGAACAAAGAAGTCTCGGGTGATAACAGCTGACTCACCAAAGTCATGACTGTTGCGGCCACAAGCCCCCATCCCCGCAGCTACTTCACAAACCATTATTATTATTAAAATGGCGAAGTTCCTATGACCACAAAATCAGTAGACGTATTGCTAGTCGGCGCGGGAGCTATGAGTACGACCCTTGGCGTCATGCTCAAGCAGCTAGATCCTTCCCTGAAAATCAGCATGATCGAGCGCCTAGATCATGTCGCCCATGAAAGTACAGATGGCATGAACAATGCCGGTACGGGCCACGCGGCATATTGTGAATTGAACTACACGCCACAAATGCCAGACGGCACGATCAATGCCACTAAAGCTTTCGCGATTAACGCCTCTTTCGAAGTTAGCTTGCAATTCTGGTCATACCTCGTAGAACAAAACGCCCTTCCTGAACCTTCTCAATTTATCAATCCTGTACCACACCAAAGCTTTGTATGGGGTGAGAAGAACGTAGAATTCCTTCGCAATCGTTATGAAACATTGAGTGCTACGCACCAGTTTGCGGATATGGAATACAGTGAAGATCACGCAGTCTTGAAAGAGTGGATGCCACTGGTCATGGAAAACCGTGATCCAAGCGAGAAAGTTGCAGCCACTCGTGTTGCTTACGGCTCCGACGTAAACTTTGGTTCGCTTGCACGCAACATGGTGAACTTCCTAGAAGCTCAAGATGATTTCGAACTTCTACTAAGCCGTACAGTAAAAGATCTTAAGCAAGACCAAGATAAAAACTGGACTATTACGCTAAAGAATGACCAAACTGGCGATAAAGAAGCCATCAACGCTAAGTTTGTATTCCTTGGTGCGGGTGGTGGCGCGCTACCGCTTCTACAGAAAGCAGGCATCTCTGAAGGTAAAGGTTATGGCGGCTTCCCTGTAAGTGGTCAATGGCTAGTTTGCCGCAAACCAGAAATCGTTAAAAAGCACTTGGCTAAAGTTTATGGTACAGCACCTATCGGTGCTCCACCGATGTCCGTACCTCACTTGGATACTCGCGTCATCGGCGGTGAACAAGCCCTACTGTTTGGCCCATTTGCTGGATTTACGACTAAGTTCTTGAAGAAAGGCTCTATCTTCGACATGCCACTAAGCATCAACCTTGGCAACATCAAGCCGATGCTTTCTGTAGGTATGAATAACATGGACCTTACCAAGTACCTGATCAGTGAAGTAATGCAGTCTCACAGCTCTCGTGTAGACGCGCTAAGAAACTTCTTCCCTGATGCAAAAGATGAAGACTGGGAACTTTCCTACGCAGGTCAACGCGTACAGATCATCAAAGAAGATGAGAACGGTAAAGGCAAACTAGAATTCGGTACTGAAGTAATCTCGGCTGAAGATGGTACGCTTGCTGCTCTTCTAGGTGCCTCACCTGGCGCATCAACTGCAGTCCAGACGATGATCAACATTGTGGAAACATGCTTCGCAGAAAAACTTGCTACACAAGAGTGGCAAGATAAGATTCATGCGATGATCCCATCTTACGGTCAGGATCTGACTCAAGATGCAGCGTTACTAAACAATGTGCGCAAGCGCACTTTATCTACACTGGGGCTTGATACTATAAAAAAGACTGAACTGCAGGCTGATAGCAGCCTGCAAGATCAAGGCACAGCAGCCTAGTCGAATATAACTATAATGATATAGAGCCAATCCTAAAGCCGGTCTTCTGACCGGCTTTTTTATTTCCCTACCCTTTTCGCTACAATAACCTTTTAACTTTTCCTGTCGTTACTATGCAATGTCGAGAAAACTGCGGTGCCTGCTGTATTGCACCGAGCATCACCAGCCTAAACAAACCTGCGGGCGAACGTTGCAAGCATTTAGATCAGCAAAATCGATGCGAAATCTTTGGTACAGATCAAAGACCAAAAGCTTGTGCTAACTTTGCACCTGAAGAAGAATTTTGTGGTCAAAACAGAGAAGAAGCGCTGCAGATCCTAACCCTTCTGGAAAGTAGCACTCATTAAACGATACAGCTGTTAGGCAATAAAAAAGCAAGCCCTAGGCTTGCCTTTCTATCATGTGCAGGACGGGACTTTAACCCCGTAGCAACAGCTTAAACTTTAACGATGTTTTCAGCTTGTGGGCCTTTTTGACCTTGAGTCACAGTAAACTCTACTTTTTGGCCTTCAGCTAAGCTTTTGAAGCCTTCGCCCTGAATTGCACTGAAATGTGCAAATACGTCCGGACCACCTTCCTGCTCAATAAAACCAAAGCCTTTTTCGTCGTTAAACCACTTAACTGTTCCAGTTGTTGCCATCTTTCAAAACCCTATTTTGGATAATTAAAATCAGCCGAAGCAACGAAAGATTTCCTGCTTAAAGCTGTTAAATAGAAAAAACAGACAGCATTGAAAGAGTTAGGCTAAGAGTTTCCTTGCCGCAACGTTAAAGCAGCCATGTCTTTTCCGATCATCTGATCATAGCGCTGCTTTGTGTTAATTCAATTCCATTTGTGTGTTTTTTGATGTTTTTTTGACCAAAACAGACTCTACAATAGTCTAAGACTCGACTAATCGGTAAGTGCCGGGCTGTCATTTCCGCCTTGTACACAACTTGTTAGCATGATTAAACGCTTAATTTTTACTATAAGATTTAATTCATCTGTATTTCATCGCGGTATACTTAAAACCAGCACAAGTTAAAGAAGAGTTGTAAAACTTCATTCCGCCTTTTTCAGTTGTATCTAAGGATCATCCCCTGAAACGTCTACAAGAAATCAAAATAATCCTTACCCTTGGCTTCCCTATAGCGATCGCTCAAGTAGCGCAAACCTCTATGGGTTTTGTCGATACCCTGATGGCCGGACGTTACAGCGCAACAGATTTAGCCGCAGTAGCATTAGGGTCAAGTATCTGGCTACCCATCTTTATTGCTAGCCAAGGCATCTTAATGGCCACCACACCCATGGTTGCGCATCTTGTAGGTGCCAATAAAGAAAATGCTAGCTCGGAGACACTGCATCAGGGCGTGATCATAGTCGCGATTTTAAGCTTACTTGCGATCTTTGCCCTGCATAACTGCGATCCAGTTCTTGCCTTCATGGGCGTAGAGGAGGAGCTAGCTAAATTAACCACTCAATACATGGCTGCTATAAGCTGGGGATTCCCTGCCCTTCTGCTTTATCAACTTATCCGCAGCTATATTGAAGGTTTTGGTAAAACGCAGCCCGCGATGAAAATTTCCATCCTTGGACTGTTATGTAACATCCCACTTAACTATGCACTTATCTATGGCGAGTTTGGTTTTCCAGAACTAGGAGGCGTAGGTTGCGGCTGGGCAACAGCGATTGTTATGTGGATTATGTTCTTTAGCGCGTTTATCTATCTAGCTAAGTCACCCACCTTTGTAACGATCAAACCTTTTTCTGGTTGGTCCCTACCTGAACCATCAGCACTTAAAAACTTTTTAAAGCTCGGACTGCCCATCGGCATCGCCCTTTTAATTGAAGTCAGCATGTTTTCGGTAATTGCTCTGCTTTTGGCAGATCTTGGTGAGGTAATGATCGCCTCTCACCAGATCACGATCAGCTTTACCGGCCTGATCTTTATGCTGCCTTTAAGTATATCCCTGGCACTCACCATACGCGTTGGTCATCAACTCGGAGCGCAAAAACCTGAAGCAGCAAAATTCAGTGCTGTTACAGGTTTGATTATCACTTTGACCTTGGCAATCTTCAGCTCTTCACTGATGGCAATATTTGCAACGCCAATTGCCGAGCTTTATACCCAAGAAGTTCAGATTATTGAGATCGCCAGTACATTGATCATTATTGCAGCCCTTTTCCAGTTCTCAGATGCCATCCAGATAACATGTTCAGGCGCCCTTAGAGGCTATAAAGATACCGTTGTTCCACTTATGCTAGTGTTTATCGCCTATTGGCTCATTGGTCTTCCTTCTGGTTATATCTTAGGTAAAACCGAGTTGATTACTGAAGCGATGGGTCCTAAAGGGTTCTGGATTGGTTTACTTATTGGCTTAACCATTGGCGCTATACTGTTAATTACTCGATTACACTGGAAAAGCAACCAAGTGCTCAGCCAAGCCCAACATCATTAACCTAGTTATGCTAAAACGGTTCTCAATTCTTATCATCGTACTAATATCCGTTGGCGGATGTAGCCGAGATACGCCTGAACTAGTCTTAGAGAATTACCTTTACCGTCTGAGTAACACTCTCGATCTAAATCAACCTCAGCCATACCTCCCCAAGACAAGAGTGCAATTCCCACTTAAACGCGAACGAATCCTTAAAACCACAGAGATCCGTGAAGGCCTGCTAGACGTTCTGAAACTAAAACGTTGTGATCTGCTGCCCCTAATCGCAGAGCGGAATAGCTCTCTTGGCAAGGTAGCCAAGCCATCAACAAAATTACTATATGAGCTTAATTTCTATCATTTACTGACTCAGTGCCGAGAATCTTTGCGCAACGACAGCGCGATTGATACTGAACTGCTAAAAAGAGTAAACGACATCCATCGGGTTAAACGTGATAATTTGCCTGCCGAATTATGGAATGGGGTATTTACCGCACCAGAAATGGAAGCCAATTTCAGCCGTTCGCAAACAGCTCTACCTCTAGTTGATAACAGCAGCACTCAACAGAGCATTGAAGCCTTACAAACCCTTGTAAATTTAACCGAGCATAACCTTGATCAATTAGGAAGGACAAAACCTAATAAAGATCACTTAAACCAAGCCTTTAAAATCTTACACAGCAATAGATCTGGCCCAGCAATTATCAGCTCACTTGAACTCCTTACTTACCACCTTGATCAAGCTGCAAGTTTATTAGAGCAACGAAATTCGCCTAACACCCCTCTATGTAGAAACCAAAGCCCAAATAAAACGGCACGTATTCTAGAAAACGTTTTCTATAAGTTCTATATCGGTGAAGTTTTACCTTATTTAGCGCAAATTGACCGATATGCCTCCAAGTGGCTCGACCTTAATCAGCAATTACTGCAAAATTACACAGCACTTTCGGTAAGCATTCCACAATCAATGGAAACTTATTCAACCACTATACTGTCCAAAACAGCACCTCATGGCATTTGGTTGAGTTACCAACGCGCTAGGGACAAACATACTGAAGCTTGGCAAAAAACCTTAAAAAATTGCGGCAT